>NZ_ATNM01000096.1 GCF_000427295.1 Cyclobacterium qasimii M12-11B | reverse complement strand
CTACTGTGTTGGGTTTTTATCTTTTATTGGCTTTCAGTCCGGAAAATCAACTGGGTAAATTTTTAGATCAGTATTTTGACCTGCGGTTGGTGTTTACCTTTCATGGCTTGGTTTTGGCTTCGGTCATTTATAGCCTTCCCTTTATGGTTCAGCCGCTACGTTCAGGATTTTCAGGAATACCCAATGCATGGCTAGATGCTGCAAAGACGATGGGAAAAAGCTCCTGGGTTACCCTTTTCCGCATACTATTGCCCAATATGAAGAATGCACTGATCACTGCTGGTGTGCTCACATTTGCCCATACAATTGGAGAATTTGGTGTCGTGCTAATGGTCGGCGGCAACATTCCTGAGGAGACCAGGGTGATCTCTGTTGCTATCTACAATGAAGTAGAGGGTATGAATTATGCCATGGCCAATCAATACAGTTTGTTATTAATTGGCTTTTCGTTTACCGTCCTGTTGGTTACTTACCTGATCAATCACCGTAAAAACCACATGCTCTCCTATGATTGAGTTATCGCTTAAGAAAGCACTTGCCGGAGCTGAAGGGAAAATAGCCCTGGACATTTCCTGCCAAATCCAATCGGGAGAATTGGTAGGCTTATATGGGCCTTCGGGTGCCGGAAAATCCAGCGTCCTACGGATGATTGCGGGCTTGATGCGTCCTGATCATGGCATATTGGCTGTTGGAAATGAAACATGGATAGACACTGAAAACAAGTTTTTTTTGAAGCCTGAGAAGAGAAATATAGGAATGATCTTTCAGGAGTATTCCATTTTCCCCAATTTGACTGTTTATGAAAATCTAGTGTTCGCCTTAGACAAAGGACAGGACAAAAGTTTTGTGGATGAATTGTTGAATAGCATAGGGATGGAAAAGATGGCAGGTCAGAGTCCCATGAAATTGTCAGGAGGTCAAAAGCAGCGGGTTGCTTTGGCAAGGGCAATGGTCCGGAAGCCAAAAATTTTACTTTTGGATGAGCCCCTTTCTGCGCTGGACATGGAGATGAGACGAAATTTACAGGAATACATCGTTAAATTTCATCGGGAATATGGACTGACGACTTTGCTTGTAAGTCATGATGCTTCTGAAATTTCCCGTATGGCCCAGCGTGTATTGGTTTTGGAAAATGGCCAATTCAGTTTTGATGGAAAGCCTGAATCGTTTTTTAAAACATCTTAACTTAATTAAGGCTTACCTCAATATAAAGAAATAATCCTTCGTAGACTTAGCCTGGTTTAAGAGGATGAATACCTTAGCAATTCCCGAAAACTGGGACTGCCACACCCTTTCCCGTCGCAATAGCTCCCCAAAAAGGGTTCGCAGTGACGAATTCCTACTTTTTAGGGGCCAGTCTTAAATCGAATTTTGGTTAATATGTCAAAAAAAATGCTATTGCCTCATTCAAGACAATAGCATTTGTAATACAACACAGGAAGTGTTTATCTTGACTTTTTTCTATTGGTGAAAAAGGCCTGCTTTTTACGCATTTTCTCTTTGTTAAAGTCCTTCTTCTCCATAGCAGACATGGGTTTATCAGTCTGAGGATAAGGGTTGTCTTCTACTTCTTTAATTTTCTGGTTGATCAACCTTTCGATCAATCGAACATAGGCATTTTCTTCTGGTTCGCACAATGCAATTGCAGTACCTGACTCTCCAGCTCTACCAGATCTCCCTATTCGGTGTACATAGGTTTCAGGATCTTCTGGCACATCATAATTGATTACATACTGAAGTTTGTCGATATCTATTCCACGGGCTGCGATGTCCGTAGCCACAAGCACTCGGATCGATCCCTCTTTGAATTGACTCAAAACCTTTTGTCTGTGATTTTGTGCTTTGTTGCCATGAATGGCCGCTGCATTGATGTTTTTACTCTTCAAGTTCCGGGTAATCTTATCGGCACCGTGTTTGGTTCTTGAAAAGAGCAAAACCTGGTCGATTTCCTTGTTTTCCAGGATATGGAAAAGCAAATCTTTCTTAGACTCCTTATTGGTATAATATACCTTCTGTTGAACGGTGTCAGCAGCGGATGAAACGGGATTGACCTCTATTTTAATAGGGTCTGTTAATATATTATCTGCCAATGAAACGATATTGTCCGGCATGGTTGCTGAGAAAAACAGGGATTGTCTTTTTCTTGGCAATAGTTTCAGGAGTTTTTTGATATCGTTGATAAAGCCCATGTCCAACATACGATCCGCTTCATCAAGAACAAATATTTTGACCTGGTCTAATTTTATAAAGCCTTGGTTGATGAGGTCAAGTAACCTTCCTGGGGTAGCTACTAAAATATCTACACCTCTTTTGATTTCATTTACCTGAGATCCTTGTTTTACTCCGCCAAAAATAACGGCATGTCTTAGTTTGGTATATTTACCGTAAAACTCCAGGTTTTCGTCTATTTGAATGGCCAATTCTCTGGTAGGCGTTACGATCAGAGATCTGATTGCTACTCTTCCTTTGTCATGGTTTTTTTCTGTATGTAATAATTGAATGATAGGAAGGGCAAAGGCAGCAGTCTTACCGGTACCGGTTTGTGCACTGCCTAAAATATCTCTTTTAGCCAGGATTTTTGGTATGGCCTGTTCTTGTATAGCAGTTGGTTCCTTGTAATTTCTTTCCTGAAGTGCTTTCAGAATAGGGGATATAAGTTCTAATTGTTCGAATGTCATGCTTAGCTTTTTATGATGGCATTTAGTGCCTGTATTTTGCACTTTTTAATTATTTTCATAAAGTGCAAATGAATAATTGGCCCATAGGCCGGTTTTGTCCCTATTTTCAATTGTTGTTCTAATAAGTTTGAAATAAAATCAAGACCAGTAAATGGTGGTCAGCTCCGACTTCACAATAGGAATTCCTTTTCCGGACTCCTAACTCGCCTTATTCTTTAGCAATTTCAACAGTCTCTATAAAAGCAATTGTATTTAGGGACTAAATAAAGTTCGTAAAGGTAGCTAGATTTATTGGATTGAAGGAGTCTTAAACCGTTTTAAATCAAGAACAAGCTGACATGACCGTGTCAATGTTAATATTTCTTATATAGGAATAAGCAAAATGGCTTTTAAATGCAATCAATTAGCGAGTTCTTTTTAGGCCAACAGGGATTGAATTTTGGAAGGAATGCTTAATTGTGTCTTAATTCTCATTGAAGCCAACAGCTATTGTCTATAGAATTACGATTCAATAATTGGCTTTAATAAAACCGGTTTGGGATTTGTCATTTCATCGCAAGTACAACAATAAAGCCAAAGTCATGTTGGACTTTTATTAAGCACCTTCCTAAATCCTGTTGGTAAATATTTTCATCCCCAAATCAGTAAATGTAACCTGATTTCTGACTAGTTTCAGTGGTCAATAAATAATCTATTGCCTATTTCGGATTAAACGAAATCTTAAGAACTTTCATAAGCCTTTGTGGGTTCTAAAGGGATAATTTCTAAAGAATGCAAAAGGAAAAATTACTGCTTTGGACTTTGGCAGCCATCAATTTTACCCACATAGTGGATTTCATGATTTTGATGCCATTGGGGCCTCAATTGATGCGCATTTTTGAAATATCTCCTCAGGAATTTGGACTTTTGGTTTCTTCATACACTTTTAGTGCTGGGGTCAGTAGTTTTTTCGGTGCCTTTATTTTGGATAAATATGACCGGAGGAGCATTTTAATGTGGGTGTTTTTAGGCTTTTTTGTAGGTACATTGGCATGTGCATTGTCACCTAATTACCCTTTTTTATTGTTCTCAAGAATTTTATCTGGGCTATTTGGAGGCCTTACCTCCGCACTGATCTTTGCGATTATAGGAGATGCCATTCCGGACCATAGAAGAGGAAGTGCTATGGGCCTGGTTATGGCTGCATTTTCTGTTGCATCAGTAGTAGGAGTTCCGTTTAGTCTTTTTATCGCCAGCATGTCCAACTGGCATGCGCCTTTTTTCTTCCTGGCATTTCTAGCGGTGGTTATTCTATTGCTGATTTATAAATTCGTCCCTTCCATAAAAGTGCCAAAGAAAGAAGGGAAGGACATGCCAAGTCCTCGTCAAGTGATCATGCGGGTAACTGGAAATGCAAATCAAATGCGTGCCATTTCGCTAACAATAATGATGATGTTTGGTCAATTTATGATCATTCCCTTTCTTAGTCCCTTTATGGTGGCAAATGTTGGTTTCTCTGAACTTCAACTGACCTATATTTATATGGCGGGGGGATTTTTCACTGTTTTTACTTCTCCATGGGTGGGACGATTAACAGATAAATATGGGAAAGTTAAAATATTTACCATATTTATGAGCTTAAATGTGATACCGATAGGCATTATCACCCATTTGGGACCAACACCTATTTTGCTGGCTTTGGTTGTTTCCACATTGTTTTTTGTCACTTCTAATGGGCGAATGGTTCCCGCTGCAGCCCTGATTACTGGTACGGCGAAATCCGAAAACCGAGGCAGCTTCCTAAGTTTTAACTCCTCTGTGCAACAATTGTCAGCGGGGCTTGCTTCTTTTTTTGGGGGGATGATTTTAGTTGAAAATGCTGCCGGTGAACTTCAGAATTTTGGCTACATAGGTTATATTGCTATAATCATTAGCCTGTTATGTATTCCACTTATTCGTAGGATTAAAGTTGTAGACACCTCTATGGCTGAGTAAGTATTATTTAGTTAAAAGCAAGTTTTATTAGAAATATGGTTATTTTCTATCGAATTTATTGATGGAATGACAATATTATTTTACTTTTACCAATGGGCACCCACATCTATTTTTAATCACCCAAATAACAGATCACCTATATTATTAATTAAAATGACCGAAAGATTTTTCTATCGGGGTTTAGGTATATTCCTAAATACACTGAATAGCGTTGCGCCATCTAAAAGTGGCAAATTAGGATTTAAGTTTTTTGTTCACCATCACGTCGCAAAATCACTAAATCCCAATATGCGTTTCTTCGAACAGCGGAAGAAACGGATTTAAAGTTTAATGGCAAATTAATCCGTCACTACCGTTGGGGAAATGGGCCTAAGAAAATAGTGTTTCTTCATGGATGGCAAAGTTCATCTTTCAGGTGGAAACAGTACATCGAATTGCTTTCCGAAGATCCAGCGTATACTTTATTGGCTTTTGATGCGCCTGCACACGGACAGAGTGGAGGGAAACTGTTTACTGTTCCAGCTTATGCATCCCTTATTAATAAGGTGTTAGAGGGGTATGGTCCCATTCATGCCGTAGTTTCCCATTCAATTGGGAGTTTTTCATTCTTTTATGCGCAAGCCAAGCACAAACTACCAGTGATTAATAAACTTATTGCTTTGTCAACTCCTGGTAGTGCCACTGAATTTATCGGTTTTTATAAAAATTCATTGAAATTAAATTCTGAAACAGTAAAAAGTATAACGGAGGAGTTTCAAAATGTTGCTGGGGACGATCTGGATAAGATTAGTTTGCCTTATTTGGCCAAGAATTTATCTATTCCTGGACTTATTGTACATGACCAAAAGGATGGATTAACTGATTTTAGCAATGCTCGCCTTCTTAATCAACACTGGCCTCAGGCTGAACTCATGACGACTACTGGTTTAGGACACCGGCTACGTTCTCCTGAAGTGGTAAAGGCCGTTATAGATTTTATCAAGTAATAGGACTTGCAAGTATACTATCGGCTGAGAAATAAGATTCCCGGCCGATAGTAATAATTTTACTAGCGACCGGGAAAATCAACTACAAATAATCCATTCTTATTTAATTCAGCTTAAATCTTATAGGAAAACGCATTTTTACATTTACATTTTTACCCTTTTGTTGTCCGGGTATCCAATCAGGGGAATTTCTTACTACTCTAAGTGCTTCTTCATTTAGGCTAGTGGCTAATGCCTTACGCGCTTCATCCTCTTCCCCAGCGCCTATTCCCTTTAGAATGGATGCATCTACTACATTCCCCTCATCTGTGATCGTGAAAACAAGGTAAGCGGTGCCTTCTACTTGGGCGTCTCTGGCGGCTTCTGGGTATTCAAGGTTTGCGCTAAGGTAATTGTTCCAACCTTCCATGCCACCCATTGGAGAAGGCATGTCTTCCACTACATCGAAAATACTTTCTTTCATTACCATCTCAGTAATAACAATTTCTTCCTCTTCCTGAGCTTCCAAATTTGGCATGTCCTCATTTGGTGTACAAGAAATTAATACAAACAAACAGGCAAAGAGCGGTAGCGCCAAAGCATACATGCCCCGGGCCATCCATTTTGATTTGGGTTGTGTCATCATTGTTAGTCTTTTTTTGATTTGAAATTGATTGAAATTATGCACTAATAAGCTTGAGTTTTTGGGTTTTGCGAGGTTGAGCAAAAGCCTGGCGTATTCTTGCAGAGGATAGGTCTGTGTCATTTTCTCATCCACCTGGTATTCATGAAGTACCTCTAATGCTTTTTCATACATCCGATAAATAGGATAAAACCAGAAGACTATTTTCACTACTTGTATCAGTAATTTGTCCAGGCTATGTCGGTAATCAGCGTGCGTGGTTTCATGTGCGATAATCCAATCCACCTTTTGCTGCAACTGAAGAGCACCTTCAGGTAAGAAAATTAAATGGAAAAAAGAAGATGGCTCAAAGGTAGGGTGCTCTAGAATGGTGTATTTTCCGTTGTAAAAAGCCTTGGCTTTTCGTGTTTGCAGCATTAAGGAAACAATTCCTATTATAAACCGGCTCAATGTAAATAGCATGCCGGTTATATATACTCCTAAAACCAAGTTTGATAATGAAAATGGGGAAGGGGTATTTTGCACTTGATTTGACCCGTTCATTTCAAACTGTGGCAGCTGCATTACAAAGGCTTCATTTCCTAAATTAAGACTGCTTATACCCGTTAAGTTTAATGCAGGAAAAACCAATGCGACAATTAATGCACAAAGTAGAAATGCCCTGTTCCAAGCGAAAAAAGTTTTTTTCTCAAGGAAAACCTTGTAAAATAACCAGAGTAGGGTCAGGCATATGGCTCCCTCCCACAAATAATTTATAAGATGTGTCATGATGATTTCTTTTTAAAGTTCTCGACCATTTTTTCCAAGTCCTGAATGTCCTTTTCTGATAGTTTATCCTCCTTCACCATAAAAGACAAAACATTCTTGGCAGATCCTTCAAAGTAGTTTTTAACCAAAAGATTAAAACTACTGTGTTGATAGGCCTTTTTATTTATCAATGGAAAATACTCGTGCGTATTGCCGTAAGTCTTATGATCCAGATATCCTTTGTTCTCCAGCTGTTTTATCACTGAAGCCAGGGTAGTGTAGGGAGGTTTTGGCTCAGGAAATTGATTCAGAACATCTCTCACTAGCGCTTTCTCTAGTTCCCAAATGATTTGCATCACCTGTTCTTCATTGTTTGTTAGTGCTTCCATGACCTAAATGTATTAAATATAATTTAGTTTACCTACGTAAAAATCGTAAAACTACGAAAAGTACGTAAAATAGGCTTTAATCGTGCTTACGGCTATTAAATTTGTTTTGATACTTAAGTTATGGAGAAAAGTTTGGCCTACCTTGAGTGTTGTCAGTTGCTATCACCATCTTTTTTCAAAGGGGCAGCAACTATCAATAGTTTAAAAAGCGAATAGTATTAAGCGGGTTGGCCGCACAAAGACTTACAGCATAGATTTGATCCATCAAGAAGCTTTTAAGATCCCAATGCTCTTTAATTGACAATGAAGGAAATTCGAATTCCTGAGCTTCTTCCATACAGGTAAATTGGTTTAGCTCATCAACCATGCCATTGCTGGTAGCTTTTAAGAAAGCTTCTTTTCGAGTCCAAAATTTAAAAAAATCTGTAGTTGAGTCACCTGATTCCTTTATGACTTTGATTTCTTGCCTATGAAAACATTGTTCCATAAGTATGTCAGTTATAAAATCCCCTGTTATTTTTTCAATATCGACTCCAAGCTCTTCTGGACCGAAAGCAATAAGCACCCAATCTCCTGAATGGCTGATATTGAAATAAAGCTTATGTACTGGGGAAATACAAGGCTTGCCGTTTGTTCCTATATTTAGGGATACTTGAGCAACTTCTATGTTTAAGTAGCGAGCGATTAAATCCTTGGCGCATGCATGTCCTATAATGAAACGGGTTCTGTCTTGTTCCCGCAAATAATTACTGGCCTTTTGAAGCTCCTCAGGAGAAAGAAATTCTTGCAACGCTGACAAATTGTGAAAGCTTAAGTCGATGTTTATTCGCCACAAATGCACTTCCTGTCCCTGTAGATTTTGGACAGTATTTGAAGCCCAAACAGGAGGTGCAATTTGTTCACAATTTATGGAAGTCATACTCATCTACTATTGTCATTGATTAAATCCTGATTATACAATAGGGCTAATTTTGAAGTCATGCCATCATCCATAAGAATGACGCTTGTTTATTCGGGTAAGATACTTACAAAACCCGTAATATTTATTTTTCAATCGGGTACATTCATCTTGTTGGCTATTATTATCGAAATCTCTCACGCTTTATCATTTCCTTCTGGAAGTCCTTTGATGTTCCTTTCTCGACTTGTAAATAGAAACATTCGGGAGGTCTGAATCAATAATTAATTCAATGATTAAGTTTGCTACTAATTTTGATTTTTTATCAATTTTTGAAAATGCTGAAATAATTATAAACTGAAAATTGAATTTGAATTCTATATTTTTGTTGTTGAAAATAATTATTTGTTAATTAAATATTAATTTTTTACTATTATACTCTTTGTAAGCATAAACACTACTTTTTTCAATGAATAACAGCAACCCAGCCAACCCTACTTTTAACTTAGAGGGTAAACAATTTTTAATCGTGGATGATGATCCTATAATAAGAATGGTAATGAGTTCCATGTTTAAAAAATGGCAAAATACTACAATTGAATTGGCCAATGATGGGTCTCAGGCATTAAAAAAATTACAAGATTCCTACTTTGACCTTATCATCATGGACTTGAATATGCCAGTTCTAAATGGATACCAAACTGCCAAAGCCATTCGTGAAGGAGAGTGTGGGGATTTTTATAAAAAGATTCCGATCATTGCTATTACAGCTGACCTTTCTGAAATGGCAAAAACCCAAACAGAAATAATGGACAGGGTATTGACCAAGCCATTTGACTACGAATCCCTTGAAATAGCAATACAAAGATGTTTGTTTTCAGATATGCGTTTGAGTATGGAAGCGAGTTAAATTCCAGTATTAGCGTATTTTCATAGGGTTATTTTTCATGGTATTTAGTATCGAAACAAAATAAATGGTCTTGCTTTTAGAAGACCTTGGTTATCTTTGGTATTCATTGTCTATCAGATCCAAACCCTTGAATATTCATGTTGATAGTTCGTTACTTCTTTGCTTTAACTCTAATTGTGCTGGGACAGGCTTGTAATAGTGGAGACCCTCAAAATCAAAAGAAAGACAAAACTTCATCCACAGCAAGTATAAAAAAGGAAGTACTGCAAAATCCCCTTGAAAAACCTGCGAATGTACTTGCCAGAACTTATTGTACAGGATGTCATTTGTATCCGGAACCCCAGCTATTAGACAAGGCTACCTGGGAAACAGTTCTACCTAGGATGGGCCATTTTTTTGGTATCTATGCAGACACGACTAGAGCCGGACTTATAGAAGGTGGTAGGGCTGGAGAAATAGTGGAACGTGGGAATATTTTCCCAAAAGACCCCACTATTGATACTTTGATTTTTAATAAGATAAAAGCTTTTTATCTAGATGAGGCACCAGCGCAACTCCCTGAGGCTTCTACTAAGGAGATCAAAGAAGGGTTAAGCTATTTTAAGCTTCACAAACCTGCTAGTAAAACAAAAAATCCGATGCATTTGATGGTCAAAATCATTGGTAAGAATCAATGGTACATCAGTGATGTTGGAAGGTCTTCTTTTGCTATCATGGACAACCAATTTAAAGTTCAAAGAACAGCTTCTAGTCCTGAAGGTACGGTATGGGTTCATCAGGGGAATGAGCATACCTTTGCCCTGGTTATAGGAACTTTTAATCCAACGGATATGGACCTTGGTTTTGTCATGCGATTGCCAAACGCTCCAGGAGAGCCAACCAAAATAATTGCAAAGAACCTACAAAGACCAGTTCACATGGACATGGGAGACCTTGATGGGGACGGACTGGAGGACATGGTGATTGCTGAGTATGGGAAAAATACAGGAAGTCTTGCCTGGTGGAAACAAGATCCTTCAGGTAATTTTCAGAAATTTATGTTAAGAAATAAGCCTGGCGCAACTAAAGCTTATATCCGAGACTTAAATAACAATGGTAAAAAGGACATTATTGCACTTTTTGGTCAGGGAGATGAGGGTATATTTGTTTACCACAATCAAGGAAATGGGAAATTCGCAGAGGAACCTGTTTTAAGGTTTCCGCCCACTTATGGCTCCAGTTATTTTGAGTTGTTCGATTTTAACGGTGATGGGAAAGAGGACATTATCTATACTGCCGGTGACAACGCGGATTATGACCCGATAGTAAAGGCTTATCATGGGATCAGGATCTTTCTCAATGATGGGACAAATCATTTCAAAGAAACCTTCTTTTATCCGCTTAATGGTGCATACAAAGCCGTTGCTTCTGATTTTGACAACGATGGAGACATAGACATAGCGGCAATTAGTTTTTTTCCGGATTATGAAAAAAGTCCTGAAGAGAGTTTTGTTTTCCTGGAAAACAAAGGGGAGATGAATTTTGAGGCCCAGACTTTCCCTGAAAGCTCAGACGGTAGGTGGATGGCAATGGATGTTGGGGACATGGACGGTGATGGAGACCAGGACATACTATTAGGTTCCATGATCTTTGGGACGGATCATACCCGATTCTTTGAGAAATGGTCAGCTGGTACCTTGCCTTTCGTGTGGCTTGAGAATACCAGTAACAAATAGAAAAAATAAGCCAAAAGGCAGGTGATGGCTTATTTCTTGAAACTCATATAAATGTAAATAACAATCTACCTTAAAGTTGGTATAGCCAGTTTATGGTACTGAAAGAGCAGTACCTGCATTCAGGCAAATAGCTCATGTTCATGGTAGATTTCCACAAGTCGAAAGCTACCTCACTATTTCTCGTCAGTACTGTAGGCTTCTTCATAAGGTGACCAAATTTCATAAATAGGATCCCCTTTTGAACTTAAACCAGTATGATGCCATTTTCCATCGACAACCTCGTAGTCAAATTCCAGATTGGCACCTACTCTACTATCGTCCTTAGAAAAGAAGGTGATTTTTTCTGTGTATTTCCCATCTTTAGCTTCATACTCGCCGCCGCCTGTGCCACCAAATTCTTTTGTCTCAGAATTGAAAGCAATCCATTGGAACCTGCCACCGCTTAAAATTTTCACTGTTCTCCTAGCTCCTGGTGTCATTTCCGACATATTATCGCCCCTCTTTCTTCCTGTAATCACCCAATTTCTTGTGAGGTCATCGCTTTCTTTCGATACCCTCTCCCAGATTTCTATGAGGTCTTCGCCTTTTATTTTTGTAGAGATGACGAGTCGATCATTGGCAAAATCCAATGTGAATCGATTGGTGGTTCCAATTTGATCCGGGTCTAGGGTTAAGAAATCCAGGTGCTCTTCATACACATTTCCCTCAAGGTTGTATTGGCCTCCCCCGGCATAAAGAAATTTATCCCCTTTCAATTCTTTTGCCCCAAAGGAAAAATAACCATCCTGGTAGATTTTTATAAATTCTTTGTCGGTAATCGCTGCGCCATTTTGGTGGGTCAATGTCCATGCACCTTCCAATTCCTGGGACATAACCGCGGTGCTAATGGTAAAGCAGATAATAAAAAGGATCGATTTCATAACTCAGGCTTTATTGTTAGACATAAATTTAATTATTTATTGATACAATATCACAAGACATGGGTAAATTTCCCCACACTGAAATGGTTTTTTTGATTGAATCATTAGTAGCATTTTAATTTTAAAGCGTGTTAACTTATCAAACCTTTGTTTAAAATGAAATAGAGGCTTAGAAGGTGCAAGATGTCGTTTTTTTGAATTCTTGATGAAAATGATTTTGGTTTTAAAAATTATTTATCAGAAACAGTAGCAATGAATTTTGGCTGAATTTTTGGTGCATATATTTGATATTAAATTTATTAGAATGCAAAAACCTCTTGTAATATTTATTCTCACCATTTTTTTATCTGCTGGCCAATATCACATGGCCATCGGTCAGAGTTATGGCACGAGTGGTGGATTAAGATTGGCCAACAACGATCAAGGTCGAATGTTGGGTCTTACAGTGCAGCAACGTATCGAAAAAGGTTTGACAATCGAGGGCATTATTCAGTCTGATTTTAGCTACAATACCACTGCTCATGCCATTTTGGAAAGACATCGGCCTTTGTTGACCAAAAGACTAAATTATTACTATGGGGCTGGTGTTTCAATGGGAATCGAAGAAAGTCGTCAAAAAGTCCCTGAAAGCATGCAAATCATACAAACCTATGGCAATGGAACTTTAGGTGTAGACTTGATTGGTGGAGTGGAGCTTACTTTGTTGGGTATAAATTTCTCCTTAGATTACAAACCAAACATCAATATCGTTGGAAGAGAGCCTTGGTACAGTGGACAAGTTGGTATCTCTGCGAGGTCTGTTCTCGTCAAGGGAAATAAACAGAACAAGAAAAAAAGACAAAGGAACAGACAAAAAAGACGCGCCAACCAGGATGGGTTTTTCCATAATTTAATTGATTCTATTAAAAATAAATAGCCATGAGAAAGCCGGTAGTTGCCTTTTTTACGATTGTTTTATTGCTCCCTATTCAACTTCTTTTGGCACAATCACCAGTGAAAATAGCAGTGGTAGGTCTTACTCACTCCCATGTCAACTGGATACTTGGTAGAGAGGACATTGGTGATGTTGAGATAGTAGGGATAGTAGAGCCAAACAAAGCTTTGGCCAAGCGATTAATGTCCAAACACAATTTAAGTGAGGAACTGCTCTATCCAGATATGGAGTCCCTATTTTCAGCGGTAAAACCAGAAGCAGTCACCGCGTTTGGGTCCATTTATGAACATTTGGAAGTGGTGGAGGCCTGTGCCCCACGTGGGATTCATGTGATGGTAGAAAAACCCCTGGCGGTCAGTATGGAACATGCCACTAAAATGGCTGATCTGGCCAGGAAGCATCAAATTCATTTGCTGACCAATTATGAAACCACCTGGTATGCGAGTAACCATGAGTTGAGGAAACGTTTAAAGGAGATGGCTATAGGTCCAGTGAGAAGGGTAATAGTCAATGATGGTCATGAAGGGCCCATGGAGATTGGAGTAAACCAGGAGTTTTTAGATTGGTTGACCGACCCGGTGTTGAATGGAGGAGGAGCGGTCATTGATTTTGGTTGCTATGGCGCCAATTTGATGACCTGGCTTATGGAAGGAAAAAAGCCTATTTCTGTAACTGCCGAGCTGAAACAAATCAAACCCGATATTTACCCACAAGTGGATGACGAAGCCACCATTTTACTAGAATATCCTGATGCTCAAGGGGTGATTCAAGCATCCTGGAACTGGCCATTTAGCCGAAAGGACATGGAAGTGTATGGCAAAACAGGATATATGGTAGCCAAAAACAGTACCCTTCTTCTAAGCAGAACCGAAGGAGAAAAGCAGGAAAAATCTGAAAACTTGGTCAAAAGAGGCAATCCATATAATGATCCATTTGCTTATCTGGCAGCAGTTGTGAAGGGAGAAATAAAAGTAGCAGCGGAAGACTTGTCTTCCCTGGAAAATAACCTGGTGGTTGTGGAAATTCTTGATGCTGCCAGGGAAAGTGCCAAAAAAGGAGAACGGGTTTACCTAAAGTAGGCTGGAATTAATCTAGTTTCTTTGCCTTTTGGAGGTGCCTTAAACGGTAGGCCTGAATGGCATTCTTTCCTAGTAATTTACTAAGTCTGTAATTGGCTACTGCACCAATTCCTGCTCCTATAATAGGAATCATTTGCGCTAATTTTGCCAAATCCATATAATCCCGGTATTCCAATTGGAATTTCCTCCAATCAAAATCATCTAGATTGTCAGGCAGCGTACTGGAATATTCGTCCCAGTTTTCTAAAATGTCAATGGTTTCATTTCTTGTTTTCTGTGTAGAAAAGGTGAGTTTAAAAATATGCAACATAAATAATCGCTCCTTGAAATCTTTGGTGTCATGCCCAAAGGCGGCGGAAATATCGAAAACCATCTTCATCTTTATCGCCAGAAAGGCCGGTAGGTCTGCAAATCCCATCAAAATGCCTCCAGCTCCAGTAACTGCACCTTCAACAGATGCTGTTCGGGTATAGATTTTTATGCTTTTTCGCGCTTTAAATTCTTTGACTCTTAGTTGGCCACCGAGGAAAGGTTTAGGGGCAATAAATTTATTTCCTATTAACACTCCTTTAACCATTTTTTCTATGGCATAGGTCACTGCCTGATGAATTTTATCAGGTATGATTTTATTAATGGATCGCTGGGTACCACTGGTCATTCGATTGATTATCGAAGGGCTTTTCTTGTTTTTTTCCAGCCAAACTTTTAGCTCCTTTTGGGCCAGGGATTCATATTGTTGGTCTATGTATTCTTTATTTATCGACATGCTTTATTTCCCGTCTTTCTTTAGGTAATCATCCGAAAATTTCCCGTCATTTTTGGGCTGATCAAATCGCTCTTTATTGAATGATTTGGATTCTCCTTTGGGAATGCTGAGGCTTTCCCAGGAACCCAAGTGCAGCATTTTTGACAGGTAGATCAATTGACCGACATGGGTGGAATAGTGGGTCAATTGACGACTAATTGCTTCTATCAAGCTATGTGATTGGTTTCTGATATATACCTTTTTGTCAAAGTCCGTTTCATCACAGCCTTCTAATGCTTGAAAAAGAGTGCTCCATCCAATTTCCCAAGCCTTCATCAATTCCTCCCTGTTTTTAAAGTCATTGTCAAATTCCGCATCCCTATTTCGCCAAGGTTTTTCCCCATCAGCGGTTAAGAAATCAGTCCACCTGGAAAGCATATTTCCAGACAAATGTTTGACAATCATGGCGGCACTATTGCTGTCCTCATTGAATTGCCAAAATAACTTTTCTTCAGGAATTTGATGAAGTGCTTTCTCACCCAGGGTTTTATAATAGGTGAAGAGATGCAGGCTACTTTCGAGAAATACTTGTGGATGGCTTTTCATATCAATTGTTTTAACGGAATCAGTTTGTTTAGGTTAATTCCTGATAATTGAAGGGCATATTTTGTAGTGTTTTAGACAAGGTTAAGGCTTGCGTATAAATCCATTTAAGGCTTTATAGGTAAATATTAATTTCTGTTTTAATGCTGACAAGATCTCTCGGAAATATGGGAGAGCCCTAAACAAAAAAAGACAGCCTTTATGGCTGTCTTTTGAATGTGCATTTAATTTTAATTAAATGTCGAAGGCTTTTTTAATGACCGTTACATGGTCCAGTTTTTCCCAGGTAAATAACTCTACATCCAGGGTAATGGACGCTTTATCAGGTGCGATAAACGTTTTGGTGACAACCTCATTTTCTCTACCCATATGACCGTACGCTGCAGTCTCTTCGTAGATTGGATTTCTCAGTTTAAGTCTATTTTCAATGGCAAACGGACGCATATCAAATAGGGTCTCAATTTTACGGGCAATTTCGCCATCAGATAAAGCGATATTGGCTGTACCGTAAGTATTGACATAAAGTCCCATTGGCTTTGCAACCCCGATGGCATAGGATACTTGTACCAATACCTCATCTGCTACACCTGCTGCTACCATGTTTTTGGCAATGTGCCTGGTTGCATATGCTGCAGATCTATCCACTTTTGAGGGATCTTTTCCTGAGAAAGCACCACCGCCGTGAGCACCTTTTCCTCCGTACGTATCTACGATGATTTTTCGGCCTGTCAAACCAGTATCCCCATGAGGACCACCAATCACAAATTTCCCTGTTGGGTTGATATGATACTTGATGTCTTCAGTGAAGAGCTTTTGTATGGCTTCTGGTAGCTGTGCTTTTACCCTAGGGATAAGAATAGCAACTATGTCTTTTTGAATTTTTTCCAGCATTGGTTTTTCTTCACCAAATTCATCATGCTGGGTGGATACAACGATGGTATCTATTCTTTCAGGTGTATTGTCATCACTGTACTGGATTGTTACCTGGGCCTTGGAATCAGGACGAAGGTATTTGATCTCATTGCTTTCTCTACGCAATGCTGCCAGCTCTTTTAATAACCTGTGAGACAAATCAAGGCCTAAAGGAATATAGTTGCTGGTTTCTTTAGTAGCATATCCAAACATCATTCCCTGATCTCCTGCTCCTTGTTCTTCTGGATCAGTTCGGTCTACGCCCTGGTTAATATCTGGAGATTGCTCATGGATAGCAGAAAGAACACCGCATGAGCTACCATCAAACATGTACTCACTCTTGGTGTAGCCAACCCTATTGATAACATCTCTTGCAATTTTTTGGACATCCAAATAAGTTGAAGAATTGACCTCACCAGCAAGGATTACCTGACCAGTTGTAACCAAAGTTTCACAAGCCACTTTAGCATTGGGGTCAAAAGCCAAAAAATTATCAATAATTGCATCTGATATTTGATCAGATATTTTATCTGGGTGACCTTCGGAAACAGACTCCGACGTGAATAAATAGGACATACACTGCTTTTTTTGATTAAAGTTTAAATTTACATCTAATGGCGAAAATTAAAAACTATATTTTCAAAACGAAGCACTTTTTAAGTGTAGTACTTATTAAATACTCTAGGAGCAAAAAAGGAAAGGCCCAATGAAAGGTACATAATTCCAGCAAGGAACTGTACCCAAATAAATACGTGACCTACAACATAATTGCCTATTGAAGGATAATAGTAGGTTAAAATAAAAAATATGTAGCGCTCCCCATAGGAGAACAATATGAGGGAAGCCATCCAGAAATAGGGCAATGATAGAAGGTTGACATCTCTAAATTTACTTTGCTTCAATATGTCTTTAAAAAAAATAACACTGTATGACAATACCAAGGCATGTCCTATAAGGTAGGTATAGGATTGTAGGTTTAAATCGATAGGTTGTAAGTAAAGACTGATTAATATACCGACGAATATAAACCCAGCCGTTGCAGGAAGTACTGTTTTTTGAAGTTGACAACTAAAGGGTAACTGACTGAACAGGAGCAACATAGTGGTGGGCCTGATGTAGACATACAGCAGGTTAAACAAATAAGCGTTTCCTGCAACACTTGCTTCTGAGTTTGACCAGATGAATACAGAAAGTAATTCTGTAAATAAAATAAGTAAGACTAGAAAGTTAATTCTTCTATATTCCTTAGGATTGAAACCCAACATCAAGTACAGTGTTGCAAACAAGATCCCAAGTAACAGTGCGATGGAATAGAATGACAATTGCATATGGTTATATTAAGAAGGTGCAAGTTATCATTTACTAAAAATTTAGACAATACCGTGTTCAGGGTATTTTATTTGCATTTTGAGCCCCAAATTGCAGGCACATAGTCTATTATCTGCTGAAGTTACGCCTGGATCAGCTAATTGTTGCCATTTTTCTGTTTCTGATCAAAAACTTGCGGAACTTAGCTTAACCTTTTTTCTCCATATAGAATACTGCTTAAACACAAAAGAGCCATCCTTTTTGGGGATGGCTCTTTTTATAAAAATTAATGCTGATTTTTTGGTTTAGGAAACCGTTTCTTCGTTTTCACTGTCGATCTCTCTTTTCATTAAATCAACTACTACTGGAGTAGCGATATAAATAGAAGAGTAAGTACCAACTAGAACACCTATTAATAAGGCGAAAGAAAAGCCTCTTAACACTTCTCCACCAAATACCAGTAATACTAGTACTACGATAAGGGTGGTAGCAGAAGTAATAAGTGTTCTGGCCATTGTTTGATTGATTGCATCATTGAACATTTGTACCATTTTACTTGTACCCCTGTTGGCAATGTTTTCTCTGATCCTGTCAAATACAATTACTGTATCATTTATGGAATAACCAATCACTGTCAACATAGCAGCAATAAATACCTGGTCAATTTCAAAGGTGGCACCAAAAGCACTTGCGATAGCGAAAGCAGCGATTACAAAGAAAGTATCGTGTATCAATGCAATAATAGAAGCAAGTGAGAACTGCCATTTTCTAAACCTCAACAGGATATAAAGGAAGATGGCAACTAGTGAGAAGAACATGGCCTCCAAAGAAGAGTTTTTGATGTCATCCGCCACTGTAGCACCTACTTTATTTGAACCTGTAATGGAGAAGTCTCCACCGGAAAGTTTGGTAGCATCATCCAGGTAAGTAAATCCTGTGACAGCAGCAATACCATTTTTTACCCTATCTTCCACTTCCCTGTTCGCTTCGTCATTGTCCTCGTTTACTAAATAGGAGGTGGTCACTTTCAGTACATTATTAGCACCGTAAGTTTTTACTTCAACTGCACCATCAAATTCACTGTCAAGTCCCACTTTTAATTCTGAAGCAGGTACTGATTCGCTGAATTCAACTACGTAATAGCGTCCTCCTGTAAAGTCAACGCCAAATTTGATACCAGACGTTAAAGCCAATACCATACCGACTACGATAATACCAGAAGATATGAGGTAAGCTACTTTACGTTTGCCTAAGAAGTCAATATTTAGGTCACTGAATAAGTTTTTCGCAAAAGGAGTAGCGAAGGAAATATTGCTTTTATCACCTTTCTTACTCATCCAATAAACAATCACTCTAGTAATAAATACTGAAGAGAAGAAAGAAGATGCGATACCAATCATAAGAACGATAGCAAATCCTTTTACAGGGCCTTGACCCAATGCGTACAAGATTGCTCCAGTAAGGAAGGTCGTAACGTTTGAATCAAGAATAGCACTGAAAGCCTTATCATACCCACTGCTAATTGCCTGTAGAATACCGGAGCCATTTTTTAGCTCTTCTTTTATCCTTTCAAATATCAGAACGTTTGCATCTATCGACATACCTATCGTAAGCACGATACCTGCAATACCTGGTAAGGTAAGCGCAGCGCCTAACTGGGCCAGGATACCAAGAATAAAGAAGATGTTAAATAGCAAAGCAGCAATTGCTACAAATCCACCTTTCGAGTAGTAAGCGATCATAAATAGCACTACCAAAACAAGACCAGCAATCATAGAATTGATTCCTTGATTTCTAGCTTCAACACCCAAAGTAGGACCTACTATGGCTTCCTCTACTATATTGGTAGGAGCAGGAAGAGTACCTGATTTCAATATATTAGCCAAATCCTTGGCTTCTTCCATTGAGAAATTTCCGGTGATTTCAGACTGTCCAGAAGGAATTTCTCCTTGTACTGTAGGGGCAGTGTATACATAATTATCTAATACTACTGCAATCCTTTTGCCTATGTTTTCTGAAGTTAATTTTCTCCAGTTTCTAGCACCTTCTGCATTCATTTGCATGCTTACAGCTGGTCTTGAGGCTTGATCCAAAGATTGTCTCGCATCCGTAATCACATCACCTTCTAAAGGAGCCTGATCCGTTCCTCTTGGGGCTTTGATAGCATGTAATTCCAATAATTCAATTCCGTCCTGAACCTGAGGTTTCACAGACCACATGAATTTTACATCTCTTGGTAACAATGCTTTCACATCGTCTCTTTTCATTACCCTGTTGATGGCAATGGTATCTCTTAATTCATAAACCAATCCATAATTTGCTTTTAGCAAAGCAAAAAGAGGAGAAGCGTCTATTCCTAAAGAATCTGCATCAGTAGCACCTTCAGCAAGTTGTCTCTCAAGGTCACTTTCTAAACCTGTAGTGTCAGTCGCCGCTGGCGTGTCAGAAGATACATTTGCTGCCTTTTGGCTTCTTGCTTCTTCTACAAGGAAAGCATTGATTTGCTGTAACGCATCACCATACTCATCCATTTCTGCTACTTGCCAGAATTGTAACTTGGCAACACCCTGAAGAAGGTTTCTTACCCTTTCAGCATTGTCTACACCTGGAAGTTCAATTTGAATCCTTCCGGTATTTTGAATTCTTTGAATGTTTGGTTGTGAAGTACCAAATCGGTCAATTCTGGTTCTTAAAATATTGAAAGACCTGTCAATCGCATTTTCAATTTCACTGTCAATGATATTTAAGATATCAGTATCAGAGGTCTCTAAAGAGATTCTTCCTCTATTGGCCGCTGTAGCGAAAATAGTATTCAATGACTTATCGCCAGCCTTTTCCTGCCAAGCCTGATAAAAGATGTTTACAAATTTATCATTAACAGTTTTGGCGCGCTCTTGGGCAACGGCTACAGCTTCATTAAAAATTTGATCCTTGCTGCCTCCAGCAAGACCTTTTACAATTTCTACTGGAGAAACTTCCAGTGTTACATGCATACCTCCTTGAAGGTCAAGTCCTAAACCAAGCTCAGTGTTTTTAACTTCCTGATAAGTAAATGGTAGGCCTAAGAAATTATAAACGGGCTCTCTCCAGATTGAATCCAGGTAGGTTTGTCTTTTGTCAAAATCGACATTACCCGATTGGTCAGTTGCATAGGTAGTGGCTTTCTCATGCACATTGTTGGAAACCAATGTGAAAGATAAGTAATACAGGCATAGGGCTGTAATGACCACCGTAAAAAAAACGATTATCCCTTTGTTTTTCATGTTCGTTGATTAGATATTAAATGTTGTATTTGATTTTGTATAGCATTTTTCATTTGAATCAAAGATTCAATGTTGGCAGTAAATGAAAAATTTAAAGATTGGTGTTACTCAGGGTGCATTCACAGAAATAATCTGCTCAAAAAGTATTTTGAATAATTGATTGTATTCAAGATCTGTACCTAATAGAAAATTGGTTTGAGGCCGGTCGGCAATAATGATTTCATAGATGAAGTGGTATGCAAAATCAAAGGCATACATTACAAAAGGAACTACAGCATCTATACCAGAGTGAATAAAGGTCCGCGTATCATTTGATTCTCCATCTTCATTGTCAGAAGATAAATCCAATTGTACTTCTAAAGAATTTTCCTTGGAATCAAGGCTTAGCACAATCTCTGAACTGGAAACAAATACGCAAAAAAGCATTACTATCAGTAATGTAAGCCTTTGGCGCATTAATCCTCTATTTTTCCTGTTCAGTTTCATGGGTTGCAAATATAAAAAAGTTTTTCCAATTAAGGCATGGCTGTCCTTTTTAATTTCACTTGTCAAACATGCTGTAATTCAGGTTTTTATGGTTTTATATCCTGGGTTGGATAGAATTTAGGACAGCAAATTGAGATATAGAAGGAATAAAACAGGAAGGATCAGTTGGGTTAGCTACTTAATTTTGGCACGTAAAAATGTTTTTATGACCTCTAATGCTCTTTTAAAATCGCTGTTATTGGGCACAATCAGGTCGGCATCGTGTTTAAATGGTGCAATGTACTTTTCATAAGTAGGCATGACATGCTTTTCATATCTGTAAAGCACATCGTCAAGATCATAACCACGCTCGACTTTGTCTCTTACAATTCTTCTTTTTAGCTTGATGTGTTCCTTGGCATCTATATAAACTTTTAGGTCCAATAGATTGGCAAGTTCAGGGTAGTACAAAACAAAAATACCTTCAACCACCACTACAGGGGCAGGAGTGAAAGTCAGCATTTTCGGCTTTTTGTTGGGGTTATTAAAGGTGTACTCCTGCCGGGTGATGGTTTGACCATCCTGGATCTTCCGGATATCTTCGGCATATTGTTCAAAGTCTATGGAATCCGGCGTGTCAAAATTATGTATGCCGCGCTCATCCATAGGCTGCTGATGCCTCGGTTTATAGTAGTTGTCCTAAGAAATCAAACATACCTGCCCAGGCTCGAAGGAATGCAATAGCTTATCTAGAAAGTGTGTTTTACCCGAAGCACTTCCGCCAGTAATTCCTATGATAAATGGTTTGGTCATATATTGATAATTTCAGAATTCAATAGTTACGGAGAATTTACGAAGATTTTTCTTTTAAAAACGTAGCCAATAATCTTACCGCTTTACCTCTATGGCTGATGGTGTTTTTTTCTTCCAGCGATAATTCCGCAAATGTTTTGTCATAACCCAGGGGTTTGAATATTGGGTCATAACCAAATCCACCTTCCCCAGATCTTGCGCCGATTAGTTCTCCTTCAGCTTTGCCATTAAATGCCCACTCTTCGTCTCCAATAATCAAAGCAATGACGGTTCTGAAAGCAGCTTTTCGGTCCTTTTTCTCAGCCATATTTTTCAACAGCAAGTCAACATTCCGGTCATCGCTCCTTGGTTCTCCCGCATACCTACCCGAATAAACACCGGGAGCACCGTCTAAAGCGTCTACTTCCAATCCAGTATCATCGGCGAAACAATCCACCCCGTAATGGGTTTTGACGTAACGGGCTTTTTGAAAAGCATTGTCCTCAAGCTTGTCACCGGTTTCAGGTAATTCCTCCTTACATCCGATTTCTTCAAGGGAGACAATTTCAAACTCTTTGCCTAAAACAGCCCTTACCTCTTTCAGTTTCTTTGAATTATTCGTAGCAAAACAGATTTTCATAACGTAAAATTACTTTAGCTTTTTCAAAAACCTTTGTTAAAACGTACTTTTTTGATTGAAAAGAAATTTTTTGACATCATTTCCCCTTCTGCCGGCTTCTTTCCTCTTCCCAAAAGGTACTTTAAATATAAGCCTATTATAAATTTCTTTTTAGCTTTGAACCCATAGAAGCAAATTACCCAACTATTGTTAGGATAGCGTGATTTATATTTAAAATGGCTTTAATTGGTTTAAGGTTTTGAACCAGATAAATAATTGGAGGGAAGTCAATTCTAATCTGATTGGGTAAAACAACCGTATAAAAAATAAAATCCCGACCTAAGCTAATGAATTTCTATTTTAGCACTGGTTACCAAAATTAAGTATTAAATATGTTTTCATTGAAAAATATCACCGTCTACTGCGGATCAAGTACTGGAATACTTCCAGAATATACGAGTCAGGCCAAAGCATTGGCCAAAGAAATGGTCAAGAGAAAGCTGGGGCTGGTTTATGGTGCCGGAAATGTAGGACTTATGGGGGTAATTGCCGATGAGATGCTAGCTTCCAAAAGCCCTGTTTATGGAATAATCCCCCAAAAATTAGTAGACATAGAAGTGGCACACCAAGGCTGCACAGACTTGATCGTAGTGGAAACGATGCGGGATAGGAAATGGCTAATGGCCGAAAAAGGCGATGGTTTTATTGCCATGCCCGGTGGAATAGGTACACTGGAGGAATTGTTTGAAATCATGACGCTCAATCAGCTGATGTACATCCAAAAACCATTGGCCCTTTATAATGTGTCCGGCTATTATGATAAGTTGTTGGATTTTTTAACCCATGTCGGTGACCAGGGTTTTTTGAAACCCGATCAATTGAGTAATTTAATTGTTGCTGCTGACCCTGTGGAGTTATTGGACAAAATGGAAGCTTACCAACCTTCAGGCACTCCTGATTGGCTGCAAAGGAAAAATAATCGCTAATGGGGTTAACTTATGGATTTAACCAGGAGTAACCCCACTAGCCACAATAATTTAACCCCTAACAGGGATTTTTTGATATTTATAATTTCACTAACTCCGCCACGTAGATTACCAAATGCATCTAATGCATAGAATGAAATCTCATCCGGCTGCTTTCTGTCTGAATGCTGCCATCCATATTTTTTCAATTGGCATTTCTGACAGCTCTACTTGGACCTATTCGCTACTGTACGGTCACCCGTTCTATTTTCATATAGTTTTGTAACACCTCTGTTTTTCCACTGTCTAAGTAATAGAGACAAAAATAAAATTCAGGTTTCAATTATTTTAAATAACAAAACAATGGGAAAATTAGAAGGTAAAGTAGCGGTCATAACAGGAGGAGCAAGTGGTATTGGTTTAGCAACAGCTCAAGAGTTTATTGATAATGGCGCCAAAGTAGTTCTTTTTAGTAGAGGGCAAGAAGCTTTGGATGCAGCGGTAAAACAATTGGGTGCCAATAGTCATGGTGTAAAAGGCGATGTTACCAATCATTCAGATTTAGAAAGGTTATTTGCAGAAACCACCTCTAAATTCGGAGGAGTTGATACCTTATTCATAAATGTGGGAAAAGGAAAATTAGCGCCTGTAGCAGATACGGATGAAGCATTTTTTGATGACATGATGAATGTAAACTTTAAAGGGGCATTTTTCACTTTGCAAAAAGGAATCAAAAATTTGAATGACAATGCTTCTGTGATTATCACAACCTCGTATTTAAACGAAGTAGGGTTTGGAGGAAGCAGCTTATTAAGTGCTAGCAAAGCTGCATTAAGGTCATTGGTTCGCGTTGCTTCAGCTGAACTTGCTGACAAAGGAATACGTGTAAATGCAGTAAGTCCTGGTCCAATAGGAACACCATTTTGGGGTAAAATTGGTTTACCAGATGATGTGCTTGCTGGTGCCGCAGAAGCTATAACCGCACAAACAGTATTGAAACGTTTTGGAAACCCTGAAGAGGTAGCAAAGGCTGTATTGTTTTTGGCTTCAGACGATTCGTCGTATATAATTGGTGAGGAAATTCCCGTGCATGGAGGAATCAACGCTATTTAATTCATCAATAAGCCTCATTTTGATATATTTGAAATGAGGCTTTTAAATTTTTATGCATATGGCTGATTTTCTTTCAGATAACTATACTGACTTTGGCGACAACAAACTAGTTGAATTGTCCATCGATGGTGATAAAAAAGCGCTTCAAACTTTGATTATTCGGCATCAACTTTTTGTCTATAACCTGGCCCTTAAAATGGCAGGAAATGTTCAAGATGCAGAAGATTTGACGCAAGAGGTTTTTATAAAAATAATTACCGCCTTATCAAAATTTAAAATTGAAAGTAAATTCACAACTTGGTTGTATAGGATTACTGTTAATCATTTTATTAACAGTAAAAAACAAAGTGCTAAAGCAAGATTTGTGAGCTTCGACAGTTATTTTGATTCTATAGACGCTGTTCCAAGCACTGATTTAAATGATCAAGAAGAAAAAGAGCTTAAAGATACCATTGAAGAGATAAGAATTAACTGTACCACCGGTATGTTGCTTTGTTTATCAAAAGAACAACGGATGATCTATGTTTTGGGTGAAATGTTTGAAATTGGTCATACCCTTGGAGGAGAGATTTTAGGCATAACACCAGGTAATTTCAGGGTTAAACTAACGAGAACGCGTAAAGAACTTTATAATTGGATGAACAAGCGCTGTGGTTTAGTCAATTCCGCCAACCCTTGTAGGTGTTCAAAGAAAACAAGGGGGTATATAAATGATGGAAAAGTAGATCCTGGTAATTTGAAGTTTAATACGGGGTACAAATCGAAAATCAGCGCATTATCAAAAAAGAAAGCTGTAGCATTGACCGATACAGTAGATGAACTAAACAAACAAGTCTTTCAAAGTCATCCTGCACAAACACCCGTGCAATCCTCAAAAATTATAAACGATATATTAAATAATGATTTAATTAAATCGATTTTAGACTTGTAAAAAAAATGCATCCGAAGCATTGAAGAGGTGTGATTTCAAGGCACAAGAAAGGGTTGATCAAGGGCTGAGGTTAACCCTTCATTCTTCCGAATGAAAATTGTCTCTTTTAACGTTTCATGGTCACCAAAGGAAGTGGTGCAGAAATGGCTTAATGTATTGGTGCATTTTTTCATTTCTTTTTTTTACGCGCTCCCAATAATCCTTCTTCATCCAATACCAGAGTCGGTTGTTTGCTCGGTACCAAAATTTGAAAAGGCGGCTTGTTCGTTTCTTATAGTTCTTCTGACATTTTGAAAACAGCCAGTCCTTGTCAAATCCCTCCCATTCACCTGCTACACTCAAGAGGTTCATTTGGAGTACTGGAAAGACTTCATAGCGATCAATGTCCATGATTTCTTCAAGGTCGTATGGGGACTTATGAAAAGTCTTGCAAATTTCTTTGAAGTCTTCTTCTTGTAGTTCCGTGTCCAGGTAAAATTTGGAAAGTGCTTCCCAAATTGGTTTTCTGTTCGCTATGTCGGTTTCGGTCGGGTTCAAGGTCAGTTTTCTGATTGTCTAAATTCCCAATGTGATAGGGGCTTTTTCTTTATCCAATAGCGGGTTTTGGGTGAAAATTCCAATGGAAGAACTTCATCTTTATTGGAGAAAACTAAAAATTGACTTTGCTGCTAGGGCTGTCTCTGAAATATTGTAAGATGGGTCGCTTCACCCATTTCAGTTTCAGTATTGCTTGAATGAAATATTTGTTTTAAACCACAACTTTCAAAGGATTCAAGGTACTCATGATTTAAAAGCCATGGAGGTCCATTTTCAAAAGTTCTTTTACCTTCTTGTGTTTCAGTGATGACCAATAACTTTCCGTTGTCTGCTACAAAGTCGGAGATGTTCTTTATCAAAGTTTTCTCATACTTAGGTGGAAGGGCTTGAATGGTGTAGATTTCTAATACAAAATCAAATTTTCGGTTCCAGTCTGAAATTCCTTCTAATAAATCGGCTTGAATAAATTTAACCTCAGCATTTGGAAATCTGGTTTTACAAAGTTCTATTGCACTGTTTGAAACATCAAATGCGGTTACTTTAAATCCTTGTGATTCAAGTTCAATGGCATCGTCACCCATCCCACAGCCGATTACCAAAGCTGTTTTTCCTTTTTGCGTATTTGGGTTATCGCTTATCCAACTTTTAAATACTGGATGGGGCGCCATATTTGCCCATGGAACACCTTCGCCTCCTTCATCAGCGTCAGAATAAAGCCTTTCAAACCAGTCGGTTGGTTTATTCTCCTCTACTCCTAATCTGTTTTTTGTTTTTTCGTCCATTTGTGAATTTTATAAAATATTTGGCGATTATTTACAATGCTTCGGCTATGGTTATTAAGGAAATAGAAATAGGGGACTTTAGATTAAGCCTTTAGCCAAAGCTTTTTGTTTTATTTTTTCAATTTGAATATATATCAAAAGGCCCAGCGGACTTGGTTAAAAACTTTGGTTTAAATAACAAAACCTGCATTAATCATGGCCATTTTTAGGCTTTCGTCATTTTGATATTTATCCATTTGAACACCACCAAAGTCAAAAATATACAGAAAGATATATAACACATTGGTATGCCGTTACTGGTGTTAGGGCAATCAGCAATGCCGAATAATTGAGACATGGTGCCATAAGTTGCAATCGTTAAAGCGATGGCTGTTCCTATAAAATATACCTTATTACTCAAACTGAATAGATGTGCTATGAGTGGAACAATTAAACATGCCATAATAATATAGCAAGCAGGTATGCCCAAGATTTGTGGGCATACCTGCTTTAGTGTGTATTCTCTGTATACCAATCCGCCTGCTCCATAAATTCCAAAACTGAAAACAAGGGTAATTAATATGTTAATTAATTTACTCAACATCTGAGGTTTCTTCTGCTATAATTTCAGGCACAAAAGTTATTGTGTTAATGCTAAAATCTTCTAAATTTTGCGTTTCACCATTTACATATTTCACTTGGATGCTTTTAATTTGCTCTTTTCCCAAGCCAAAATGCACAGCTGCTGATTGATCAGAAACCAAGCCTTCTCCGATAACATAGTCTTCTGTAAGGACCTGTCCTGAGCTCGTAGTTAATATTACTTTTGCGCCAATGTTCTTGGCATTTTCTGCAAATCGTAATTGAATAAAATTGTTTTCACCACCATTATTGATAAATACCTTTGTGGGCGACCCTATATTTACCCATACTAAATCAAGATATCCATCTTGGTTAAAATCACTAACCAGCGGTGTAATTCCGAAATTTTTGTTGACTACACCACTCTTACTTTCTGTAGCGACAAAGGTATGGTCGGCTTTCTGCGTTAGAAAACGACCAGGTAATTTAAACAATTTGTGTGGTGGGAATTCCACATAATTCTCGGCAACAATCAGGTCTTGCAGGCCATCGTTGTTCATATCGGCCATTGCTGCTCCCCAGGAAAATTCATAATCGCTTACCTCAATTTTTTTGGCTACATTTTCAAAAATAAAGTTTCCTTTATTTTCAAAGAATATCCAATCAGAATCAAATTCACTTTCATCTACCGTACCTCTTGCTAAAAAAATGAGGAGCCGTTGAGCCGGTATTGGAGAACATAAAATCCACATTGCCGTCATTGTTATAATCTCCTACAGCAATCCCCATAGGATAGCCGTATTTATCTGTTGTTGGGTTAGGCTTTACAGTAAAAGTGCCATCGCCATTATTCTGGTAAGTTCTTACTTCACCAGTATCATGTGCCACTACCAAATCTAGCCAGGAATCATTGTCAATGTCTACAAAAATCCCCATAAAGGTATTGTGCTGGTAGGTTAGGCCAGATTCTTTGGTAACGTCTTTAAACGTATTGTCTCCATTATTCAATAATAATTGACTTATCGGGCCGTATGTTTTACTGAAGTTATTTTGGCCCACCATCTGTTTTTTACGGATGTAGTTTGATATAAATATATCAATAGTCCCATCCTTGTTCACATCTCCCAATGCAAACCCAAGAGGAGAAGCATTGTCGGCTAAAGGGTAGTCAACCTTTTTAGGCGTAAATTTTCCGCCATTGTTATAATAAATTGTTATACCATCTTCACGAGAAATGATTAGGTCTGAAAAGCCATTGTTGTCAAAATCAGCCGAAGCGGCGCCTAAGGTTGAAAGGTTTTCTTTTTCTTGAAGATTAACACTTTTTGAAATGAGGGTAAAAGAGCCATCTTCATATTTGAAAAGTTCATCTTGATGATTGTACCCACCTCCTAAAAACAATTCATCTACTCCGTCATTATCAATATCTATCAAAGCAGAAGCTATTACAGGAAGTGACTCTTCTCCATTATGTTCTTGCGTAAAGGCAATAGAGGCTTCACTAAATGTGGGAATGAGATTGTCATCAATCTCATTGTTATAAGGATTATTGCCGTCCATTCCAAAACGAAGGAGAACGAATGACACAATTACCAGCACTAATGCTAAAACGCTAAAAAAGAAATATTTTAAAATTTTCATATTAACTGGTTTGTTTTTAAGTTGAAATAATAGAATAGTGAAGAATATAAAATGAGTTACGTTCATAGCTATTGGCGCAATGTGAATACCCAAAGGCTTGAACCAGACCAAAGAAGAAATGGTGATAATTAAAAGTACAATAGGGTTAAATATAGCCAACCATTTTGGCAAACCTTGTTTGTTTCTCAAAATCAGTAATACATATACCCCAGATAAAAGGACAATTATTATTCTTAAAGCCCAGACTAAAACCTGGTAATGATCTTCATAGGATTGAAGGTAAAAGGCATAGTCAGCTGTGCCTTGACTTCGCTGTAATACTTCAGCTCCAAAATATCTGGAGGATATCCAAATACCGCCAATAAAAAATGCCAAAACACCCAATACCAAAAGCATGTTTGCTAAAGCCTCATTAGATTTTTTAAAGAACGCACTAACGCCATAATAACCAGCAAAATACAAAGGGGCTCCAAAGACTGCAAAAAAATGTCCTATACTGGCCCGTTTTAAAGGCACATGCTCTAACATACTTACTTCTCCGCCTGGGCCTTCAGGTAGAAAGTGCAACAAATATTCGCCAATACCGACGAGTACTGAGCCTAACAGGCCAAGTAAGATTAGAATTTTAATATTCCTTTTGTTGTTCATAATTGACTGGTGCTAAATAATTGACAATATTATTTCTAATAAAAAGTCACCGTTGTGAATAATTGCCTTAGTAATGATGCCTAAAGGTGGGTAAGAAGTCATAGTATCCCGCAGGCTGCTATGATTTCCTTTACTTTAATATAGGGTTTTTTATTCATTAAAAACCCCATCAAATCTTTTATTGGCTTTTTACTTTCTTCTCCTTGCCAAAATAAATGTCCCCACTTGTTGTCATAGGTCTTTAATTCAGAATTTGTAATCTTCTGACTTGCATATTTTGCCATCTCAATATTAACAGACTTATCATTTAGACTATGCAAAATAAGCGTAGTGCATTTTATTTTATCAATTACCTCACCTCAAATAACCTGGTCTAAATCATTCTCAAATCCGCTACCTGATTTTGCTTAAATGTCATTACCGAACGTTGATATATATCCATGTTTTACCAAAGGAATTGCGTTAAACTAACTATTTATCAGTCGATTATGGTGGTTTTCCTTTAACAAATTAAGGGATTCTGACATGGGTTCCAGTGAAGTGGCGACATTTTATTGGAAAAAGCCAAAATAGAACTTTTCAACCAGAGCTGTTTGGTTTATTATAGAGGTTTAGGATTAAAAAAAGTGTTTGTTAGCTTAAGGTTGGAACCGTGTCCTATGGTAAACCTTTTTTATGGACCCTGAGCCTGTCGAAGGGTCAAGCTTTTTGCTATTCTTAATTCAAGTATAACAAGTGTAATTATAATCATAACTTCAAGTATAATATAAATCCAACCGAATTGTGTTATTTCTTGATAATGCCAAAATGCTAAACCGATTGATAGGCCACAATAAATTAGGTTCATAATAGCAATTCCTTCTAAGAATATTCCTAAATTTTCGTCAATTTTTCGGTAGCAATAAAAATCATAAATAGCAAAAAGGCAGGGTAAAACTGCAAGAAAATATAGCGTTGATTTAGGAATTCCAAAAATTCTTCTTAATTCAACTAACACAATTCCCAATAAAAATGCTGACAGGATTGCCCCAATTCCATCTATCATGAAAATTATCCTTGGATTCTTATTGATATTTTTTACCGTTTGATCAAATAACATCTTGGAATTTATCTTGAATTTTATTTTCCTTGTCTGCTTGCTGCCAACGCCTAGCTATGATGAGTGGGGGTTAGAAAGCACTAACCTTTCCTCTAGCACATAGCCACGTCTTATTTTAAATTTATTCATTGTGGCGGACTTTGCAAATACCGGCAAAGTTTCTTGACTGACAAAACCCCATTCATTCATAGCTGTTATTGTAAGGTGTTTTACTTTTTTCCAGGTGCTCCTTTAGCAGTCGTTCAAGTTCATCTGCCTTAATGGATAGAGAACTTGCCATTATTGTTAAGGGTGAACCCAGTGTTTTATTATTAGACTTCACTGTTCTTTTCGCAAATCCATTTTTTGCTCGATCAATATATTTAGCTGGTTTGCTTGTCTTAACTACTATGATCTTCGTGAAGGAAATTTTGAATGTCTTAAATCCTGTCACATCTTTCCATTCGATTAGACCGAGATCAAACACGTTGGAATTATCCCAGATTCCTTCCTCACTAATTCTCAGCCCTATTTTAGAATCCAGAAGTTTTCGAGTTATAAAAATCAAGCACCTTCCAAAAAAAACAAGACTCGCTATTCCACCGATTCTGATAAATGTTGGACTCGGATATCTGAAGGAGACATAAGCTGCTGGTTCAAATGTGAAAATGACTCCTAATAGAACGAATACTAAGGCGCCAATGAAATAAAGGATGATCTTGGTTTTACTTAGAGGTATTTCCATTGATTCGTTCTTGCGTTCTGATATGACCTACAACAATTGTATATATACATGTTTAATCTCGGAGTTCCGTATATATCAATTATGTAGCCAACCCCTTTGATTTGTAATTCTATAACAAATTAAGAATTTAGGACAAGGATTCCAGTGGAGAGCTGACATTTTTAATTTAAAAGGCCAAAATAAGACTTCTCGGTTTATAAGGGTTTCAATAAAAAGATCTATCGATAATTTTAAGTGTACTCCCATGTCCAAAGGGAAGTCATTGTGCCTACTGCTGCAGTATTTTATTTGGGTTGATACTTATTGTCAAGAGCGCTGCTTCTCCTTTTACTGCATAGGGTAATCCAAAGTAAACATGCTTGTGGGACGTGTGAGGAATTTATCCCTTACAGGCGAATAAGTCTGGACTTCAATGCTGTTTTTTTCAGGATAGAAAGTCATGATGCGTAAGAAACCACTTCCTGCTTTGATCTCAGGCTTGTCCCAATACCAATAATCTGCCTGAACCTGGTGCACAATATTTCCATGCTTGCCTTTGCTGCTCAGCAAATTCTCCATGGCATGTCCGGAAAGAACGAGAAAGATGTTCTTGTGTTGGCTAACAAATTTCTCCCACATTTCTTCCCCTGAGTTGCCTTTCACCAAATAGTTGTCATCACCTGTCCGTTCTCCCTTTTTTCTGCTTAGGTAACTGTGTGTGACAATGATGGTCCGGCAATCAGAATGCTGTGCTACGACTTTATTCGCCCATGCAAGCGTTTCGTCCCGAGGCTTAAATTCCAGGCTGAGCACAAGAAACTTCATCTCGCCTTCTTTCAGAAAGAGGTAATAGTTTTCGGTTTTCCCATCTTCTTTAAAATGCAGCTTTTTATTACTGCCGAGAATCGGTTTGTACAAAGGGTTCTTTGTGAAACGTGAAGGTTCGAAGTAGGAGCTAAGTAGGCTTTCACGGGAATGACTTGTTTTATGGTCTTCTGCTGAGTATCCCATGTCATGGTTTCCCGAGGACAATATATAAGGAACGGTGTTGTCAATGGTCTTGAAAGCTTTATCGGCTATTTTCCATTCTTCATCGTGGTCTGTCTGTGTGATATCCCCAACATGAGCCACTAATGCGATATTCAGCTTCTTTCTGTTCTTTTTGATCCACTCCGTCTGCATAAAGAAACTGTCACGCTGATCACCAATTCCCGGCCAGTGCTTCTGTGTCTCCTTATGCCTCGTGTCAGCATAGCCTTGGGTATCAGGTAGAACGATAATCGTGAATGGTTTATTGGTGGCTCTTTTGTTAAGGCTAGCACATCCATTTACTAAACTAAAAATAGCGATAAATGCTAGCCACAAAAACAAGCGCATCCCTCTACCTAAATTAGTATATTTCATTAGTAGTATGATTATTTCTTTGCCAACAAATTTGAAAAATTTATACCGGATATAGATCAGTTGTTTTTTTAGTCTTCCGACCTACCCACTAATGTATAGACCCAAATCTTTGTAGGATAATTTATCTTTAGTTATTCTGGAATTTTATCGATTTTAGAGATTCAAGATGTGTTTTGGGATCAAAATTGTGAGCTATTTCACTACCTAGATCTACCTGAAAGGCTATTTTCCATGCAATCACTTCTTTTTCTTCAAGTACAAAACTGAAGCACCTGTAAATGGAGCAACGATTGCTTTATAACTACCACCTTTAAGTGTTTCTGTTCCTTTGATGGTTCTATTGAGTACCGGGAAAAACCATTCTACCTCAAATTCTACATTTGCATCTCTTAGGTCTAAGGTTCCAGTGCCATCTGGCAAATACACTACATACTCTTCACCGGGATTGGCAAGACAGAACCTAGTGGAACAGAGTTGGTCTTGGGGCGTCATATTTACTAAATCGATGCGATTTGCCAATTCAAGAATTTGCCCCATGTTTTCACGCAAAGGTTCATAATCGGGATGGTCGGCATCATTTTTTGTAACGCCACCGATATAAAATATGCCAGGGCTTTGCTTCCTGTCGTAGTTTCCTGCCAAAGGCACCCACGAATCCATAAAAATAGGATTGTGCCCACGAACAAATGATTTCCATGCCCACATATAGGTACCCCAATGGCCTCCCAAGTGGTCTGTATCAAGAATAATTACTTTTTCGCCAGTATTTGCCGGAGGATCATTTTTATAATCCTGAACATAATCAGTGCCCTTGTACATCCAGGAAATGGGCTCCGGAGTGGGGGATATCCAATCTGCAGGGCTTTCCCATAAATCATCATTAAACATTGGCGGGTTGACAACCACAGCATGCGTCATGCCCACAGGGTGCTGTTTGGGCATCGGTTTTTCCATCCTTTTTACCAAATTAACCATATGGTATTGCCATTTTTTGGTACCGCCTTCATTTATAATCTCGTAGAGAACATTGTCTAGATCATTTACTGTTTCAATTACCTTTTTCACATACGCTTCCTGGTGTGCAAGTACATCGCCATTGTTCATCGAATGTAAAGTGCCCATTTTTTCATCATCAAAACCATTGTTTTTAACCGATTGTCCAACTCCGTTTATATTGTTGACAGGATTGAGTGGATGATACTCCCAAGGATCACTGCCGGGTGTTTTTAAGCGGTTTTGACTCCAGCCCTGAAAAAGCATGACAGAAACATAAATCCCCAAGTCTCCGGCTTCTTTTGTTCGATTGCGAAGGCGCTCGAAATAAGCTTCGTTCCATTGGGAAACATCATACATTTCTTTGCCATTTTTTTTAACTGTTTTATAGGGGAGTGGCGAGAAAATAACCTCATTGCTAGTCCAGGAAGCGTTTTTAGAATGCTCCCAGGTCCATTGACGAATGAAATTATGATTGTGGGCTTTAAGCATTTTCAAATAGGCCTCATAATCGAAAAGTGCTTCGTCGGGTGTTTTGCTTTCCTGAAAATTAGCCCAGGTATGTGATCCGGTTAAGTAAATTGCTTTGCCTGAATTATTGGTAAAATAACGTCCATTCTCTGGGTGAACCTTTAATGGGCCATCAAGCTGCTGCGCACTTATCTGAAGTGTTACTAAAAATAGGAGTACAATTAGAATGTTTTTTTTCATGAATTAGCAGTTTGGTTATATGGATTTTGCATCTTAAATGAGGTTTTCTTTTTTAATTCTATCGGCTTTATTCGTTTTAAAATGCTAGAATTTAAATTTCTCTAAAGCTTAATAAACTTTGTTAAATGGGCGAATATTTTCTTTAGTTTCCTTATTTGTGTGCATGTGTCCAGATCGAATATACCGAATTATTCCAGAGGGTGAAACTCGTGCAAACCATAAGCAAGTTGCAAAGCTTTGCTTTATTTCTCACAGGGGTAGTTTGCCATGAGAGATCTGTTGGCGGCTTAGCAGGAAGTCGGCAGGGCAGTGACCCAAAGTCTAATTCTGATTACTACTATAACTTTGTCACGCCTAAGAAGAAAAGGTTACGAGTCTATGGTTTCCTATTACCTCAAATCCCAACCTACAATCCAGTGAACTGGGGCTTAGCGTAAAAAAAAAATGATCTTAAGAAATCATTTTATCGAAGAGCCCGAAGGTAGGGCAGGTACTAGACCCCCAGTCGACCGGGTGGTACTTCGGCAAGCTCAGCAGAACTGTGAGTGGCGCATTCCCGAAGGGTCGTGACAGGCTGTGGGCTTATAGCCTATGGCCGTCTACTCGATTGACATTTCGTTTTTATTTCCCAATCAATATATTGTATTCTTTTGGTATTTCTACTCCATTGAATCCATTTGTCAATCCATATAATATAATTACGGTTAAAAGTATTCCGATAATTAAAATTCCATAAGATTGCTTAATTGGTTCAATACCAAATATTTTTCTTTAATTTTTTCGAATGAACTGCTGAAATATGTCCGAAAAACGAAATGATTGCAAGTCCATAATATGGGATAAAAAACAAATTTAAAGGAAACGTATTAAGTCCAGTAACTCCAAAATAAAAGTTAGTGTCTAGCTCCAAAACCAATCTGCCAAATAATACGGCACTTAAATGAAATACTAAAAAAATAGCAAGGTAAAGTCCTGTCCAAATTTGAAGTTTTTCAAATAAATCATATTTCGTTTTACGTTTCTTTAAGAACAATTTTATTCCCGAAACAATTTGTGTGGCAACGGTAACAAGCAATATCGTTTCAGCAATTACATTCCTATAAATAATCCTTAAATCATTCATCAGATTAATATGGGCTTCTGCTCCAAAAAGACTATAAAAATGATTAAATAAGTGTAGGCCTACGAAAATTGTAATCGTAATTCCTGAGAAGTAGTGTAGTTTTTTTACGTTCATTTTTAAGCTCTGTTAGCTATGATTTTATTTTAGAAATCCGTCTGACATTTTTCCAATGTTTACCCCTTCTGCTTTTGTGAATTTTATTTCGCGAACAAATTCCATATCCCCCCATAAATAAGCATTTCCTTTTAAGGCTTTGGTTGCATTCATTCGTCTATTTAGTCTTGAGATTTCGATTCCTGATGCTTTCCTTTTTTCTCCCAATTCACCATAAAGTCTAATTGCGGGATATGAACTAAACTGAAGTTTGTAAAGTGCTTTTAGCCAAAACCATTTGCTGCTATTCACGCCTAAAACACATATGTTTTTATTCGTTTTTGCATTTTCCGGTATTGTCTTTGGGAATTTTTCAAAATAAAAACCTGTATGGTCCATATTTAAAAACAGTGTTCCGATTGGTGTCACTGTTGGCATATTGTCTTTGGTAACAGAGGCAATTGAAACGGACAAGCTTGTTTTAAAACTTACATTAAAATGATTTTTAATAAGCTGCCAATTTTCTTTTATGTCCATAATGCCTTGATTTGGTTGTTCAAACAAAGCTCTTAATTGAAGGGCACAAATCTTTTGACCTAAATCAAATCACCGTATTTTTTTGTTCTTACTCTACTTAAAGTTTCTTGTGTTATTCCGATATATGAGGCAATATCACCCAATGAAATGTGTGATTCGATTTCAGGGAATTGTTTTAGCAAGAATTCATATCGTTCTATAGCAGTTGCGAATTGTAGATAAACAACCCTTTGCTGAAGTTGAAGCATTATTCTGGTTATGACTTTTCTTGAAAGCCTTTCAAAATCGTGGTATTGATTTGATAGTTCTGTTAATTTTTCGCGCTCAAACTCTAGAATAATGCTGTCTTCAGTTAGTTCAATACAATGCTCACTTGGTGCTTTCAGGAAATAACCTGTTATAGCACAAATAAATTGATTGTCGAAAGCAAACCAATCTGTAACTAATTTCCCGTCTTTTAAGTGATATGCTTTTGCACTTCCTTTGTAAATAAAATACAGTTTGTTCGTAAACTTCTCCTCTTTGACTAATTGAGTTCCTTTTTTAAGCTCTAGAATTTTGCTGTTTTCTTTCCAATCATCAATAGTTTCCTTTGATAAAACGGAATACTCTTCTGTAATTTTTCTGATAATTTCATTTAACATAGAGTTCTGTTTTAATGAATGCCAATATCTGTATATATCCATCTATAGACATTGGAGTTGCGTATATACACGCTATGTAGCCAACCCCTTTGATTTGTTTTCTTTATCAAATTAAGGATTTCGGACAGAGATGCTAGTGGAAAGACCACATTTTTATTGGTAATAGCCAAAATACAACTTTTCGGACAGGGCTTTTTGGTTTATAAGGGTTTCAATAAAAAGATCTATCGATAATTTTAAGTGTACTCCCATGTCCAAAGGGAAGGCATTGTGCCTACTGCTGCAGCATTTTATTTGGGTTGATACTTATTGTCAAGATCCCTACTTACCTTTCTACTGCATAGGGTAATCCAAAGTAAACATGCTTGTGGGACGTGTTAGGAACATAGCCGTTACAGGCGAATAAGTCTGCACCTCAATACTGTTTTTCTCAGGGTAGAAAGTCATGATGCGTAAGAAACCACTTCCTGCCTTGATCTCAGGCTTGTCCCAATACCAATAATCTGCCTGAACCTGGTGCACAATATTTCCATGCTTGCCTTTGCTGCTCAGTAAATTCTCCATGGCATGGCCGGAAAGAACCAGAAAGATATTCTTGTGTTGGCTAACAAATTTCTCCCACATTTCTTCACCTGAGTTGCCTTTCACCAAATAGCTGTCAGCACCTGTTCGTTCTCCCTTTTTTCTGCTTAGGTAACTGTGTGTGACGATGATGGTCCTGTATTCAGGATGCTGTGCTACCACTTTATTCGCCCATTCAAGGGTCTCGTCCCGAGGTTTAAACTCCAAACTAAATACAAGAAACTTCATCTCGCCTTCTTTTAGGAAGAGGTAGTAGTTTTCAGTTTGCCCATCTTCTTTAAAATGCAGCTTTTTATTAAAACCGAAAAGCGGTTTGTACAAAGGGTTCTTTGTGAAACGAGAAGGTTTGAAGTAGGAGCTAAGTAGGCTTTCACGGGAATGACTTGTTTTATGATCTTTTGCTGAGTATCCCATGTCATGGTTTCCCGAGGACAATATATAAGGAACGGTGTTGTCAATGGTCTTGAAAGCGGTATCTGCTATCTTCCACTCTTCATAGTGGTCTGTCTGTGTGATGTCGCCAACATGTGCCACTAATGCGATATTCAGCTTCTTTCGGTTCTTTTTGATCCATTCCGTTTGCATAAAGAAACTGTCACGCTGATCACCAATTCCTGGCCAGTGCTTCTGTGTCTCCTTATGCCTGGTGTCCGCATAGCCTTGCGTGTCGGGCAGAACGATAATTGTAAAAGGTTTATTGGCGGCGCTTTTGTTAAGGGTAGCACATCCATTTACTAAACTAAAAATAGCGATAAATGCTAGTGGCAAAAACAAGCGCATCCCTCTACCTAAATTAGTATATTTCATTAGTAGTATGATTATTTCTTAGTCAACAAATTTACGAAGAAAAACAGGGTGGTGAAGGGCGGCCAGCCGTTAAATGCTTGATATTACCGGTCGTTATTGCTTTATTTTTCTGTAGTTGTAAAGTTGAAATGTGGTAAGACTTGATTTTACTCTGCGTTTTTGGTCTTGAATAATGCAACTTAACTACGAAAGGCAAAGTATACACAAAGGCTTTGTATTAAAAATACATGGTATAATTTCTCTATTTTTAAGAAAAAAATGGCTATAAATTTTAAAGCCGTCTATCTGGCAAGTCAAATATTTATTGCGTTATGCTTTTTATTTATCAGCACACAAACCAGCGGTCAAGATATAGAGGCAATAAAAATTAATCAAAAACTTGACGCGATACGCGACATGCCATTTAATACTCCGTTCGATCGTAGTGATATCAATCTCCTTAACTGGCAACATTGGCCTTATAGTCGTTATGCAAGTCATCATCCACGTGAGTTTATACCGATGGCTACTATCCACGCTGACCCTGAAGCGCCAGCACTTGCCGAAATAAAAAATGACCCATTCAATCTCAAGAAGCTAAGGATTCCTGTTAATAAGGAGAAAGAGGTGCTATTGCCAGACCTTCTGAAGTCAATACAAATGAAAGGCTTTGCCGTTATGCATGATGGCAAATTGGTTTTTGAAACCTATGACCAAGGAATGCAAAAACATGATATTCAAATTTTACAATCTAGTTCAAAAACGTTCACTGGTATGTTGATACACAAGCTAGCGAACGAGGGCTTAGTAGACTTGGAAGCAAATGTAAACGAATACTTACCTGACTTGGATGCCGACGTTTTTAAAGGGGCTACACTGCAAAATCTGCTTGATATGGAAGTTGGGTTTCCTGATTTTGGCAGTTATCATAAGGCTGGGGATTATGGCTATTTGAGTGAAATTCATCTGGGACTGAAGCCAAAGGGGCTAGGGGTTAAACGCCGTTCTGTTCTTTCATTTATTCAGCAGTTTCAGGAACCCACTTTTGCTGCCGGCACTAAATTCTCCTATAACGACATGAATACACAGGTGTTGGCTATGATTGCCCAGAAGGTAACAGGTAAGCAATATGCTGAGTTGATAGAAGAAACTTTTTGGCGACCTTTACAAGCCCGATATGATGGAGCTGTTGCAATTGATGAAGACGGTAATCCAGGTGCTAGTTTTGGAATGGCAATAACCCTTAGGGATGCTGCTAGATTTGGTCAAATGATGTTAAATAGAGGTAGTTATAAAGGTCGCGAAATAATCCCTGAGCGTTATTTTCAATCAACATTTGATCAACCACTAACAATTTCTAAGTCAAGCTATAAATTGTTGGGTCAAATAGAGGAGTACAGAAATCATGTCTGGATACTGCGAGACGATGCGTTGATGTATACGGTAGGTTCATTCGGCCAGTTTATTTTTGCTGATTACGATAATCAAGTCGTCATAGTCTTAATGGCAAATTGGCAAAATAATTCTCACCTTGAAAACAACGAGAATTTGCTGCGAATTGTCCGTTCTATAGGCAAACAAATTGGACAGTAACTGCTTTATAGTCAAATGCTTTAATGACAAGATTCGTTCCCGTCTTACAGGGTTCTACTTTTTATCTCTCTTTTATGGTTAGTGCTATGGTCAAGTGCAGTAGCGCTTTTTACCATACTTACTTTTCGGGAAATAGGCACATAATTAAATGTGAAAGCAGTTCGAGTTAACCCCCAAACCGCTATTGTTTTTATACATTGTTGAACCAACCCTTCCCAGGAAGCCGGCAGTTATAGCCATTTCTTCCTACATTAGGCCTATCGTTAATAGTCAATATTTTATGCTATGAAAAAAAGTAATCTTTCATTGAAAAAGCCTGTTAAAATGTGCCTGACTTTGATTTATAGCTCAAAAAATTCCTTGTCGATAACTATTAGAAGTAGAGGGAAAACCACACTTAAACCATCAGAAAAATGGCCCTAATCTTCTGAAAAAGGCGAAGGAACAACCTATAACCACTTACTTATTAATTCTCCAAGCGCAAAAAACAAAAGGAGAAAACCATTCCCCATATTAACCCTAATTCCCAAGGTACTGAAGTGTACCCTAAGCCTGGCCTCTGAGCACGGTCCCTGAGCTTGTCGAAGGGCTAGCTCTCAGAATGATTAGTTATTGGGCATAGCCTATTTCTCTTCATATTCGTGTTCAAAGGTGTACTTCTCTCCTTGAACATACGTTCCATAAATAGCATTAAAACTACCAACCGAATATCCACTTTCACTGATTAGTCGGCCTTGCTCATCAAACATCTGTTTTTGATATTCAAGAAGGTTGCCCGAGGGTGTTCTAATTTCTTGACTGATTAAATTCCCACAAGAATCGTATTCGTAAACTACTTCGTAGTATTTCTCATTTAAATAGTTATCATGTTTCTCAAAAACAATTTCGTTGTTTTTATATTTGTATTCAATTAAAACTAAAACATTTCCATTTTCATTTTTCTCTTCATATTTCAGTAAGTTCTCCGATTCATCAAATTCCTGAAATCTAGTCGCTAATAATCTCCCGTCATTATCGGTTATCCTTATCCGTTCTGTTCGAGTTTTAGGGTCATATTTTCCATCATGCCGTTCAATTAATTCATGGCCTTCAAAGAACTCCCTTAAAAATTTAATTCCATCCTCGTTTTCAATAAATCGTTCTATTTCTTCCTCATGTTGGATTGTCCTTTTGACGAAACCTTTATCCAAATATTCAAAAATCATCTCCTCAAAGAGTTCTCCTGCCACAAAGAGCTTTTTACTTACGATATCCCCATTTGAATTATAGGAGTATTCTGTTCTTGATCCTTCTTTTCCATCTGTTAGTTCCCGTTCACAAATTAGAATTCCATTAACATCATATTTATTATAGCCTTCGGTTTGACCTGGGGATTGATAATCATTAAATGAGATTATTTGGCCTGATTCATTTAGGATGTCTTCATAAACTAGTTCTCTCTCTTCCTTCTCAAATATCCTATATGTTTTTCTATACGTCATGATGATTATGCCCAACGTTTGGCTAACTACGGTTTAATGCAGTTAAGGTTTTGTGTGTGCCCAGCATGGGAATCTGACATTGAAGATACCAAATTATTCCAGAGGGTGAAAACTTGTGCCGAGGTTCATCAGTATCCCTTTAGTACGGGCGCTCCTGATTAAATTAGGGACAAGCTGTGGCCCGCCGTATTAGCAAGTCGCAATTCTTTCCCTGATTTTTCAAAGGGTTAGGACAGGCTGTGAACTTATGGTTCCTCAACGCTACTCGATTGAGCAACGTTTTATTCCTTTTTAGCAACGCTATTTATCCACAAGTAATCACTCAAAGTTGGGTCAACCGAGATTTTAACGCCAGTTGTTTTATCTGTTATTTCATTGAAATCATGGTCTTTGAAAAATGGATTTTCAAAAAACTGATGGAGATTAATGCCAAACATTTCTAATTTCCCAACCTTATGTTCAGCTTTAATTTCCTTTTGCAATTTATTCTTCCTTATGACATAATTTGCGATTGAATTATACATTGCTGAATAACCTACACAATTTGCTTCATTGGTATTTATCAATTCATTTGGATTAATAGAAGCCCTATTTATTGTAAATTTCAATTCCTCATTCGTTATCTCATCAGCGATATCCATAATTGTTTTCAAGTTGATTGCTCTGTTTATCAATTTACTATCGATTTTTTCAATTAGATTCCTGTTGCTTATCTCAGTTTCTGGACGTGTTCCAATTTCGTTGTATGTGATTACTAATCTGAAAATGATTCCTCTAAATAGAATCAGTAATAGGATTGAGATTCCAATAATTTTCAAGGATTTTTTCATTCTGAATTGTCGGTAACGATTAGACTAATATTTTTCATGATAGGAATCTAGCCGGATTAGAAGTGTTGGAATTGGTTTATATGAAACAGTATGACTAATTTATAGCCATAGCTGAAAAAGATTTTTATTTTATTAATTTCTCAATTATATTTTCTGTAACATTTAAATCCGCATTGTTTTTTAAGTAAATGAAATTAGGTGCCATTACATTACCAATTCCTAAAATACCATATTCAGGATTAAACAGAATAGGGCTAGTTCCATCTATTTCCGGTTCTTTCATTTCGTAATAAATAAATTCCCTTTTTGAAAGAGAAGGTATTTTAAAATTTCCCCCTTCTTTTGGAATGTATTCCCACATTGAAAATTTTAATAATTTTGATTTGGGTATGTAGAATACATTTATGTTTTTACTTTGGTCAGTTAGATTTTTGTATTCGTATTTGATTAGAGTGTCTCTATTTTCAATTATCAGTTTGTAGTCCTCAGTTCGTTTTAGAGAGCCCAAGTCGTAAACATGAAGAACCCTGTTTTCGGTAAAAATTCCTTTTTTTGAATTGGAACAAGAGACTGAAATCAGCACAATAATTATTATTTGGAATACTTTTCTCAAAATGCTTTATGACGTTTGTATTTATACATGATTAATCTCGGACTTGTGAAAATGTGGACTATGCTTCTAACTTCATCGGTTTATTATTCTTTATCAAATTAATGGGCCAGCCAACAGAATGCTTGGTTATTAAGTGACGTTATAATTTTAAAAAAAGGCAAATCATTCCAAGTCTATAATTTCCTTTATTCTAAAGGACATTCTCTCCCTATTATTTCAAAGGGGTTCCTTTCAGCGCTACTCCATTTGTTGTTAATACCTGAAAATGATGCACTCTATTCACCCCTTCGTACTTCCAGACCATTTCTTTTTCAGGGGTTAACTCAAAAAGCTTGATCCCCTCTTTCGCTCCATAGCTCGCAATCACTGTATTTCCATTGGGTAAACGCTGGGCACCACAAGGATCTTGAAAAGGGCTTCCTTCAAAATCTTCATTGCTTACTTTCCAAACTACTTTTCCAGCAGGATCCATCTCAACTGTTTTATTCCCATTCGTTAAATTGATCAGGGTATTACCGTTGGCAAGACGAATTGCTGTAAATGGCCAGTTTTTAGCCTCTCGACCACCTAATTCGGGTAAATCTGTACGGAAAGTCTGTAGTACCTCGCCCGAAGGGCTGTATTCTTTAACCGCAAAGGCCAATAAATGGGGGACAAGATAGTTTCCGTTGGCTAATTTTCGGGCCATACGGGTTTGCATATGTGCATTGTCGGTTTCAGGTTGCAAAGGAACGGCTACAGCGATCTCTCCCGCTTGGTTTACCTCCAATATTCGAGGCTTATCTCCTAATTCTGTAATGAGGGTATTGCCATTATCCAAACGAACAGCGGTACCTAATTCCTTGTTTAACGCTGACTTTTCATATCGGAATACGACCTTTTTATCCTTGTTAAACTCTAGTACTTCTTCTGACCAGCAAATCAATACATGTCCATTGTCCAAAACATATCCATCTCTCGCACCTGGACGTTCAGCATCCCAAAGGATTTCTCCTGACTCGCCCAAAATTCCCGTAAAGTCGGGCCCTGCAATAAAAAAGGAGTGGGTGATTTCTGCCGCAATTGTTTGTTTTGCAGATTCGCCCGAATTGTTTTTCGGAGAACTACAGGCAGAAACAAGTATGCCAGATAGCAAAAGGAGGTAGCTGTGTAGTTTCATGTTTTTTGGATTATGATACTCAAAAATAGGCCTACTGGGTCTTTCCAGGTTTTCTTGATGCTGTCTGTCATTTCTCTTATTTCTGTCAACGTTTAGTGTAAAATGCCTTTTCTATTTATTAAGTTGTGCAACTGGTTTTCCTTTTAGGACAGACGCTACCAACCATGCAATAAATTTTGCAAATGGTTCTATATCTTGATCAACACTAGCACTTTCTAGAGCATTCATGTAATTCTCTCTTTCTTGAACAGGAATAACAGTCCAGGGATATCCTCCTGAGGTCAACATTACATTCATAAGAAATCGTCCCATCCGTCCATTGCCGTCCATATATGGGTGAGTATATACAAAAATGAAATGTCCTAAAACTGCTCGCACACCTGCATGTTCTTCATTTTCTAATAGTTCAAATAATATAGGCATTGCATCCCTTACACCCTCTTTGTTTATAGGAGTATGCTTTGATCGTCCAATATAGACTTGATTGTTTCGGTATCCTGCCAAATCAGATGGTTTTAGTAATCCTACTGTTACACCAGGGCCAAATAATTCTCTGTACCAGTCACCGTGATCTGCATCCGCAATTAGGCCAGCATTTTTTCCATTTAAAATTTTAATTATACTCTTTTTGACAGCATTAAAAGCCAGCCAATACCCACGTGCTGCCATGGTGTCTTTTTGTTTTTGTCATCTTCATTTCCTGTTGTATCCCAATCTCCAGAACGTACACGTTCGATTAAATTTGAGGTAACGTTGTATTTTTCTATTGATAGAGAATGATATGCATCTGTGGTATATAGTTCTTCTATTTTCTCTAGAAAAGTGTCTTTGTCTTTTGGGATTCCTGGCTCCTTGGGGAAAACATCAATGATTATACTTCTCATCTCGTACCACATAAGTTTTATTCGATTAACATATGGGGATTTTTCCCTTGAGTTGAAATTATCTGGTGTAAGGTCTTTAAAAGGATCAGTTTCTCTAATATCGTACCCAGCAGACTTCATGGTCTTAATGATATCATCAGCAATTTTATTTTGTCCTAAGTTCCTATAGGCCCCGGCAATTCTTCCAGCGATTTTGGAATGTCCTCCGTCTAAAAGGATTCTCAGTAGCTCAGAAGCGTCTTTAATTATCATCAAAGACGTTCGTGCATCTGTGGATTGTTTAGAGAATATTGATGGAGTAGAATGTACAATTGAGGCTTCCAGATTTGCTATTCGCAAACCATTCCATTCTTCAATTTCTGCTTTGTCTGGAAGAGTGGACTTCATGACAAAAATAGAGGTACCAAAAATCAAATCGGTTGGAAGATTATTTCCTTTTGTGCTTCTTATTATAAGTTGTTTTGGTACTGAGTTGTTGCTTGCATGTATTTGTAACGATTGTTCAGCTGATATGCAATAGTCATCTCCGTAACGGTTTTGAAGGTAACGAGAACAAAATTTCCAAAATGAAATATTCCATGAAGTACTATCCCCTTTTTCTTCCTGGTATGGTGCAGAGATATACCAACCTTTTAATACTTCTCGAATGAATCCATTTTTGATAAGTCTTTCTTTGTGAACTCTGGAGAGGTCACTTGCTTTGATGCCAACAATACCTTTTTCTTGAATAACTTTGAGTTTTTCTAAGGATTCTGCTAATTTTTCTCCAGGTGTTGCCATTTTTTCGTAGCGTATTTATTGATTAGCGCTGTGTGATCATTATTAAACATGGAAGAGCTATGTTTATTGTTTAATGATGTGCGATTATTATTGGTTGATGTAATATCGGCAGCTTGATAACCAATTGCAAGAGATGTTGACTAAAAAAGGATTAAGAAAGAATCCTCTATATCAAGAGCATTCTCTCAATTTTCTAGTTATGGGATACAAGGTCTTGGCTAAACTGCGTTTTAATGCAGTTTAGCCTTTGTGTGTGCTCAGCATGGTCATCTGGTATCTAAGATACCAAATTATTCCAGCCGGTGAAAACCTGTACGAAGTATTAGCAAGTCGCAATTCTTTCCTTGATTTTTCACAGAGGGTTGTCGTGAGTGGCCAGGTGAAGGCTTAGCAGGAAAGGCTGCTAGGCTGTGGCTCAAAGTTTAATTCTGATTACTACTATTACTTTGTCAGCCCTGCCAAGAAAATAGTATATATCTATGTTTTCCTATTACCTCAAAACGCCACCCAAACCGGCGAACCAGGGAAAATTGATCTCTTAATTTTATTATAGAGAAGCGCCTGAAGGTACGACACTGCTAATCTATAATCTACTTATCCCGAAAATTTGAATCTTTTGGATAAATATATCATGCAATCCATCCCCTTACATGTAAATGATATTGTGTACAAGGATCTGATCAGATATCTTAGTAAATTCAGCCAGGAAGTAATTGAAGAAAATGATACGTTTTTTCCATAAACAATTCCTGGAATAGGAATTAGCAAGCATTGGAGAAGTTAAAGCGAAATACACTACTTTTAAACCCAGATTATGTAATAGAATTCGTGATGAGTGTTGCAATCGCAAGAAAATCAGGCTGTTTGGAGATTTTAGCATAGCACCGCTATGGTGAAATTGAAAACAGCAACGAAGTGGCTGATTTTAAAGCGATTTCACCACGTAATAGAATGTCTATTGCATATTTCGGGTTAAAGCATTGGAAAAAAGGCTTGATGACACTATTCGGAAAAATAAAGCTTAGAATACTCAAAACATTTGAGGTAAATTAAACATATAAACTTTTTAATTCCCATAAATTATATCCCATGAAACGACAATGCGTCTCACATAATGATCGGAAAATGATATTCAATAGCATATTAGAGAAGCTTGTTAAAAGTAAGAAAATCAAGTTGACATTGATGTTATTCATGTGTTTAAATGCTGTATTTGCAGTGCATGTGTATGAGGTGGTAGAAGTTAGCTTTAGCGCAAATAACAAATATAACAATCCTTATATGGATGTTAATTTTGACGTAACTTTAAACGGACCCGGAGGAAAAACCTACACAATACCCACTTTTTGGGATGGTGAAAACACATGGAAAGCAAGGTTGGTAGCCACTGAACCAGGTACCTGGAATTGGTCTACAGGTACTGGTCAAACCAAGGACAATGGTCTGGATGGCAAAAACGGATCGTTTACAGCTGAAGCATGGACGGAAGCTGAAAAAGAAATTAATCCAAACAGACGAGGTTTTATCAGGACCGCGTCAAACAATCGCAGCCTGGAATATGCCGATGGAACTCCTTTTTTTCTAATTGGAGATACATGGTGGTCTGCACTTACCAGAACATATCGCTGGAGTTCTTCGGAAGGCGTTTCGAATATATCTTTTCAGGATGCAGTTGGCCTTCGAAAAAAACAAGGATTTAACAGCATCAATATAATCTCAAGTTTCCCAACGGACAATATTAAAGGAATTTGGCATAAAAACACACAAGGTGAAAAAGTGGCTGAGGATGGAACAACTCCTTTTCAGATCAATGGCGATGATTGTGACCACTTGCGCATCAATCCGGGCTATTTTCAGCAAGCTGACAAAAAATGGCAATACTTCTCGGACAATGGTTTTGTTATTTTCCTGGAAAGTGTGCGAAGGAGTGAAGCCTGGCCAAATGAAAGCAGCATTGAGAAGGACGCTTTTATGAATTATACGAGATATATTTGGGCTCGATGGGGATGTTACAATATGATTTATAGTTGGCTACATATGGACGAAGACCAAAATAAAAACACATGGAGCAGCATGTTAGAGAAAAGTATTTCTGAGCTGGGTTCCATGCCTTACGGGCAGCCAAGAACAGCAATGACTCCCCACGTCGGCAGCCATGATTACTGGAACAGTAATATACAGGCCGGTTTGGATGTTCACAATATAAGCAATAACAATGCAAGGGAAAATGATACTGCATTTCCTGAATTGCGCGAAATATTTTACCAGACAAACAAGCCCGGGTTTAATATTGAGGGCTTTTATCCGGATTTTTGGTGGGCTAACAGTCCACAAGGCGGGATGAGTCAGGATGAATATGCTTTGTTTATAGCTTACGGATGTGTTTTGAACGGCGGATTTCCTGGCTATGTTTGGGGTGATGCGTATTGGGGTGGCACGCATTATAAAACGGGTGATCCACATATAAATGGTTTTAATCGCTGGAGTGCTGCTAAAATGAAACACCTGGCTTCTTTTATACTCGATGAAGGTTATGATTACAGAACATTGAAGCCTGCTTCGGTTACACACTTGGTTGATAATTACGATGAATTTGTTGCATTGGCAATTTCGGAAGACCATCAAACAATACTGGGAATTGTTCCTGTAGTAACCATGGATCGTGATATTATAATTAAAGATTTACCAATAGCGCAAAAGTATCAGCTCGCATGGTGGGACATTGATAATGGAGGGTGGCAAGGTCAGGCAGAAGTAACTTCTCTTGGAAGTGGAAAAATCACACTCCCTGAGACTCCCAATAAAAAGCAAAGTTGGGCTTTCAAACTTACAGTTGCAGAGTAGTCATTTAAAAATTCTGATATTACTTTAATTGGAAAAGGCATTCCGGACTTTGGCCTTGTATTCCTTCAGACGTTGGCTGTTTAAGTTCGCCATAACAGTCCGATAGGGGGTACATAAACAGCCTGAGAGCGAAAAACACTCAGGCTGTTTTTTTTGAGCTGATAATAAAGCCAAGTACTCCTATGCGGATATAAGACGAATTATAAAAGAAAGAAAAACGGACTTGGACCAACGTTGCCACTTATCTATCAGCACTTAATTTTTGCAACACCTCCTGTAATTTATTAATATTCGCTTCATTTTGTCCCCACTTGTCATCAGGAAAACCAGTATATAAAAGGCCTCTATTTACTTCGTACAATAGAATTCCCCCTACTCTTTTGTCCTTTTCTATGTCACTTAAAAAATCGTATTCCACACCATCACCTTGAGTGAAGTAATTGTGAACCCAGACCCGTTTCCTTTGATTATTGGCGTATGTTTTAATGCTATCTGCCATCAAAGGTTGGTAATCTCCATTATAATAATGTTTAAGGGTTACCTCATCGGCCAAATCAATTGCTTTTTTCCAATCAATAAGGACCTTAGGCATGGCCCAGAAACCCAATTCATTAAAATCATCGGACAATAGGGGCTCTTCATGTGCTTGGCGCAAGTGAACCTGCATTTTTTTACCTGAGGCGTGTAGCACATCAGCCGCTTTTTCTAAAAATGACATGAAATATTCCCCTCTGATTTCCATGATTTTCAATGGATCTGCTTCTGCCTCTAGTATATCAACACCATATTTTTCCTTGTAACGTTTTACAATGGGTTCATTATACCCATAATTCACATAATCAGATACCATTCCAGAATGATTTTGGAGTCGAAAATCAATTCCGTCAAATCCCATTTTCGTCACGCGCTCTACTTGGTCCAGCCAATACTCCTGCACTTCAGGGTAGGCTTCACAAGGGGTTCCTCCCATGTATTCTCGCTTGCCTTTTGCTATTCCATACACCGGACTACTAGTCCAACCATCACCCCAAAAACCTGCCCCTTGAAATTCAAATTCAAAACCCCAATCCATAAACAAGTTGCTCGCCTTTTCACCTTTAACAGTTTTATCCTCCAGCCCCCATTCTCTGTCTTCCGGAGATTTCATTGCTTCTTCTTTACTTAATGGACTTCTTACATGAATACCAGTAGTAATTGGGATTTCTCCTGAAGCGGTAAATACGCGTATCATTGAATAAGGAATGGTGTATAAATCCTTATGCTGTCCAAGGGTTATTGCCAAATACGAATCTTGCTCAGGTATGTTAAAATCTTCTAGTGTTAAAACCAACAATCGCTTTGGTAAATCTTCAACCAAAAATCCGTTGGCATCTTTTACCTTACGGTGTTCAAATTTTGACGCTACCTTTATTTCCCCCTCATATTTAGTGTACCTGCCATTGTCCTCGCTATGCCAAAGGGTAATTTCAGGTATTTGAATTGCTGCATCCGAAAGCCCCTTAAATTCAAAATATTTCTTAGCCGATGTTTTATCTCTGAAAGCATCTAGACTAAAAGCAACTTCCAAGGATTGAATAGGCTCCTTTAACCTAAGTAAGATAGAATCTTGTTCAGGCTTTCTTTTGATTCTTAATTCAGGATTGTTGGCTATTAAATTATCAAAATTGATGTGTTGTCCTCCGATGGTCGGGATTTGTTTGCTAAGCGCAGTAGAGGCGCCGTGTGGAATGGTAAATCCTGTTCCTGACTCGTATGGCTTTATAATTGCCCAGGCTTCCATGCCCAATCTTTGGGCTTCGTATAAATAGACATAATTCGGATCTCCAAGTGCCAATATAGATTCGAGGGTATGATTTCCGGTGCCCTTATCAGGGGACATCACGGAAATGGTTGGGTCGGAAAAAGCAGAATAACCGGGCTGACTCAAAATAAAGTAAACCCTCTTGAAGCCTAATTTTTTTAGAAATATCATTTCATCTCTGACCTCCTTATAACCATGAAAACCCCTTAGGTGCGGCATAATATCAACAACCGGAGCCATTAATTTACCACTTTTGGTAGGCATTGGAAGCTCCTTTAGTAATGATAGATCACCAACTTTAGCCATTGAAGCGTCAATAGTCTGGGCTAAAGCTGAAAAGTTCACTAGTATCAATAGGATTGTTAAGGCCTTAGGTATTTTCATCATGACTTAATTAAATTGGGTTTTTGTTTAAGGGCGAAACTCTAATAGCCCTTAAAAGAATAAAACGATCTTCCAGAGTCAAAAATAACATTCTTATTGAGTGATATTGCAATTCTTATTGGCTTTAGTAAGGAAGCTCCGGTTTTTATAGATTTTGCTAAATAGGCAAAAAAGAACCCTAGGTCAAAGAATAACTTAAAAGCAGGGACTTTTTAATTCTACCAACGCAAAAGTAAAGGGGGGAGACCATTCTTCATAGTAATATTAGTTTCGTATTAGGTGATTTGGACCCTGAGCATGGTCCCTGTGTCTGTCGAAGGGTGGCGAAGGGTTCCAGTCGTCAGAATACTTGGTTATTGGGTATAGTTTATTTATTTTTTGTTTAAAATGATGAAAGTAATTCTTATCTTTCTAGTAAGTTTTTATGTGGCTTTAGTCCTGAAGAATCTATTTTCCAAACAGCGTAACATCAATTCCAAATGTTAAATTTGACTCTCCTCTTTTTTTAAATATTGCTAATTTGACCTAAATTTATTATCACATTATTATTTCAATTACAGCCGATGTGGAATTCAAATTCATTTTACTTCTTTAGAATTAGCTCAACTCTTATATAATAAGGCGATTCTGTATCTTCAATTTTAAAATTTACATTATTGATATTATAGTTTACTCTTGATTAGGTGTCTTGTATTATCGTCCTTATGTGATAAGGAAGTGCTTTAATTGATTTTTATATTTTTTGAGCAATGATTTCATATACATGCCAATGTTTTAATCTTTGTTCAATTGTAACTGAATCATTTTCGTATTCTTTAAAATGTAGAATATTAAAGTTGTAAAAAAGGTTTTTAATTTCATTTTCACTAAATAAATTAACGTGTTTCCAATCATCATTTAATCCTAAGAAATTACCAACAAAAAATGAATCGGTTTTAAGTACTTTACACATTGGAGACCAAATTAAATAAAAACAGGTCTTTTTCATAAATGGAAATACAAAGCATGCGTTAATTAATGAAATGTTCTGCCATGACAAATCTTTTATATCAGAATGCTCAAATTTAAATTTTAGTTCATACTTATTTGGAATGTTTCGCTCAATAAAATATCTACTTTCATTATTTTTATCAACACCAATTACATCCCAATTATTCTTCAATAAATATAGCGCATCGTTACCGTTTCCAGAGCCTAAATCATATGCTTTTTTATCAATTATCTTTCCATCATATTTATTCAAAAAATGAATTAATATTAAATTTGGTATTAGAGCACTTTTCTCATAAAATTTGTTCATCTCATTTTAAAATGTTATGCATTTTTAATATCTCTAGTTATCCGGATGACTCATAATTATTGCCCTGTCTCAGATTAATAATTACCTATTATATGTAGTTGCTTGGTAAAAACATAAACTGTTTAAAGTAAAAATGTAACTACCTTGATTTCTAAGTTTTTAAAAAGCCTAAATGAATTTAGCTTGTTTTAATTCTTATTTTTTTGTTAGTCCGGATAACTACAAAAAACTGCACATCTTGTTCCACCACAACCGCCTCCACTATCTGATGAATGATTCTTTACTTCTTTTGGCCACACGTTTATTGGTGGATTTACATTAAAAACTTCTTTATAGTCTTTAATTATAGAAAGATATCCATTTTCAAATTTTTTAGTCATCTGTGTAAACAAATCATTATTGTTTCTAGATTCAAGTAGTTGTGTTTGGTCCTGAGGAATGTGGTGGATAAATTTCCCTAATTTAGTACAAAATTCATGATATACTTTTGTGTATTTTAAAAAAGTATGCCAAATCTGATCAATTGGTCCAGTAATTTGATAATTAGCTTTAGGATTTACTGATGCCATTACTAGCCATTTTTTTAGTTCAATAGTTCTCTCTAATGCTTCTTCAAGTTCTATGCCTTTTTCAATACGATGTGCTAGAGCTATTTCTGTCAAATCAAAATCCTTAATCTTTTCGAATTGGACTTTCGCATGTGCTATTGTTAAATCATCCATAGGTAAATATATTATTAATGTCAAAGAAATAAGTAAATTCTTGGTTTAATTAGAGACATAATTCACGTTATATTTTATTCAATTATTAAGAATATTTTGATAAATAAACTACCAAATGTCTAGCTTTGTTAAAAAAAACGAACTAATTAATGACAATAAAGTCATGAAAAGTATTTCTATAATTTAAATAATGAATAACCTAAAGCAAATCCAATCCAATGTTTTTTATAGTAATTCCATTTTTTAGCATTGTCCCCGACACTATAATCCCAACCTATAAAACCACCAAGATTAATTTTATTATAACTATAAGACAGTCCTAACCCTATTGTGCCTAATCCTTTAGTATGTTCAATTTCAGAGTCTAATGGCTGATTTGCTGCAGAGGTATTACTTGCATTTAATTTTACTGTTGAAGTCCCTAATAATATACCACCAGTTAAATTATAGGTGTTAGTAATATTGTCTACATCTTTTCGATGGAAAAAAGATGTTTTTCCAAATAAAGTTTTTCCGATAAATAAGTTTGCATTAAAGTCAGTAGTGAACTCTTCGCTAATACCATCATCTTTATTCTTGAATCTATATTTAATTGGAATAGTTAGTGCAGAAACTGTCCATTCATTAAACGATAATTTTATAGTTTGTCTATTTTTTAGTTCATAATAATATACATCTCTTTTTCCAAAATCACCGTATTTATCTTTAATTAGATATGGATTTACGGTTAGTTTATTTTTGTCAAATTTTACAAATCCTTTAATTCCAGTTCTTAAAACATTTTCTTTTTTTTCAATTATTTGTTTTTGGTAAAATTCTTCATCTATAACT
>NZ_ATNM01000095.1 GCF_000427295.1 Cyclobacterium qasimii M12-11B | reverse complement strand
TTGACTCGTCCTAAAAAAAGTTTACAGATTATTGTTTAAATACTGGTATAGGTTTACAATGTTTTTTAATCCTACAATGGATTTACAAGAGTACATTTTTTAGTGTAATAGTTTTTCCATAACCTCTCTTTTTTTTGATTGGTTTGATGGATTTCTTCTGGTGTAAAGTTTCCAATACTCATATGTGGCCTTTCCTTGTTATATAGTTGGACAACTTGTGTTAAGAGAATGGAAGCCTCCTGAAATGTTTCTACTTGATAGCAGTCTAGATATTCTTCTTTGATTATACCATTTACTCTTTCTGCCAGCGCATTCTCCAAGGGATCTCCATTTTCTGTCATACTGATTTGTATTTGGTTGTCCTGTAATAGCTTTACATAATCTTTACTACAGTATTGAATACCTCTGTCGGAATGGTGAATAAGACCAATCACGGGTCCCGAAGCTTCTTCAAGAGCCATTTCAAGTGCTCTTATAGTAGAGGCTGCCTCTAACGTTTTATCTAATTGAAAGCCTACTATTTTATGCGAATAGGCATCGGTGATAAAGCTTATATATAAGAATCTTTCTTTGAATCTCCAATAGGTAATATCACTGACCCATAGCTGGTTGCTTCTGCTGGGAACATATTCACGGACTAGATTGGGGTATTTTCTCAACCAATGAAACGAATTAGTAGTATGCACTCGTCGCTTTCTGCGTCTGATTAACAGGTTATTCGCCGCTAACAGGTCAAATAAAGCATCTCTACCGATCTTTATCTGGTTTTCTAACAGAAATGAATCTAGTAAGACCAAAAGCTTACGTCCTCCAATTCTTAAATGGTTTTTTCTAATACTAAGAACCTTTTTAATGACCAGCTCTTGTTCAAAGCTAGTTTCTTCCGCTTGCCAATAATATTGATAGTAGGCCTGTCTTGTAATTCCAAATAACATACATAAACGACTCAGAGCATGCCGTTGATGCCTCTCCTTTAAGGTGGTAATTACTTGGTACCGGACTTTTTTCTGATAGGGATCTTTAGCTCTTTCTCAGCTATATCAATCATCAGCTCATAGCCTTCAGCTTTCAGCTGTGCATGCTCAAGCTGCTTCTCCAGCTCCTTTATACGATTTTGAAGGGTAATAGGGTCATCTGTGTTCGATTGGTTCACTATTAAAGGAGTTGAGTAAGATGCTTTAACAGAACTTGACTTTCTGTTATCGGAAATATAACCAAATTTCCTCATCCAGTCCAAAATCTTACCATGCTCATTATCTTGACCTGTATACTTTTTCCATAATTCCACTTTCGTATACTGACCTGTAAGATATTCTTTGATCATAGATTCCCGTTCTTCCCGACTCAAAGAACCGACTGTTCTTATCTTTTTTCTATTCATAGTTTACATTTTATGTAAACCTATTCTAGGACAAGTC
>NZ_ATNM01000094.1 GCF_000427295.1 Cyclobacterium qasimii M12-11B | reverse complement strand
TTTTCTTCCATAACATCAATCATTTGTTCAACTTCCGCTTTTACCTTTTCAGCGTTTCTAACATCGAATCGATTTATGTACATGTGCCACTCATTTATCTTTAGCCCTACATTCGCAGATGGAATAACTTCCATTCCGAGTAACTCCTCCCCTAATTTAATACTTTTTTTGTAAATGGTAGCACAGAAAAAGCTGTAAAAATCGGGGTTGCGGACGCCGAACCTTAAATTTTCGGTAAGCCGAAAGCAAAATATTTTAAATTTTCAAAAGCGATTAGGATTATTTTTACACAAAAGCATCCTTACTCATGAAAAATAGCCCTTTCGTTTCATTTTTTCAAAACAAAAATTTTCTCTTGAAAACAAAGATGTGAATAAATCCATTTTAAAGCTCGATACAGCGTTTTTTAAACCCCCTCTATAACCTTTTACTCTATTTTAAAATTAAAACCTCTCAGAAACGAATCTGGGCATCCTCAGAGCTATTTCTCATTATCTATTAACCTCACAAACAAAAAAGACGGATTGCTAAAAAGCATCCATCCCTTTTATCCAGCTATCTATTTTTTACGTGGGCCACTGGTAGCGCCACCTCATGCTAGTATTATGACAAAAACGCCGGAGGAATCAAAATTGAAAATCGAAACGCTCGATGAAGCACAAAAGAAAATGCAGGAGTTGCTTTCTGATCCAAAACTAAATCTCCCACAACACTTCCCAGAACGAAGCCCTGAAGGAATTGTCTTACTCGACAAAACAACAAATTGCA
>NZ_ATNM01000093.1 GCF_000427295.1 Cyclobacterium qasimii M12-11B | reverse complement strand
TTAATATAGGAAAAGTAAAAAACTACCGACGTAGGAGGTTTTGTTCAACGGGTCTCAGCTTGGAGACGGCGGGCTTTCTGAGACGTTCACTTCAATCCTACTCCTAACTTCTTAAAGATACTAAATTTAATATTCACTCTGAACCGCCCGCTGGATCCAAGGTGATGTTATGTGTTGCTGTTTTTTCGGAGAGTTTGTTTTTTAGTCGTTCAAAGTCCTTTATATATTTATCAATTCTTAATTGGTCTCTATCAGAAAGCAAAAATGGTTTTCGTTTTCCAGTAATCATGGTGTCGTGAACTATACTATTCTTTGAATTTACAATTTTGCAAGAGTTTGTTGCTTGAAACATTTTGCATTTAGTATTTGGAAGTCTTGTTGCTAACCAAGCATACTCTTTAGTTTCAAATTGATTTGATAATTGCAGTACTTCAAGGTCTATTAGTTTACCTAAAGGCTGTAATGTGTCGTCTTCAATTTTTATATTTGTCAAATTGAGAAACCTTAAATTTTTTAAACTTTCTAAAGGTTTAAGTGATTTTATCCTCAACGGTTTTTGGTGTCCCCCACCAAATGTTAAACTGTTAATTTGTCTGGCTTGTGAAAGCTGGTTTATGTCTTCCAGTTTAGAAAAATCTGTGACCTCAAGAGCTTTTAAGCATTTATTTTCATCTATGTTCCAAAGTGCAGTTGCTTTTGTATTCCAGTGCAAAATAATAGTCTCAGTTTTTGAAAGGGTTTCAAGTATTGTCAAGTCCTTAACCAATACTTGATATAAGTTTAAATACTTTAATTTAACTAAAGGAAGAATTTTTCTTAATTCTTTGTCGTTTGCTCCAATTAGCCACAAATTTTCAATTGACAGGTCTTTTAGTCTGTCAATATTCTTTGCAGTTGTAGACATATGCAAAGACTTTTCGTTTTTATCAAATTCTTTTAAGTCAGAAATGATTGTTTTTGGTTTCTCTGGCAAATTGTCTATCATTATCGTCTGTTACAGTTACACATAACGGTCTCGGGCTTGGCGAAGGTGGCGATTTTCACCACAAATGTTGATGCGGAGAACTAATGTTTGATTAACCCCAAATGTGTCTGCGGAGCACAGAACCGCCACTTTTACCAAGCCCGTGTTAGGTGCTTTATTTCTGATAATTTGATACATCTATTGAGTGTTTTTCCTCGTCAAATCTATTGAAAATTAACAACTTGTTATCATCCCATCTAGATTTTATAAAATCGTATGACGAATTATTTATCAGGTCAAATTCGTTAATAATTTCCCAGTTTTACTTATTGTCCTGCAAAAAATAGATTCATTACCTGATTTTACAACTCGACAAATCGAAAGCCTAAGTTTTCTGATTTTGTGATTTTTTTTATTTTTATTCTATGATCCAAATTTTGTTTTTCAAAATCATGTAGTTCTCTTACAATTACTTTTACATTATTTGATTTCAAGATCTCATGTATTACAAAGAATTCTTCCCTTTTTATAGTATCTGATTCTGATATGATGCTAATCTGCAGTTCAGAATTCGGCTTGGATTCATGAATTTTGTGAACACTAATCAAAGAGTCAATACAGTCCCTAACATCCTTTATCGTTCTAATTTCTAAATCAAGCTGACTTAAATAGTTTTTATCCATTATGATAGCATTCGGGTCATCAAACCAGCCAGTAGTTTTAAAAAATAAAGGATATTTTAAAGAGTCTAACAACAGGAAATTATAATCTGAATAAATTGCAATAGGTGGAAGGGGATTATCTTTTCTTGTTTGCTCGAGTGAGTCCAAGTTAATTTTCACTACTACAAAATCTTTATTATGTGGATTATTGCCAGTTGAACAGCCTGCAATTGCTAACATAAATAAGTTAAGAATATTTGATATTAAGACTTTCATTTCATTGGAACCAACGTCAGTGTAAAACGGATTTTCACATAGTATTAGATGCTTTTTTATTTTTTCTAAATTCTGTTTTGACTTCCATTGCCAATTCCCATAATTGAGTTCTAAGTGAGGAAAAATTTTCATTTTTGCGAGTAATTTTCGTTAAGTATGTATCATTAAATGAACCCATACCACCATATGCTCCAAGAATTTTCGAAATGGAGCTTTCTATGTCTTCCCTTAATAAGTTTTTTGCTTTAAGAAACCATTCTGCCCAGTTTTTCTGATTGTCTTCATTTAACAAGGTTATTAGTTTATCTAAAACTCTTTCTATCTCGTTTATTTCAGTCACTTTCTCTAAGTTAATTGCA
>NZ_ATNM01000092.1 GCF_000427295.1 Cyclobacterium qasimii M12-11B | reverse complement strand
AACTCCAGCTCGCCGGCGGTGTCGTAACGGTGGTATCCGACCACTTGCCGCACGATGTGCCAGTTCTTCTGCTCGACGTGAGCACCGTCATTCTTGTTCCCCGACCTCGACCTGGTAAACGTCAACTTGTTCTGCTCACACCAACGGAACAGCTCCCAGTTGATGAACTCGCTTCCGTTGTCGGAATCGATCCCGAGGATCGGGAACGGGAACGACGCGGTGACATCCTTGATCGCTTGGAACACCCATTTCTGCGCCTTGTTCTTCACCGAGCGGGTCTCAGTCCACCCGGTCGCGATATCAGTAACATCCAGGGTGAAACAGAACTCACCACTGCTGTTGCCACCCTCGTGGCCGACCAAGTCGATCTCCACAAAACCCGGCACCGCGTCGTTCCAATCAGCCCAGGTCCGCATCGGGATCGAGTCCTTCAACAGTGTTCCCGGCTTGGTATGGGACCTGCCGCGCAGGATCAGCTTCGCCCGATCCGCAGCGAGGCGCCGGTCGATCGTGGCCGGCGCGATCTT
>NZ_ATNM01000091.1 GCF_000427295.1 Cyclobacterium qasimii M12-11B | reverse complement strand
AAATATAGGTCATTGGGCAGATAGTACTAAAGCTGGAAATGATTACATTTAAAGAAATAGGTAGCGAATTGGAAGTTTGGCACCTTGAATTGCCCAACGCCCTATATTCATAACGTTGGCACCAATTAAAACTCAGAAAAATGGAATCAAAAAAGGAAAAGGACACTCCAGATGAATTGAAATATAAAATCAAGAACAGAGAAAGTATAGCTAAAATAGTAATGGGCATTATTCTTTTTGCCTTGGTCGCCTATAAACTAGCCATCTCAAATGTTTCATTTGACTTTTCTAATTTCGATTTTACAGACCTATTGTCTCTCACTTTAGCAATTTTCGCAATTGCGCTATCAGTAGCATTTTATTTTAAGGCGACAGATACAAGTAATAAATTCTACGACAACACTTTTAAATTCACCAAAGACATTTCTGAAATTCTCGGACGGATAGAAGCAGGGTTCGGAGAAAGACTGAAGCATTTAGACGAAGGTTACTCAGGATTAAGAGACAAATTTGAAGGTGGAATAAGTAATTCAGAAGAATTGGATTATAATAAAAAGGAGTTAGAGGAGGAAAAACAAAAATTAGAAAAGGAAGTTTCTGAAAAAGACCAAATCCTTTCGAATCTTATTAAAAAAGCAAAACTAAATGAAGGTGAAAAAGAAGAAGTTCTCAGTAGTCTTAAAAGTAAGGAAGACGAGATATTGAATTTGACAAAAGAACTTCATTTTCTTAAAAGAGAAATTAGACATAGCGAACGAGCAAGAGAAAATGACCTGATTCATAGAGTTCCTCCATCCGTTAGAAATATGATAGTAGATATGATCAAAATGGGAGATTTTGACGTTCCAATGATTATTGAAGCTCCATTGGACTACTTGGAGAGAAAGCTAAGATTTGATAGAGAACATTTCCCAAGAACGATTTATGAAAGACTGCTCAAATACGGAATTATTACCGAAGAAGGAAAATTCACCATTCAAGGATTGGAATTTGTAAGAACCGTAGCCAAAAGGATGTGAAAACTGGTACCAACAATGTATATAAAAAATAGGCGAAACAGTAATAAATTCAAAGGTTTTGGCTCGTATCAAAGTTTGTGCTTAACCGAGATTTTGATGCTTCGAAATCGCCTACTTTTCATAGTGTGCCAAGAATCAACCACGGCAATAAAAGGTTGAATGCTTTAAATAAGATGATGGTAGGCCCATCAGGGTCGTTTTATAGGAGATGGCTCTAAACCACCTAAAGGTGCTGTCCCGATCGATCGGGATGGTACTGAGCGTTTAGGAGAATCTAATCCTTGAGGTTAGCAGGTACGAATAAAGGAGTTGAACCCTGAGAAATGTTCAGGGTCCCTTCGACAAGCTCAGGGACCAGTTCTCGATGTTGGGAACTAATTCTAATATGGGGAATGGTTTTCTCCTTTTGTTTTTTAGCGTTGGGAGAATGAAAAAGTTACTGATTTTAAGTTGTTCTTTGGCCTAGGGTTCTTTCTGAGGAAAAATGTTAATTATCCCACTATTTGAAATGCTTACCAATCTTCTGAGCCTAATGTGATGTAAATCAAAGTGAGTTACGGCATCCTCTTAACTTGTGCCTTGTCAGCCATTTAAAAAAAGCATTGACTACATTTGAAAATGGAATATTCAGAAGTAAATAGATTGTCTCGCCTAACAGCAATTTTGGTTCAATTTCAGACCAGAAGCATTGTCACAGCTACTGAATTATCCCAAAAATTTCAAGTCAGTAAAAGGACAATTTACCGAGATGTAAAGGCATTGGAGAAAGCAGGTATCCCTATTTTGACAGAAGAAGGAAAAGGGTATACGCTAATGGAAGGTTATAAAATACCGCCGGTAATGTTCACCGAAAATCAAGCAAATGCCTTGATACTTGCAGAGCAGCTGGTACTGAAAAGCAAGGACTCCTCATTTGTAAAGGATTACTCGGAAGCAATCGATAAAATAAAATCAATTCTCAAGTATAGTATCAAGGACAAAGCAAATTTACTTGCCCATAGAACACAATACAACCAAGTTAAAACCCTGGAAAGGAATAGTAACAATCTCTCAGATTTACAGCATGCACTTACCAATTATAACCTGGTCAAAATAGAATACATCAACAAGGAAAATAAGGTAACAAACAGAATAATAGAGCCATTTGCGATATTGAATTCCGAAAATTGGTATTTAGTTGCATGGTGTCGTTTGCGCAATGAATTCCGGTTTTTTCGACCAGACAGAATTCAAAAAATGGAAATCCTTTCAGAAAAATTTGAACCGCATAACATGACTTTGCAAGAGTATTTTGACAAATACCATTAATTCTTTTTGACCCTTGACAAAGGGCTGTCACCTCCCGGATTTACGTTTGTATCACATTAATTTTTAAACATTAAAAAGGATGAAAAACGTAATTAATACTGAATTTAATACAGCCGAATTTCCAGAGCCAACCATGATATCAGTCAATGGTATAACATTGGAAGTCTTTGAAGCAGGTCAACAAAATGCAGGAAAACCTATTGTGCTCTGCCATGGCTTTCCGGAACATGCCTTTTCATGGCGTCATCAGCTACCAGCGCTTGTCGAAGCTGGCTACCATGTCATTGTTCCAAATCAAAGAGGTTATGGCAACTCCTCTTCTCCGACGGAAGTAACCGACTATGACATTGAACATTTAACAGGAGATCTTGTAGCCCTTCTTGACCACTTCGGATACGAAAAGGCTACTTTTATTGGCCATGATTGGGGGGCGAATGTGGTATGGGGATTGGCTCAATTGCACCCTAATCGGGTAAATAAAATAATAAACCTGGCTTTACCTTATCAAGAGCGGGGAGAAAAACCATGGATTGAGTTCATGGAAGAAATATTTGGTGAGGACTTTTATTTTGTTCACTTCAATAGAAAACCGGGAGTCGCTGACGCTATATTGGATGAAAATGCATCCCGGTTTCTTCGGAATTTATACCGGAAAAACCTGCCTGCCGCAGCACCTGAACCAGGGATGTTAATGATTAATCTTGCGAGAGCAGGAAAACCAGTTGGTGAGCCATTAATGAATGACAGCGAACAAGCAGTATTCACCTCGGCCTTTGAAATATCGGGCTTTACAGGAAGCATTAATTGGTACAGAAACCTTGATCGCAACTGGCATTTATTGGCGGAGGTGGACCCAATCATTCCACATCCCGCACTTATGATTTATGGCGACCGTGATAGTATCCCAAAATCCGAAAGGTTAGCAGACTTCGTGCCCAACGTAGACGTGGCCAGTCTGGATTGTGGTCATTGGATTCAGCAAGAACTTCCAGAAGAAACCAATCAAACTATTTTAAAATGGTTGGAAAGTCAAAAGGCCTGAAAAGGAAATGACATCACATTTCACTCAGTCAAACAGATCGGCGAAACTGGTTTAAAAAATCATCAGTCGGAACAATCTGTTTGGCTTGTTTATTTTAGGCATCAATAAAAGTCCCTTCTATAACTTGTCCCATGCCCTGGCGTTTTAGGATTATCTTTCAAATGGACCTTGGATTTAGCCAGGCTATTTAAATTTAATGGTAAAGCAACTATTTTTTAACTCGCTCTGAAGTATAAAAGATTAATTTTGTTATCTACTTACAATCATTATGAAACCAAAAAGTATTTTAGCCTATTTCCTGCCCCTAGTTTGTTTTTTGCTATTCAGCTATCCAACCTTTTCTCAAACAATAAAAACCCCTGAGATCTATTTAGCCCCTATTTTTAAGGTGGATTATGGCGATGCAACTGCAGACAAACCTCAATCAAAATCCTGGACAAATAAATATGGACAATGGCTAATAGTAGCTGATGTAGACGGACCGAAGCTATTGAAAAAAGACCCTTTAGGATGGACAAGTCAATCTGAGGTTAATCATGCATGGCAGGCTTTGCCACCTAGGGCTGATGTTTTGAGTAAGGGCGATGAAACACATTTGGTTTTAGTGGACGAATGTGCTTTGACGGTAGTTAAATTAACTTATGCTCCCGAAAGTAAGGAATATCAACATCAATGGAAGGTTAATCTCCCCATTCCTGAAAACTGTAATAGTATAGAAACGGCAACCATTACCCAAGATTCAAAAAATCAATTTTGGGTTTGTGCTGATATGAATGAAAATATTATGGTTTGGCATTCGCTAAACGGTCAGGATTGGTCCGATCCCTTTATGCTTGCAGATGACATTAACAAGGATGACATTTCCTTGATCGTAGGATTAAAAGGACAAGTATCTGTGATTTGGTCTAACCAAAATACGCAAGCTATGGTTGAGAGAATTCACCATGATGGCGATGCCCTTAATCAATGGTCACAGCCTATAATTGTTCAGCAGGGAGACAATAACGCAGACGATCACTTGAATGCCACGGTGTTTGAAAATGGAGAAATGATTTTGGTCACCAAGAATAGTGTGGACAATATGAATCAACCTCAGTTTGTATTGAGAGAAAGGGACAAGGAGGGCAATTGGACCAACATTCCCTACGAAAACTTAACCAAACAAAGAAGTCCTAGTCGCCCGATCATTAATCATGTCGCATCCGGAAAGATTTTTGAAATACATGCTGTGAGAAATCGAGAGGAGGATCGCTATTTTATTTCCGTTAATGAAGTAATAAAAGAGAATGACAGCTGGCAGTTCAGCGAAATCATTCAACTAAAAACGGATATTAAAGGGAAAAATGGAGATGTGACTTCAAGTAAGGCTCGTTTTTTACGGGATGAACCTAAACTTATATTTTTCTCGGATGATTTGGGAAATGTTTATTCATTTGACCTCGATACCTTGTTATAGGATTACCTCCACTTTAATTGAGTACCAATAGGTCATTTTTTAATCGCAGAATGTACCATGGCAAGTGAGATGAAAAAACCTGAATGATGGGCTATGTTTAAGGATTCCGGTTTAACCTTTCAATCTTTTGAGGGCACTGTTAAATTTAAGCCTTAGTTTGGATCGTTTTTCTACTTTGGGTTTGTGCATGGTGATACAGTGTAGCCCACCACCACTATAATTGAGTTCTGTAGCATTGATCATCACTACTTTTCTGCTTTTAAAAACTTCATGAAAAGCTTTTCTAGCCTGTTCATCTTTTTGCCGTATAAAATCAGGGTCACCCGGATTGTAATAGGCGGGTATCACTACCAAATTATTGGTTAGGACAAAATTTAAATAGCTGGTTACGGGAGTGTAAAAAATTGGTTGGCCGTTGTAATTTCCCTGATCAAAAATAATAGGTGCTTGAGGTACTCTGATGATCTTAAAAGGTTTTCCATCCTGATCCCTGGCATTTTTGAGAATCTGATAGCTTTCTTCCAACCTTTCATGCACAACCTGGTAGAACGGATCCAAAGCTAGATCTGCCGGATCTACCTGAGCCAGAAGGATGGTTTGGGCATCAGCAAACCGGCAGAATTCATCCACATGCCAATGAACGCCATTGCCATAAATATTGTCGATCACCGGGCCATTGTCAAACAGATCGTCTTGCGGAATACCTTTTTTAAGCCAGATGACGTTTTTTTGATTCAGCTGTTGTTTGTATTCGTTTTCAATCTCTTCCAGGCTAAGATCGGGGTTAATGTATTTTTCATGTCCTTCGATTAAAATAATGCTCCCTTTGCCATTGATCTCCCGACCTCCTCCTGCGCTGAACATGCCACTTCTCATGAAAGGAATTCTCATTTTTGTCGCATACTGCTCGCTGAATAAATTGTATTCCTGGTTTTCTTCATGGTGATAATGAAAAGAAACCATTTCCTGGTACCCCTCTTCATCCTGCATGATTATAGGTCCATAATCCCTAATCCAGATATTGTCTTTTTCCAATTTAAAAGGAGCCAGAGTAACATTTTTTAAATTGATCTTTCTTTGTTTAAATAATTTTTGCAGCTCTTCTGGCTGTTGGTTGCGTTGGTTGTAGAATAGCGTAACATGATCAACTTCGGCTATTTCCTGGATAAGCTTCAGGGATATCTCCTGGAATGTGGGTGTCCAGCAAATGAAGGTGCTCTCCTGTGGATCAAATTCCGCCATGGGGCTGACTGAGATTTTTGCTTCAGAACCCTCTTTACAAGCATTGACAAAGAAAAAATGCTTGATAAAAATACAAGCAAACAGAAACGCAATCCTTGTGGTTCTGTCAATCCGGCCCTGATTTTCATTTCAGGATTATGGTTGGTATCGTTTTTTATTCATTGGCTAAAAAAACCGGTTTAACCGATCTGATTTATGGAAGCAATTTAAACAATATTCTGATTAAAATCTTAGTTTTTGTGAAAACCCAGGGAGTAAACCTGTGTTCAGATGAAAGAAAATCCATAATTAGCGTTTTACTTTGACTGGCAGACGGTGCACCGCTCGGGTTTAATACTAAATGCTAAGGGGATTCCTGAAACCTTGCATGAATGCAGATAGTTTACTTACTTATCCTTACTTTTAAAGCTATAAATAGGGTATAGGTCTCAGCTGCTCTTTTACCGCCCATTGTAAATTAAAAATGAAAAAAAACACCCAATAGGTAAAGCAATAATACAATTGTTCATGTGGGTGAAAGGCAAGGGAGGGAAACAGCAAGCATTGGAGATACGGTACCCGGAATTATTGGTTTTTGACAATTAAATTAATACAAAAATAATGTTAGCTGCTACGCGTGAAAAATTACAAAGGGTAAGTACTGCCACACTTGCCACTGCCTTGTTTAAAAGAGGGCTTAAAAATCAATTCATTCAAGGAGTTGCGCCTTTAGAAAAAGGAAAACCTACCATGGTAGGAGAAGCCTTTACACTACGGTACATTCCTGCCAGAGAAGACCTCAATCCCATTACGGTATTTCAAGATCCTAAGCATCCTCAGCGAGTGGCAGTAGAAACCTGCCCTAGTGGATCTGTTTTGGTTATTGACAGCCGAAAAGACAGTAGAGCGGCTTCTGCCGGCTCTATATTGGCTTCCCGCTTGATGGTTCGGGGCGCTGCAGGGATTGTTACGGACGGGGGATTTCGGGATTCCGTTGAAATCGCTAAGTTGGATATGCCTTCCTACCATCACAGACCTTCTGCTCCAACCAATTTAACTTTACACCAAGCCATGGACATTAATGTCCCTATTGGTTGCGGTGACGTAGCTGTTTTTCCTGGAGATGTTGTAGTGGGTGATGATGATGGGGTAATTGTTATTCCTGCTCACTTGGCTGACGAAATAGCCGATGAAGCCATAAACATGACCCTTTACGAAGATTTTGTAACCGAAAGGGTATTGGAAGGACATACCATTGTGGGTTTATATCCGCTTACTTTAGAAGGGAATAAGAAAGAGTTTGAGCTGTGGAAGAATAAAAAAGAGGCTTCAAAGGACTGAATCAAATAACCTGAACTGATTTAACCGTACCCTGAGCCTGTCGAAGGGTGCGGTTAAATTAAGGGTGCACTTTCATTAATTTTTTATATTGTGCAGGATATTAGGGTTTTTATGGGAATGGTTTTCCCTTTTGTTTTTAGTTCCTAGAAATTCATGAGGTAGGTGTCAATTAATTGCTTCATTAATAGTACTCTATCATTGGTGATTTTGAATAAAATTCTGCCATGTCCCCTTGATTACTTGTCCTAAATCCATAATTTGACAATATGTTATTTTACAGATTAGTTTAGTACAAAGTTCGTATATATGCAAGTCATGGAGTTAACCTAGGTATATACAGGTGGTTTAGCCAATTTGAGAAAATGAAAATCCGAGAGATATTAAATACGACTGAACACAGACCTTGGAAAATACCGACTGAGAGTTGGTTATCTTATCAAGAGTGGAATAATGCAATATTCCTTGATTGGCAAGTGCAATTATCCGAATTGAAAAAGTTTGTCCCGAAGGAGCTTGAAATTGACCTTTATCGTGGAAAACCATGGATTTCGGTTGTTGCTTTTACAATGGAAAATATAAGGCCTAAAAACTTACCTTCTTTTTCACCTATTTCTAATTTTGATGAAATTAATATTCGCACTTATGTGAAATCAAATAATAACAAAACTGGAGTGTATTTTTTGAGCATTGAAGGCGGGAAAAAATTATCTTGTAAAGTTGCAAAAGGAATGTCTGAACTTCCGTATAGATTTTCAAAAATTAAAAGGACTGAAACTCGATACGAATCAAATAACTCGGAATTTAATGACAAATTAAATATTCAGTTTTCGATTGGAAAAGAAATTTCCAAAAAAACGGAATTGGATAAATGGCTAACTGAAAGATATGCTCTTTTCCAAGATACAGAAAAGTCAATTAACGAATTTGAGATTCATCATTTGGAATGGCCAATTAATGAAATTGACTTGAATAATTTAGAATTTAATTATCCAAGATTTGGCAAACTAATTAAAAACGAACCGAACAAAATTCAATACTCAAAAGGAGTAAAGGTAATTGCTTGGGGGAAAAATAAAAAAGATAAAACTGGCTATAATTAATAAAGGTTTTGGTAGTTAACTTCAAATTTATGCTATCCGCCAAATCTGGCAATCTCTCTATTTTTAATCTCCTAATAACCATAATAAAACCCTTAGGCTTCAATCAAACAGAACGCTTTGATTCATTCAACTTTTTAGTTACCTTTAACGTTAGTAACGTGAAAGGTGATCATGATAAAGTCTTTTGGCAACAGGGAAACTGAAAAAATCTGGAATGGGCAGCGGTCTAAGAAACTTCCAAATGAAATTCAGGACATTGCGAGAAGAAAACTGAGAATGTTGAATAACGCTCAGGACATTCAAGATTTACGAATTCCTCCATCGAATCGATTAGAAAAACTTGGAGGAAATTTAAAAGATTATCATAGCATTAGAATTAATAAGCAATGGAGAATCATTTTCAGTTGGGAGGGTGGAAATGCCTTTCAAGTTGAAATAATCGATTATCATTAATTTAATTAATATGAATGATTTAAAGAACATACATCCAGGAGAGATTCTTTTAGAAGAGTTTCTTAAACCTCTTGAAATCTCTGCCTACAGACTTTCAAAAGAGACTTTTCTTCCTCAGACTAGAATTTCTGAAATAATTAAAGGAAGAAGAAGGATAACTGCGGATACTGCGCTAAGACTTTCTAAGTACTTTGACAATTCCGCCAAATTCTGGATGGGACTTCAGGACGATTACGATATTGAGGAAGAAAGGATCAGTAAAAAAGATGAACTGGACCGTATCAAAAAGATAATTACGGCAGCCTAAAAAACCAAACATGCGGGTGGCTGGAACAGCCTGAACTGATTTAACCGTACCCTGAGCCTGTCGAAGGGTGCGGTTAAATTCAGGGAATGCTACAATGAATTAGTGAAAGGGTGCCTGGTATAAGGTATACTATTATAGGCTTTTTCTTTTGTGTTTTTTGTACCGGGAGGGCTTGGCTATCAACCATTAATAAGAACAAGCGCAATATTTACTGGGAAGGTAAGCTAGAGCTATTGGCTTCCAAATTCAGTGCTCATCTAAGTCAAGGCCTTTATAGCCTTGTGAACATACGAAAAAACAAAATGAAAGAGCTACAGCATCATTTCAATTCTATCTCTCCATTGGAAGAGCGTACCTGGAAGATTGTAGCAAATTTTTTTACTGAATATTCATTAAAAAAAGGTGAATATTTTATTAAAGAAGGTGAGGTTTCTAAAAAATGTGGATTTCTTAAACAAGGTGTAATAAGGGCTTTTTATCGAAATAAGGAAGGGGTAGAATACAACAAACACTTTTTTACAACAAATAATCTGGTTGGCGGCTATTCCTCTATGGTCACCGAACAGCCCAATAAAATCAATCAGCAAGCTTTGACAGATTGTCAATTACTAATTTGTGACTATAAGAAAATAACCGATCTATTAGACAAACACCAGGATTTGGAGCGGCTTTTGAGAAAAATTGCAGAGCATTATTTTGTTGACAAGGAAAAGCGTGAAGTAGAAATTGTATTGTTAGAAGCCAAAAAACGCTATGCCATATTTCAAAAAGAGTATCCGCAACTGGAACAATTGATCCCTCAATACCATATTGCCTCCTACCTTGGCATAAGCCCAACCCAGCTGAGCCGAATTAGAAAGCAAAATAGTAAAGAATCCTTTTCTTTACCTATGTAAATGTTTAGGCAGGCAAGAGCTATTTTCTTTGTGATTCATTTAATACACTAAAAACATGAATCATAAAAAGAACACATTCATCAATCCAAAAGAATTATTTGACCCTATTCAAAACGGGTTTTCACACATTGCAAAAATCCCGGAAGGAAAAACCCTCTTTTACTTTTCAGGGCAATGGGCTTCAGACACAAATGGTAAATTGGTCTCTCTTGAATTTGAAGCACAAGTGCGGCAGACAGTTGCGAATATTAAAACTGCTTTGGAGGCAGTACAATTGTCAATTAACGATGTGGTGAAACAAACGGTCTACATTGTGGATTTTACCCTCGAGAAAAAGCAAATACTTATAGATATTGCGGCTAAAGAATGGAAAGCAGAAAACTTTCCGGCCAGCTCAATTATTCCATTGCCCTTATTGGCAACCGCACCTCATTGTCAAATAGAGATTGAAATTATCGCTGCTAAATAATCTTTAATGAAAAACGTAATTTCAATACTCACATTGGCAATGATGACTAACCTTTCCCTTTTTGCACAAAACAAAAAAGTACTTTTTGTTATGAGTGCAGCAGATACTTTAGCCCTCAATGAAGGCCAAAAACTGCGACAAACCGGTGTCTTTTTAAATGAATTTTACCTGGCCTATAAAGCTATTGTAGCAAATGGATATACTGTGGACTTTGCCACACCAAATGGAATTGTGGCAAGCATCGATGAAGAAAGCATTAACGATAAATATTGGAAAGGCAATTTAGAAATTAAGGCCCAGGCCTTAAAATTTGTAAAGGAAGACAGTGCTTTTAATAATCCTATTACGCTTGATAAAGCAATCGAAAATCATGACAATTACATAGGTTTGATTGTACCGGGTGGCCAGGGTTTAATGGTAGATTTAATAGAAAATACTAGCATTCCAGTGTTGTTAAAACAATTTGCAAATGAGAATAAACCAACCGGGCTTATTTGTCACGCACCCAGCCTTCTTCTAACAATTCCTGTGGCAGAAAACCCCTACATTGGATTTGAGGTCAATGCTGTATCGCCTTTGGAAGAGTTTGTTATTGAAAAATTCATCATGAAGGGAAGACCAAAAAATAGAAAAATTGCCAGGCATTTAAGGAAACTGGGATTGAAATACAGAAGTGGTTTACCTAAAGCAAATTTCGCTATAAATGACAGGAATTTAATCACCAGCCAGAACCCTTTCTCTAGCAGTTGTTTTAATAGCCTTTATTTGAAAGCGTTAACAGCATATTTAGTAGAGAAAAAGTAGTCTGGGTTGGTAAAAACGTACAATTATTTAACCGTTAGGTTAAATTGGAATTTACTGATCCCAATCGGAAAGTGTTTGGGTTGTTCAATTGATAATACTGTTGGTAGATGCTATCACCGCGCTGTTTTGCGAATTCGTGAGCAGCGGAAACTCGCGGATTTTAGATTCTTCTTGCTATAATAGACGTTTTATTGCCTGTTTAAAGTGGAAGTGTCCTTTACTTAAGTGGTTAGGTTTTGATAAGAAGCGACTGTTCCTTTGTTTTTTATTATTACTTTTAAAAGTAGTTTTACTGGGTAAACAATCAGACCCTACGCTTATATAAAGAATAAAAATGAAAACCATGAAATTAAAATTAATCCTACTTTTTGTATGCTGTAATGTTTTTTTATTAAAAGCTTCTCAGGTAGACACTGTCTTTGTGGAAAGTGAATCCATGAATAAATCTATTGCAAACATTGTCATCCTACCAGACAGTTACGCTACTCAAAAGGAGAGTTACCCTGTCTTGTATTTGCTTCATGGTGCAGGTGGAAATCATACGGATTGGATATCCAAAGTGCCTGCTATACAAGAATATGCAGACCAATACAATATGATAATTGTTTGCCCTGATGGGAATACCACCAGTTGGTATTTTGACAGTCCTGTGGATGAAAAAATGAGGTACGAAACCTATCTTTCTAAAGAATTAACCGAAACCATCGACAAAACCTATAATACCACTGCGGAAAAATCTGGTAGGGCCATTACAGGTTTAAGCATGGGAGGGCATGGCGCTTTTTATCTGGCCTTTAGACATCAGGATATCTGGGGAGCTGCAGGAAGCATGAGTGGAGGAGTGGACATTCGCCCATTTCCTAAAAACTGGGATTTAAGCAAACGCTTGGGGGATTACTCTGAGTACAAAGAAAATTGGGAAAACAATACGGTTATTAACCTGGTGTATAAACTCAAAGGAGACGGTTTAAAACTCATATTTGATTGTGGTGTAGACGATTTCTTTTACGATGCCAATAAACGATTGCATGAAAAATTGATGGAACGAAATATTCCTCATGACTATACAGAACGTCCGGGAGGCCACAGTTGGGGCTATTGGACCAACTCAATTAAATACCATTTGCTGTTTTTTGACGATTACTTTAACCAATAAAATAGTCAATAATAACCCAAAATAAACCCATGATGACTGTATTCAATAAAACAAATGTAGCATGGATGATCTCCATTGTTATGTTATTGGTTTGTGGTTCGAATCTAAATGCACAGCATTTGTATTCAAAATTGCAAAACCCCATTACGGCAAGTTTTCTTAAGAATAATCTGAGTAAAACATCACCTCGGTTGGTCCTGAACAAGGATATTGAGAAGAAACTAAAGCAAAAACTAAAAACTGATCCGATTGTGCAGAATGTCTATAAAGGCATGAAACAAAATGCGGAAGCAATTTTTGAGCTGCCGATTATTAACCTGGATATTCCGCTCGAAGAAAGGTCACAGAACAACCAGCTAGATATTTCCAGGGACTTGTTGCATAGAATCAGCATGCTGGCGATGGTTTACCGAATAGAAAAGGATCCTCGTATGCTTGCTCGGATAAATGAGGAGGTTATTGCCGCCTGTAATTTCCCGACCTGGAACCCCAAGCATTTTCTTGATGTAGGAGAAATGTCTCTTGGAATTGCTCTGGCCGTGGATTGGGTAGGGAAGGACTTGCCAGCATCGACCGTGAAGCTGGCTAAAAAAGCCTTGATTGAAAAAGGCATTAATCCAAGTTGGCCGGAAAATGGGGAAGACCCTAAGTGGGCTTATGGACATAACAATTGGAATCAGGTATGTAATGGTGGAATGGTAGCGGCAGCGATTGTAGTAGCTGAGGAAGCGCCTGAACTGGCGGCCAAGACCATCTATAGAGCCATTGACGGTATGGCAAATGCCTTGGATGAATATGGACCTGATGGAGTCTATCCTGAAGGTGCTACCTATTGGCGGTATGGGACTTCTTTTTCAGTGGTAACGGCTTCCATATTCGAAAGTGCCTTTGGTACTGATTTTGGAATACTTGAATATCCTGGATTTAAAGAGAGTGCCTTGTTTAGGGTCCTGTCTGACAGTCCGATGGGACTGTTTTATAATTTTGGAGATTGTGGAGACAATAGCGGGGAAAATGGTGACATTACCCTGGCTTGGTTTGCCTCTAAAACAGGAAACAAAACCTTTTTTGAAAAGGAAAAATTCATGAGGCCCTATGAGGAAATGGGGGAATTGTCAAGATTGATGGGGCCTGCATTGGTGTGGATGTCCCAGTATGAAGAGGAAAGTGAGACGACTGTGCCTTCTGCATGGGCCGGCAATGGAGCAAATCCTGTCGCATTTTTCACAGGAGGAGAAAATGATCCCAATAAGTTTTATTTTGGAGGAAAAGGAGGACGTGGCAATATTAGTCACGGAAATATGGATGCCGGTTCATTTGTTTTTGAATTGGATGGTGTTCGATGGAGTATGGACCTGGGGAAAAATAAGCATTATGGAGTGATTGAGAGGACAGGTTTTAACCTCTGGGATAGGTGTCAGGATTGTGAGCGATGGAAACTAATCAATAAAAATAATTTCGGACACAGCACCCTTTCAGTGAATAACCAACTTCACATTGTAGATGGGAAAGCAAGCATTGTAGATTTCAAGGACGGAGCATTCCCGGAAGTCACCCTTGACATGTCTCCAATTTTTGAAGGGCAATTGGAAAGTGCCACCCGAAGGTTTGTGAAAAGCAGCCCAAGGTCGCTCTTGATAGAGGACGACATTGTATTGTCGGAGGATACAGAATTGATCACCTGGCAATTAATGACACAAGCAGATGTGGAGATTGTTGATGGTGGTGCAATTTTAACCCAAGATGGAAAAAGCTTAAAATTAGAAAACCTATCACACCCAGGCTATAGCATTTCTGTTATTTCCCTCAATCCTCCTCCCTTCTATCTAGACACAAAAAAAGACAATCTTAAACGCCTGGAGATTCGAATTCCGGCCTGGACAGTTGAAGGTATGGCAACAAAAATAAGCGTTAGACTTTCCGGGGAATAAGCCATTTCTTAGTCTTAAGGGTAGCGCAGGTTTCTTTTCCTTGGCTAGGGACATTTAAGGGTTTGTTCTTGGCTTGATTTACCTGAAATAGGCATTGAACCTAGGCTGAAGTGATCAACTCACTTTATAATCAGGCTATTTTAGACTTTGCCCTAGCGGAGCTATGATTCAGTCTTCAAATAGCCTGATTTTTTTATTGGATTGTGCTATAATTAGGGTTGAATGATCAAGTCTTATCGGTAGTGAGCTTTTCGGTTAACTGGCTTGGAATAGCGTATTGGTGTATTTTTTTTGGGATGAGGCATACAAATTCCTATTCATTGTTAGCCGGTTAAGGTTACTTTTTCATTAAAGCCAGAATTAATTGAATGGTAAGGAATGTTTACAGTTCCAAAGTTGTTTATTTTGAAGCTGATGATTTTTTATAGAGGTAAGCCCAGGATACCACCCAAATTAACTTTAAAGCCAGCATTCATTTGTAAGTAGGCTGGAGTGCTTTTGACAGGCATTAATCATTAATAACTAACATATATTCATTTTTATGAAATACAGAAAACTAGGTAACACCGATCTTAAACTTTCAACTGTCACATTTGGTTCTTTTGCCATAGGTGGTTGGTTATGGGGAGGCACGGAACAGAATACAGCTGTTGAGGCTATCCAGGCTTCTTATGATTTGGGTGTAACCTCCATTGATACTGCGCCAATTTATGGGCAGGGCTTGAGTGAAGACATTGTTGGCCATGCGATAAAAGACCTCCCAAGGGATAAAGTACAAATTCTTACCAAGTTTGGCATGCGTTGGGACCTGGCAAAAGGCACATTGGTTTTTAATAGCAAAGATGGGAATGGGAAAGACATAGGCATTTATAAATATGCCGGGAAGGAAAGCATCATACAAGAGTGTGAAGATAGCTTGAAACGCTTGGGAACGGACTATATTGACCTTTACCAACTTCATTGGCCTGACGTTACCACGCCAATTGATGAAACGATGGAAGCGGTTGACGAGCTGATCAAGCAAGGGAAAGTTCGTTATGCAGGTGTATGCAATTACGATGCAAAGCAAATGGCGGCAGCAGAGAAATACATTAACCTGGCATCCAATCAGGTTCCTTACAGTATGGTTTTGCGTGATATCGAAGAAGAAATTGTTCCTTATAGCCTTGAAAATGGGAAAGGAATCCTGGCTTACAGCCCACTCGAAAGAGGGTTGTTAACTGGGAAGATGAAACCAGGGTATAAATTTGGTGAAGGGGATCAGCGCGCGACAAGGGCATTTTATAAAGATGAAAACCTTAAACGTACCAACGACTTTCTTGACAAAATCAAACCTATTGCCGATGAAAAAAGCATCACCTTGGCACAGCTGGTCATTTTATGGACACTTGAACAACCTGGCATTTCAATTACTTTGGTTGGAGCAAGGAATGCGGAACAAGCCATTCAAAATGCTAAATCTACTGATGCAAGTTTGACAAAGGAAGAAGTTGCAATAATAGATGGGCATTTGAGTCAATTGGAGTTGGTTCTATAATTGCTTCTTGAAGTATATTTAAATAGAGACAATAAAATTAATAAATGTACCTAACAATTGGGTTACAGTAAGTCGAAACATTGTTTCGGTTCATTGTAACCCAATTGTCGTTATTAGAACTCTCTCCATTAATAAATTTGGTAATGGGGTATGGTTTTTGATTTTTCATTTAGTCTTTCTTTGGTACTTCATTCTTTTCTTTATCTATTTCTATCAGAATAGGGGTGACTATTGAGCAAATCGTTATTTTTATGTATTTTGCCTATAGTTGTATGGACTTGTTATTGAGTTATATCCACGGGTTAATATCTAGCTGCCGAGGGTGTGAAGCATTGCCAAACCGTTATGGACTATTAAAATAAATTGAAATGAAAAATATCTTAGTTACAATCGATTTTGATCATAGTGAAGAACTATTAATTGATAAAGCAGTTCAAATGGCAGAAGCATTCGGTTCTAAATTATGGCTAATGCACATCGCCGCTCCAGATCCTGATTTTGTAGGTTACGATGTGGGACCTCAATACATAAGAGACAGTAGGGCAGAAGACCTTCGGCAAGAACACCGAAAACTGCAAAAATACAGTACAGCCCTTAAGGAAAAAGGAGTGGTTTCAGAAGGGTTGCTAGTACAAGGCGCAACGATTGAAATGATAATAGAAGAATCTAAAAAGTTGAATGTTGACCTAATTATGGCAGGACATCACCAGCATGGGTTCTTTTACAATGCATTTGTAGGAAGTGTGTCTGGCGAGATCATTAAAAAATCAAAAATACCAGTACTTATAGTCCCTTTTGCATAAATAGGTGTTAGGTAAATGCCACTTTTAGGACTGATTTTAGTGTTTTGAATACTTTCACTTATCAGTAACAATAAAAAAAGCCCTTTGACGTCAATCAAAGGGCTTGTGTAAGCGTGTTTGTGGTTTTTATGTATGTAAGGCTCTATTGGCAGTTGCTGCCAAACAAGCCTCTTTAAATGCCTCCGTATAGGTAGGGTGGGCATGTGACATCCTGGCGATGTCTTCTGCAGACGCACGGTATTCCATGGCTACAACCGCCTCAGCAATCATGTCAGCCGTACGAGGGCCGATCATATGTACCCCAAGGATCTCATCCGTTTCCGCATCAGCCAAAACTTTCACCAATCCATCTACATCTCCACTGGCACGGGCCCTGCCGGAAGCCATAAATGGAAATTTACCAGTTTTAAATTTCTTACCTTTTTCTTTGAGTTGTTCTTCAGTATAACCAACACTAGCCACTTCTGGCCAGGTGTAAACCACACCCGGTATCAGCAAGTAATTCACATGCGGTTTCTGTCCAGCTAAAGTTTCAGCTACAAATACGCCTTCTTCTTCAGCCTTATGTGCCAACATAGCACCTTTAATAACATCTCCTATAGCATAGATATTATCAGCAGAAGTCTTTAGGTGTTCATCTACTTCCACCTGACCTTTTTCGTTGATTTTAACGCCGGCTGCAGCTGCATTTAATCCGTCGGTATAAGGTTTTCTGCCAATGGAAACCAAGACATAATCTCCTTTGATTTTAACGGTTTCCTTTTTGCTGTTCTCTGCGGATACAGTGACTTCTTTCCCTTTTCTTTCTACAGCAGTTACTTTATGCTTAAGGTAAATTTCGAAGCCAAGTTTTTTAAGCGATTTTTGAAGTTCTTTGCCCATGGTTTTATCCATGGTAGGGATAAGTCCATCCATGTATTCAACTACGGATACTTTTGCTCCTAGTCTTGCATACACTGAACCTAACTCCAAGCCAATGACTCCTCCACCGATGATTACCAGATGCTTAGGGATTTCCTTTAGCTCAAGGGCCTCAGTGGAGGTGATTACGCGCTCTTTGTCCAAGGTGATGAAGGGTAAGCTTGTAGGTTTGGAACCTGTAGCAATGATTGTATTCTTTGCTTTTAATTCCTCCGTTTTGCCATCATCCTTAGTGACGATTATCGTGGTTTTATCTTTGAATGAACCGACTCCTTGATGAACATCGATTTTGTTTTTTTTCATCAGGTATTGAATACCTTCCACATTTTGATGGACTACTTCACGCTTTCTGGTAACCATCTGCTTGAAATTGACTTTCAATGCACTAAGGTCTATACCATGATTTTTAAAAGTATGGGCAGCATTGTGGTAATGTTCTGAAGAATCCAGAAGTGCTTTGGAAGGTATACAGCCAACATTTAGGCAAGTACCTCCTAGTGTTGGGTATTTTTCTATTATAGCGGTTTTCATGCCCAGTTGAGCAGCTCTAATTGCAGCTACGTAGCCTCCTGGTCCAGATCCGATTACGATTAGGTCATACATTATATATCATCTTTTAGAACCTCGCCTTTTTATTTTAAGGCAGGAAATATTTCAATTAAGTTTTAAATACCTAGCATTAATCTAGCTGGATCTTCAAGAAGCTCTTTCAAGCGAACAAGAAAGCTAACTGACTCTCTACCGTCAATGATTCTGTGGTCATAAGACAGAGCCAGGTACATCATTGGAAGAATCTTAACCTCTCCATTCACGGCCATTGGTCTGTCTACGATGTTGTGCATTCCCAGAATTGCTGCTTGAGGTGCATTGATAATAGGGGTAGACATCATGGAACCGAATATACCACCATTGGTTAAGGTAAATGTTCCTCCAGTCATCTCGTCTATGGATAATTTGCCATCACGGGCTTTAACAGCGAGACGAACAACCTCTTTCTCCACACCAGAGAAGGACAAGTTTTCGGCATTTCTGATTACAGGAACTACCAATCCTTTTGGAGAAGAAACAGCAATAGAAATGTCACAATAATCATGATAAATGATTTCGTTTCCGTCAATTTGAGCATTCACTGCCGGCCATTCTTCCAATGCAATACAAGCTGCTTTAGTAAAGAAAGACATAAAGCCAAGGTTGACTTCGTATCTGGCTTTAAACTTGTCTTTGTATTGTTTTCTGATATCCATTATTGGCTTCATGTTGACCTCATTGAAAGTGGTCAGCATGGCTGTTTCATTCTTTACAGAGACCAATCTTCTGGAGATGGTTTTTCTTAAAGAGGTCATTTTCTCTCTTCGTTCCCCACGTTCTCCTTTTACCGCAGTGTCTTTCACATCTGTAGCGGCAGGTTTAGAAGCACTTTTAGCCGCTGCTGGAGCTGCTGGTTTTGCTTTCTCTGCTTTTTCAGCATCTTCCTTGGTAATCCTTCCATCTTTCCCTGAACCTTTTACAGTTGCTGGGTCAACACCTTTTTCTGACAATATTTTACTTGCAGCTGGTGAGGCATGGCCTGTGGCATATGTTTCATTGCCAGTTGTTTTTTATCTTCAGTGGCGGTGCTTGCGGCATTTCCAGTAGCCCCATTTGATGCCTCAGGGGCGCCATCTGTTACTTCTATTTTGCAAATTAAGCCACCGATCTCCAACGTATCCCCTTCACCGGCAACTTGCCTTAAGATTCCAGAAGCTTCAGCAGGCAATTCAAAAGTTGCTTTGTCAGAATCTACTTCCGCAATTATTTCATCCAATTCCACATAATCTCCATCGGATTTGATCCAGGAAGCCAAAGTGACCTCAGTAATGGATTCACCTACTGCAGGGACATGCATTTCCTTAACTTCACCGGTACTTTTAGAAGGTGCAGGGCTACTTGCTGTACTCGTTTGTTCCTCCGCAGCAACTACGGCTGTGGCTTGAGAAGCTTCTTGCTCTTTTCCCTCAGTGTCTATTTCACAAATGACTGCTCCAATTTCGAGCGTGTCTCCCTCATCAGCCTTGGTATAAAGCACTCCTGACGATTCTGCCGTAAGCTCAAAAGTAGCTTTGTCGGATTCCAGTTCACAAATGACTTCATCCATTTCTACAAATTCACCATCTTTTTTAAACCATTGACCTATGGTTACTTCGGTGATGGATTCTCCTACTGCAGGGACTTTGATTACTATACTCATCGGTTATTTGATTTTTCCCGGGTTTTAAAAGACTTCCGGGCGACAATTTCAAAATTTAATGTATAAATGATAAAAGAAATGGGAAATTAAGGATTTATTTTCAAAGCTTTTTCCAAAATTTGCTTTTGTTCTGCCAAATGTACCTTATGGTATCCTGTTGCTGGCGAAGCACTTGGTTTTCTTGCAATGACATCCATGGCCAAATCCTTATAGAGATTCCTCACTATAAATGCCCAATAGCCCATATTCTCAGGCTCTTCTTGAAGCCAAACTGTCTCGATATCTTTTTTATAAGCCTTAATTGCTTTAAGAATTTGATTTTTAGGTAGCGGGTGAAGTTGTTCCACACGGATGATGGCAACGTCTTCAACTTTCTCCTTTTCTCTCATTTCGATGAGTTCATAATAGATTTTACCGGAGCAAAGAACCACTCTGTTTACCTTTTAGGGTTTGTGGTCTCATCTAACAAAATCTCTCTAAAATTACCACTTGTGAATTCACTTAAAGGTGACATAACCTTTGGGTGACGAAGCAATGATTTTGGTGACATTACGATGCACGGCTTTCTGAAATTCCATGTCAACTGACGTCTCAATAGGTGAAAGAAATTTGATGGTTCAGTGATATTGGCTACAATAATATTGTATTCAGCAGCCAACTGAAGAAATCTTTCTGGTCTTGCATTGGAGTGCTCTGGTCCCTGACCTTCGTAGCCATGAGGTAAAAGCATCACCAAACCATTCATCTTTTGCCATTTCGATTCACCTGAGGTGATGAATTGGTCAATCATGGTTTGTGCTCCATTTGCAAAGTCTCCAAATTGAGCCTCCCAAATATTTAGCGCATTTGGGTTGGCCATTGAATAACCATATTCAAAGCCCAATACCGCATACTCGGATAAAAGGGAATTGTAGATATAGAATTTACCTTTACTGTCCTTTAATTCTTTTAAGGAGTCATAAGGCTTGTTGGTATTCGCATCATGAACGACTGCATGTCGGTGAGAAAAAGTCCCACGCTCACAATCCTGACCAGTCATTCTTACCGTTTTACCGTCAAGTAATAAAGAACCATAAGCCAAAAGCTCTGCAGCAGCCCAGTTGAGTGATTTGCTTTGGAAGAACATATCTTTCCTCTGCTTAAGCTGCGCTTCAATTTGCTTGATCGGTTTAAATCCTTTTGGAAGTATGGTCAAAGCTTCTGCCACTTTTTCAATGGCTTCAGTAGTTATTGCGGTGGCTGGAGATTTTTCAAAATCTTCAGGTTTGGAATAATCCAATGCTTTCCAGGCCATTTCGAAAGGTGAAATAGTGTAAGGAAGAGGCTTCACTTTTACCATCGCAAGCCTGTCTTGTAGCAATTGACGGAATTCTTTGTCCATTTGCTTGGCAAGCTTGGCATCTACCTGACCTCTGTCGAGAAGCGTTTTATTGTAAATTTCTCGTGGGTTGGGATGTTTAGAGATGATATTGTACAGTTCCGGTTGGGTAAACTTAGGCTCATCAGACTCATTGTGGCCATGCCTTCTGTAGCATACCATGTCTATGAATATGTCCTGATTGAACTTTTGACGGAATTCGACAGCGATTTTGGCTGCAAATACTACCGCTTCCGGATCGTCTCCATTCACGTGAATGACAGGCGCATCAATTATCTTAGCCACATCAGTACAATAGATGGAGCTTCTGGCATCGTCAAAATCTGTGGTAAAACCTACCTGATTATTGATTACAAAATGGATGGTTCCTCCGGTATTGTAGCCTTTTAGATTGGCCATCTGAGTGACTTCGTATACTATTCCCTGTCCGGCAACAGCAGCATCTCCATGAATAAGAACTGGGATTACCTTGTCCTCATCTCCTTTATAGTGGTCGTCTATTTTAGCCCTAACAAAACCTTCTACTACAGGATTTACCGCCTCTAGGTGGGAAGGATTGGGAGCTAATTTTAAAATCATTAGTTTACCATTCCTTGTAGGTACTTCAGAAGAGAAACCCATATGGTATTTTACATCACCATCTCCCATGGTAAGGTCTGGCGTGGCAGTGCCTTCAAATTCAGAGAAAATCTGTTCGTAAGTCTTGCCCATAACGTTGGCCAAAACATTTAACCTACCTCTGTGCGCCATTCCGATCATCATCTCTTCAACGCCCAGGTCTGATGCTTTATTGATCAGTGCATCCAGGAAAGGGATGGTGCTTTCTCCGCCTTCTAATGAAAACCTTTTTTGCCCAATGTATTTGGTATGTAAAAAGTTTTCAAAAACTACTGCTTCATTTAATTTGAATAGAATATTTTTTTTGTCCTCTAATGGTGGGTTGAATTCAAGTGATTCTTTTTCAACCATGATTCTAAACCAATCCAGCATTTCAGGATCTCTTATGTACATGTACTCAAAGCCCATGGAGCCTTCGTATATGATCTTAAGGGAATCAATTATTTTGGATAATTTGGCATCGCCTACTCCAATTTCATTTCCTGCTTGAAATACGGTGTCCAAGTCCGATTTCTCTAAGCCAAAATCGTTCAAGTCCAATAAGGCATGTCGATCTCTTCTTTCTCTTACCGGATTGGTCGTGGACCTGAGGTGACCTCTGGTCCTATAGGCATGGATTAATGCCCTCACCTTAATTTCCTTAGGCAAGTGTTCCATGTTCATGATGGTGCCCTTTGTTGCCAGGTTACCATTCAATGGCTGGGGTGCACTTGTGGCAGCTCCTCTGCTTTCTTCCTCGCCAAATTTGTTTATGGCAAAATCGAATCCATCAAAAAAAGCCTTCCAACTGCTGTCTATCGCTTCGGGGTCTTTTTTATAGTCCTCATATAACTCATCAATGTAAGCTACATGGGCATTGGAAATATAAGAGTATTTATCCATGAGGTTATTTATATATTGCGCAGCAAAATTAGGTTAATAAGTTATTTAATAAAAACCGCTTATTCGGATTAACGAATATGGCTGATTATCAGCACTAATTAAATTTAGCGACCATATAATAGTACGCCATTTTTTTAAAGAAAAAATTAAATTCGTAACCATAGGGTTTTTTAAAAGTTGCTTTGGAATTGCTATGCCATATTTCAGGCGAATTGAGAAAAGTTTTTTCTTTTTTATAGGATCAATTTTCAGGATGGACTGATATTGAGAAATTTCGGTATAAAAAACCGGGTTTTGATTCAATGAGCTCAAGGTTTTGACTCAGAATAGGTGAAGCTGAGCGGGTTGTCATGAATAAATTGAAAATTGGTTTTACACCATTTCTCCGACGAAATTTCTTTCCAGGTTTGTGAGCCTTCAGTTGCGTAAGTTGCTGGTGGAGGAAAACCTACATCAGCAGCGTTTTTTTCAAAGACTTCCCTTTTGATAGGATGCTCAGGTGAAACAATATTATAGGTTTCATTCCATAGGTTGTGTTCAACAAGCCAAAGGATCGATTTTACGGCATCCTGCCGATGTATATAATTCACTGGAACATCGCCAGAAACGTTCTCTTTACCAGAGAAATATTTCCCAGGAATCCGATCATCTCCTAATAAGCCACCAAAACGTACAATGGTTAAATCGTATGTTTTGTCCTTCTGTAAAATTTGCTCAGCATTAAATAGGGCCTGGTTACCAGTATTGTTTAAATCTAGAGTGTCTGATTCTTTAGCTACTTGATTATTTGTAGGATAAACGGATGTGGCACTGATGTATATGATCTTCTTAATGCCATGCTCCATGGCCAAAGCCTTGATGATTTCTATTTGCCTTGGATGGTGTCCTGAAGGCTTTGTCCGGGTAGAAGGAGGGATGTTGATAAATAAAATATCGGTATCAAAAATGTTCTTAGGTGCTGGACCGGATAACTCAGGCGTTAAATTGAGCACTTCACAAACAATACCTTGTTGCTCCAAAGAGTGCTTTTTTCCAAGGCTGGTAGTCGTTCCTTTTACATTTACGCCTATTTGTTGAAAGGCTTCAGCAAGTGGAATTCCCAACCATCCCAGTCCTATAATGCTTATGGTCATTTGATCCTTTTACTATTTAAATAACAAAATCTATTAAGAGCTATTATCAAAACTACAAATCGATTTGAAATCATTTGGATTAGGAACAATTCTCTTTCAAGAATTTATAGTACTATAGGCCAGCAAACAGCTTTAATTGCTCCTTACCAAGCCTGGGTCAAATTTGCCAGGAAAATGGACCAAGTCCATTGGATTGGTTTTGAGTGGATTTAAATTTAAAGAGCGTTCTTAATTTCAGCAAGGGCCACCTCTTCACAAGAACCAAATTTCATCTTTTCAATTGTTCCTTCTAATTGACTAAAAAAGTCAACTAAATCGAAAAACCTGACATTGATATTTAACGCTATTTGAATTTCGAAAAGTTAGAGGAGGCCAAAATTAATTTTGGCCCATTATTTTTTAGGGAAAGTGCCAAACACATGATCCCATAAAGTTGTGCTAACTCCAAATGCAACATCAGGATCTTTATAATGGTGAATCGCATGATTTACCCATAAGACTTTGAAAAAGTTTTTGGGCGGTTGGAAAGCATGAACGATATAATGCACACCAAGATATGAAGAATAGCCTACTAGGAATCCAGGTAGAAAGTACCAAGAAAGATCTCCCAATAAAAAGTTGAATAGGAAATATAGGATTACTGCATAAAGCCCAGAAATAAACGGAGGCATTGCCAACCTGTCTTTATCTCTAGGATAATCATGGTGTACACCATGGACATTGTATTGAAGTTTATCCTTAAATTTTGTATCAGGAATCATATGATATAGATACCTATGAAGAAGGTATTCTACTAAAGTGAAAACAATATATCCTCCAAAAAACAAAGATATTGCTTCCAAGAAAGGTATAGTCGTGGTCGAAATTCCCATATAAAACGAATAAAGCCCTACACCTAAAAACAAGGCGATTGGTATACTTATATGCGTTCTGCTCATTCGCTCCAAAACTGGGTTTGTGAACAGTTGGGCTGATCCACTATTGTCGGGCCGATCCAATCTTCCAATTTTCTTCATTACAGGGTTGTGGTTTTATCCAACATTTTAATCAATTATAGTGCCTAATTTACGAAAAAGTAAGGCGGAATTAATGTATTTGCTTTTTTAACGTAACTACTATGGTAAGTAGTTTCATTTTATCAATAAAATAAAAACTGTTTTTCATCAATCTTTTAAGGCTGAGTAAACCTTTTCTATTGTTTTTTGATAAAATGCTTCATAAAGAGGCAGTATGGCAGTAACATCAAATAATTTTGCGCGGGCCAAGGCGTTTTTCTTGAAATTTGCTAAGTTTTCATCTGCAAGGATAAATTTAGCTTTTTCTGTCATGGTGGCGATGTCGCCAATTTCACATAAAAAACCAGTTTCTCCTTCGATATTTAACTCAGGGATTCCCCCTACATTACTAGTCAGTAGTGGTACTTCACAAGCCATGGCTTCAAGAGCCGCTAAGCCAAAGCTCTCCTTCTCAGAAGGCATAAGGAATAGATCCGCGACAGACAATACCTCTTCGACGGCCTCAAGTTTCCCGAGAAACCGAACATCTTCGCAGGTTCCTAATTCCCTACAAAGCCGTTCCATTTTATCTCTTTCAGGACCGTCACCTACTAGCAGTAGTTTTGAAGGAATGGTTTTTCTAACCTCATAAAAAACCTTTATTACATCTTGCACACGTTTTACCTTCCTGAAGTTAGAGGTGTGGACCATCAACTTTTCATCATTTGGGCAGATGGCTTTTTTAAAGTGATCCTTTTTCTGTCTTTTGAACCGATTAAGGTCTATAAAATTCGGGATTACTTCAATATGGTTGTCTACATCAAAATGCATTAAGGTCGCTTTTTTCAGATCTTCAGAAACAGCCGTTACACCATCAGATTCATTGATACTGAAGGTTACCACAGGTTCATAACTAGGATCTTTCCCTACCAGGGTAATGTCCGTTCCGTGGAGCGTAGTTACTACCGGAATGACTATCCCCTGTTTTTTCAATATCTGTTTGGCCATATAGGCAGCAGAAGCATGAGGTATTGCGTAATGGACATGTAAAAGATCCAGGTCTTCATATTTGACCACGTTTACCATCTTGCTAGCCAATGCTAGTTCATAAGGAGCGTGCTCAAAAAGCGGATAACTTTTAATGTCTACTTCGTGGTAATATAAATTTTCACTGAAAAAATCCAGTCGTGTGGGTTGACTATAGGTTATAAAATGAATTTGATGACCTTTAGCGGCAAGGGCCTTGCCTAATTCAGTAGCAACTACACCACTACCACCAAAGGTGGGGTAACATACTATCCCGATTTTCATTTTAAATTTATTAGATGAGATTTTAATATCAGAAACTTAAACACCACTTAAGTAGATTTTTGTTCACTTATCAGCTAAAAGAAATCTATTTTTTATTGCTCTGTACATGATGTCTTGAATGTCAGAACGAACATTGTCTCGTAAAAGTTGGTTGTTTCCTGCATTTGGGTGTACCCGATTGGAAAGAAAAATATAAATTAACTGTTGTTCGGGGTCGGCCCAGGCTGCAGTTCCTGTAAACCCAGTGTGGCCAAATGTTGACATAGAGGTAAGATTACCAGTAGGGCCTCTGTCTTTTTTTGGGTCTGGCTTGTCCCAGCCTAAGCCTCTTCTGCTCTGAAAAGATTGCTTGCTTGTGAATTTTTCTATTGTGGCTTTATCGATCAACTCTTCTGTACCATATTTCCCGTTTTGCAACATCATCTGCATTAATTTTGCTAAATCATTGGCATTACCAAATAGACCTGCGTGGCCAGCTACTCCTCCGTAAAGTGCAGCACCTGGGTCATGGACATATCCCTGAACGATGGTTTTCCTGAATATATGATCATCTTCAGTAGGAGCAATTTGATCCTGACTGAATCTTTGCAAAGGGAGGTATCCAAATCGATACATTCCCAAAGGTGCATAAAATTGCTGCTCCAAAAATTCATTCATAGGTTGGTTTACCAATGTTTCAACCAATCGATGCAGCAAATACATGCCAACATCTGAGTACTTGTAACTGTATTTGCTGCTCTTAGTGCCACTGTATCTCAAGTTAGAAGCGACGGTCCATTTCCAAACGCTGTCTGGAAGTGACTTATTTCCATAAATTCCATCGGCTATTTCTAGGGAATAGTTTTCGTTCTTTTGGTGACTGTAATACTCAGGCTTCCAGTTTGTTCCTTCAAGGGTGTTGTTAAAGTGAGGTATGTATGGGATCAGTCCCGCTTCATGTGTCAGTATGTTGCGAATCGTAATGTCTCCTTTGTTGGTCCCTTCCAATTCCGGCAGGTATTGCTTCAGTTGATCATCAAGAGCAATCATGCCCCTGCTATTCAAAAACATAATGGCCTGGGTGGTTGCCATTACTTTGGTAAGGGAAGCAAGGTCATATAATGTTTTATCGGTTACAGCCTGTTGATGGGTATAGTCATAATGGCCATACGTCTTTTCAAAAATCACAGCCCCATTTTTTGCAATAAGGATAGATCCACCCGGCGTTGCTTTGTGCGCAATTGCCTTCTCCATCAGGCCGTCAATTTTCATTAACTCTCTACTGTCCATACCTTGCGCTTCTGGAGTAGAATAGGCCAGCCTATGTAAAGTTTCGGTCTCGATACCATGGCCTTCTGCCCAGGCTTGTTGTAGGCTAATGGGGAGTTTTCCGGTGCCTTCTCTTCCACCGAAAATGACTTGTGGAGCAAGGCTTTCTGTGAAATCATTTTCTTCGTAAGCGATAATCAGGTTTTCCTGATCCTTAAACTTACTTGCAGAATAAGCATTTCCAAAAACGACAGTTATCACTTTGTGATTTTCTTGTAATCGCTTGATAAAAGCTATTTCCTCATTTTTTAATCCAAAATTCCGTCTAGAATTATTGGTCATTCCCATTACTCCCACAACGATGGTGCTGAATTCTTCCAGGTTTTTTTCCATTGCCTGGAAATTGTTCTGGTTGCTGTTTGGTCTTAGGGTGAAATGTTCAAATTCGGCATATTTACCGAGAAAGTCTTTAAAGGTTTCCCCTTTTCTACCAAGTGTGAGGGATGCCATTTTCTCCAATTCCAGGTGTTTTACTGGGATCAATTGGTTTTCATTCGTTACCACCGTCAGAGATGAGGCGTACATTTGTTCAATCAGCGCTTTGGTGCCAAAATTGGAAAGGCGTTCAACAAGTTTGTGTGTGTCCACTTGTTGCTTTTTATGTAATCCTGCCCAATATTTTGCATTCAGAATTTTTCTAACCCTTTGGTCAATTTCTTCCTGGCTGATCCTTCCTTCTTCCACAGCTTGCAAAATCAGCGTCTTGGACTTGGGGACATCTTCTGCGTACAATAAGACATCATTGCCAGCGAGTAAAGCCATGAGCTCTACTTCTCCAGGTTTATAAAGGCTGCTGACACCTTTCATATTGAGGGCATCGGTAAAAATAAGCCCCTTAAAGTTCATTTCTTCTTTTAGCAATTGAGTGACCACCTTTGGTGACAATGTGGTGGGGAGGTTGGGTTCACTTCCTAAACTCGGGATGTGCAGGTGGGCAACCATGATGCTCATCAACCCCTCATTAATCAGTTCTCGGTAGGGATACAAATCCACATCCACAATTCTCGCTTTGCTATTATTGATGACAGGGGTGGTATAATGCGAATCTGAATCGGTGTCGCCATGTCCAGGGAAATGTTTGGCGTTTGCCAGGATACCATTGTCCTGCATTCCACGCATATAAGCAAGGGATTTATTGCTCACCAATTGCTTTTTCTCTCCAAAGGAGCGGTAACCTATCACTGGGTTCTCTGGATTAGAGTTTACATCCACAACAGGAGCGAAATTGATATGCATCCCAATTTCTTTAAATTGACGGGCAATCTCTTTTCCCATTTGGTAGACTAAGGCATCATTTTTTGCTGCGCCCAAGGTCATTTGTTTTGGGAAATTCAGCACACTATCCAATCGCATGCCGATGCCCCATTCTGCGTCCATAGCTATGAAGAGAGGGGTTTTGGAGATGGATTGATAATGGTTGGTAAGGTGTGCTTGTCTGACCGGTCCACCCTGGAAAAATATGATTCCACCAAGGTTTTCATCCTGAATCAGTTTTGAAATATTGTTGACATGCGCTTGTCCTTTATTTGAATAGGCTGCCACCATAAAAAGCTGTCCCAGCCGTTCTTCAAAGGTGAGGCTATTAAAAACACTGTCTACCCAATGGTGCTGTGCTGCTGAATTTTCACTAATCAATGGGTCTCTTGGTTCAGAGACGTCGTGACCTGATACCAATCCTATCAAAAGAAGGCAACAGAAAAACATTGCGTAAACTTTTTGCCACATGGGGGTGTTAAAATTTTATTGGTAATAATTTAAGAATAACTTTGTGTTAATCACACAGTGTTTGATTCAAACTTACATAAATTCCCTACTTCTACCTATGTAAAAGTGATGAATAGGAGTAATTTTATATAAAACATTAGTTAGATAGTTAAGGTTTCAGTTGGTTTTGTTGTCTTTATGGTGTTATCGAAGAAAACCAAAGGACCTGCTTGTTGAATTTGACAATGATATAGCAATTAAAAATCAGACAAAATGAATTTCCCATCCATATTTAGAATAAATCGGCCAAGTAGGTTTAATATCAACCCAAGGCATTACGATCCGGTAAAGGAAGAGATAAAAGGCAGGACGGAAATGATCAAGAGGGATTTGGAGAGGAGTGGCGTGCTTACCCCTGAAGAGGAAGCACTGCTGGAGAAAAGGATTTCGGGAAACCATTCAAGTATCCGAGGCGCATTCACCAGTGGAAGCCCAATCAAAAAACAACCTACCAAGATCATGGAGAGAACCGGATTGATCCGGATGATAATAGTGGTATTACTGGTCGGAGGCTTTGGTTCTTACATTTACCTTGGCCCAGTGGTTGTGTATTATATCCTTTATTTGGCTGTTGCCGGAGGGTTATTATTTGCCTTCTTTAGGCTAAAACCGCGAAAGAAAAATGAATGATTTGATTCATCTGTTGCCGGATGCCATCGCCAACCAAATAGCGGCTGGTGAAGTAGTGCAAAGACCGGCTTCAGCCTTGAAAGAGCTTTTGGAAAATGCCATTGATGCACATGCTGAATCCATTCAGGTAGTGATTAAAGATGGTGGAAAATCACTTATTCAGGTAATAGATGATGGCCTGGGCATGTCGATTACAGATGCCCGGATGTGTTTTGAAAGACATGCAACCTCCAAAATCAGAAAGTCCGATGATCTTTTTAATATCAGGACTCACGGGTTTAGGGGAGAGGCGATGGCCTCTATTGCGGCGGTATCACAGGTGGAGTTAAAGACCAAACGAGACGAAGATGAATTGGGAACCCTTATTCATATAGAAAGTTCGACGGTCAAAAAACAAGAACCTATTGTATACCAGAGAGGAACGTCTGTTTCTGTTAAGAATTTGTTTTGCAATGTCCCCGCCAGGAGGAATTTTCTTAAATCCAATGCCGTAGAAACCAAACACTTGGTAGAAGAATTTCAGCGGGTGGCTTTGGCTTACCCGGAGGTATCGTTTTCGTTTTATCAAAACGACATGGAGCTCTTTAAACTAGCTGGCGGGAAATTAAGTAAAAGGATTGTAGGGATTTTCGGCAAACAATATAGGGACAAGCTTATCATTTGTCAGGAAGAATCTCCCCATATTAATATTCACGGATATATCGGAAAGCCTGAGCAAGCGAAAAAATCCCGAGGAGACCAATATTTCTTTGTAAATAACCGCTATATAAAGAGCAATTACCTGGGTCATGCGGTCAGTACGGCTTTTGAGTCTTTGATTGGGCATGACCATCATCCCTTTTATGTGCTTTTCCTGGAAATTGACCCCAAGCATATAGATATAAATGTGCATCCTACAAAAACGGAAATAAAATTTGATGACGAAAGAACCATATATGGCGTAGTAAGGGCTGCTGTAAAACAAGCCTTAGGAGCGCACCATGTGGTTCCCACCATAGATTTCAGCTTGGATGTAAACTTCACAGATAACTGGAGTCGTGATACTGAAAAACGAAAAGAGGTAGGCTTGGAGAACAATTACAGGACCTATAGAGGGCCGAGTCTCGCCAATAAGGATGTCAAGGGCTGGGAACAGCTATTTCAAAACGACCATGAAGATCGGGCTATAAATTTTGATCCCGAAAAAGAAAGTTCTGGTCAGCAAGAGCTCAAAACTTTCTCAAGTAAAGTTAATAGCAAGGAAGAGTCTCCTACAAATGACATTAGCAAGCCTTCCATTGGAACGGGAAACACCTTTCAGGTGGATAATGCTTATATCATTACCCAAACATCCTCAGGTCTGCTTATCTTTGACCAGCAAGCGACACATCAGAGAATCTTGTATGAACGTTATGCCAATCAACTGGATCAGTCAAAAGGGGCTTCTCAGCAATGTCTCTTTCCACAAAATATCAGGCTAAGTCCTGCGGATTTTTCTTTGGTTATGGACCTTAAAGAAGAGCTTAATGACTTGGGTTTTCAATTGACAGAGTTTGGGCAGCATGCTATTCTTATCAATGGTGTACCAGCTGATATACATATTACCAGTGAAAAAATATTGTTTGAAGAATTGTTGGAGCAGTTCAAACATTTTAAAAATGAACTTTCCCTAAATAGGAAAGAGAACCTCGCCAGGTCTTTGGCTAAAAAGACCTCCATTAAAAGAGGTGACAAGCTCCAAAGCCAGGAAATGGAAAATCTGGCAGGCCAATTGTTTGCCTGTCAAAATCCAAATTATAGTCCTGAAGGGAACAAAACCTTTATCAAATTGGATTTAAATAAAATCGATCGCTTTTTTTATTCCTGAACCAAAATAAGAACTTATGTTTAGAGCCCTTACTCCCATTGTGAAAAACCTATTACTGATCACGGTGGGCATGCATGTAATAGCTTCCTTTTTTCTTCCCCAATTGAAAGGCCTTTTTGCCTTGTATTATATAGAAAGCAGGTATTTTATGCCTTTTCAATTTGTCACCTACATGTTTATGCATGCAAATTTTTGGCATTTATTGAGCAATATGTTTGGGCTATTTGTATTTGGACCTTTACTAGAACAGTTCCTTGGCCCTAAAAAAATACTCATCTTATGGATGGTCTGCGGTGTTGGTTCCGGTGTGTTGTATTCCGGATACACTGCCTATAATATGGGGAAATTGAATGATAAAATTGAAGCGTTTACGGCAAATCCAGACCCTGAAGAATTCAATCGCTTTGTTTCAAGCAATAGCCATCTTTTCAATGCAGGGATTTATGAATTTATAGATGAATACAGCCGTGATGCTGACAATCCTGAGTTGCAGGATAGGGCAAAAAGGAATATGTTAGGGGTTAGAGATATACAAGCCGATATCCCAATGGTAGGCGCTTCCGGGGCCTTGTTCGGTGTCTTGATCGCTTTTGGGATGCTGTTTCCCAATACGCAGTTGTTTTTGCTATTCCCACCAATACCCATAAGAGCAAAATACCTTGTGTTGTTCTATGGACTATACACAGTTTATAATATATTTGTATCCAATCCCACAGACAATGTCGCTCATTTTGCCCACCTATCTGGATTATTGATAGGAGCTGTTTTAGTGACTTATTGGAAAAAGGATAGACAAAATTTTTATTAGAAAAAATATGTACGGAGGGTTTTGGTACCATATAAGACATGCATTTGACCATAAAGACAATGGTCTTTACAAGATTATAGCGATTAATTTACTGGCTTTCTTGGTATTAATGGTGCTTAGGGTGTTTTTGACTATAGGTGGGTCAGAAGCTACTTATAGCTCCATCATTTCCTTTTTCATGATGCCTGCTTCAGTCTCTCAGTTTCTTATGCAGCCTTGGGCCATCATAAGTTACATGTTTCTGCACGAAGGCTTTTTTCATATTATATTTAATATGTTGTTTCTCTATTGGTTCGGGTTATTGGTTCAGGAATACCTTGGCAGTAGGAAACTAGTTAATTTGTACATCCTTGGCGGAATCGCTGGAGGATTACTATATGTGATCATTTATAATATTGCGCCCTATTTTAGTGATAAAGTAGATGGTGCTTTAATGCTTGGGGCAAGTGCTGGAGTATATGCCATCGTGGTGGCAGCAGCTACGCTCCGTCCTGATACTCAATTTCAATTGCTTCTAATCGGTGCAGTTAAAATCAAATACATCGCCATTTTCTATGTTTTGGTAGCCTTTGCAAATTCAGCTGGGGCCAATGCTGGTGGTGAGCTGGCGCATTTAGGAGGAGCCGCTATGGGTTTTATTTACATCCTTCAATTGAATAAAGGCGTGGATTTGGGTAAACCTGTACAAACTGTTGGGCTGTTTTTTGAGAAATTATTTTCACAAAAGCCTAATGTAAAGGTTACCTACCGACGTGATGGTGAATCTACCAGGAAAAAAACGACGAAAAGTGACTCAACTACTGCGTCAACAAGTAGAAGTACCCAGGAAGAAATTGACCGCATTCTGGATAAAATTGCAGATAAGGGCTATGATAACCTTTCTAAAGAAGAAAAACGAAAATTATTTGACTTCAGCAATAAAGACGCTTGATTGTCAAACTAATTTTAGCTCCCTTTCAGAACTCAATGTATTTTTATAATCCGCCATTCCCTTTTCAGTTAAATAAGGTACTATCATGGAGGAAATAAGCTTGCTGTAAAAGGGTAAGCGAACATCTTCAGGCCCAAAAACAGACTGGTTATGGCTAAGCCAATAATCTGCAAGCATGAATATTTGGGTGGAAAGGTTTTCAAAATTTCCAGGGAACCTCTCCTTGACAAATAGTCCTTCGGTCGCCATTTGGGTGAAAAGGTGTATCAATTGGGATTTCCTTACAGCGATCATATCCAAGTACCGATCTCTTATAAGTTCTTGATTTTTAATTAAATCCAAGAGGTTTAAAAGGAAAAAACGATACTTTAAATGTAATTTTAATAGCTCATCCATATTGCGGAATAAGCTGTGTAAGGATGCCGAAGGTTTTGCCCATTTTTTTCGAAAAGCCCATCTGCCTCAGCGCATAGTTGATAGAATGCTTTTATAATAAAGTCATCTAGATCCGTATAGACTGAAAAAAAATCTTCCTGAGAAACTTCTGATATATTCAGGATGGAATCCAAATCAAATAAAGGGTAATCTTTCTCCTTTAATGCAGGGAGGATCTTGTCAATGATCAAGTTTGGCTTCATTACAATAAGTGGCTTAAATCCGAAATAGGCAATAGATAATCTATTACGTGATGAAATCACTTTAAATTCGAAACATCTTGCTTTTCATGTGATCACAGTATGTCCTGAGAAACATCAGGAAAAGTCATCACGAATCTTATTGCATATTCCGAGTTAAAACAATTGCGTTACGCGCCCAATCCAAAGCCCCTAAAAGTAATTACAATTCGTTTTTATTAGCCAATTGACCGCAAGCGGCATCAATGTCCTGGCCACGAGATTTCCTCACATTGGCGACTACACCAGCTGCCTCTAAAATAGTCAGGTAAAGTTCAATCTTATCAGGTGAGGCTTGTCTAAACTCTCCCTCATCGATAGGATTGTACTGGATAATATTGACTTTTGATGGCACATGCTTGCAGAATTTAGCCAAAGCACGGGCATGTTTTTCATCATCATTGATCCCGTCCCAAATGACATATTCATAAGTGACTTTTCTTTTGGTTTTGCTGTACCAATATTTCAGAGCCAAAGCAAGATCTTCAACTGTATTGGCCTGATTGATCGGCATTAGTCTTGTTCGCGTTTCGTCGATTGCTGAATGCAAAGAAAGGGCCAAATTGAATTTCACCTCATCATCAGCTAGTTTACGTATCATCTTGGCTATGCCAACTGTGGATAAAGTGATACGCTTTGGGGAAATACCTAACCCTTCTGGGGAACATATCTTGTCAATGGCAGCAAGAACATTTTGATAGTTGAGCAATGGTTCACCCATTCCCATGAAGACAATATTGGTTAATGGCCTATCAAAATACAAGCTGGCTTCTTCCTGAATGGCAACTACCTGATCATATATTTCGTCAGGATGAAGGTTACGCATTCTTTTTAACCGGGCAGTAGCGCAGAAGTTGCAATCCAAACTGCAACCTACCTGAGAAGATACACAAGCCGTGATTCGTTTCGAAGTAGGAATTAACACCGATTCTACGATATTATTGTCAAATAGCTTGACGGCATTTTTTATGGTGCCATCACTGCTCCTTTGAAATTGGTCTACAAGTATGTGGTTAATGGTGAAATTGGCTTTTAATATCTCTCTGGTGGATTTAGAGATATTGCTCATGTCATCAAAGTTTTTTAAGGACTTGTTCCACAGCCATTCATAGACTTGCTTTGCCCGAAACTTTTTTTCACCTACAGAAAGAAAATAAGCCTCCAGTTCATCGAGTGCTAATTTTCTAATGTCTTGTTTTTTTCTACCTGCATGATTTTGATTTGTTTCGAACCCGTCATTAACAGTAACTGACCTGCTAAAGGTTCAAAATCCTAACGCTTATTTTAAAGGCATAAATTTCAATGCTACTTATTTGTAGGGAATTTACCGCCTGTTTTTTTCAATTCCATCATTAATTTACCATGTAGCGCAATTGCTTTATCCGGCATGCTATTGGCAAGATCCTCTTTTTCTCCAGGGTCATTTTCAAGGTTGAAAAGCTTGTTTTCGCCGCTTTCATAGTCATGAATTAGCTTCCAGTCTCCTTCTCGGATGGCAGATCCAGGCTTCCATGCACTCCCGTGGTATTGGGGATAATGCCAGAAGAGTACATCTCTTTCTGGAGCTTCTCCTCCCCTAAGGAATGGAGAAAGGTCTTTCCCATCCGTTTCATCAAAGCTAGCGCCAGCAATACTGAGTAAAGTTGGGAAGAAATCCATGCTTACAACAGGTAAATCAGTGACTTTTCCTGGCGTTTTTATCCCTGGTCCTTTTATGATTAAAGGGACTCTTATTCCCCCTTCATAACACCAGCCTTTGCCCGCCCTTAAGGGGCCATTAGCAGTGGGGGCTCCCTCTCCATATAAAGTTGATAAACCGCCATTGTCACTGGTCAGAATAACCCATGTATTGTCATCAAGACCTTTGTCTTTTAGTTCTTTAAGGATTTTGCCTACGTTTTCATCCATAGCAGCCACCATTGATGCATAGGCGGCATTGTCCTGAACCAGCTTGGTTTGGCCATCGCCTTCTTGCCTATAGGCTGCTTGTCCTTCGGCTAAGTTTATACTTTCTTTTTTATTGATAAAGTAATCATGGCGTTTTGGGGCGGGTTGAATAGGGGTGTGAACGCTGTAAAATGAGAGGTACAGTAAAAAAGGCTCGTCTGAATTTTCCCGAATCAATTGTAAACTTTCATTAGTCAATCTATCTGTGAGGTACTCGCCTTCGGGGCCATCAGGCAATTTAGGATTGCCATAAGGAGAATAATAGCCATTGCTTACCCCTTCTTTTAGCTGTGGTGCACCAACGCGCCATCCTCCAATATTTATATCAAATCCTTGGTGCTGAGGCCAATATTTTTCCTCCTCACCTAAATGCCATTTACCAATAAAAAAGGTTTTGTAACCGTTTCCTTTAAATTTCTCTGCGAGGGTGGTTTCTTCCAGGGCAAGTTCATCCCTAATAGCAGGGGTGGAGATAGGGCGCTTTTCCTCAAACTTATCGAAGCCTGGTATCCAATCTGTTATGCCTAATCGATTTGGATGTTTGCCAGTCATTAACGCCGCACGTGTTGGGCTGCATACGGGGTGGGCAGCATAGGCTTGGGTGAAACGCATGCCTTCAGCTGCCATTTGATCCAGGTGAGGGGTTTCATAAAAGGTTTCGGGATAATTGGCCTTTACATCAGCCCAGCCTAAATCGTCCACAAGGATAAAAACAAAATTTGGTTTCTTCTCTTCTTTCTCCTGGCAGGAGCTTATAAGAAGACCAAAATAGATAAGAAAGAATATTTTTTTCATGGGCCGAATAGGTAACATGATGCAAAGGTAAATAATACAATGAAATTTTAAGTAGCGATTTTAACGGAGGATAGACTTTTGCCTATTAATGTAACAATTACCTGTCAAAACGGCTGAATTCTGGTGGTATCATGTCCGAAATCGGACATAATTGCAGGAAATGGGCTTAAAATCCTTTTGGTTCCATATTTGATTAAAGTATATTAAATAACAACAAATAAGTAATAAACCTGATCAATATGGATTTCAAGCAATTTACTATAAAATCACAAGAAGTGATTCAAAAGGCAGTGGAGCTTTGTACCTCTGAGCAGCAACAACTTATAGAGCCAGGACATTTATTAAAGGGGATTATTCAAGAAGACGCAAATGTCACCGAATTTTTGTTCAAGAAATTAGGTGTCAATTCGGATTTAATCCTTCTAAAGCTGGATGAAATTATAAGTAAATATCCCAAAGTAAGTGGGCAGCAGCCTTATTTGTCCAATGCAACCAACGACGTAATAACGCAAGCTAAAAAATACCTCAAGACTTTTGGGGATGAATTTGTAGCAGTTGAACATCTATTATTAGGTGTTTTAGCAGGTTCTGAGAAAGTAGCACAGCTATTGAAAGATCAGGGCTTGAATGAAAAGAGATTAATTGAAGTTATAAAAGAACTTAGAAAAGGAAATAAAGTGACTGATCAAAATGCAGAATCTAAATACAGGTCTTTAGAGAAATATTCTAAAAACCTTAATGACTTAGCCAAAAAAGGGAAAATAGACCCTGTAATTGGTAGGGATGAAGAGATCAGAAGGGTCTTACAGATTTTGGCTAGAAGGACGAAAAACAACCCTATTCTCTTGGGTGAGCCTGGAGTAGGTAAAACTGCGATCGTGGAAGGTCTTGCCCAGCGAATAGTTAGTGGAGATGTACCTGAAAACCTTAAGAGTAAAATCATTATATCTTTAGATATGGGGCTTTTGGTTGCAGGAGCGAAATACAAAGGGGAGTTTGAGGAGCGACTTAAATCCGTTATCAAAGAAGTCACCGATTCTGATGGAGAAATCATTCTCTTTATCGATGAAATTCACACCCTTATAGGTGCCGGAGGTGGTGGAGAAGGAGCAATGGATGCAGCCAATTTACTAAAACCAGCGTTAGCGAGAGGTGAATTGCATGCAATAGGGGCAACCACATTAAAGGAATACCAAAAGTACATTGAAAAAGACAAAGCACTTGAGCGTAGGTTTCAACAAGTGATTGTGGATGAACCGGATGTTGCAGATGCCATTTCCATATTAAGAGGGATTAAGGACAAGTATGAATTGCATCATGGTGTAAGGATTAAGGATGATGCCGTAATTGCTGCAGTGGAACTTTCTCAGCGCTATATTTCAGATCGTTACCTTCCTGACAAAGCCATTGATTTGATGGATGAAGCAGGTGCCAAGTTGAGAATGGAGATTGATTCCTTGCCTCAGGAGTTGGATGAATTGAACAGGCGTATCATGCAGTTAGAGATTGAGCGTGAGGCAATTCGTAGGGAGAAAAACAGGGATAAAGAAACTGTTCTAAGCAAGGAATTGGCTGATCTGACAGAAAAAAGGCAAGAACTTAAAGCCAAGTGGGAAAGTGAGAAAGCTGTTATTCAGGGGATTCAAAGAGAGAAAGAAAACATTGACAAGTTTAAAATAGAAGCAGAACAAGCTGAGAGAGGTGGCGATTTTGGTAAAGTAGCGGAGATCCGATACGGTAAAATTGTCGAAAGTGAGAAAAGGCTTGAGTCTTTTAAGCAGCAATTGAAGGATATGCAAGAAGGATCTCCTTTGCTGAAGGAAGAAGTGGATACGGAGGACATAGCTGCTGTAGTGAGCAAATGGACTGGAATTCCATTGTCTAAAATGATTCAAAGCGAGCGGGAAAAATTGCTTCATTTGGAGGAAGAGCTTGGGAAACGTGTAGCTGGCCAAAAAGAAGCCATTACAGCCCTTTCAGATGCTGTGAGGAGAAGTAGGGCAGGCTTACAGGATCCCAAACGACCAATTGGTTCTTTTATCTTCCTTGGTACTACTGGGGTAGGAAAAACAGAATTGGCCAAAGCATTGGCTGAATATTTGTTCAGTGATGAAAATGCAATGGTCAGAATTGATATGTCTGAATACCAGGAAAGACACTCTGTTAGTAGGCTGGTAGGAGCGCCTCCAGGTTATGTTGGCTATGATGAAGGAGGGCAACTTACTGAAGCAGTCAGAAGGAGACCTTATTCAGTGGTATTGTTGGATGAGATTGAAAAAGCTCACCCAGATGTGTTCAATATTCTCTTGCAGGTTTTGGATGATGGAAGGCTTACAGACAACAAAGGTAGGATAGCCAACTTCAAAAATACCATTATCATCATGACCACTAATATAGGGTCACATTTGATTCAGGAGCGTTTTGAAACCATTACCGAAGAGAATAAGGAGGAAGTGTTGGAAACTACAAAAGAAGAAGTTTTCAATATGTTGAAGAAATCAATGCGGCCTGAGTTTTTGAACAGGATTGATGAGACCATCATGTTTGAGCCTCTCAGCAAAAGTATTCTTCGAAAAATTGTGGATATCCAATGGAGAGAGATTCAACAGCGATTGGCTGAATCCGGTATAGAAATTGATGCTACTCAGGAAGTGTTGGATTATTTGGGAGAGGTAGGATACGATCCTCAATATGGTGCCAGACCATTGAAAAGAACCATGCAGAAACTAGTTCTTAACGAATTGTCTAAACAAATCTTGGGTGGGCATGTTGTTAATGATGGAGCCGTGTTGGTGGACTTAGATGCTGAAAATAAAATCTACTTTAAAAATGTAGAGGATATAAAAATAAATTAGAGTTTGGTTAATTGGGTTTATTAGTTGGACAGCCAACCTGTTTTCAGGTTGGCTGTTTTTTATGTTTGTTGCTTTTTAGGAAAAAGGTAACAGGATAACGCAGTACTTTTTTAGTCAATAATACCAATTCCACAAAGGACTGAATGGTCAGGCCCAATATCCAAACTTCCTTTTGCTATCTATGCTTGATTTTTTTAATTCACCAGTAGGGATTGCTGAACTTTGCATTAAATTTGGAAAACCAACATTGAATATTTTTATTTATTGTAGTTTTAACTCTGGAGGAGTTAAATGTTTGATAATTCCTGAATAAACCCAAATGATTTTTAAAGTATGAATGGAATTAAGCGCCTGATCTTTTTGGTAATTTTAATTATTATCGGTGTTTTGACCTATTTATTCACCTGCTTCAGCACAGCAAATAAATATGTGAATTGGGATCAACCTGGAGGCAATTCTCGCCAAACAAAATTCTCTTTATTAGATAAGATAAATAAAGAGAATGTTAAAAATCTCGAGGTTGCCTGGGTTTATAATTCAGGAGACATGTCGGGGAATGTTCAGCTCAACCCTCTTGTGATATCAGGTATAATGTATATCACTACCCCCGGGCAAGAACTAATCGCTGTAGATGCAACAAATGGGAAGGAAATTTGGAGATTTAACCCAGCACGGGATGGTGAAAAATTTGGAGGCATTAATAGAGGGATTGCTTTCTGGGAATCTGAACGAGAGAGTAAGCTGCTTTACACCGTAGGGAATTATCTTTTTGCAGTGGATAGGTTGACAGGGATTCCTGTAGCATCCTTTGGAGACAATGGTAGGGCTAACCTTAATATAGGTTTGGTAAAACCTGAAGCGCAAATGGGAATAACTTCCCCTGGTGCCCCAGCTGTTTTTGAGGATTTGGTAATTGTCGGTGGGATGAGTTGGAGCTCTCCTTCCAATGTAAGTGCTTTTAATGTTCATTCAGGTAAAAGAGAGTGGATTTTCAACACTATTCCAAAGCCAGGGGAATTTGGACATGAAACATGGGGAGATCCTGATTTTTGGAAAACTGGTGCAGGGGTAAATTCATGGGCTGGATTGTCTGTAGACAAAGAGAACGGAATTGTTTATTTTTCTACTGGTCAACCAAAGAACGATTTCTTTAGACCAGAAAATGAAGGAAAGCATCTTTTCGGAAATGCTATAGTAGCACTTAATGCCAGATCGGGAAAAAGGTTATGGCATTACCAGGCCATTCACCATGATCTTTGGGATTTAGATTTGCCAGCAGCCCCAATCATAATAGATTTTATTAAAGAGGGAGAAAATGTCCCGGCAGTCGTTCAGTTGACTAAAACAGGTAATACCCTCATTTTTAATAGACTTAATGGAGATATGCTTTCTGAAGTGGAAGAAGTGCCTGTGCCTCCTTCAAAGTTGCCAGGTGAATTTGCCTATCCGACCCAACCCTTAGTCAAATGGCCGGAGCCATTTTCAAAACAAGTTGTTACCGAGGCAGATTTAACTTTAAGAACTCCTGAAGCAGAAGCCTATGCAAAAGGCATTTTTTCCGAATCTGATGCAGGCTGGTTTATTCCCCCATCGGAAAAGAATATCCTTTATTATGGCATTCATGGAGGAGCTGAATGGGGAGGAGGTTCCTATGATGAAGAAGAAAACGTCTTGTTTGTGAACGCCAATGAGTTGGCATGGGTAATCAAAATGAAGAATATTAATGCAGATAAAAGCGGTGAAGTAAAGGTGACTGCAGGGAAAGGCGTTTATTTAAAGATGGGCTGTGCAGGATGTCATGGAGCTGACAGGGAGGGGCAAGGTGAATTGCCAAATCTTTTGAAGTTAAAAACCAAATTTCAAGCCAATGAGCTTGTTAAAATTATTAAAGAAGGCAAAAATGGCATGCCTTCTTTTGCGCAGATTGAAGGTAAAGATTTAACCAACCTGATCAATTTCTTGTTAGAAAATGAAAGCCCTTCTGTTGACGAAGCATCAAATAACAAACCCGTATTCAGGTCGCTTGGCTTCAACAAGTTTTTAGACCCTGATGGATATCCTGCCACAGCACCACCTTGGGGAACACTCAATGCCTTGGACCTCAGCACAGGGAAGATAAAGTGGAAAGTGCCTTTGGGTGAATACGAAGCACTCACAGAAAAGGGGCATCCGATTACTGGGACAGAAAATTTCGGTGGCGCTATCGTAACAGCTGGGGGCTTGGTCTTTGTGGCTGCAACAAGAGATGAGAAATTTCGGGCATTTGACAAGGAAACAGGAGCCGTATTATGGGAAGCGAAGTTGCCTTATGGAGGTTACGCTACCCCCAGTACTTATTCCGTTGATGGGGAACAATATATCGTTATTCCAGCTACAGGTGGAGGTAAACTTGGAGGAAAAACAGGTGATGCCTATATCGCTTATAAGTTACCTTAGCTATTGGGATTGAGGATTAAAATTGAAGATCCTGTAGTGGATGAAAAAGACAATAAAATGCGTATAAATTCAGTCAATATTATGAGTAAATCTATTCCATTTCAGTTACTGTTCTTGCTTTATTTAACCTTTTCTAGCCTGCCTGCTGAGGCAGTGGCTTTTGACCCACTTGTGAAAGCAAAAAAGATAGTGTTGATAGCAGGTCCAAAAAGTCATGGCCCTAAGGCCCATGAATACATTAAGTCTGTCAGGCTGATGAAAACCATGCTGGACAATTCCAATGTGGAGGGAATAGCCACTGAAATCCATTTTAATGGGTGGCCAGAGGATCCTTTAACCCTGGAAGATGCAGACCTTATATTGTATATTTCTGATGGCCGTGATGGTCCTTTATTTGATGAAGTGCCATTCATGACAAATGATCGCATGGAAGTAATGAAGCGGCAGATGGATAGGGGCTGCGGTCTGTCGCTGATTCATTTCTCAACTTTTGCTTCAGACGAAATGGGTGAAAAAGTTTTGGATTGGGGAGGGGTTATTTTGATTGGCAAGATGATCAAGGGGAAAGAAATTGGTATTCCGCAATTAAAACCATGGAGAGTGAACTTGTATTCCCCAATGCTGATCACCCCATTTTATCCGGCCTTCAACCATTCAAACTGAAAGACGAATATTATTACAATATTCGTTTTCAAGACCCTGACAATCGCTTAAAGGGAATAGCTGAGTTGCCAGCATTAGGAGGACGAGAGGAGGGTGGAAACACCGTAGCTTGGGCAGTTGAAAGACAAGATGGCGGTAGGGGCTTTAGCACCACCATGGGGCATTTCTATTCCAACTGGAAAAATGCCAATTACAGAAAAATGATCCTCAATGGAATCGTCTGGGCTGCAGGTGCCGACGTTCCCACGAGTGGAGTAGAAGCAAAGTTTTATGAAGATGAAGAAGTAACCCAGCACCTTTATCAAAAGTCACGGAAAGCATTGCTATTAACGGGGAATCATCATCCTGCACACCCCTGGCAGGAAACATCTCCGCTCATTAAATCTGCCATTGAAAGCAATAGTGATTTCTATGTGGACATTTCAACAAACATTGAAAATCTTTCTCAATATGACCTAGATGATTATGACGCTTTAATTTTAAACTATGCGAATTGGGAAGACCCCAACCAACTCTCAGACAAATCAAAGGATTCATTTGTAAATTACCTGAATCAAGGAGGAGGCTTAATGGTGCTTCATTTTGCCAATGGAGCGTTTCATTCCTCTCTTCCAAATGCAGGAGAATCGGATTGGCCCGAGTACAGGGAAATAGTGCGTAGGATTTGGGATCACGATGCCGATAGTGGACACGATAAATATGGAGAGTTTTCTGTCCATATTTCAAACAGCAAGCATCCTATTACTTCAGGAGTAAAGGATTTCTCTACTTTTGATGAATTGTATTTTAATCAAAAAGGGGATCAACCAATTGTGCCTTTGTTTAGTGCTCGTTCTACGGTTACAGGAAAGGACGAACCATTGGCTTGGGTGTACAACTATGGTGAAGGGAGGGTTTTTCAAACGCTCTTAGGTCATGATGCCAAGTCTTTTAGCACTCCTGAGTTTCAACAAATCCTAAGCAATGCAATCAATTGGGTGGGCAGGGATAATGACTAGTGATGCTTTTTAGGAAGCGTTATTGTAAAATGTTTTGGCTGTTATAAAGTAGGCATAATACTCAAATGACTGTTCTGCCTACTTTTTCCAAAGTTGACTTTCTTCAGTAACTTCTACATCCCATGCCTGAGAGGGATTTGGATGATATTTGGGGTCATTGTCTTTTTCAGGGAAAGTCGCTATAACTTCGTAAAGTTCGTTGAAGTTATTTTTTCGCTCTTCAGAATTAAGGCTGTCTAACAGGTTTTTGCTTTCCTCAGCATCCTCAAGTAAATCGAAGAATTTTTCGGGCTCTCTTTTAGAATTGATATACAGTTTAAACCTTTTGTTTCGCAATACCCTATCTCTGAACAGGTATTGATTTTCAACCCCATTTTGGGTGAGCGCGGCATTGTTTCCTCCGCCCATACCAAGGATCCAATCGCGGTTTGATTCTTCATTGTTATTCAGTAAAACATCCTTAAAAGAATGGCCATCGATTTTATAGGAATTGTCATCACCAGTCAATTTTTTTTGTGGTCCTGCTTCTGCTAAGTCAAGAAAAGTTGGGAAAAAATCAGTAAAGTCAATTAATGCATTCGAAACCCTATTTGGTTTGATTGTCCCAGGCCAGCTGGCAATAAATGGCGCACTGATTCCTGGTTCAATTGTTTTTGCCTTTCCTCCATTTACATCTACCCCATTTCTTCTACCTGTGATCGCTCCAGTTGTACCATTGTCAGTGGTCCAAAAGACAATGGTATTGTCTCGGATGCCTGCGTCTTCCAGCGCCTGAATTATCTCACCGGTAATTCGATCAGTGTATTTTACCATGGCTTTGTGCTTTCCCAAATTGTCCGTAGCGGAGTCTGTTGGTGTATTCACGAAGGGTGTATGTGTCAGGACCATTGGGAAGTAAATAAACAATGGTTTCTTTTTATTGTGGTCTATGAAGTCAATAATGAAATCTTTAAATACATCAGGTCCAAATGCTCCTTTGTAGGTTTTACTGCCTTCTTTTGTATAGATATAAGGGTCTTGATAGCGGTTAGCGCTTGCTTCTATTCCTGATTCGTAACCAGTCCACATACAAAATTCATCAAAGCCATTTTTTGTCAGTGCATCTGGCTCAACTCGAAAATCATCGATTTGCCATTTACCTGCTATACAGGTTGTATAACCTGCTTTTTTCATTTCCTTACCAATGGACGGATTCATTGTTTCATCGAAATGTGCGCCTCCTCCCCAGCGTGGGACATCCCAATGGTTTACCCAGCCATGCCTAAAAGGGTATTGGCCCGTTAATAAGGTAACCCTTGTGGGCGTACATTGAGGCATGGAATAAACATTGTTGAAGGATACGCCACTTTCTGCCAATGCATCAATATTGGGGGTGGAGATGTCCTCTGCTCCATAATGATTGACCCATTCCTTGCCCAAGTCGTCTACCATTATTAAAATGATATTCGGCCGAGATTCATCGTCTTCGATAGTACGCTCTTGATTGCAGCCGAAAAGTAGTAGGATGCAGATGATAAAAATTGAATTTTTCATGGGGTATATTTTATCCAGTAATGGAGGAATTAACACCTTTTGGGATCTTTAGACCTTTGATATATAATAAACTGCTTCGTTGAAGACCCGCTTTTCAGCAAATTTAAATTCCATTCTTTCATGAATGGAATTGGGAATCAGTATTCGACCACAGTTGTCATGACAAACCTATGCCGCCATTAAGTTTTGTTTAAGCAACGGGATGAGGGCTTCAGGTGGATCACATTGTTTTGGTTCGTTAAAAGGGATGAATACTACGGTATCTAGTTTTTACTTTGCTCAGCAATAAATTTATCCAATCTTTTATTGGTTGTTTTTTGAATTTTACTTTTCATAAATGGGGTCCAGCCAATCAAATAACCTACGATTCCCATCGCTTGTTTGGTCCATTTCCACAAATTAAAGGAATCTATATGTTCAATTATTTTTTCGTCCTTAAATTTAAATTCTCCACTAACCTTATTGGTTACTTCTCTTTTTTTCTCGCCATAAACGTATTCTGCTACCCAGTTTACCTTGCCTCTTTCATCAGAAACCCGCCTGATGTCAAAACTAATCTTCGTATCCGCCTTTTTATTGGAAAGCAACATTTCCCACATTTTGAATGCGCGATCTCCCTTGAGTGTTCCAAAGACGGGGTCTTTGAATACGATGTCTTTGTGGTAGCATTCGACCATTCCTTTGCTGTCACCTTTTGAAAAGGAGGTGTAGAATTTCTTTAGTAAGTCATTATTGTCCATTCAATTGTATTTGCTTGTTGCTCTCTTTTATTAGGAGAGAGATTGTTGTTCTTTAAGTCTAATTTATCAATTAGTTTTTATATCCTTTTACCTAAACGTAATTATAATTAGCATACGTCCTTTGTTGCTCATTGTTGGGAATGGCCTTTTATAGCTGTTTTTCTGAAGATGCATTTTTCTTTTTAAGCCTTTTTGTCCATTTCTCGAATTCTACAGCCCAAAATACGATGCTTGATAAACCTAGGCATATCGCTAATTCTGAAAAGGTTAGGGCTTGGGTTTTGAAAACACTTTGCAAAAATGGTAGATAAATCACAGCTAACTGTAAACCAATTGTTACCAGAACAGCAATAACCAATTGCTTGTTGCCAAAAAATCCTAATGTGAAAATGGATTTATCATTGCTTCGTATGGCCAAAGCATGTCCCAATTGTGAAATGCTAATGATTGTAAAAACCATGGTTGCCCATTTGGGATTCTCTACGTGAATGGCCCAAGCCTGTGTTCCGAGACACACCGCACCCATAAGTAACCCTACCCATAAAATATGTATGCCAATGCCGCCAGAAAATACGCTTTCATTTGGTTTTCTAGGAGGGCGTTTTAGAATGTTCTCTTCAGCTGGTTCAGAAGCAAAAGCCAGGGCCGGTAAACCATCTGAGACTAAATTAACCCATAAGATTTGTATGGGTATAAGAGGAATGGGTAAACCGAGAAGTGGCGCTAAAAAAATTGTCCAAATTTCACCGCTATTACCTGTTAGGATATACTTTATGAATTTTCGGATATTATCAAATATTCTGCGGCCTTCGCGGACAGCTTGTATTATGGTAGCAAAATTATCATCCAATAAAATCATATCGGCGGCCTCTTTTGATACATCAGTTCCCGTAATGCCCATTGCAATGCCGATATCTGCCCGTTTTAATGCAGGAGCATCGTTTACCCCATCTCCGGTGACGGCAACAAAATGATTTTTACCCTGAAGCGCCTTTACAATTTTCAGTTTCTGCTCGGGAGAAACACGTGCAAATACCTTTATGGATTCCAGGTTTTCTTGAAATTCTTGCTCCGAAAATTTAGCAAGTTCAGTGCCTGTGATGACCCTGTCTGTAGGCTGCTGTAAAATCCCAGTTTCGGTAGCAATGGCTTTCGCGGTTATCGGATGATCTCCGGTTAGCATTACCAGTGTAATTCCTGCAGTATGGCAATCCGCAACGGCTTGAATGGCTTCTGGTCGAGGTGGATCAATCATGGCGGTTAGGCCAATAAATGATAATTCACTTTCAAAATTTTCTACCGTTAATTGCTGGGGCAATTGGTCAATTACTTTAAGCGCATAAGCCAATACTCGCTTTCCTTGTTTGGCGTATTTTTCTGTAGTAGTATTTATTTCTGTGGCATTACTTGCATTGCATATTGTGAGTAGCCTTTCTACCGCTCCTTTTGTCACCACCAACCAACTTCCATTCAGTGGGTAAACCGTAGTCATTTTCTTTCGTTTCGAATCAAAAGGGAATTCATAGGAGCGTTTAAAATCAGTCCGCCATTGCTTGTTATAATTCTTGTTATTTCGAGCATAATCAACCAAAGCTGTTTCGGTTGGGTCGCCTTTCAGTTTGTTGTTTTCATCCGTTATAACATCATGATTGAGCTCCATTGCCAGAATTAGTAATTCTTCTGGATTAAAATCAGCGACTTTTTTGGCTTCTGGGGATACCCAACAATCTACCACTGTCATTTTATTTTGGGTGATCGTCCCTGTTTTATCCGTACATATATAACTTACAGCTCCCAAAGTTTCGGCAGCAGGTAATTTTCTGATGAGTGCATTTTTGCGCACCATGCGTTTTGCTCCAAGGGCCAAAGCAATGGTAATTACAGCTGGTAATGCTTCGGGAATGGCCGCCACTGCAACGGATATGGCTGTGAGCAACATTTGTACTGCTTCTTCACCACGCATCCAACCGGTGAAGAAAAGTGCAATGCAAATCCCTATAACTGCAAAAGACAATGTTTTTGCAAATTTAGCCAATCGTTTTTGCAATGGTGTTTTTATTTTCTCCTCTTGCAGAAGTTGTGCAATTCGCCCAATTTCTGTATTCATGCCTGTGGCCACAACAATTCCCTCGGCTCTTCCATTGGTTATTACTGTGCTCTTAAAAGCCATGTTTAAGCGGTCGCCAAGGGGGACATCATCAGCGGTGATCGCTTCAGTGGATTTGGTGACGGCATGAGATTCACCTGTGAGTGATGCTTCTTCAATTTTTAAAGCATGGGTTGTTATCAAGCGAAGATCAGCAGGTACTAGCATCCCAGCTTCAAGTAGTACAAGATCGCCAGGTACAACTTCAATAGCAGGTATCTGCACAATGTTTCCACTTCTGCGAACGGTCGCATGAAGGGAGGACATTTTATTTAAAGCTTCCATGGCTTTCTCAGCACGATATTCCTGTACAAAACCGATTACAGCATTCAGTACAACAATGATTAAAATCACGATGGTATCAGAGCTGTCTCCGACAACAAAAGAAATTAATGCTGCTACAAGCAAAATAAAGATCATCACATCCTTAAACTGATGAAGCAATAAGTTAAAAACTGAAAATTTCTTTTTCTGAGCCAGTTCGTTCTTGCCGTATTTTCTTTGCCTTCTTTCAGCTTCCGAATTTTCCAACCCCTGAGTGCTGGTCTCCAATTGTTGATATATTTCTGACGTGGATTGTCCGTGATAATTCATTTAAATAGCTTTATTTCAGGAATTAATTGACAATACAGTTATTGAAAGGGTTTATTGGTCAGGGCTTTTAATTGACTTTCTGGCCAAGCTACAACCCAGTTAAGCGGATTTAACAAAATACTTAAAATATTGCATTTAACGTTATTCCTTTGACAGGGAACCTTTGCTTAGAAGGGTCAATATAATTTAAAAAGCTGACCGTTGCAATGGGTTGGAAGTTGGGATAGGATTTCTTTGTAATGCTATATTCTCAATTTTTCATCAAGTTTAGCTTTCCACTAAGATGTGAAGTTATTAATTGCGGGGGGAATACTATTTCCATGGAATAGGCACCGAGAACGAAGGGATTTATTTGGTTTTTTCTATGAATTCAGCTTCTCCAAAAGCTGATGAGATATGGAAATCAGGTGTCGGGTTATTGGGATTTATCCAGGAATACCAGCTAACCGCTTTCCCATGTGGTTTTTTAAAATCTGCTCTGAAAATCCCCAAATAAAAAGGGTTTGAGATTCCCAATTCCTTAAGTTCTTCTAGGGCGATTCTACCCTCCAAAACATAACCTGCTTCCGTGATTTTGGTTGCCACTTTTATACTTTCAAAATCCCATGCCTCACTAAAGTCACGGTAAAATTTAGCTGCATAATCAAGCACGTTGCCATTTGGATCCATTTCAACACAATAATACTTTTTCAAAGTTTTATTGTTAGAAAAAAACAATTCAACCCTGTCTCCAGCAGCCACAGACAATTCTTTTTCAAAAGGGATGGTAACCAGGGTAAGGTCAGAAACCTGAAAGCTAAAATTGAAATAATGGTCAGATACAAAAGCCTTGAATTCTGTTTTATCCGTGGAATTGTTTTCCCAGGGAGCAATTAAATGCTCAATATAGGCAGCTTGACCCCATTCCTGTGAGTCAATTTGGCCATCAAGTGTTATTTCATTTTCCGAAAAAGGAATAACTAACCTAGGCTGTATTGATTTGGAACAAGAGGACAGCAGCAATACAATTGTGAATGACAGAATGTACCGAGACATTATTTTTTTAGTTAATGGGTCTTTATCTGATAGGAATAGAAGCAAAAGAAGCTTGAATATTGGCCAATGCGAAAAGAAAAGTACAATATGAACTGAAATTCGTTTCCTAAGGTTTTGCTTATTCTGTTTATGGACTAACCATTTCCAAGGAATAATTGAGCTTGGAAGAAATGGTTTTCTCGTCCTGGTCCAGAAGGGTGAGTTTCCCAGTTTTGTCTTGTGAAAAACTTTTGACAGTTGATGAACTGTCATCTAAAAGCCTAATGGCCATGGCTCCAGGCTGGTCTTCAAGGCCATAAATGACTTCGTAAATCCCAGTAGTAACGTATTTACGGTCACCGTCTTTGGTTTCAAGATAGGTTTCTGTCAATTCATAGCTGCGCTCTAATTTCTCTGGACTATTTTCAAGCTTTAATTCAGTCTTAATTCCTGAACAATCAGCGCAGGGAAGCACTCCCGAATAATACATCCAGGTAGTTCCTGTGTTATCAAGAACGATTTCTTTTTCAGTGAGGGGCTCAGCTTCTCCTTCGTATTTTTTCTCTTCTGTAGGGCTGTCGCAAGCAAAAGTTAAAAGCGCCAGAACAAGTATAAGTTGGTTCTTCATGGAGTTTAGAATTTATCCAGCCAATTTGGGAGGTTTGTTAAGATGTCTTTAGTCATTTGTGATAAGTCGAATTTTGACTGCCAATTCCAGTCTTTCCTGGCTTGAAGGTCATCGATGGTTTGGGGCCAGTTTGCGGCAATCTCCTGTCGGTAATCCGGAACATAATTTATACTAAAATCCGGATAATATTTTTTTAATTCCAAATAAATCTCTTCCGGAGTGAAACTCATGGCCGCCAGATTGTAGCTGGATCTAACTGTGATGCTTTCCTTTGGCGCTTCCATTAAGTCCAAAGTGGCTTGAATAGCATCCGGCATGTACATCATCGGTAATCGGGTGTCTTTTTTTAGAAAGGACTGAAAAGACGCTCCACTTATTGCTTTATGAAAGATGTCTACGGCATAGTCGGTGGTACCTCCTCCTGGTTTTGCTTTATAGCCAATAAGACCTGGGAATCTAATGCTTCGTACGTCTACGTGATGGTGTTGGTGGTAATAATCACACCATCTTTCACCTGCCATTTTTGAAATCCCATAAACGGTGTTAGGTGTCTGTACTGAATTTTGCCCAGTGTTCTCTTTAGGGCTTTCTTTACCAAATACAGCGATTGAGGAAGGCCAAAATATTTTGTCCAACTTTAGTTCTTTGGCCAAGTCAAGTAAGATCAACAAACTGTCCATGTTCAAATCCCAAGCCATAAGTGGCTTTTGTTCAGCTGAGGCTGACAATACCGCGGCAAGATGATAAACCTGCGTAACATTCTCAGAGATAATTACTTTCCTCAAACTCACCTGATCCATAACATCCAGGGCAATAAATGAACAAAAAGGAAATTTTTTCGCAGCATTGTGATTGATGTCAGAAGCAATGATTGCATCAGGTCCGTAGACCTCACAAAGCATTTGTATAAGTTCAGTTCCTAACTGCCCTGCAGATCCAGTTACTAGTATTTTGTCCATTGGCTTTATTTTGATTCAGTGTGTTATAAATGCCAATTTCAGAATTTTATTACAATTATGTGTCATTAATCTTTAAAAATCGTAAGTTTAGGTTCTATTGAAACCTTATCAACTGTTCCCATTAATTAACAGATTTCAGACTTATGTTTGGCACATTAAAAGAAAAACTTCAGAAAGAATTAGATAGCCTTAAGGCAGAAGGACTTTACAAAAATGAAAGGATTATTGAGTCCCCACAAGGAGCCAAAATCACTCTTGAGGGTGGTCGTGAAGTATTAAACTTTTGCGCAAATAATTACCTTGGCCTTTCTAGTCATCCAAAAGTAATAGAAGCGGCTAAAGCTGCCATTGATAGCCATGGCTATGGGATGTCGTCCGTAAGGTTCATTTGTGGAACGCAGGACATTCATAAAACCCTGGAAGATAAAATCACAGCATTTTTGGGTACGGAAGACACCATTCTTTATGCAGCAGCTTTTGATGCAAATGGAGGAGTGTTTGAACCTATTCTCGGTGCAGAAGACGCGATTATCTCTGATGCTTTGAACCATGCATCCATCATAGATGGCGTAAGGTTGTGTAAAGCCATGCGCTTTAGGTACAAGCACAATGACATGCAGGATTTGGAAGAGCAGCTTAAAGCCGCTGACGAAAAAGGTGCCAAGCAAAAGATGATCGTTACTGATGGTGCCTTCTCAATGGATGGTACAATTGCTCAAATGGATAAAATTGTAGCCCTCGCAGAGAAATACAATGCTTTGGTAATGTCAGATGAATGTCATTCCACAGGATTTATAGGTAAATCTGGTAGGGGAGTCCATGAGCTTAAAGGTGTGATGGGGAAAATTGATGTTATTACTGGAACTTTGGGCAAAGCCCTGGGAGGTGCATCGGGTGGTTTTACCTCTGGAAGAAAAGAGATCATAGCAATGCTTCGCCAGAAATCGCGACCGTACTTGTTTTCCAATACACTAGCACCGGCAATCACCGGCGCGTCAATTGGTGTTTTTGATTTGTTAACAGAAACAACTTCACTAAGGGACAAGCTGGAAGAAAATACGATGTATTTTAGAGCCGGGATTCAGAAAGCTGGCTTTGCAATAAAAGAAGGAACCCATCCCATAGTACCGATCATGCTATATAATGCACCGCTGGCCCAAAAAATGGCAGATCAATTGTTGGAGAAGGGCATTTATGTAATTGGATTTTATTATCCCGTAGTGCCTAAGGGACAAGCAAGGATCAGGGTACAACTTTCAGCTGCGCATGAAATAGAAGACCTTGATAAAGCGATCAACGCATTTCAGGAAGTAGGCAAATCCTTAGGTGTAATTGATTGATTGCTATAGTTCGGAAATTCGTTTCAATTCAGCCCTTCTTTCTGATTGATTGAGGGGCTCGAATTTATCATCAATTTCTTCTCCGGTCAGGTAATTGTTTATCAATTCCCGTACTTCCTGGAAAGAGAGGTTGTGAAGTATTTTTCCATTTTTGGCCAAAGAGACTTGGCCAGTTTCTTCTGATACAATAAGTATTAAAGAATCTGTAGCTTCAGACATGCCTATGGCCGCTCTGTGGCGAAGCCCAAATTGAGCTGGCACTTCACGTTCTGTGACAGGTAGTATGCACCTTGCTGCTTTTACCCGACCATTAAATATAATTACCCCACCGTCATGTAGGGGACTGTATTTGTTAAAAATAGATACCAAGAGTCGCTTTGAAACCAAAGCATCTATCAAATCCCCACTCTCTGCATAGAATTTCAATTCAGAATTTCTTGACAGTACAATCAATGCTCCGGTGCTAGAACCTGATAGGGTTTTAGACGCCTCTATTAATGGGGTGACATTGAAGGCTTGACTTTCTCTTTTTCTCCAAAACAATAATTCCTGCCATAGGTTTTCATTTGAAAATATGGAAGACTTACCCACAATGAGGAGAAACTTCCTGATTTCTTGTTGAAATAAAATAATAGCAGCCAATACACCTACACCCATGAACTGCCCCAAGATTATTGTAAGGAGTTCCATTTGGGCAGCACTTACAACCAAATAGATTAGATAAATGGAGAGAAATCCTAAAAATATCTTAATGGCCACACTACCTCGCATCAATTTGTAAACCTGATAAATGAGTACACTGACCAGTGTAATATCTATGAGGTTTACCAGAGAGATGTCCAGAAAGCCTATTTTAAAGAGTAAATTCAAGTGTAGATTTGTTTATATAATTTTAAAGTTTCGTTTGCTTCTTTTACATCATGTACCCTTAAAAGATTTGCGCCATTGATGAGTGCAGCCATGTGTAGGGCTGTAGTTCCATTCAACGCTTTTTCAGGGCTGGTTTCTAACAATTTATAAATCATGGATTTCCGGGAAACCCCTATTAGCAATGGCAATTTTAATGATTTAAAATAAGAAAAATTTCTAATAAGCTCGTAATTCTGTTCCAAGGTTTTGGAAAATCCCAATCCAATATCAAGTATTACATCTTTTATGCCAGCTTTATGACATTTTTTAACTTTTTCCGAAAAATAATATGAAATTTCTTTTTCGATATCGATATAATTAGAAAAATGTTGCATTGTTTGAGGTGTTCCTACCATATGCATACATATATATGGAACATCCAAACTACCCACTGTATCAAACATTTCAGCATCAAGTCCACCTCCTGAAATGTCATTAACTATGTCAGCACCTGCTAATACAGCTTCTTTGGCAACTGTGGATCTGAAAGTATCAATAGAAACCAAGTTGTCAGGAAACCTATCTTTTATACTCTTAATAACGTGAATTACTCTTTTAAGTTCCTCTTTTTCTGATACAGGCGCAGCACCAGGTCTGGAACTATAGCCTCCAATGTCCAAAATATGAGCACCTTCTTCGATCATTTTAGATGCTTTCGCTAAAATATCCTGTTCTTGACCAGTAGTTCTGCTCTTATTGTAAAAGGAATCGGGGGTACTATTTATTATCCCCATGATCCAAGGCTGGTCCAAAGCAAAAAGCTTTCCTTTGATTTGAAGTGTTATTTTTGGGGGAAATAAAGTATCTTCGAACTTGTAAACTGAATGTGAATTTTCTAACATAAAACACCGGTGCTTTGGAAACGCAAACCGCAAGCGAATATAATGAAGTTATTGGCCTTTGTAAAGAACTTTTTAAGAAGAAGACCCAAGATTATGGTACTGCATGGAGGATTCTAAGACTTCCCTCATTGACAGATCAGATTTTTATAAAAGCCCAACGAATAAGGTCCATTCAGGAAAAAGGGACCCAGAAGGTCGAGGACCCTATTAAAGATGAGTTTATTGGGATAATTAATTATTGCCTGATTGCATTGATGCAAAATGATTTGGCAGCCGATTCAAGGATGGAGTTAACATTTGAAGAATTGGAGCCTGTATATGACAAATGGGTAGAGGATACTAAAGATTTATTGGCCAATAAAAACCATGATTATGGTGAAGCCTGGAGAGGTATGCGTATTTCTTCAATTACAGATATTATTCTGATGAAGCTTTACCGGGTAAAACAAATTGAAGACAATCAAGGTCAAACGCTCGTGTCAGAAGGAGTAATCGCCAATTATCAGGACATGCTTAACTATGCGGTCTTTTGTATGATTAAATTAAATCAAAATGATCATTAAAACATTAATAGCAATTTCTCGTGTGCTGGTTGGAGGGCTCTTCATATTCTCTGGGCTGATCAAGGTAAATGATCCTGTTGGTACTTCTATAAAAATGCAAGAATATTTCGATGTTTTTGCCACTGACATTACCCCCATATTTGAACCCTTGAAAGCGATATCCTTACCCATAGCCGTGTTTCTGGTAGTGGTGGAGGTTGCTTTGGGTGTGATGCTTATCGTTGGTTGGCGATTAAAACGCGCCATTTTCCTTTTAGTGGCGATGATTCTGTTTTTTACTTTCCTTACCTTTTATTCTGCTTATTTTAATAAAGTAACGGATTGTGGATGTTTTGGAGATGCTATAAAACTTACACCCTGGGAGTCGTTTTACAAAGACATTGTCTTATTGGTGTTAATTGTATTTATGCTGGTATTTAAAGAATACCTGCCAAGTAACTATTCACGGTTTGGCAAATGGGTAACGATAGGTACTTTCGTTATCTCCCTTACTATGGCCATCTATGCCATTAGAAATCTTCCATTCATTGATTTTAGAGCCTTTAAAGAAGGCGTCAATATCAATCAAGCGATGCAGCCATCGGCCGAGCTGAAATATTCTTACCTTATGGAAAAGGATGGGGAAAAAGTTTCATTTGATCAATACCCTTCTGATGAAAGTTATACCTTTTTGGAAATGACTTTGAAGAATCCTGAAGTGCTTCCTAAAATTTCTGATTTTGCTGTTTGGAGTGATGCTGGAGATCATACCGATGAAATTCTTCAAGGTAAAAAATTATTGATCCTATCCAGTAATATAGAAAAGATAGTACTCTCAGTAAACGAACTGGACAGGATTAGTGCGTTGATCAATTCATTCCAGGGAACTGGAGTAAAGGTGATTTTGGTAGCCGCTTCTTCGGAGGAGGAAATGAAAAACTATCTTAAGGATAAAGGCCTTAATATTGGTTACTATATGGCAGATGCAACCGTCGTAAAGACCATCATTAGGTCCAATCCGGGTTTGGTGTTTTTGGAAGAGGGAACCATTCTCAAAAAGTTTCATTACCGAAATACACCATCACCTGAAATAGCGAAAAACATATTTTTTAAATAATGGATTCAAAAAAAATCATACTTGTAGGGATGCCTGGTAGTGGGAAATCCACTTTAGGAAAGTCCCTTGCCTTAAAGTTAAATTGGCCTTTTTATGATTTAGATGATTTAATAGAGGCGGCAGCAGGAAAAGCAATTGCTGAAATTTTCTCAACAGAAGGTGAGGGGTATTTCAGGAAATTGGAGTCAACCGTTTTGGAGGGTATTCTTAATAAAGAAGAGGCCTTTGTTTTAGCAACTGGAGGTGGGGCTCCTTGCTACAATGACAATATGGAGCTGATTAATAATAAAGGGGTTTCAGTCTACTTGGATGTGCCTTTAAATAGTATACTTCAGCGGCTAACGCATACTGAAGTGTCTATTAGGCCTTTGTTCTCAAGTCTGGATACTCCTCAAATAATTTTAAAGCTTAAAAACATGCATGCACAAAGAAGTGTATTTTATGAAATGGCAAAAATAAAACTCAGGGGAGAAGACAGTTCCCCTGAGTTGTTGATTTCTGAATGGCTGCCTTTGTTAAAAACTAAACCCTAGGGTTAGCAGTCCAGTAGTTCTGTTATTGTCAGTGATGGCTAAATCAGCACCAGGGAATGAAGAATAGTAACTGTTAAATTTACTATTCACAAGTCCTAAGTCTATACTAAAGCCCGATAATTTCACGCCTACTCCTCCCGAGATTTGATTGGTGCTTCTGTCAAGGTTTCCAGGATCTTTAATTGGATCCCCGAAATAGGCGTAGCCAGCCCGTAGCCTAAACATTTTTACTCTCAACTCTCCACCTACACTATAGTTTATCGTTTGACCATAAAGGTTACTGATTTCAATATTATCTTGTTCCGTATTGAATACATTTGACCTCAAATTGGCTGAACTGTAATCCAGGAAATTCGCATCAGCAGTAATGAATCCATTTTTACCGAAGAAATAGGTTAATCCAGTTCCGATACGCATCGGTGTTCTTAAACTATAGCTACTCATAAAAATATCAGTTTGCGCATCTGACTCAGAGACATTCCCGAATTCTGGATCTTGGAAAGGGGGGAAGAAATTGGCAAATATATCTGCATCATATTCCTCGTTAAACTGCGTCCAGGTAGGGGATTTGAAATTTAACCCAACGTTTAATTCGTCTATTGGCTTGTAAATAATTCCCAATCCAACATTGACGCCTGAACCTGTAAGGGTTAGGTTTTCTTGTAAAGAACTAAAAGGGAAGTTTGGTTATTGTCATCTAGAAATTCTTCATCGTAAGTCTTTGTAGAGCTATAGGATATAGAATTGATCCCTATGGATGCACCGATAAATAACTTGTTTTTATAATTTCCTCCATAGGAAAATCCAATTTGAGACATGGTCCCTTCATTCTGTACCTTCTCTGTTTTTTCTAATGCCAGCGTAGCATTTGGAGAATAATCATATCCTCCTCCACTAACAGGGTTGATGAGGAACGCATCAAAAAACAAACCATCGGTTCCACCAGGGACACCTATATCATTATAGACATCAACGTAATAATCTAAAATGGATCCTTGGTCAAATTGGTTGGAGAAATAGCCAAAATCGTTGTTATAGGTAGCCTGTCTATTGATACTGATACCAAAGGAGCCTCCTCGCCAATCGCCTACTTCTAATGGGCCTTTTGCCCTACTAATGACCACGCCAAGGTTTGGTAAAGAAAAGTTTGTTTTATTAAAGTTTTCTGTTTGCCCCAACAGTGAAGTGGAGGCATTCCAATCACTGTATCCTGCAGTGAAACTAAATTCTGAATTTTGATAAAAACCCAAACCAGCCGGGTTATTATGAATATTACTTAAGTCTCCCCCAAGTGAATTGCCAGTGCCTCCAAGTGAAGTGATTCTTGCGGTACCATTAGATCCATATTGGCTAAACCGGAGTGCGTCTTCGACGTAGCCACTTTGAGCTTTGACATCATTTATATGAAATGCAGCCAAAGCAGATAAAGATAAAATCAATTTAAATCCTTTCATGTCAATTCTATTAAATCCTTTTTTTGTTTTAATCCCCATGTGATTTGATACATGGGTTTCCATTGCCCTCAATCTTTTCTTAGGTTTTGAAATAATGAAGCGATACTATCCGAAACGGATATTCACGTGTTTAGGTTAAGGTAAAACGTTACTTCAAGGGTAGGTATTTAAGTAAATAAAGTCAATAAGAAGATGCCACTAGCATCCACAGCTGAGGATTAAGTGTAAAAAAGTACTATATACGATGGGGGTGATTTTTTAAAGAAGAGAAAAAAAAGAGGGAATTAATTCCCTCTTCTACTACTGCTACTGCTGCTTCCGGTACTTCTTGATGAAGATCCACTGCTACTCCTTGGAGCGCTATAGGTAGATGAAGACCTGGAAGGTGCAGAATATGTACTGCTTCTACTAGGTGTAGTAGAACGTTGTTGATAAGTTGGTGTAGTTGAACTCCTACTTCTATTGTAAGAAGGTGAAGAACTTCTACTGCTTGAGCTAGGTGCTGCATATTGAGACCTGCTATTGGTTGAGTTTATACTTCTTGACCTGCTATTGCTTGAAGGCGCAGCTGATCTGTATGTGCTACTATTACTTGAGTTACCATAACTACTTCTTGTAGAAGTGTTCCCTGACCTGTTCATTGCAGGAGAATTAATATTTCTTCTGGAAGGGGTAGCAGAGGCTGAGTTATAATAATCATTTTGAGATCTGCTGAATGAATTGTTGGTTGCAGACGATCTGTTTCTAGATACTACACTAGAATTGTTAGACAATGCGTCTCTTCTAGCAGTAGCCCTTGATGAGGTTGGGCTTGCAATACTCCTGCTTCTACTAGAGGAATTTGAATTGGCCAAAGAAGAAGATCTGTAACCCCTTGCTCCTTGAACAACCTGACGTCTGTTTGCTTCAGATCCACCTGGCAATACAATTACCGGAGAATAATATCCACCTCCATATAAACCTCCAAAACCTGGTCTGTAACCATATCCGTAGTTCATGAATGGGTCATACATTCCAAATCCACGTCCGAAATAAGGATTGCCAAAACCGAATCCCATTCCAAGGGAAAGGTTGAAACCTGATCTGTAACCAAAACCTGAGTTAAAGCCGAATCCTGAACTGTAAAATGGATCATAATAACCCATTCCACCAAATCCTGATCCGAAGTAAGGATTGTACATGCTTCCCATCATCATGGAAGACATTCCATAACTCATCATTGGGCTCATGAAGAAGTTATTATTAGTAACAGAACTTCCATTTGTACCTGTGTAGTTGTCATAGGCATTAATGTTTGGTTCTCCCGTGGCTAAGTTTGTTCCACTTTGAGAATCATCAAAATATACCGTAGACTCGTCAACAGATGGATCCGCTGACCGTTGGTATTTAGCTATATATTCCGGATTTACATTTCTTGCAGAAAAATTTTCTACGTCTCCGTCAATATCACGGATTTGTTCAATTTCCTTAAAATTTTCCGGATTATTATTTTTCACAGCAAATTCAGTCGCTATTCTTGAATCTGAAGCCATAAAGTACAAGTTGTCGACTTCACCGCCCATATTGCTGGCTTGGTAGCTAGTGCTACAGGCAGCAAGGCCTAAAATCGCAAATGCGCCTATTGTCCGAATTGGATTGAAATTAATCATATAGATATTTAGTTTATTCCTCACTTACTATATACGACGATATAACAAGAAGGTTATCATTTTTTAATTTATATTTGTCACAAATCAAGAATCTAAGATAAAGAGTTTTTTTATTACAACAAAGAAATAATAATGAGTAAAGGATTACCCAAGCGTAGTGAGGATTATTCCCTGTGGTACAATGAATTGGTGAAAAGAGCAGACCTCGCTGAAAATAGTGCCGTTAGAGGGTGTATGGTTATAAAACCATACGGATTTAGTATATGGGAAAAGATGCAGGCAGAGCTGGATCGCAAGTTTAAAAAAACTGGTCATAGCAATGCTTATTTTCCATTATTTATCCCAAAATCGTTTTTATCCAAAGAAGCCAACCACGTAGAAGGCTTTGCCAAGGAGTGTGCTGTCGTTACGCATTACCGACTTAAAAACGATCCTTCAGGAAAAGGAGTAATCGTAGATCCGGAAGCAAAATTAGAAGAGGAGTTGATCGTTAGACCTACCTCAGAGACTGTTATTTGGAGTACATACAAAAACTGGATTCAATCTTACCGCGATTTGCCTTTGCTTATCAATCAGTGGGCAAATGTGGTGCGTTGGGAAATGCGAACAAGGCTTTTTCTTAGGACAGCAGAATTTTTATGGCAAGAAGGGCATACTGCTCATGCTACCAAAAGAGAAGCAGAAGCAGAAACAGTACAGATGCTAAATGTCTATGCGGATTTTGCCGAAAAATTTATGGCCATGCCTGTCATTAAAGGAGTAAAAACCGAAAGTGAAAAATTTGCAGGAGCTGAGTCTACTTATTGTATAGAAGCGATGATGCAGGATGGAAAAGCTTTGCAGGCTGGTACCTCTCATTTCTTAGGACAGAATTTTGCCAAAGCGTTTGATGTAAAGTTTGCTACCAAAGAAGGAGGCCTGGAGCATGTATGGGGAACCAGCTGGGGAGTAAGTACCAGATTAATGGGTGCCTTGATCATGGCTCATTCTGATGATAAAGGCTTGGTATTACCTCCTAAATTGGCTCCAATTCAGGTAGTAATCGTGCCAATATTCAAAAGTGAAGAAGAACTCGAAGAAATTAGCGTTAAGGCGAAAGAAATAGTTGATCAATTGGACGATATAGGTATTTCTGTGAAATTTGATGACAGAGACACCTATAAGCCAGGATGGAAATTTGCTGAATATGAATTGAAAGGCGTACCGTTGAGGCTTGGAATAGGGCCCAGGGATCTTAAAAACAAAACAGTAGAATTAGCCCGTAGGGATGATTTTTCCAAAACTGTTATCAATTTTGAAACAGAAGATTTGATAACTATTATTAAAGATACCCTGGACAATATCCAAGATAGCATTTACCAAAAGGCCAAATCGTTTACCGATGAAAAAACAACTTCTGTGGATACATGGGAGGAATTTGTAGATGTCTTGGATAACAAAGGGGGATTTGTAGCGGCCCATTGGGACGGTACTGCTGAAACTGAGGAAAAGATCAAGGAAAAAACAAAAGCGACTATTCGATGTATTCCTCTTGATCAGGTAAAAGAGGACGGTCTTTGTATCGTTTCAGGAAAACCTTCTACAGGAAGAGTGCTATTCGCAAGAGCTTATTGATCAAGAAAGTTTAAAAGCATTGATTGCCAATGTTAATTTACTTGAATCGGGTTTTGATAGGAATTTAATAATAAAACAATGATTCTGATAAAATTAAGGGGGGCTTATTCCCTTAAGGAAAAAGTTGAATCCCTTGGACAGACTTTTCCCGATTACAAGATAGGAGATGAAAATAGGGTCATAATTTTAGATTATGGCCCTATTTTTTTATAATGCTAGGACATTAAGAATTGAAATACTTCTACTTAGGGGGACAAGTTATTGTGAAGCTTATTAACTAATATTAGATATGCAGGTAAATTATAGACCAATCGTTAATGTTTTTTTACTGTTTATGGCCCTGATCAGTGGCTTATTCACTGAAAATGTTTTTTCGCAACAAGCACCTAATAAAAAAACACCAGGTGGTCTGATTGATGATATCCCTACTAATAAAGCAAAGGTTCCTAATATCGTTCTCATTTTTGCAGATGACCTCGGCTGGTCTGATTTAGGTTGTTATGGTGGAGAAATCCCAACCCCTAACCTTGATGCATTGGCAGCCGATGGTTTGCGCTTTACTCAATTTTACAACAATTCTGTTTGTGGGCCTTCACGGGCATCCCTGTTGACAGGACTATATGCGCAACGAATTGGGCATACAGGTACTAACTGGAATGAACCCACAGATTATTCACGGTCTATAAATCTGGGTGAGGGGCTACAAATGGCAGGATATCATACGATGATGGTTGGGAAATGGCAAGATCCTGATATGCCTACCAAACGTGGGTTTGACCGTTTTTATGGCCCCATGTGTGCAGGTAAAATCAGTTATTTTGACGAGGTGGAGCCCAACCCCTTTTTTCTCAATGAATCCAAGGTTGAGCTACCTGATGACTTTTACCTTACAGATGACCTTACAGATTATGCCCTTGAATTCTTAAAGGAGTCCGAGCTGCAAGCTGCCACAGATAAAAAACCATTTTTTCTTTATGTTTCTCATATTGCCCCACACTGGCCATTACATGCTAATGAAGCCGATATTGTTCCCCATCGTAGTCGCTACCGCGAAGAGGGATGGAATGGATGGAGCATTAAGCGCTTAGAAAAACAAACTGAATTAGGATTGATCCCCCAAAATTGGCCTATTAATCCTCGGCCAGACAATGATGATGACTGGACGATGGACTCCTTAAAGAACTGGGAGGCTGAGCGAATGGCGGTATATGCTGCTCAGGTAGCATCCATTGACCAAAGTACAGGGAGGATTGTTGATATGCTGAAGAAAAGTGGGCAGTTTGAAAATACTTTAATCCTATTCCTTTCCGACAATGGTGCGGCCCCTGATGGTGGAGAGAAACCAACGACAAATGGATTTTTTGGACAAAATGAGAGTGGAACCTGGCGTCTTAACGGTGAAGCTGTACAGTTAGGGAGTGGGCCTGACAATCTTCCTGGTCCGGCAGATTCCTTTCAGGCTTATGGCCTCGATTGGGCACTTATGAGCAATACTCCCTTTCGGTCTACTAAAATGACGGGGTACGAAGGTGGTATCAGAACACCTTTAATAGCGCATTGGCCCAAAGGTATTCAGGCTCGTGGTGAAATAGTCAATGATGTGGGGCATATTATAGACCTTATGCCAACATTTCTTGAATTAGCAAATGGAACTTATCCAAGCGAACTTGAAGGTCGTAAGCCCCTCCCACTTGATGGCCAAAGCCTTAGCCCAATTTTTCAAGGAAAGAAGCTTTCCCCTCCTGATTTTTTAGCCTGGCGAGTGCCTGAAAATAGGGTTTTACGTTCCGGTGATTGGAAGATCATTTCGGAGGATGAAAACAGTCCGTGGGAACTTTATAATTTAGCTGCTGATGGCACCGAGACAACCAACCTTGCTAATAATTATCCAGAAAAGGTGAAAAATCTTGTAGGGAAATGGGAGCTATGGGTAGAATCTTGTAAAAATCAATGATGAAATCACAAGAAACTTTCTCATCGCATATTAGCGGCTTTACAGCATGTTTTGAATAAAAAGCTTTCACCTTGGGGTAGCATTGAATAGCATCCATTAGGTCTGATTCTGAAGAAGTTTTAGTTAAGCATTGTGAAGTACTTATGATTTCTGGGGATTTTCCTCAATAGAAAGCCAAATGATTCATTTCATTTGGCTTTCTATTGTTGCGAATTCTCGTAATTTTACAGAAAGCTAACCTCATAGAAAATAGGGGCGCCTTTAAAAAACGAATTTCATGGACTGGTTAATATTAATAAGTTTAATAGTTTTTGGTGCACTTTTGGTAATGTTGGAAGTTATTTTTGTTCCTGGGACCACTGTTGTAGGAATATTAGGGCTGATATTTACCGCATTGGGCATTTATCATGCTTTTCAAAATTTCACCCCTATGGTAGCCTATGGGGTATTGGCGGCTGCGGGACTGATTAATTTCGGGATGATCGTTTACGGGTTCAAATCCGGGGTTTGGGATCGTTTTGCACTTAAAGACACCTCTCTCGGAAGTGCTTATGAAGACCGTTTGCTTGGACTCGAAGTGGGGCAAGTAGGTGAGACGATTTCTGATTTTAAGCCTTATGGGAAAATAATTATAGCAGACAAGATTTATGAGGCAAAGTCTCAAGGTGGATTTATTCCCTCAAAAACAAGCGTTACCATTTCAAAAATTGAAAACAATAAAATCATCATAAAACCCTAAATTATGGATATTTCTAATTCGGTATTAGTACTGGTCGCTGCTTTTGGCGGTCTAATTTTATTATTTGTATTTCTCTATTTCGTTCCGGTAAATCTTTGGATTACTGCTATTTTCTCAAATGTTAAAGTTGGACTATTGGAACTAGTAGGTATGCGTATTCGAAAAGTGCCACCAGGGGTGATTGTCAACTCTCTGATCACTGCAACGAAGGCCGGACTCAACCTTACAACAAATGATCTTGAGACACACTTTCTGGCCGGTGGTAATGTGCCCAATGTAATCAGGGCATTGATTTCTGCAGACAAGGCCAATATTTCCCTCTCCTTTAAGCAAGCAACAGCAATAGACCTTGCGGGAAGAGATGTTTTTGAAGCGGTACAGATTTCTGTAAATCCAAAAGTAATCAATACGCCCAATGTAGCTGCGGTAGCTGCAGATGGTATTCAGCTTATCGCTAAGGCGAGAGTGACTGTTAGGGCAAACATTGCTCAGCTTGTAGGTGGAGCAGGTGAAGAGACCATCCTGGCAAGGGTTGGTGAAGGTATAGTGACTTCCATAGGCTCTGCAAAGAACCATAAGAGTGTGCTTGAAAACCCTGATAAAATTTCAAAACTTGTTTTGGAAAGAGGACTTGATTCTGGTACTGCCTTTGAAATATTATCAATTGATATTGCAGACATCGATGTTGGATCAAATATTGGAGCAAAACTTCAAATAGATCAGGCTACTGCAGATTTGAAAGTAGCTGAAGCAAGGGCCGAAGAAAGAAGAGCTATGGCTGTAGCGCTAGAGCAAGAGATGAAGGCTAAAAATGTAGAGATGAAAGCGAAAGTAACCGAGGCTGAGTCTGAGGTTCCTAAAGCGATCGCTGAAGCCTTTAGATCTGGTAATCTTGGTATAATGGATTATTACAAAATGGAAAATGTAAAATCTGATACCAGCATGCGTGATTCAATAGCAAAATCTGATGAAAACAAATCGTCAGACAGGTCACGAGGAAACGATAAAAATAAATAACAAAAAAGAAAGGGGTTTTAAGCCCCTTTCTTTTTTCTCATTCTTTTTTCAATTCTTTTTTACTCAATACTTCAGGAACTGCTTCTGTTTCGCTTTTTGCTAAAATCTTATCGTTTTTATTGTCAAACAGAATGGCATTGTAGAAAAGTGGCAATTCGAAATCCCCATTTTCTTTTATAACGCCGTATTTACCATCTTTCCTTATTAATATTTTATCCTTTGCTTCTCTTCTGATCTCTTCATAAACAGGGTTGCTTATAACGGTGCCATCAGGCTTTGCAAGGCCAAAGAGCCCTTTATCTTCCAACAAGTAATAACCATCCATCATTCTGCTGACCCTAGTGTAAGGGGTCTCAAGCATTGATTCCCCACTTTTATCGATCAAATTATAGGTGCCATCATTTTGAACTATAGCGATGCCCTGAAGAAATGGCCCTACTGTGTTGTAAGTGTAAGGAATAACCAACTCATTCTGTTGGTTTATATAGCCCCATTTGGTTCCTGTTTTTACACTGGCCATACCTTCGGAGAATATTTTTACCTGATCAAATTTGGGAGAAACCAAGGTATCTCCATTGGCATTGATAAAGCCAAAACCATCTCCTATTTTCGCTCCATAAGCACCTTCATTTCCAGGCAAAATACCGGTAGCTGTTTTTGTTGGCCTTACTTCCCAGTCACCTTCTTTGTTAAGTAATCCTGTAGTGCCATCCCTAAAGTGAACATTGAAATAATCTCCTGATTTTCGTACGGAATCCATTCCCACGATATCCAAAAGGATACCGTCATTTTTCATGATTCGCCTTAACTTACCATGAATGTATTCTACCATCACATCATTTTCTATGCTGATCCGGTGAAAGCTATTGTACCTGATGTCGGCAGTGGTTGACAGAGCGTTGATCAAAAGGTATTCATTGCTGTTTTTGGCGTAAAAATAACTGTCTTCCAAATGGGTCAATTCATCAATTACAGGTTTGAGAATGTATTTCCCTTCCATATTGATTAGACCAAGGCCTGTTGCTTCCCTGGCAACAATTACATCGTCTGTTGGATCGGTCAGTGACACATACTTGTGTTCAGGCGTTTCTGAGAGGGGTAAAATAAAGCTCCCATCGCTGTTTTGTGCTATTACCTGTCCATTTCTGGCTATTCTTGCTGAAGCAAAATTCCCAATTGAAAATGTTGATCTTTTTCCCCGATCGTATACGAAGTATTCTTCTCCTTTTCTGGCAAGTAATAGGGTGTAATAGGTATCTATCTCATCGTAAATGGCCGGTAAAACCTGCTCGCCATATTCATGAAGCGCCCCGAATTTATCGTTATTTTTGATGATGATCCAAGGTTCAAGAAATTGATATAGACTAGCATCTTCTATAACGGTAAAGGGTTCATATTTTGAATCCAAAAATGAAAGATCATTGTTCCATACATTGATTCTAAGGCTATTCCCAAGTAAAAAAATCTCACCCTTTGAAAGCTTTTTTTCCAAGTGAAAGTTGCTGTCAAATACTTCCCAGGTTTGGGTAGACCCTTCCCTCGCAAACATAACAAACAATAGCAAGGCTATAAAAAATTTAAACAGGTGAATTTTGTGCATTTTAGCGTGTTTTGGGGTGAAAGTAAAAAAGAAATTACAGCTTTCCGAATAAAACAATAAGGCTATTTTAATTGCCTCATAAAAAATCTAAATCTTTCGGGTGGTGGAATTTTACTAGTGATCTGTTTTTTTGACTTCTTCCTTTTCTAAATCAAAAAGGTCATTGATGATACCGATCATTTCTTCAGCTTGATCACGTTTGCAGGCAGCCCTTAATTGCACCACAGGTACTTTAAGGATCTTTTGCATCATACTTTTGGTCATCTTGTCTATGATGTCGTATTGCTGACTATCAGCATTCTTAAGGTATCTTTCAAGCTCTTCCTTACGGATTTGCTCAAGGCTGTTTTTAAGTTTATTGATGGTAGGGGAGACCATCATTTCTTTTTTCCAATCGTAAAACTCTTTAATGTTCTCTACAATAATGTTTTCTACGTGAGGTATAGCCGCTTTCCTTTTGCTCAAGGTTTCGGTAGCCTTGCTACGGATATTGTCCACATTGTAAAGCAATACTCCAGGGAGGTCTTCCACTGCCGTATCTATGCTTCTAGGAACAGAAAGGTCTACCAGTAATTTATAACTTTTAATATTGAAGCTGCTGATAAGTTGTTTGCTGATCAATGGCTCAGGCATTGCTACAGAGGATATGATTACATCTGCCTCTTTCATCGCTTCAAAACATTCCTCGAAAGGGATGGCTTCGAAATCATATTCAATGGCCAATTCCAATGCTTTAGAATAGGTCCTGTTGGCAATTTTTACTTTTGCGTCTTTCAGGTAAACCAGGTTTTTGGCTACATCTTCTCCAATTTCGCCCAAGCCTACTAATAGTACTCTTGGTTGATGGGTGTTGGAGGTGAGCTCTTCAATCAACTCTACTGCTGCGTAGGATACTGAAGCAGCCCCGTCCCTAAAGGCCGTTTCTTGTACAACCTTCTTATTGGTGAAGAAGATGGTATGCATGAGGCGATGCAGGAATGGTCCTGCCATGTCCATGTCTACCGAAGTCTGATAGGCACGTTTCACCTGATTGGATATTTGCATGTCACCGATTACCTGAGCCTCAAGTCCCATTGCAACCCTGAAAAGGTGCGATATGGCAGATTTGTCATCATGAAAGATGTCAAAGTACTCCAGATAGGATATGGTGTCCATCAGGCCTCTCTCTAGCCCTACAAGCTTGATGATTTCTGTGGAAAGATCCAGCTCGTGGCTGTAATAGATTTCTGTACGGTTACAGGTAGATAGAATCAGGGTGTCGGTAAGACTAAAAAACTCTCTCAATTTTCCCAAAAGTGAGCGTACCGCACCATCATCCAAAGATACCAACTCCCGGATTGCTACAGGGGCATTTTTATATGATAGACTTAAAGCTTTAAACTTTGACTGCATGATAACCAACTTTCAGCTACAAATTTATTATAGAATTGGGACGAAATGAATTAATTCAGCAAAGGGAGTTTAATTTATAATGCTTCTAAATAAATTCGTCCTCTTTTTATTCCTTATACAATAAGGCGATTTTTTGGAATAACATTCCATTATTCTTAATTTAACTATGTAATAGGGAAAACTATGTTGAATAAATGGTTTTATGTGTTGAAATCTTATTTGGGTTTTACCCGACGGGAAATGCGTGGATTTGTCTTTGTGATCCCCGTTTTAACCTTGTTGTATGCCGCTCCCTATTTTATTGAGAGGCATAACCGTTCAGCAGCCCAAGCTTCCTATCTTGCTTATATTGCTGAGAATAAAACTTTATTTTCTCAAGAATCTTCTTCTCAGGAGAGCAATGAGAAGTCAAGCCAGGAGCGGAGGGGAAGTGAAAAGAAAGGCAATGCTACTCCTACACTTAAAAGACCTACTAAACCCAGCTTGAATAAAATATCTTTTGCTGAGACTACTGCTGTGGAGTTGCAGATGGTGCAAGGTGTTGGGCCGGTTTTGTCTGCTCGAATAGCCGAATACAGAGACAATTTAGGGGGCTTCAATGCGCCTGAGCAACTTTTGGAAGTGTATGGTGTGAATGCTGAACTGGCAGAGAAAATTTACGATGTATTTACCTTTGAACCCAAGATTGAAAGACAATTAAATGTCAATTTGGCGGATTTTAAACAGTTAATTAAGCATCCCTACATAGATTATGGAGCTGCCAAAGTTATTTTGGCTTATAGAAATCAGCATGGGAATTACGATTCAGCGAAGGATTTGTTAAACATTAAAATTTTCAACGAGGCCTGGGTTGATAGGATTACGCCTTACCTGTCCTTTTGAGTTTTATTCTTGCCATAAGTTTTGCCGTCCGATTATTTGTTGGAAATTTGTCCAATGAAGGATTTGGTTCAACATTTGGCCTCAATTGAGCTGAATTTACCGGCTTATCCCATGGATATTGAAAAGGGAGAGCAAGGTAAGTATTATGTTTTTGATCCGATTAGGAAAAAGAAGCTGCTTTTAACCCCTGAAGAATGGGTGAGGCAACACATAATCCATTATCTCGTCAAGAACATGAATTATCCCGGCAGTTTGATCTCCTTAGAAAAAGGGTTGAAATACAATGCTTTGCAAAAACGCTTTGATATATTGGTCTTGGACAGATCTGGGGAGGCCTTTTTTTTGATCGAATGCAAAGCGCCGGATGTCAAACTAAATCAAAAGACTGTTGAGCAGGTTTGCCTATACAATAACAACTTCAAAGCGCCCTTTATTTGCATAAGCAACGGTCGCATGCATTTCTGCCTTGAGCGAGAACCAATAACAGGCAAGTATTCTCAAATTAGTCATTTCCCAATATTTGAATAAATCTCAGTATTTTAAGGTCCTGAATTTTGAAAATAAAAGTGACGTTAGTCATGTAATTTGTTAAATTTGCCTAGTCACTTATTAAATGGTGTTTCATTATGATGAATAAAGTTAAAAGTACCCCTTGCGAAATGTGCTTGAGCAGGAAGCTTTCCTTATTCTCAGGACTTGGAGATGAGCATTTATGCAATATTTCTGAAGGGAAAAATTTCATATCGCACAAAAAAGGTCAGATCCTTTATTATGAAAATACCAAGCCTTTAGGTGTTTTCTGTGTCAATAGTGGCGTGGTTAAGATTTTTAAAACGGCCTCCAATGGCAAGGACCAGATAATTCGACTTGCCCAAAAGGGTCATTTAGTGGGGTATTCATCCTTGATAGGTGAGGAGTCCTATTCGACTACTGCTACCATTGTGGAAGATGCAGGGGTTTGTTTTGTACCTAAGGAGGTGTTTTTGAAGGTAATGTCAGAAGACGGTGATTTTCATCAGCGACTTACCCAGGCACTTTGTCATGACATGGGGCTTATGGAAAGCCAATTGACAGATGCGACCCAGAAATCGATTAGAGAACGTCTGGCTTTGACCTTGCTACAATTGGGTGATAGTTATGGTGTTGATGGTGGAGATAGACAGCGGCTTGATATAGCGCTTACACGTGAAGAGATTGCCGGGCTTGTTGGGACAGCTACTGAAACAGTGATTCGGTTATTATCAGAATTTAAAAAAGACAAGCTTATAGACCTTCAAGGAAAGAAAATAATTTTATTGAACCGAAAAGGACTTGCCAGGCTTTCTGATTTCTACGGGTAGCCAATAAAGAAGATATTTAAAGCCCATTTCTGGGCTTTTTTTTGCTTCCTACTATTCAGAAAGTTCCGTTATCGGTTCGAGAATAAGTTTTCTGAATTCCACTTTTGCTCCTTCAGCCTGGACAGCTATTTGTCCTTTGGATGCGGTACAATTGTATCCTTCATTTACGAAGTCCCCATTTACCCAGACCTTAACCCTGTTGTCCAGACATTCTATTACCATTCTGTTCCACAATCCGGGAGTATTTTCCGAACCATCAGTAAGGTTTAGTATCCTTCTTTTTTTACCCTCTATTACGCCCCATTCTTCTTTTGGGCCTCTTCTTTCGACCATGTTGTCCACTTCGATGTTTTCTACGATGCACCAAAAATCGCCCGCATTTTCATGATACATTTGGACTTCAATGGATTTGGGGAACATTTTATATAGTGACCTCGGCGTAGAAGCATGTATTAATATACCACAATTGCCCGTGGCTTCTGGGAATCGGTATTCCGTAGTAATCCTATAATTCTCATACTCATCATCAGTAATTAAGTGGCCCTGAGGGTTCCCCATACTTATAAGCAATCCATCTTTGACAACAAAAGAAGGACTTACATTTTTGTTGGTATCTTGCTCAGGAACATCCACGTGCCATCCCGAGAGATCTTTTCCATTGAAAAGAGGTAACTGCTGTGCAATAGAAGGGCTGAGTAGAAATACAAAGGCCAATGAAGTCAGGGAAAAAAGCGTTTTCATATTGTAGTGGTATTATTGTGAATTGAAAAACAAACAGGGGAACACCTTTTAAGACGCTCCCCTGTTGATATTGATTAGTACTCGGACAAGCTTATCCGATCAAGTTGCCATTGTCATCCCATTGGGCAATGGTTCCCCTTGTAGTTACATCAAGATATACGTCTTTGTATTTTGGGTCGTTTTCTAAACCATGTTTGGCCAATACTTCTTCAGGTACACCGTCCCATGCATTTGGTTTGTTACCTACATAACCCAAGTCTTTGAAGCCTTCTTCGCTAGTAAAAAAGCCAGTTGCAGTTAGGTTTCTAAGGTTGTTAAAAAACTTCACACCACTTAGATTTTCAGGTTTCGCAGTGTCAGGGTAAGCGATAAGGTCTATGACTTGTATGCGTTGATCTTCAGATATTTCAAGGAATTTGTTCCCAAACATTTCATCTGATTTGTAATCAAGCCATAACAGACCTCCTCTTAGCGGTGTTTGGTAGCTAGGAATGTCTTTTACCATGAATTCAATAAAGTCAGGTACACCGGCGCCAGTTGCGCTTCCTGAAGTGTCATCCGCAGGTATGATCATGTCCACAAGGATGTCTAATTTCTTTCGCTCATCTTCAGTGAAAAAAGTGGAGGATTTTAGACTTTCATTATGAATGATCTCTTCAGGCGTACGGCCATAGCTTCCAAACTCTCCTATTTTAGGGTTGTGAGGAATTTCTACAGTTTCAGGGGTTTCTGGCCCGCAGCCTGTAAACAGTATACCCGAAGCCAGGGAACCTGTAAATAAAAGTTTTAAGTTTTCTCTTCTGTTCATCGCTTTAGATATTTTTCTTGTTCAGTTGATCAATAATATATTCGGAAGTTCTCCAAGAGTTGGCTAAAATCGTCCAGGTAGGATTTTTATCTGCCTGTGAGACAAAAGCACCACCATCCACTACAAATAAATTTTTGCAATCATGTGCTTGAGAATATTTGTTTAAAACGGATGTTTTAGGATCATTGCCCATACGGGTGGTTCCTACTTCATGAATAATCCTTCCAGGTTTGTGAAGTCCAAATTGTTTGTCAGCACCCGGTTTGCTGCCGAGCATTACTGCTCCCATGCTGGTTAATATTTCTTCAAAGGTTTCATGCATGTGTTTGGCCTGGTTCAATTCCTGGTCACTCCATGTGTAATGAAATTTCAAAACAGGAATACCGTATTTGTCTACTACCTGGTCGTCAATTTCACAATAATTTTCATATCGTGGAATGCTTTCACCTCGACCAGACATGCCTACAGTACTTCCGTAAAATCTTCGAATATCCTTTTTGAGCCCTTCACCATAGCCGCCATTTACGCCAGGATTTCCAAACTCATCTTTGACATGTTGACGCATGGTGTCCATACCTCCTCCAAAACCGTAGGAAGGCATTCCCATTCCACCCCAATATTCAATATGATAGCCTCTGGCAAAATCCAGGTTTTTTTCATTTAGCCACCAAGGGGTATAGACGTGCATGCCACCTACTCCATCCTCATTGTACCTTTCCCTGTCCATCATGTCAGGTAAGATCCCCATTCTGTCAGCACCAGTAGAGTCATGCAAGTAATGCCCTACATGACCAGAACTATTGCCCAATCCATCAGGATGGTTTTTGGATTTTGAATTTAACATAATCCGTGCTGATTCACACGCAGATGCACCCAATACTACTACCCTTGCAGATAGCTTGTATTCTTGCATGTCTAGTTTACTAATATAGGTTACGCCGGTAGCTTCGCCTTGTTCATTGGTCATTACCGTTCTCACCATGGCCATGGTGAAAAGATCTACCTGACCTTTTTTCATTGCGGGTTTGACCAGGCAAGTACCTGCAGAGAAATCTGCATAAACCTGACAGCCTCTGTTACATTGACTACAAAAGAAGCAAGTTCCCCGGTCATTGTTTACAGGTCTGGTAAGTATTGAAAGTCTAGAAGGTATAACGGGTATATTGACTTTATCCGCTCCCTTTTTTATGAATAATTCGTGTAAACGTGGCTTTGGTGGAGGGAGGAAATTACCGTCAGGTTCATTATTAATTCCTTCTTTGGAGCCAAATACACCAATTAATTTATCTACTTTGTCGTAATAAGGAGCCATGTCCTCATAGCTGATAGGCCAGTTTTCACCAAGGCCATCAAAATCTTTACGCTTAAAATCCAAGGGGCCAAATCTTAAAGAGATTCTACCCCAGTGGTTGGTCCTTCCACCGAGCATTCTCGATCTAAACCAGTCAAATTCACTGCCTTCAGCACGTGTATAGGGTTCTCCTTCTATGTCCCATCCGCCAATCGCAGCATCAAAATCTCCAAATGGACGTACTGTACCAGCACCTCTCCTTGGGGATTCCCATGGTGGTCTCAATTGGGTTCTGTGATCCTCTAATGCGGGGTCAAAATCAGCGCCAGCTTCTACTACTGCTACCTTTAATCCAGCTTCTGCCAAAATTTTGGAAGCCATTCCACCGCCTGCTCCAGATCCTACAATAATTACATCGTAAACATCTCCAGCAGTCTGTATTTGAATACTCATCCTTTGTTTTTATTAATTACTCGGAAAAATTAAGATAATTTTCTGATAATAAAAAGAAACATTTTTAAAGAACAATACCTCCAATGCCAAAAAGAGGCTATTAATTATAGTAACGGTCTTAAATGTTTCCAAACTGTTCGGGCGACGATTTGTTGCCCGTCACTTGTTGGGTGGATGCCGTCTGGCAAGTTTAATTCCGGATTGCCGGCAACCCCTTCCAAAAGAAAAGGTATAATGGCTACACTTTGTTTTTCAGCTACCTCGGCATACATCTCTCTGAATTCTTCTGAATATTCCAGCCCCATATTGGGAGGGATTTGCATTCCCGCCAATAAAATCTTAGTGCTTGGGAATTTTTTGGATACAGCAGAAATAATTGCATTGAGGTTCTTTTTGGTCTCTTCAAGAGGAATTCCTCTCAACCCATCGTTTCCGCCTAATTCAAGAACAAAGACTTCTGGCTGTTCTTCAAGAAACCAATCCAACCTACTGAGTCCACTTGCAGTGGTTTCTCCACTTAAACCACCATTAATCACATGGTAGTTTAAGTCAAGGCTGTCTATTTTATTCTGAATTAAGGAAGGAAAAGAAGCCTCTTCGTCCAGTCCATAGCCAGCGGTAAGGCTGTTGCCATAAAATAGAATGTACTTTTTTTCGCTCTTTTCTTCAGCTTTAGTCGTTTCTGGTGCAACCTTTTTGGCTGTTTCCTGTTTTTGATTACAGGAAACAGTTAAAGATGAAATTACTGCAAGCAGGAGAATGGCAGTGAATGCTGTTTTTATTGCTCTTAACATTTGAATTATTTTTACAGTCAATTATCAAAAATACTAAACTTAATCCACTATTGTTTTTGTTCAAAAGGGATAAGTTTTTTTCTTTGAAAGATATGAACATACTAAGCGTTGAAAATCTGACCAAAACCTACCGAAGCGGAAACAGGGAACTTACTGTTTTAGATCAGGTTAATTTTGAGGTCGAACAGGGTAAAACCCTATCTATTGTTGGTCCTTCTGGTAGTGGCAAAACCACCCTCTTGGGACTTTGTGCCGGACTGGATGTCGCCAGTTCAGGAAGTGTACTAATAGATGGAAAGCCCCTTGAAAACATGACCGAAGACCAAAGAGCTGGCATAAGAAACCAGATGGTAGGGTTTATTTTTCAGAATTTTCAACTTTTACAAACATTAACTGCTTTAGAAAATGTAATGGTTCCATTGGAGCTGAAGAAGCGGAAGGATGCCAAAGAGAAAGCCAAAGAGCTTTTGGAAAATGTAGGTTTGGGAGATCGACTTACCCACTATCCAAATCAACTTTCTGGTGGAGAACAGCAAAGGGTTTCCATCGCCAGGGCTTTTGCGAATGAGCCTAAAATTCTTTTTGCAGATGAGCCAACAGGTAATTTGGATACTGAAACAGGTGAGTTGATAGAAAACCTGATTTTTAACCTCAATGAACAACATGGGACTACTTTGATCTTGGTTACACATGATCTTGAATTGGCAGCCAGAACCCACCATTCCTTACATATCAAAGGCGGAAAAATACAGGAGGCTACCAATGGTTGATTGGGGTTGGTCTTTTAAAATGGCGAAAAGAGAGTTCAGAAAAACAGGTGTAAAATTAATCTTGTTTGTTTCTGCTATTGTTACCGGTATTGCAGCTTTGGTTGCAGTCACTTCCTTTGGGGACAATTTAAGTAAGGATATTGACAATCAGGCAAAGGAATTATTAGGAGCAGACCTGCTGCTAAAGAAAACCAAAACATTGAGTTTCTTGAAATAGAAGAAATCGCTAGTGAACATTCCTTGGAAATCAACTTTGCTTCCATGGTGTATTTCCCTAAAGTAGGAGATAGCAGGTTGACTCAGGTTAGGGCTTTGGAAGGGGAGTATCCCTATTACGGAACCCTTGAAACATTGCCTCAGGAAGGCGAAAGGGCATTTAGATCAGGAGGAAAGAAGGCATTGGTAGAAAAAACCCTGATGGCACAGTTTGGTGCGGTCGTGGGAGACAGTATTAAGGTGGGAAATGTAACCCTTGAGATTGTTGGAGCTTTGCAAAAAGTCCCTGGACAAACGGGAATTACGGCCACAGTAGCGCCAGCAGTTTATATCCCTATGGATCAACTTGAAGCTTCAGGTTTGGTGCAATATGGCAGCAGGGTCAATTACAACCATTACTTTTTATTTCCTGAGACCTTTGATTTACAATCCTTAATTGATGAAAATAAAGATGTTTGGGATGAAGACAGGGTGAATTTTGATACGGTTCAATCCCAAAAGGAATCTACTGGAAGGTCTTTTGAAAACCTCTCGAATTTCTTGACCCTTGTGGCTTTTATTGCAGTATTACTAGGCTGTGTAGGAGTAGGAAGTGCAGTGAATGTTTTTGTGAAAGAAAAGCTCCCCTCAGTTGCCGTTTTAAGGTGTCTGGGAGTGAAAGCCCTGGATATAATTGTTGTTTATCTGGTGCAAATTTTCTTCATGGGATTGGTTGGTTCCATCATAGGGGCCATAGCTGGTGCATTGCTTCAGTTTTTATTGCCTTTGGTGTTTAGTGAATTTTTGCCTGTTGAAGTGACTGTGCAATTGGCTTGGGGAGCCATTGGTGTTGGTATTGTTACTGGTGTAATGATCTCCATTCTGTTTGCTTTGATTCCTCTTTTGAAGATCCGAAAGGTTTCTCCAATGATGACCTTAAGGCCAGATGATCAATCTGGCGGTTTTGGAAACGACCCTGCAAGGATATTTGTCTTATTTGCCATTGTCGTTTTCATATTGCTTTTCAGTTTTTTCCTGTTGGGGAAATGGGACCAAACACTTTGGTTCACGGGATTTGTGGTTTTGTCATTTGGCGCTTTATGGCTCTTGGCAATGGGAGTGATGAAAGCAATTCGAACCTTTCTCCCAATTTCCTTAAACTATCCGGTGAGGCAAGCATTGTCCAATTTATACCGTCCCAATAATCAAACAGTATCTCTTCTGGCGACGATAGGCTTGGGGACTGCCATGATAGGTACTTTGTTTTTTATCCAAGACCAACTTCTGGATGAGGTTCGTTTTGCAGACAAAGAAGACCAGCCCAATATGTTGTTTTTTGACATTCAGACCAGTCAGGTAGACAGCATGATAACAGTGCTTGAATCCGAAGACCTTCCAATATTGCAACATGTGCCTATTATTACTATGGGCGTTTCTGAGGTCAATGGACTTTCAAAATTGGACAATGAGGAGCTTGAGGACGAAGAGAGGAGATCAGGTTCTTTTTACAATAGAGAATTTAGAGTTACCTATAGGGATAGCCTTATAAATACAGAAGAGTTGGTGGAAGGTGCGCTTAAGCCATATAATGTGGAATCAGACAGTATTTTTGTTTCCATGGAGGAAGGTTATGCGGAGCGAAACCATATGAAAATTGGAGACGAAATAGTATTCAATGTACAGGGAAGGCCTTTGACAACCTATGTTGGGAGTATAAGAAAGGTTAACTTTAGAAGGGTCTCTACAAATTTCCTTGTGGTTTTTCCTGACAAAGTATTAGACAATGCACCGAAATTCCATGTGCTGATTACCAAAACAAAAGATGACATAGCTTCTGCAAATATTCAAAATACGATCGTCAGACAGTTTCCAAATGTATCTGTTGTGAACCTAAGTATGATTGTAGAAACCCTTGAAGATCTTTTGGGCAAGATTGGATTTGTTATTCAGTTTATGGCTTTCTTCAGTATTCTAACAGGAATATTGGTATTGATTAGCTCCTTGCTCATTAGTAAATTTCAGAGAGTTAGAGAAAATATCCTATTAAGGACAATAGGCGCTGAAAGAAAAGTGTTGATAAAGATAAATATTCTGGAATACCTCTTTCTTGGTAGCCTGGCAGCTGGTGGGGGATTGGTGTTGTCTGTTCTGGCCTCTTTCCTGCTTAGTTATTTTGTTTTTGAAATAGCGTTTAGTTTGGCTTGGCAGCCTTTATTCATTGTGTTTGGGCTAATCACTGGGCTTACGGTGTTTTTAGGCTGGATAAATAGTTTGAACATACTTAAAGCAAATACGATGGATATTCTAAGGTCTTAGCAAGCCCTCAAAAGTGAATCAATAATTGGTAAATGAACCTTTTGGATATAATCAATGTATCTAAATTAGATACAAGTACATCAAATGAAAATTGAAGAGGAAATAAAACAAAATCCATTCAAAGACGGCTATACAAAAGCATTTGTAAATTTATTGTTTACTCAGAGTTATTTGGTTACCCGCCAGAGTAAGATTTTTAAGCCTCATGATTTATCGCCTGAGCAATACAATGTGCTCAGGATTTTGCGAGGACAATTCCCCAACCCCACTACGGTTTCATCCATTCAGGAAAGAATGCTTAACAAAATGAGCAATGCTTCCAGATTGGTGGAAAAGCTAAAACAAAAGGGGATGGTGAAACGCTCGGCATGTCCCAAAGACAGGCGACAGGTAGACATAGTAATTACTAAAAAAGGGCTTGAACTTTTAGAATTGCTAGATGCTGAGGTTAAAAATTTCAATGTTGACACCATTCACCTCGACGAAAAAGAAGTAGACCAGCTCAATACCCTTTTGGATAAATTGAGAGGTTAAAACTTTAATTTTCTATAGGGGTTCTATTTGCTGGCCCATTCATTTTTTTTCGTAACACCATAGCCTCAGTTTCTTTTTGGCCTATGATTTGTTAAAGGATTGTCTGAATAGAAACAGTTAAAATACTAATAATAGGAGGTAGGGGTATGAAAAAGTTACTTGCAATAGTTTGTTTATTTATAGGGTTTCAGATGATGTCTATGGCACAAGAAACCTCTAAAATCTCGGTTGACGGTAAAAGTGAAATCAAGGTTTTGCCTGATGAAGCATTGATTCGGGTTTCACTATCCATGAAAGCGATGAAAACAGCGGATGCCACTGAGGGGCTCAATAAAAAAGCAGCCGAGGTAACCAAGGCCCTCAAGAAAAGCGGAGTAGATAATTATGAATTAAAGGCGGACAACTACTTTGTCAATGTAAATAGGGTGTATACAAAAGGCACATCTAAGGACAGTGGTTATGTGGCCAGCCAAACCCTAAGAATATTGGTGAAAGATAATTCTGGAGAAGACTTGGTGAAAATCATGGAAACCCTGCACAATAATATTGATATGGGCTTCCAATTTGAGTTTCAATTGTCTGACAATAAAAGGAAAGAATACGAAGCGGAATTGTTGCGCTTAGCTATAAAGGATGCTAAAAACAAAGCCGAAATAATAGCCAATTCGCTTGAATTGGGGAAGATAGTTGTTCATCAGGTGATTTATGGCGATTTCACTAGTTCTTATCAACCAAAAATGTACGGGGCTGAATCTATGAGGATTGTCGCAGACAATCAGCGAACACCACCTACTATCGAACCGGATGAGCAAACCTTAACTGACCAGGTAAAAGTGATTTTCACCTTCGATAAATAAATTGTACTAGGCTTGAGGATTGGGAAAATTGTCTTTTTCATTTTCCCCAGGCCTTTTGTGGAGACATTGAAAATCTTTTTCAATTAAAACCTGAAGGTTGGCCCCATCCTCTAAAGAAATAGTCTCGGATATTCCTACTTGATCAGTGTTGGCCCAGTTATCTATCTTTGATGCAGGAAGGTTAATGCTCAATTTCCCCTCCAAAAAGCTTACAGTGAGTTTATCCCCTATGTCTGGAATTTCCAGGGCATATACGAATGCGGGATAAGGAGCAGGAAATTTTAGTTCTTCTCGTATGGCTATTCCTTTTGCTAGCTGATTGACTTCAGTTTGAGAAAGTCTTAACCGAATAGCGTCATTATGGATGCGTATTTTCATAGATTTAAATAAGGTTATAGCACGAAATAAGGAATTGAAATAATGTTGTAATGATAGGTGAATATAACCTTAATTATCCAATTTTGAGGATAAGGGCATTTGAAAGGCCTTAACCTATGCTATCTTGTAGTTTTTGGTAGCCATGCTTTCCTCCTCTTTAATTAGGGTTATGAAAGTATCTTTGACGATGGAATAGGAGGTTATTCTCAGTCGTTTTGATTATGAAATATTTAAAAAGGTATAGGCAGATTGACCTTGAAAATTTTTGATTTCGCCGAAAGTATACCCAATTTACCAACAGTAAATCTTCCTTCAATTTAGCGTTTGTTTACATGCCAAATAAAGACCTTTTAAACTTTCTTACTGAACTGTCTATCAACAATTCCAAAGAATGGATGGACGAAAACCGTAGCTGGTATGAACAAGAGAAAGCCTCTTTTCTTGAAAGTGTAGCTGAGATATTGGCCCAGTTAAGTAAATGGCAACCGGGATTTTCAGAATTGCGGCCTAAGGACTGTGTCTTTAGGCAAAATAGGGACATTCGATTTAGTGCCAATAAAGCCCCATATAAAAGCAATATGGCTGCTTACTTTTCAGTAGGAGGTAAGAAATCAGAAGGGCCTGGATATTATGTGCATGTTCAGCCTGGAGCATCCTTTGTTGGTGGAGGAATATGGATGCCGGCAGCGCCTATTTTAAAGAAAATCAGGCAGGAAATAGATTATTCCGGCGGGGAATTGAAAAAGTTACTGTTGTCTCCTGAGATAAAAGAAAATTTCGGCGAGATGCAAGGTGCAAAACTTAAAACCTCTCCAAAAGGCTTTGAGAAAGACCATCAATACATTGAGTATTTAAGGTACAAAAGTTTTATTCTCTCTCACCCTTTCTCGGATGAGGAAATCCGATCCGGAGCATTCGTAGCCAGTTCTTTGGAAGCTTTTTCAAAAATGAGACCCTTCCATGCCTTTCTTAATAGCGCAATTTCTACTACTGATGAAGACGATATTCTGCTCTAAAGCAGTAGCTTTTCAATGGTTTTAGCTACGCCGTCCTCGATGTTTGTGGCCGTAATTTCTTTTGCTACAGCTTTTACTTCATCTCTGGCATTGGCTACAGCCACCCCATATCCGACTTCCTCTATTAGGGAGATGTCATTGTAATTGTCGCCAAAAGCAAGTGCTTCACTCATGGGGATTGCAAGCTCAGCTAAAACTTGTTTAAGGGCAGAGGCTTTCGAGATCGCCTTAGGAGCAATTTCAATATAAGTGTCTTTTGATCTGTACAAATGCAAGGAAGTGCCTTGCGTTTCGATCAATTTGTCATAAAGCCATTGAATTTCGTCCGCATTTCCCATGCACATCACCTTATGTGCACCTCTTCTATTTTCTTCCCAGTTTCCAATTACAGCATGATGATGGTCTAAAGTTGCCTGAACTTTTGTGACCATTTCTTCTTTTATGGTCCATTTGTCTCTGGTAGGAGCATACCAATTGTCTCCTGAATACAGGCTGACATGTACCTTGGTTTGCCCGGTCAACTGGAAAATTTCACGGCAGGTTTCTGTTGATATATAGGTTGAATCAACTTGCTGGTAATCTTTGTTTTTGGAACGAATCACAAAGCCACCATTGTAACAAATCAGTGGATTGTCGATTCTTTTAAACTCTTCCAACAAATGAGCCATGGCACTGGGCATTCTAGAAGATGCTAGAATGATAGGGAAATCCGACGGCAAAGCAGCAAAAACATCCAGGGTTCTGGCTGATAATTGTCTGTTTTTATCTAAAAGGGTACCGTCGATATCGGTGCAAATGGCGCTAATTTTCATTTTTAAAAAGGTTTGCCCGAAGATAATCAATCAAATGGCTTTACTAAAGACAGCGCTGGATTTTTCTGAATTTTGAACGTTTGGGTCAAAGGCCATGCAAATATTTCTTACAAAAGGTTTGCCAGCCTCGGTAATGTTAATTTCACCCTCTTCAAAGGATATCAAACCTTCAATCAAGAATTCCATAAGTGAATCAGGGATTTTATCACATGCCTGCCACGGGGCTTTATGGTTGCAAATCAGATTCATAATGAAAGCTTTGGTAGTCAAATCTGTTTCGCTTTGAACATGCCCTTTAATTATAGGGAATTCGCCATTTTCTATTTTCTCCAAATATGCAGAAATGTTTTTTTCATTTTGGCTATAAGCATAGTAAGCGTCACTAATGGCACTGCATCCCAAACCCAGCAGTATTTTGGATGGTGAGGTGGTGTAGCCCATGAAATTTCGGTGTAGCGTACTGTTTGATTTGGCATTCAATAATGGGTCTCCTGCTAGTGCAAAATGGTCCATGCCAATTTCTTCATAGCCCATTTCTTTGAGCCAGATCTTCCCTTGTTCATAGAGCATTCTTTTTTCACTTTCATTCGGTAGGTGCTTTTCAAAGGATTTTTGCGAAGGAAATACCGAAGGAAGGTGGGCATAACTGTAAAATGCTATGCGGTCGGGAAGTAATTCGCTGGTTTTTTTAAAGGTGTTTTTTAACGTTTCTAAGGTCTGATGGGGGAGTCCATAAATAAGGTCAAAATTTATAGAGCTGTATCCAGCTTTTCTGCTTTCATCTGTCACATATTTGACTCTATCAAAAGGTTGGATTCGGTGAATGGCCAATTGAACTTTGCTGTCAAAGTCCTGAATACCATAACTAACTCTGTCAAAGCCAAATCCTGCGAGTGTTCGAAGATGCTCAATGGTTGTATTGTTTGGATGGCCTTCAAAACTAAATTCAAAGTCATCCATTTTGGTAGATGCCTGGGTAATATGGTTGATCAACGTATAAAGTGCTGAGGGGGAAAAAAAGGTGGGAGTCCCACCACCCAGATGTATCCCAGCTAATTTTGGTTTTTCTCCCAATAACCTGGTATACATGTCCCACTCCTTCATTAATGCAGAAATATAGGGCAGCTCAACCTTGTGGTTTTTAGTAATGCGTTTATTACAGCCGCAATAGGTACACAAGCTTTCGCAATAAGGAAGGTGAATGTACAAGCTTATGCCTTCTTCCGGACCAAAATTTTGATAGGCGCTGGTAAAGGACTTGGCCCAGTTTGTAGGGTTGACTATATTGTTCCAGTGCGGTACAGTTGGGTAAGACGTGTATCTTGGAGCAGGAACATTGTATTTCTGTATCAGGGAAGGTTGTATCATGGCCACAATAAATTGATTTGGGGCACAAATTTCCCAATACTTAGCTCCCTAAAGCATGAGAAAAATGAGAGATTTTACTGATATAGATCATGTTTAATATCCCGAAAAACTATTAGAAAGGTCTTGGCTAATGGTGGTTTAAATAGTAACTGACAGGTACATGAGGTAGGTTGAAAGTGTCTGCCACGGCTTGGTACACGATATCCCCTTTGATGATGTTGAAGCCGAAACTCAGCTCAGGAAATTTGATACAAGCCTTTTTCCAACCTTTTTGCGCCAGTTCCAAGGCATAGGGAAGTGTTGCGTTGGTGAGGGCTAGTGTGGAGGTGTAGGGTACTGCGCCAGGCATATTGGCTACACAGTAATGCAATACTCCGTCGATGGTGTAGGTGGGGTCTTCGTGAGTTGTAGGTGTACAGGTTTCAATACAGCCTCCCTGGTCTACGGCCACATCCACCAAAACAGTTCCAGGAAGCATTTCTTTTAGCATGTCTCTGGTGATCAAGTGTGGGGCTTTAGCACCGGGTATCAGCACTGCGCCAATGATCAAGTCTGCGGTTGGGATAAGGCTTCTAATGTTGAATTCATTCGACATCATTGTTTTGACGTTCTTGGGCATTACAGTTGATAGATAGCGCATCCTGGAAAGAGATACATCTAAAATAATCACATCGGCCCCAAGGCCTGCAGCCATCCATGCTGCTTGAGTACCTACAATACCTCCTCCTAATATTATCACTTTGGCAGGAAGCGTTCCTGGTACACCTCCCAGTAATATACCTCTACCGCCTAGTGGTTTTTCCAGGTAGTTGGCGCCTTTCTGTACAGACATTCTTCCTGCCACTTCTGACATAGGGATCAATAAGGGTAGGGTTTTGTCCTCTTTTTCTACTGTTTCATAAGCCAGGCAGATCGCCTTACTATTGATCATTGCCTGTGTGAGTGGTTTATTGGAAGCAAAGTGAAAATAAGTAAACAGCAAGTGGTTCTCCTGTATAAGTGGGTACTCTTCTTCGATAGGCTCTTTTACTTTCATAATCATGTCCCCCTTACTGTAAGTTTCTTCTATGGAGGGCAGAATTGTAGCACCGGCTTTTTGATAAGCCTCATCAGGGAATCCACTGCCTAGTCCTGCAGTTTCCTGTACAAATACCTGATGACCATTCTTGGTGAATTCCTGGGCGCCTGCTGGGGTGAGGGCAACCCTATTTTCATTGTTTTTAATTTCCTTTGGGACGGCAATGCGCATGTTAGTGGCTTTAGGGTTAACGAATTAATCAAATATAACCAGTACATCCCCACAAGAAAAACGATTTACCGAAAAATAATTTTTATTATTATTTACTTTTTTTATTATTACAACTATTGGTTAATTCACTTTAAATGAGGTGTATGCAATTAATATTTAGTTGCCATGCTGTTAAATGATAAAGTTTTCATTCTTAATTCGAAATAATATTTCTTTGAGGTCGTTTATTTATAGTTATTGCAAAATAATATTGTTTTATATTCATTTTGGCTCCTGTTATAAATTGGGATAACTCCAAAAATTGTGTATTTTTGAAATCCTTGGATTTTCAAATGGTGAAAAATGGCTTAATTGATGAATACTGAATATTTCCCTACACTTACGAAAGAAAGCGTAAACACTTTTGGTGTACAAAATGTTTTGAATGACTATAAATTGGTCATGATAAGCAGGCATGCGTCATTGACCGTACGGAAAGAGGTTTTTATGGGTAAAGCTAAATTCGGTATTTATGGGGATGGCAAGGAACTGGCGCAAATAGCCATGGCGAGGTTTTTTCAGTTGGGTGACTTCAGGTCAGGATACTACAGAGATCAAACTTTGTTGTTTGCTATGGAGGAACTTAGCCTTCAGGAGTATTTTGCTCAACTGTATGCACATACTGATATTAAGGTGGAGCCGGCAACGGGTGGTCGCTTGATGAATGGGCATTTTTCAACCAGGTCCTTAAATGAGGATGGGAGTTGGAAAAACCTCATGAAAATAAAGAATTCAACGGCCGATGTTTCTCCAACAGCCGCTCAAATGCCCAAATTGCTAGGGATTGCTTATGCATCCAAGCTTTTTAAAGCAAACCCTGCGCTACATCATATGACTGAATTTTCCAATAAAGGAAGAGAGGTAGCATGGGGGACAATAGGGAATGCCTCCACGGCAGAAGGAATGTTTTTTGAAACGTTTAATGCTGGAGGCGTTTTACAGGTGCCTATGGTGATTTCTGTATGGGATGATGATTATGGTATTTCTGTCACCAACGATTTACAAGTAACAAAAGCAAGTATTTCCGCAGCCTTAGAAGGTTTCAAAAGAGATAATGAGCATAAAGGATATGAAATCATAGTTGTAAAAGGCTGGGATTACGAGGGATTGGTTAATGCTTATAGTAGGGCTAATAAAGTAGCTAGGGAGCAGCATGTTCCTGTATTGGTGCATGTAATCGAGATGACCCAACCACAGGGGCATTCTACATCAGGATCCCATGAAAGGTATAAAAGCAAAGACCGACTTGCTTGGGAAGCTGAATACGATTGCGTAGTTAAGTTCAAAGAATATATTTTAGACAATAAAATTGCCTCTGAGGAGAAATTGGATCAAATAGATGCGGAAGCGAAGCAACTTGTTAAAGAAAGCAAGGACAAAGCGTGGAGAGCATTTACAGCTTCGATCAAAAAGGAATTAGACGAAGCCGTAGTTTTGTTGAGTGAATTGGCGAAAAATACTCAAGGGAATGAAGCGCTTTTTCGAATGGCAGATGAACTTAAGCAGACGCTGAACCCTGTTCGTATGGATGTCATTAGTACCGTCCGAAAAGCCTTGTTATTGGTAAGAACAGAACCGGTTGAAATTAAGGCCAGACTCCAAAACTGGTATAAAAGTCAGTCGAAGTTAAATGAGGATAGGTATTCAAGTCATCAATACAGTGAATCCGAGTTTAGGGTTGGGGCAATTGCTCCTGTTGAAGTCAGTTATGCTGACGAGCCAGCTTTATTGGATGGACGTGAAATTCTGAAAGCTTGTTTCGATGCCATACTCACAAGAGACCCCAGGGTTTTTGTGATTGGTGAAGATGTTGGTTTGATTGGAGATGTTAATCAGGCATTTGCTGGTTTGCAAGCCAAGCATGGTGATTTGCGAGTGACAGATACTGGCATACGTGAGGTGACCATCATTGGGCAAGGCATTGGTGCAGCATTGAGAGGTTTAAGACCTATCACTGAGATTCAATACCTTGATTATTTGATTTATGCGTTAATGACCTTATCGGATGATTTGGCTTGCCTGCATTATAGAACCAAAGGCGGTCAAAAAGCACCGTTGATTATCCGTACAAGGGGACATAGACTTGAAGGCGTTTGGCATTCAGGTTCTCCTATTGGCATGATCTTAAGCAGTCTTAGAGGTATATTATTGTGTGTACCAAGAAACATGACCCAAGCAGCGGGCATGTACAATACGCTTCTAGAATCAGATCAGCCTGCCATCGTTATTGAAACACTGAATGGCTACAGGCTTAAAGAAAAAATGCCTTCCAATATTGGGGATTTTAAAGTGGCCCTGGGGAAAGCTGAAATACTACAAGAAGGAAAAGATATCACAGTAGTGACGTATGGTTCCATGTGCAGGATTGTAATGGAAGCTGCAAAACGACTTTTTACAATAGGGATTTATGTGGAGGTTATAGATGTGCAGACTTTGATGCCATTTGATCTTGAGCAGGTGATTTTAAATTCAATAAAGAAAACCAACAGGGTTGTTTTTGCGGATGAGGATGTCCCTGGTGGAGCATCAGCATTTATGATGCAGCAGGTGCTGGAAATGCAGAATGCCTATTATTATCTCGATTCTCAACCAATGACGCTTTCGGCAAAAGAACATCGCCCAGCTTATTCATCTGATGGGGACTATTTCTCCAAACCAAGTGCAGATGATGTTGTTGAGAAAATATATGGAGTGATGCATGAAGCAGACCCAGGAAAGTACCCTTCAATTTTCTAATAGCTATTAATTCCTCAATCAGCGTTCAATCTGTGATAAGGTGAAATCAGGCGTGGTGACCACATTGCTTTCATTTAATGCCCTGTCCTTGACTTTTAACTCTAGTCTTATGGTGTCATTTCGGAATATGCTATTCCATCCCAAAGATAACATGGAGTACCGGATCTTTCCTTCTATGGCCCGCAACTGTTCGGTTTCAAGCATTCGCGGAAAGCGGCCATTAAATGTGGTGAAGTAAGGAGGGTCTGACCAATTGAATTCAGTGTAATTACCGCCCCTTTTGATAAAGAATTTAATCAATATATTGTAGTAATCTTCATTCTCTGATACCCATAAGGTGTCTTTGATCTCCTGATTGTTGATCAATGGGAAAATAACCCAATCCCTGTTATTGAAGTCTGGAGCATCGTCAGGTCGTTCGCTATAAGTGATAAATTGACCCGCTTCATTGGTGAAATAATTGAGTTCATTAAAAGGAGGGAAGATATCTGTGGCATTTAAGCCTAAATCTCCTTCGGCATCACGAAAGTCTAGCGTTACAATTAATGAATCTGACCCTGCCGTCTGAACAAATTCCAGATCATCAAAATCAATTTGTGGTACCGTTGGGAAATTATCCGGTGGGGAAATGCATCCAACCCATACTGAAAGTAAGAGCAGGGTAATGATGGTGTGATTTTTTAACTTCATAGGTAATCCGTAATTTTACACTTCCGCCTCTGTGAATGTAAAAATGATCAAAATTTGGGTTTTACCATAAAATAACGATGAATTCTTTTAAAAGTTTTTCTGAAAAAATTAAATCTGGACAGATCCAGGATTTTGATGCCATGGCCATGGATGTATTTATCTATCAGTCTACCCACAATAAAATTTACCAGAGGTATCTTGAAGTAAGGGGGATACAGCCAAAAGACATTACGGAAGTATCCGATATTCCTTTCTTACCTATAGCATTGTTTAAAACTTCAAAGGTTATCTCAGGACCAGCGCATTTATATGATTTCTGGTATTCCAGTAGTGGGACCACAGGTCAGGAAAACAGCAGGCATTATGTATGGTCCAAAGCCTTTTACCTGGAACATTGTGTCAATAACTTTGAGGCGGTCTATGGGGCTTTAGAAGATTTTCATGTCTTGGCATTGCTTCCTTCTTATTTGGAAAGGGAAGGCAGCTCTCTTGTAGACATGGCAGCCCATTTTATTGAGAAAAGTAAATCCGATCAATCCGGATTTTATTTATATGAACATGAGGCTTTATTGGGAAAAATGGAAAGCCTTAAAAATGACCGAAAAAAAACATTGTTACTTGGCGTGACTTTTGCATTGTTAGATATAGCAGAGATAACGGATGGCCACACAGATTTTGGTGAGGTGATCGTTATGGAGACCGGTGGCATGAAAGGAAGAAGAAGGGAAATGATTAGAGAGGAAGTTCACACGGTACTCCAGGCTGCTTTTAAGGTGGAGCATATTCATTCAGAATATGGAATGACTGAACTTATGTCACAGGCCTATTCACCAGGAGAGGGTAAATTTTGGTGCTCTCCTTTTATGAAGGTGCTGATAAGGGATGTATATGATCCTTTTGCTTATACCTCTGGTACCACAGGTGCAATTAATGTCATTGATTTGGCCAATTTCCACTCTTGTTCCTTTATAGAAACAGAAGATCTGGGCTTGCAAAACAAAGACGGAAGCTTCACAGTTTTGGGGAGAATGGATAACAGCGAAACGAGAGGCTGTAATTTAATGATCAATTAATTTTGTATTTATTTAGTATTTACACATATTTGGCTTAAATAATTTTATAATATGAAAACTTTAATGACAATTTTGGTGGCTTGTGCGATTTTGGTATTGTCTTCATGTGCTTCTAGCAAACCCTGCCCAGCTTACGCAACAACAGGTGATGTAGAAGCAAATGGTTAAATACTAGGCAGCCATTCAATAATCGGCATACTTTTTAATGTCTTCGGTAGAGATACTTTTACCACCGAGTATTACCAGTCTTTCGATAACATTTCGGAGTTCTCGGATATTTCCTGTCCAGGGAAATTCCTGTAACTTTTGAATGGCAGCTTTATCTATTTCCTTTTTTGCAGTCCCATACTCTCCGGCAATATCTCCTAAGAACTTGTCTACTAGCAATGGTATGTCCTCACTTCTGTCTTTTAGTGAGGGAACCTGAATAAGTATGACACTTATTCTATGGTAGAGATCTTCCCTGAAGTTACCTTCTGCAATTTCATGCTTTAGGTTTTTATTGGTAGCAGCCAATACCCTTACATCGACTTTAATGTCTTTGTCTCCTCCTACACGAGTGATTTTATGCTCTTGCAAAGCCCTCAATACTTTCGCTTGAGCTGAAAGACTCATGTCACCTATTTCATCCAGGAAGAGTGTTCCCCCATTTGCTTGCTCAAATTTCCCTTGTCTTTGTTTTACAGCTGATGTAAAAGATCCTTTTTCGTGCCCAAACAGTTCACTCTCAATTAACTCAGCTGGTATGGCAGCACAATTGACCGCAATAAATGGGGCTTTCTCCCGATTGCTTTTTTGATGTATCCAGTGCGAAACCAATTCCTTACCAGTTCCATTAGGGCCTGTAATTAGAACCCTGGCATCAGTAGGAGCTACTTTTTCTATTGTTTCTTTAACTATGGAAATGGCTTTGGATTCACCGACCATATCTAGCTTTTTAGAAAGCTTTTTCTTAAGCACTTTCGTTTCCTGAACGAGATCCTTTTTGTCTAAGGCATTCCTTACGGTTAGCAATAGGCGATTTAGATCAGGGGGTTTAGGAATAAAATCGAAGGCTCCTTTTTTGGTAGCTTCAACTGCCGTTTCTATGGAGCCATGAGCAGAGATCATAATAAATTGAGGCTGCTTACTTAGCTCAGATGCTTTGGTAAGAACTTCCATTCCATCCATTTTTGGCATTTTGATATCGCAAAGAACCAAGTCAAAATCCTCGTTTTTTATCATTTCGAGACCTTTTTCACCATCTTCGGCTTCAAAGATTTCATACTTTTCATACTCAAGAATTTCTTTAAGCGTAGACCTGATGACTTTTTCATCATCTATTATTAAAATTTTCGGCATATTAAAGCGATCCGTTAATTAGTAAAATTAAAAGTGCAGGCCTATAAGCCGGGTTCTGTAACTTTTTACAAAGTGCTTGTCATTTATCTAGCCTTTTCTTCACAAAAAAGGTCCAACGACCTACCCACTCCGGTTATCTTGTTAGATTTGGACGAGCAGCCCAGTGACCGGAGCCTATTTGGTCTTTCAACCCATAAGGTTTGCCTTGCAATATCGGTCACCCGATACCCGGTGGGCTCTTACTCCACCATTTCACCCTTACCCCAACTGGAAAACCAGCTGTGGCGGTTTTCTTTCTGTTGTACTGTCTGTTATTCTGGTATTCCTACCAGGACACCTTCCCGTTAGGAAGTATGGCGCTCTATGTTGCCCGGACTTTCCTCTTTCCTTGGTGAAATCACCAAGAACAGCGACAAACCAGCCTGCACTTCACAAAAATAAATTAAATAAAGCCATTATTCACAATCCTATCGGTTTTTATTAATGCTTTCCCGTTTTGATATCCGTAAAATCTATTTTTCGCTTCAGATTTATTGTTTATATTTCTATAGAAAATGTAACCAAAAACTGACTCAAGGCTATGAAAGATTTATTTAAAGGATTAATCGCTGGATATGGTGCCTACAAATTAGGTGGTGGGTGTTTTAGTACTGTCCTGGTTTTTATCTTGATTTGGTTCCTTTTGGGCCAATGCAGTTAAGGTGATAATTCTGGTCAAACAACCCACTTAATTACTGCATAGGTTAGGTTTTATTTTTAACCTATTCAGGAAAAGAATACCTTTGTAAAAAAATGAGTATATGATATTAGTTGGGAATGCAGTAATCAGCGATGACATAAAGGAGCAATTTTTTGTTTGCGACTTAGGAAAATGTAAAGGCGCTTGCTGTGTCGAAGGTGATGCTGGAGCACCCCTTACAGATAATGAAATAGAAATCCTGGATAAAGATTATCCTTCAATAGCCCCTTTTCTCACAGATCAGGGCAGAGAAGCAATTGCCGAAAAAGGTACTTGGGTAATTGATCAGGAGAACGAGAAGGGTACAAGTACCATTGGAGAAAATGGTGCTTGTGCTTTTTCTATTAAGGATGATAGAGGGATTCTGAAGTGTGGGATAGAAGACGCCTACAATCAGGGCAAAACAACCTTTAAGAAACCGGTAAGCTGCCACCTGTATCCAATCAGAATCACAAAGTACGATGAATATGAGGCGTTGAATTATGACAGATGGGAAATCTGTGATGCAGCCTGTACATTAGGGAATTCCCTAGGCGTGCCCTTGTATCGATTTTTAAAAGATGCATTGGTGAGGAAATTTGGGGCAGAATGGTATGCAGAACTACTGGAAGAAATAGGAGTGGAGGAGTAAATTCCTCCTGTTTTTTTATTATAAAAGCCTTTTCAATTAAGGCTTTATTTTTTTTATTAACCTTACTATTTTCCATCCATCTATTTCCGTTAGTTGTCGCCAGCTAAAATCCCCATCAGATTGGGGTAATATTTTTTTGCTTTTCACTATCCAAATGGACCTATCTGGAGCTGATGAAGAAATCCAATTAGGGTTTGACTTCAGGTTTATAAGTTGGCCTTTCCAGGTCTGATCTTGTTGAAATTGGGTTTCTCTATTCAAACTTTCGTCTCCATCAAAAACAGAAATGACCTGAAGATTGGAATTGAAAAGTACAGAAGGTAATCGTTTATCGTAAATGTATACGTGACTCTCTGTCTTTTCCTGTACTGAAATCCAATCTGTAACCCGATGGGTGTCGTTAATAATCCCAGGGTTTTGACTTAAGAAATAGGTGGACATACAGGTCAACCCTAAAGTGAAAATAAATGCTGATATTACTGTACGATCTACTTTTCTGATTTTCACTTGCTGAATAGCGACCAATAGAGACGCAAGTATAAACCAGATGAAATAATATTTATAATTGAGGGAGATTTCAGGATCGATGAATGGCAGGCTTAATAGGGCAATCATAAGGATAGTATGATAAACAGTTTGAAACCTTTCCCATAATTTATGCTGGGCAGGTTTCAGTTTTTCCCAATAGTAAATCGCACCAATTGCCAAACCAGGATAAAGAGGTAATATATACAAGACCAATTTTGATTGACTCATAGAGAAAAACAACAAAGGCAGAAGTACCCACATTAGCAGAAGGGTGCCAATGTTTTGAAAGTCCTTCCATCTTCTTGGTAGTTGCTTAAATAATAGGATTGCCCAAGGAAAGGCAGTTCCCAATAAAACGGCGATGTAAAACCAAAAGGGCTGCCCTCTTTTGAAAGTATCTGTAGCAAATCGTTGGATAGTATGTTTAAACAGGAAATAATTTAAAAATCGGGCATCTTCTAAAAATAAGTAGACAAACCAACTTAGCCCAATTGCCAACATGAGTATTAAGCCTATTACATGTGTTTTCCAGGATCCAAGATTCTTTTTTTGCACCAATCCTTGAAACAAGGCTACCATAGCTGGTACAATTAATACCACAGGTCCTTTGGTAAGAAATCCAATGCCGAGGAAAACATAACATAGGACAAGAAAAGTGGAGTTTTGTTTCTTACAGTATGAAAACCAAAAATACATGGCTGTAAGAACAAATACGGTCAAATACATGTCTGTCGTCAGGGCTCTACTCCCGATAATCAAAGTAGGGAACGAGGCATAGAGCATAGCAGCAAGGAATGCATGATTTGTGTTGTTAAAAAAGAGCATTGCGATCTTATATACAAGCCAAATCAATATCAATGCGGACAGTTGGAGAAATAGACGGGCAGAAAAAGGTGATGTTCCAAAAAGCTTAAAACTAACAGCGGTCAGCCAATAGGTTACTGGAGGTTTATGGTAATGATAAATCCCCATCAACTGTGGGTGTAGCATGTCACCACTCGTTAACATTTCTTTCGAAATCTCAGCATACCTTGCCTCACTCGATTCTGTTACAGACCATGAACCAAGGTTAAAGAACAAGGCCAAACCTGTAAATAACATTAGAAGAAAGAGTCGGATTTTTTTTAACCTGTAAAGGTAGGTTTGATGGCTGGTATTCGCCTTTCCATAGTAAATCATAAGATTGCGCAAATAGACAATAATTCCAAATGCTTGCCCGATAAATAGTACACTGTCTTTTCTATATATGGCATAGGAAGCGATGAGTATTGCACCTACAAAACTAATGTACCAAAAGGCAACAGGAAACTCAGCTTTCCTTTTCTTTTCAGCGTAACGCCATTGTACTACAAAACGTAAAGTGAAAATGGCCTGGCCAAAAGTTCCCCAAGTTAATAGTACACTACTAATTTCAGGGTTATTTACCAACAAGAAAAAATCATAATGTGCGATTAACAGCAGATAAAGTAAAAATAATAGAGGAAGCAGCAAAAATAACAACCTCAATGTAGTTGTAAAAGCACTCCATGCCTTGAGAATCTGTAAATTACGGATGTATATGTAGTAGCCAATTAACTGTCCCCCAACAATTACCATGTCCTGGCGAAATGTCCCATAAACAAGAAGAAGAAAGGAAGCCATTAAACTCAATTGCCAAAAAATGACAGGAGACAATACTTTGCCTGCCTTTTCAGACTTTACTAGCTGAATAAGGAATCTTGCAGAGAAAAGTCCTTGAGCTAGAAACCCAATTCCAAGTAAGGCCCAGTTTTTCACTTTATTTCGATTTTATTTTTTCCGATGGAGCTTTGATAAATTATAAAGGGTGTTTGTCTTTTCATCATCCATCTGATAGCGAAAGTATCCTGCAATGGCGACAATAGTCGATTCCAAACGTTAAATTTTGACTTCCCGGTTAACCTTGGGTAATGCTTGATAGGAACTTCTACAATATCTTTTCCTTGAAGTAATGCCAAAGCAGGGAAAAAACGGTGATTCCCTTTGAAGAAGGGCATGTCTAAAGCAACTTTCCGTTTAATGATTTTTAGCGGACAACCTGAATCTCCTACATTATCGTGTAGGAGAGCATTCCTAAACCAATTGGCTAATTCTGAAGATAGTTTTTTTATTCTACTGTCTCTACGTACCTCTCGTTTACCAGTTACCAAATCGTAATTATGAATCAGGTCTTCTAGTTTTAAAAAGTCAGATGGGTTGGTTTGTAAATCAGCGTCTATATATCCCACCCAATAGGTGTCTGCAGTTTGAAATCCTGCTCGTATGGCAGCACTAAGCCCTGTGTTTTTTTCAAAGGATATAAAATCCACATAGTCATATTGGATGCAAACCTTTTTAATCTGAACCAAACTCTTGTCGGTAGAGCCATCATCCACAAAAATGATCCTGACAGCTAAACTGGTATTGTAAAGGTAATTTTCAAATGCAGGAATAATACCTTTAATACCAGCCTCCTCGTTGAAAACAGGGATAATTATAGTAATACCATTAGGGGTTTCTTTCACAGTAATACGGTTAAAAATTGTAATTATAGCCGATTCTCAGCACTTGAGTTTCGTAATAGTCTGAACTGGTGTAGCTGAAATTATTTCCATTTATTGTTTTTTGAATAATCATGGTATTCAATAAATCAGTGGCATTTACAAACAACTCGCCTTTTCCTTTTTGCAGGGTCTTTTTTACTCCCATATCCAGTGAAAACCTACGCTTAATTTTTCCTTGTGGAATGATATCAGGAGCCAGGTAAATAATGGTCAACAGGCCTGTTGTGGATTCAGAAAACTTGAACTTGGAATTCAATTTAAAATTCCCGGAAAAAATTTCCTGCTTAGTCGCACTGAAGGTATGGGGATAGGGGTAAAGGTTTTCTACCGAAAAAGCATCGATCTGGTTTTTGAATCCAAGTAAATTCAAATCAAACGAATACCATTTATTAATGTCCTGGTCATAAATTATTTCTAATCCTGAATTATAACTTTTGCCAGCATTCTGGAATATGGCATAGATTAAATTACTTTGCCCGTAGGTAGTAGAAATCCTGGTGATTGACCCCGTCACCCATCGCTGATACCCTGCAAGATAAAGAGATCCTGAATTCCATACTGTTTTCCACCCAAGCTCAAGGGCATTTGTAAATTGAGGTTTCAGGGCTGGATTCCCTACCTTGATAATTTCAGCATCGTCGTATTTGGGGAATATTCTAATGTCCACTTCATTAGGTCTGTCAACTCTCCGATTATACGATCCGGTAATTTTATTATTACTGTTGATTTTATAGGAAATTCGTGAATTTGGAAAAGGTTGAAAATAACTATAACCATCGCTTGTATAGGTAGGATGGTTAGGATTTACCTCATATTTTAAGTTGACATATTCAATCCTAAGCCCCAATTCAGCATCAATTTTTTTGGTTTCATAGGTGTAATTGCCATACACCGCTGGAATAGTTTCCTTATAGGTGGCAGCTCCTCCTGCAAGGGAATCTATAGGTGAATTCAGGCCGGGGAAAAATTGCATATTTGTAGGGATCCATCTTCGCCTAACTTTAAGACCCGCTTCATACCTTCCATTTCTTTGAGGCTTTACAAAATCAAAGGTGGCGTCCACTACATTTTCATTGGAAAGTAATTTAAAAGCATCTTCACCATTAGAAGAGGGTAAAGTATTTGTAAAGAAATATTGCTCATCCTCTCTATGGAAGGTATAGTTGACTGCAGCGGAAAGTGTATGCCCGGGATCTACATATTGATGGGAAAATGCGAGTGAACCCATAACAGTGGTTTTTAGCTCATCTTCCAGAAATTGCCATAGTCGCAAACGTTCCGAATAATCTTTTGTGAAAAATGGCTGGTCTCCTTTGTCTATTATTTTCTCACTTCCAAAAAGGCCTGAAATTGTCAAGGTATTGATGGAATCAATTTTCCAGTCCAACCCTAAGTTTGAAGTGAAAAAATTAGTGTTTCTGTTTCTTTTAAGTTGCTGATGTATGACTGACCCATCCTCATATACTCTTGTAACAAATTCGTTTTTATTTAGTGTCTGGGTATAAAGATTGTCTGCAGTCAGGTAAAGATTAATGTTCTTATTCCTATAAATTAAATTAAGGGAGGGGTTGACTTTTGGGGTTCTAGCATACTGTGGTCTTATTCCTGGCAAATTTGCCTTCTTTTCCCAAAGGGCACCCTGTCCTAATGCCATACCGACCTTACCATTAAAACCTTCTTTTTTCTCTTTTTTTAGAATAACATTAATGATACCGCCATTCCCATTTGCATCATATTTAGCAGATGGATTATTTATAATTTCAATTCTTTCTACGGAGGAGGATGGTAGGTTGTCCAAATTTGCTTGGTTACCAAAACCAGTTAATGCGGTCTGTTTACCGTCAATTAATATTGCTACCCGGTCATTTCCTCTGATTTGAATTTTGCCATCCTGAACACTCACGCCTGGTAGATTTTGCATTGCCTGAAGAATAGATCCGCCGCTTTGACTTATATTGGTGGCCAAATTATAGGTTTTTTTATCCATCTTTTGGTTAAGCCCTTCTTCCACCCCAATGACCTCTACTGTCTGTAGTTCTTGAAACGCTTCTTTCATTAAGACCTCTCCAATATTTAAATAAGGAGAATTTGACCCTATAAATATGGATTTGAACTGTATTTCATACCCGATCAATCGAATCTCTAAATTATAATCTCCGGGGATTACTTCTGTCAAGGTAAAGCGCCCTTTCTCATCGCTTATTGTGCCAGTGATAAAGCTATTGTCATTTTTTGCATTTAAAATAACATTGGCAAAGGATATGGGTTTTAAGGAAATTTGACCCAGAATTTTCCCCGAAATCTTTACTTTCGGTTCCTGTGCCATAACTCCTTGTGTGAGTTTAAGAAGAACAAATAATAAACAGAAAAGTACTCTCATTTTTGATTAATAAATGAAGAAAAAGAGCTAGTTCAAGCCCGTTTTACTATTGTATTTTGAAAGATGGCGGTATGCTCAAAACTTCTAATGACACGACAGGCATTTCGAAATTAAAATAAGAGAGAAAGTATAAATTTTGGCCTTAAATGATGAATCAAATTGAATGAAATTCCTCAAAAACCCTGCTTTAAACCGGAAATCACAATAGACAATCTATTACATGCTAAAAGCGCTTCAAAATCAGTCAATCGTTACTATTTTCAATTTTGCCATTGCATTGTTAGGCTCAATCTCCAAACTACTTGATAACGGTAAAATCAATTTCCATGGGGTTTTAACCCATGGAAAAGTGAAACACATACATGGGGTTTTGGCAGAATTGTTGCTTTTTTCTGCAATGATGCTGACTAAATCTTTACCTATATTAGCTTTATATCGTTACAGCAAGGTGTTCCAGTCCACGTTTAATCTCTTTTCAATATTCAAATGTGCCAATGAAATTAGAAGATATTTTGAATTTTAGAATTGTACTGAAAAAATATGCATAGAATTTTTGAATTTGTAGCTTACCGTCCAACCATTTTGCTTGCAAATTTCCTTAACAATAGCGAGCCCCAGGCCGCTATTTGTCGTAGCAGTGGTACTTATGGAAAACCTTTCAAAGAGTGCTTTTTCTTCTAATTTGTTCTGCCCAGAATTTGAAATAGTCAATTCCCTAATGGATAATTTTACTTGAATAAATTCACCAATAGGAGTATGCCTGATCGCATTAGAGAGCAAGTTGTTGATTAAAGTTTCTGCTAAAAATTTACTGCAGAATGCGGTTTCAAAATCTTCGATTTCTTTTTCAAACTTGATGTTTCTCTCCTCGATATAATCATGGAGCAAGTCTACGCTTTTATCAATAAGAACCAGAAAATCCACTTTTTCCAGATCTGCAAATTGGCTATTTTCAATTTTCGCAAGTAACAAAAGGTTTTTATTAACCCTTGTCAATCTGGACAATGGGAGTTGAATACCTTGTATTAAATCAGCATGTTTCTGGGAGAGGTTTTCTTGCTGGAGGAGAATGTCGAGCTTTGATTTTAGCAAAGCAATCGGTGTCTGAAGTTCATGAGAAGCATTGGCTACAAAGGATTTTTGCTGGTTATAAGCATTTATACTTTGATTGATAAGGGAACCTATGGTTTGATTCAACTCGTTAATTTCTTCAATGTCACTTTCTTCAAAAACCACCTCCTTTCCCTCATTGATATCAAATGACCTTAACTTTGAGAGGGTGAGGTAAAAAGGTTTCCAAACTTTTTTTGATATGCTTTTATTTAATCGAATAAAGCCAAAAACAAGCAGCCCATACATCAGTAAAGTAATTATGCCAATGGCGAAAATTGTTTCATAGGATTCTTCTACATTGGTTTCTACGTTAAGTAAATAGGGCTTTTTGTTGATTTCTATTACAGATTGTAATCCACGAAAACGATCCCACTCATCTTCATATTCATTGTATTTGGTGATCTCATAGATGCTGTCCGGTTTGGCGTCTAAGTGACTTAGGCTCGTAATGGATGAACTGGGTTGTAAAATATTCCAGGTGTTTAATATGGTTTCTAAATCCTTCTCAGAGACATGTATTTGATCAAACCTATTTTCGATCCGCTCCATTATTATCTCGTGATTATCATCGATTTCGGTCACCCAAATCCAATCTACCACCAGAAAATAACTAGGAATACTAAGCACCAAAATAGCAAGAGAATAAATTGAAAATGCCTTAAAAGGACTGTCTAGAAGTTTATGCTGTTTCCCATTTGTATCCCGTTCCATAGATGGTTTTAAGGTAGCCGCCATAATTTTGTTCATTTAGCTTTTTCTTGAGATTTTTTACATGAGCGTAAACAAAATCAAAGCTATCAAACATGTCCGCTACATCTCCTGACAAATGTTCCGCTAATGCGCTTTTGGGCAAAACCCTGTTTTTGTTTCCTATAAAAACAATAGTAATTGGTATTCCTTTCGGGTAAGTATTATGGGAAGTGAATTAATTGTTACTGTTTTAGAAAGCAGGTCGATTTGTAGCTCCTTGAATACAATTAAATTTGAGGAATCAAATTGCTTTCGCCGAATGACCGAATGGATTCTAGCCGCCAGTTCGGAATGATGAAAAGGTTTGGCTAAATAATCGTCAGCGCCGATATTTAAACCTTTTATTCTGTCCTCTAAAGCATTTTTAGCCGAAATAATGATTACGCCGTCCTGCTTGTTTTGGCTTCGTAATTCCTGTAAAATTTGAAAGCCATCCCCTCCAGGTAACATGAGGTCAAGCAAAATACAATCGTACATGTACAAGCTTATTTTTTCTAATGCAGAATTAAAATCATAAGCTACTTCGCAAAGGTAATTTCCTGAAGTCAAGTAATTGACAATATCTGTAGCCAATTCTTTCTCATCTTCAATTACCAGGATTTTCATGGTTTTAATTTATGCATTTATATTGAAGACATAAAAAAAATACCAAAGAACAGAAAATAAAACCATTTATTCACCTGTGCTTTATTTATACGTAATATGGAATAACGTTACTTTTACGTGAAAAAATCACCTTGCTGTTCTCAATTGTCGATCTAAGAATACTTATTGCGGCCCTGGAACCTGGGGTATAAGTATAGTCAAAATAGAAAATCTAATATCATTGAAGACTAAAAGCAGCAATAGTAAGGATGACTATTGCTGCTTTTAGTTTTTTAAAAATGTGATTTGAAATTTATCTGCTAATTAAACCTTACGATATCTGCTCCTAAGGCATTTAGTCGTTGATCGATGTATTGATAGCCTCGGTCTATTTGTTCTACATTGTCTATAATCGATACTCCTTCAGCAGACATGGCTGCAATCAAGAGGGATACTCCTGCCCGTATATCGGGGGAAGTCATTCGAATACCCTTTAGTGGGTACTTTCTATCCAATCCGATTACGGTGGCTCTGTGAGGGTCACACAAGATGATCTGGGCACCCATGTCAATCAATTTATCCACAAAAAACAATCGGCTTTCAAACATTTTCTGATGAACCAAGACAGTCCCTTTGGCTTGAGTAGCCACTACCAATACAATGCTTAGTAGATCAGGGGTGAAACCTGGCCAGATAGCATCTGAGACAGTCAATATAGATCCATCAATAAAGGTGTCAATCTCGAAATGTTTTTTAGCAGGTATGAAAATATCATCGCCTTTAATTTCGAGCTGAATGCCTAGCCTTCTGAAAGTATCAGGAATAATCCCCAATTTGTCTACTTGGGCATTTTTAATGGTGATTTCTGATTGGGTCATGGCCGCTAAGCCAATAAAAGAGCCAATTTCTATCATGTCGGGAAGAAGTCTGTGCGTAGTGCCTTTAAGACTCTTCACTCCTTCAATTTCTAAAAGGTTCGAACCTATTCCAGTAATCTTGCCGCCCATGCTATTGATCATTAGGCATAGCTGCTGTATATAGGGTTCGCAAGCCGCATTGTATATGGTTGTCTTACCTTCAGCCATTGCAGCAGCCATAAGAATGTTTGCAGTGCCTGTTACAGAAGCTTCATCAAGTAACATGTAAGCGCCTTTCAGCTTACTGCCATCAATTTTATACAATCCTTTTTTAGCGTCATAATGAAACTTGGCACCAAGGTTTTGGAAACCCGTAAAATGAGTGTCCATTCTTCTCCTACCAATTTTATCTCCTCCTGGTTTGGATATTCTCCCTTTTCCAAATCGGGAAAGCAAGGGGCCCAAAAGCATTACGGATCCTCTTAAGCCAGAGGCTTTCTCGAGATACTCCTCCGTTTCCAGGTAAGATAGTTTGATGTTTTTAGCCGTAAAAGAATAGCTTTCCGGACCAAGTTTCTTCACGATTACTCCCATGTCAGAGAGCAATTCAATTAATTTATTGACATCCCTTATATTGGGGAGATTGTTAATAATAACTTCCTCAGGTGTAAGTAATACGGCACAGAGGATTTGTAAGGCTTCATTTTTAGCGCCTTGAGGAGTGATTTCGCCTTTCAGTTTTGTCCCTCCGTTTACCCGGAATGATGCCATTAATTTCTTCTTTTTTTGCTATTAGAATTGCTATTTCTTCTTTTCCCTCCCGTATAATTCCTTCTTCCACTGTTGGTATTATTGCTTGCAGGGGTAGTTGGAACATTGCTTTTGAAATCTCTGCGCATGCTGGTTTCGAAAAGACCATTTTCCCTGACCTTTTCAAGATCGATGTGGAGTTTTCCTTTGGAGAGGGTCTTGATGTCATCTAAAATGATGGCATCATCAAAGTTTTCCCTATTCCATGTAGAGTGAAAGCTTCTCATTAGCTGCCCAATATAGATCAAGGCAATTTCTTGCTCTTCATCATCTTCAATCTCAATGGCTTTCTCTATGAGTTTTTCAATGTTTCTGCCATAATGTTTGAATCGAACTTCTCCCTTTGGATAACCTATCGGCAGAGGCTTTTTACCTAAAAGCTCCTTTTCAGGCATTGGGAAAGGTGCATCGACCTCTAGAGAGAAATCAGACATAATGTACATGTCATCCCAAAGCTTTTGATCACTTTCGGTTTTTAATAATGGATTGAGTTGTTTCATCAATTCCACTAGGGCATATGCATACTCTGTTCTTTTGTCTTGCTCTGGAACAGTCTTTACATAATCCACTAATTTTTGGATGTTTTTTCCGTATTCTTTCAAAATAACTTTGTTTTTAGGCTTTTCATTATTTACCATGACACCTTCATTTAAGTTTCCTGAACTCTTCTCAATATACTAATGTCAATATACTAAAAAATATGCATTAGTAAGTTCCTGGCACTTCTGGTGTCTATGGATATTTTCTATTCCACTATGCGAAGCTTTGCAAAGCTAAGTAATAATGTTTTATCTCCAAAATGCTCGAAATGAATATGTGCTTTTCTGTTCGTTCCTTCAGTTTCAATGGCATGGACTTTACCAAAGCCAAACTTAGGATGTTCTATCTTCATGCCCTCTTGCAAGGAGTTAGTATTGGATGGTTTAAAGTTAGGCCCCGGATCATGTAACTTTGTAGTGGTGCTTCTCATGGCTGGCTTTTTCTTTAGCCCTACAAAGCCCTGTTTGCCTTCGCTCTCTCTAAAAGAACTAGAGAGTTTTGTGCTTATTTTTTTGTTAACCTTTATATAGGTTGGGTCAATCTCTTCCAAAAACCTACTTGGCTCACAATTCAATAATCTACCATACCTGTATCGGGTGAGTGCATAGCTGAAGTACAACTTTTCCATGGCCCTGGTGGTGGCCACATAAAACAAACGCCTTTCTTCCTCCAGATCTTCCCTGCTTTGCATCATCATCTGGGAGGGGAAAAGGTCTTCTTCCATTCCTACCACAAAAACATACTTAAACTCCAGCCCTTTGGAGGAGTGTATGGTCATCATGGTAACGGTGTCCTGGTTGTTTTTGTTCTGGTCCTCATCCGTAAGTAAGGCAATTTCTTGAAGAAAAGCCCCTAAGGATTTGTCTTCATTCTCTGAATTGTCTACGTATTCCTTAATTGCATTGAGTAATTCCTGAACGTTTTCGTACCTGTTGAGTCCCTCTATGGTTTTGTCTTCGTATAAATCCCGCAACAGCCCAGATTGTTTGGCGATAGAAGTAGCCGCTTCAAAAGCATCCTTTCTTTCTATCTCCATTTTAAAACTGTTGATGGTTGTGCAAAAATCGGAAACAGCATTGGCACCTCTTCCGGACAAGAAACTCTTGCTATTTGTGAGTACTTTCCACAGTGAAATGTCATGCTCGTAAGCGCCAACCAGCAGTTTCTCTACACTTGTATTGCCGATTCCTCTTTTAGGATAATTGATGATTCTTTTGAAAGCTTCCTCATCTTCCTGATTGACAGTGTACCTGAAATAGGCCATGAGATCTTTAATTTCCTTCCTTTGATAAAACGAAAGTCCTCCAATGATCCTATAAGCTATTCCTGATTTCCTCAGGGCCTCCTCCATTGACCTGGATTGGGAATTGGTCCGGTACAATATCGCAAAGTCACTGTTGCTTAATTGTTTGTTGTTTTTTCTTCAAAAATTGTTGCCGCAACCATTCTGCCTTCCTCATTGTCAGAAGTGGCCTTCATTAATTCAATCAGGTCTCCAGAGTCATTTTGCGTCCAAACATTCTTTTTAAGTTGTGATTTGTTTTTGGCAATGATAGAATTGGCTGTTTCAACAATGTTTTTTGTGGAGCGGTAGTTTTGCTCCAATTTTACCACAAAAAGATCAGGATAGTCCTTTTCAAAATTGAGGATATTTTGAATGTCGGCCCCTCTAAATGCATAAATACTCTGTGCATCGTCGCCTACTACACAGATATTCTGATGAACTGCCGCCAGTTTTTTTGTGATAAGGTACTGTGAAAGGTTGGTGTCTTGAAACTCATCCACCATTACGTATTTGAATCGTTGCTGGTATTTGTACAATACATCAGCGTGATCACGGAACAAAACATTGGTGTTGAAAAGCAAATCGTCAAAATCCATTGCAGACGACCTGAATAACCTGTTCTGATAGGTTTTGTAGATTTCCCCCATTTTTGGTTTCATGGCAGCTTCATCATCTGCTGCAATGTATGGATCCTTCAGATAGGCTTCCCATCCTATTAGTCTGTTTTTAGCACCAGAGATCCTGGAAAGTACCGTATTGGCTTTATAGACTTTATCGTCCAACTTCATTTCTCTTACAATAGATCGGATGAGCGATTTGCTGTCGTCACTGTCATAAATGGTGAAATTACTGGGGTAACCTAATTTAGAAGCTTCCACTCTCAGGATTTTTGCAAACACAGAGTGAAAGGTACCCATCCAGGTATTTCTAGCCTCAAGCCCAATAAGTTTTTCTATTCGCTGCTTCATTTCACTGGCAGCCTTATTGGTAAATGTTAGGGAGAGAATCTGAAATGCATCAACCTTCTTTTGACGTATTAAATGGGCAATCCTAAAGGTAAGTACTCTGGTCTTTCCGGACCCTGCTCCTGCAATAATCATAACTGGACCATCTGTTTTTTCGACAGCTTCCAATTGAGGAGGGTTGAGGGTGGCTAAATAATCCATATAATAGTTAATTTATTGTATTCAGGGAGGCAATTCTAGCAGGCTCAAAGTTATCAATTCTTTTCCAGCTTATCCTCTGATACAATTTTAATGTCTGTATTTTTAAAAATCGTGAATATAAGGTAATAATTTTTAAGCTTTAAAACTTGTTACCTGCTTTATGCCAAGGCATAAATTGTTTTAATAGGGGTATAAGCCCTATCAGTAATAAATATCTTCCCCATGGTGAAATCACTTTAATCTAATGGTAGGCCGTTTATTCTAATCCAAACCCATCCCTGAAATTGCCAATAGTTATTGTTGAATGAATTGGGTATTAATGTCCAAATTCCATGCTTGCAAAAACAAAGCTAGAATGTGTCTGTCAGAAAAAAAGTGTCGTAGATAATATTAAACCAAATGAAAGAAGTGGTTTAAATTTAACCCCTTTTATGCAAAAGAATTATTCATAGGCTGTCCCGATTTTTTCAGAAAGTTGCCCAGAATGAATTAGAATGGCTATTGCCTCTTTCAGGGTTAATCTTTAGGTTTTTTCTGTTTCCACCTATTGTGGGACCAAAGGTAAAGAGAGGGAGAATCTTTTATGTTGTTTTCTAAAAGCGCTATAAATTTATCGGTAATGGAATGTGCTAAATCGTCTGTATAAGGAGGCTGGGCGATTGTTTGGTACTCAAATACATAATGTCCTCTCTTAGGTTTACTGGTATGTGCATAAATAACCTTGGTGTTGAATTTTTTCGCCAATTTCTCTCCTCCCTCAAAAAAAGCTGTCTCTCGATTCATAAATGGGGCCCAATACCTGATGTCGGCAAGATTTGGTCTTTGGTCTGCAGCTAATACGATTAGTCGAGGTTGATTTCTATTTCTCAAAAAGGTTCGTTGAAAGGATTTCCTTTCCGTAAGTATGGCGCCAAATCTGCAACGGATGGATTTCATTAGTTTTTCAAAAAAGGGCTGACTTAATTTTGTGTAGATGGTTTCACATTTATCCGAAACCTGTGAGGAGGCTGCCACCAAATGACCTTCCCAGTTGAAAAAATGACCACACATGCCAATTACTATCTCGCCATTGGCCACATTGTCAAAGACCAAATTTGAGTTTTTGGTAACGAATCGGCGCAGGAGTTCCTTCTCACTCATCGTCAGTAGCTTGATGGTTTCGGCCATTGAATCAGTGAAGTTTCGGTAGAATTTTCGAGCAATGGCACGAACTTCTACATCATTTTTTTCAGGGAAAGCATGTTTAATATTACTAAGGACTATTTTTTTTCTATAGCCCAAGACATAGTAGGCCAATAGATAAAATAGGTCCGAAAAAATAAACAATACTTCCAGAGGTAGTTTGGAAAACAGCCGAAATAAGAGCATATTACTATCTGCGAGATTTAATAAGAATTTATCTTGGGTCAAAAGAATGAAATTATAGCGACTTTCTTGAGGAAAATTAGTTATAAATAAACCCAATTAGTAATTTTATGGTCTATGTCCGAAGTACAAAGAAAAAAATATTCTGATAAAGATAAAAATAACATTTTTGATCATGAATTCATGCCTCATATAGACTCTATGTACAATTTTGCGTACAGGTTGACTTTTGATGAGGATGATGCCAAGGATTTGGTACAGGATACCTATCTTAAGGCATACAGGTTTATTAATTCTTTTGAGAAAGGAACGAATGCCAAAGCCTGGTTATTCAGGATACTGAAAAATAGCTTTATCAATGAATATCGGAAGAAGAGTAAGCAACCCGCCAAGGTAGATTACCAGGAGGTGGAAACTTATTATAACTCTGATAATGTTGACTATAGTATGACCTCTGATTTAAGAGTGGATGCGGTCAAGGATATGTTGGGAGATGAGATCTCAAATGCACTGAATAGTCTTGCTGTTGATTTTAGGACAGTAATCATTCTTTGCGACCTTGAAGGGTTTACTTACGAAGAGATGGCAAAGATTTTGGACATCCCAATTGGAACTGTAAGGTCTAGACTTCATCGAGCAAGGAACCTTTTAAAGGATAAACTTCGTTCCTATGCTGAAAATATGGGTTATGATACTGAGGAAGAATAAAAATAGCATCGAAAATACTTAAAATGGACAAGAATCTAAACACATCCAGCGAAAGAAAGCAAAACTGTAGCGATGAAAACAAATGCTTTGAACTATTAGAAAGCATTTTGGATGGAGAGGGAGCGGTTGATTCAAAGGAGATGCTTAACGAAAAGTTAGCAAAATGTCAACCATGTTTTGAGCATTACCACTTGGAAAAAGTGATCAAAGAGATTTTGCAAAATAAATGTACCAAGCACATGGTACCCTCCGAATTGGCAGCCACTATCAGGCAAAAAATTCAGGAATTAAAATAAAATTTATGCCTCAAGGAAAAGTCATAATATTTTCAGCTCCATCCGGATCTGGTAAAACTACTATTGTCAAGCATCTTTTAGAATATGAACCACTTCTAGGTTTCTCCATCTCTGCATGTACCAGAGACAAGCGAGGCAGAGAGGAACAAAATGGTAAAGATTATTATTTTTTGTCACCTGAAGAATTTCGTGAAAAAATCAATCAGGATGCCTTTATCGAATGGGAAGAAGTATATGCAGGTAACTTTTATGGTACGCTAAAAGAAGAAATTGAAAGGATTTGGGCTGAAGGAAGGCATGTCATTTTCGACGTAGATGTAAAAGGAGGTATCAATCTTAAAAAATATTTTGGAGACAAAGCACTAGCTGTTTTTGTAAAAGTCCCTTCAATGGAGGATTTGGCTCAAAGGTTGCGGGACAGAGGTACAGAATCTGAAGAAAGCCTTTCAAGAAGGATTTATAAAGCGAAATTTGAAATGGGTTTCGAAAAGCAATTTGATGTTGTCCTTGTCAATGAAGACCTGAATCGTTCCTTAAAAGAAGCTGAAGCATTGGTCAAAGATTTTATAAATAAATAATTATTTTGAAAGTAGGACTTTTTTTTGGGTCATTTAACCCAATCCACATAGGGCATTTGATCATTGCTGATACGATGCAGGATCAAACTGATCTGGATGAGGTTTGGTTTATTGTGTCGCCTCAAAATCCGTTAAAATCAAGCAAGTCTTTGTTACATGAATTTGATAGGCTCAAAATGGTGGAACTTGCCACAGCCGATCATTTTAAATTCAAAGTGAAGGACACGGAATTTCACATGCCCAGACCCAGCTATACAATCGATACGCTCACCTATCTTTCTGAACAATACCCAACCCATGATTTTTCCCTTATCCTAGGAGGTGATAACCTGAATCATTTTCACAAATGGAAAAACAGTGAGGAGTTATTAAATCAATACAAAATATATGTCTATCCCAGGCCAGGGAAAAGCAAAGACCTGAAACATAAAAACATTCATTTTGTGGAGGCGCCTTTACTTGACATCTCTGCAACTTTCATTCGTAAAACGATAAGTAAAGGAGGCTCGGTGAAATATTTGCTACATCCACATGTAATGGATTATATTCGGGATAAAAAATTCTTTATTTAATCTTTAAAAATCAAGCCAATAGTCCTTCTATTTCCTGACGAAACAGAAGGACTATTGATTAGCTCAATTGTAATTATTCTTTTCGGGTCTTTATTTTTTGATTGATCATCTGGGCAATTTCCTTTCCTTGTTCAACGCCGTTATCAATGGCCGGAAGGTAATGGATACCTCCAAAAAAGCGGCTAATGGCAGCTTCCGTTGAAGCAATACGGAAAGAATCAAATTCCCTGACACCTAACCCATATTTAACCTCTGTAGAATCAATGAAATGGAAGGGTTCACCAAGTAATTTCGTCAAAGCCTCTGCAGCAGCGGTAGATACTACACTGTGTCCACTTGTATACTCAGGAAAAGGTGGTGTTTGTAACAATGGTAACCAATTTTCATCCATGTATAAATTGATATAGGTTTCTGGTCTTATCAATGCACTGCGGTATTTTTCATCCCAGCAGGAAATAAAGCCGTCAAATAGGTAGATAGAGGTAGTAGCTAGGGTTTCGGCGGTAGCTTTCCATTCCATGCCTTTGTTTTTTACCGCAATGCCAGCAATGCCCATCCAATGTCCTCCGGGAGTGATTTTCTTTTCTGCGAACATTACATGCCCTTTAACATTCATTTTATAAGGGTTGCAGTCCCAAAAGAAGGCTATTTCTTCTTGTTCTCCCTCCATATTATTTCCTGCATCCATGACAGCCATGGCATCTTGAAAAAAAAGTGCTTTCAGGAATAGTGTCAAATGGAGGTGGAGCCACAGGGGCAAACTGGCTGGCTGAATCCAAGAAAAAGGGCCTTATTTTATTCCAGTGGGGCTCTATGCTTTCAATATAAGCAGGAGGGGTAGGCTTCCAACTTCCTAAGTCATTTTTAACAGTGTATTTACCGAAGGACCTGCTTTGGTGGTAATTGTCTTCAGAAGCATAAGCTAATATTTCATCTGCTACTGCTTCTCCCAGGGCTAGGGAGGCTTGAAATTCCTCTTCAGGCATTCCTGCATTTTTAATTTCCTCAAATAAAGCTTCTCTATCCTCTATCAGAAATTGTTCAGTAAATATTAACTGTATCGCCACTTTATAATAAGCAGCAAGACTTGCCAATTGAAAATTGGCCTGCTCATAATCAGCAGCATTTATCGAAAGGGCACTGGATTCATTCAATTGTCCCATCAGGGAATAAAATTCATCCGGAGCGGCAAGTACAGCTACCTCATAAGCTGCTATGGAAGGGTAAGCATAAATTCTACTCGCAACTGGAGGAGAAAATATGTCGTGAACCATGGTTTCTGTCAATTTTTCATTGGCCGCTACCAGGTAATATTTTTCAGCCAAAAGCTTTTTGTAAGAGTCACTTTTACCACAAGAACTCATTATGAAAAGTAGAATAAGCCCAAATAGATAAGATTTGAAATGATATTGTAAATTTCTTGATGTCATAATTGTAAAGATATAAAAATAATATTTTAAGCGCTTTTTAATATCGACTTGAGTGGCTCAGGTGCTTTTGATAATTTTCAATAATCCAATTTCCAACTTCTTTGCCCTGATCCTGTCCTCTGGTAATGGCATCCATATAATGTATACCACCATATAATCTGGAGATGCTTGCCTCTTCAGACGCATGCATAAAAGAAGTATAACTTCTACTGCCCAAACCATATTGTTCCTCTACAGTATCTGTGTATTTGTAATTGTCACCAAAAAAGTAGGTGAGAATGACTGCTGAAGTGGTAGATATGGTCGAGTGTCCACTGAGGTATTCAGGAAAAGGAGGTGTTTGAAGCATGGGTTGATAGTTTGGGTCTATGTACTTGCGGATGGCTGTTTCAGGCCTTATCCTGTCGCTTCTGTATTTTTCATCCCAACAGCTGATAAACCCATCCATTAAACCGATGGCTACCAAAGAATTGATTTTTAAAGTTTCATAAAAGTCCAGGTTTGATTGCTGGCAGGCAATTGCAGTAATGCCCATCCAGTGCCCTCCAGGGGAGATCTGTTTGATCCCTACCATAAGGTGTCCCGTTTCCTCTAGCGCAAATGGGTTACAATCCCAAAATCCAGCGATTTCACGTTGTTCTTTGTTCATTTCCAGGGAGTAAACTTCCTGCATTAAACTGTAAAATTCTGAGTTAGGGTCTGTTGAAAAGGCCACCGGTGGTAAAGGTTGGAATTGGTCGGCAGTTTTTAAGGTAAATGGCCTGACCGTATTGAAATAAGGTTCTACTGGCGCAAAATACCCAGGTGGTGTAGGGTACCAATTCCCTTCTCCTTCGGAAGGTTGGTACCTGGGATAATTGCTAATGTCACGGTATTTGTCCTTCTGCGCATAATTTAATATTTGTCCACTTATTTTTGTAGCGTATTGCTCTGCAGCAGAAATTTCTTCTTCTGAATAGCCCCATGTTTTACAGGAATCAGAGAAGGATTGTCTTAATGACTTGAGCTGAGAGCCGGAAGGTTGCATCGCGGCTGCCGTTTGAAGCATGGCAAATAGCGCGCTTATTTCAATGGATGGGCTTTCATTTTCAGGGATTGATACTGAGGGGAATTCGTTTAAAAACCCAGTAAATGAGGGGTAATCTTTATTCATACTGGCAATGGTTTCATAGCCTGAAAGACAAGCATAGCCATAAAACCTGCCGGCCAAAGGTGGATTGGTGATGTCGTGAACCATCAACTCAGTCATTTTCTCAGTGACCCATTCTATGCTTTTGGCAGGGATTTCCTGCTTGGGTAATGGTGCCTGACAGGAATTTATCAGCAGCAAAGTTGTTAGGACAAAAACAAAATAAACAGTCCCAAATGGCTTTTTAAGATTTATCTTTAAAGTATTCATTGGCTGTGTATTTAATTTTGCCCCGCTTGGTAAGCTTTTATCATTTTTTGATTAATGCCAAATAGGAGTAGGTCATCAATTGCTAAAATACTTCGAACATCTCCTTTTAAATTCAATCCTGAAAAACGTTGAGGGAGGTATTCAAAATCACCTTTGCCATCCCCTAAGAACACAAGTCCATGGTTTGCATCAAATTTACCAAAGCGGAGTCGGGCATTGGAAATATTCCCTGTTAGGATCAAATCCAAATGACCATCTTTGTTTATGTCCAGACTTTCAATCGCAAATACCGGAGATATTTGAGCTTCCGAAGGTAGGGTAGTTTTTTGAAATCCTTCTTTCTTGTTAAGAAAAAGGCTTGTTTCTAATAAAGTTGCTTTGAAATACCCTGCGTTTTCCAATTCCTCTTTACTGAAAATATTTTCTAACCCAGCTTCAGCATAGGTTTCATAATCCGTAAACCGGGTACGCATCATGGATATTTGATCAAGAAGCTCGTCTCGGGTAAGGAAAGGGTGAGATTTTCCCTGAATGTAAAAACTCAAAATGGGGTCTACTGCTCCGTTATTGTCGAAATCTTTATAATGCATTTCCGCAGGTTCGTCGGTACTAACTTTCACCTGGCTGTTCAAGCCTTGGTTGCCGACAATAATATCTGGCCTACCGTCTGAATCCACGTCTGAGATGTGGAGGCTGTTCCACCATCCATTGTATTCATGTTGGAAATAGTCTGAGCTGGCATTGTGGAGGTTTTGCCCGTCATTTTCAAATACGGTGAGTGGCAACCATTCTCCAGTTACAATCAGTTCAACATTGCCATTTCCATTCAAGTCTACCCATTCCGCATCTGTAATCAGACCAAGAGTGCTAAGGTCCTTACACCATAGTTCCGTTTCATCCCGAAAAAGCCCTTCACCATTGTTTATAAGGAGGTAACTTTTCGGGATTTCAGGGTAGCGGCCTGGAATCACCCTGCTCCCAACAAAAAGATCAGGAAATCCATCTTTGTTGACGTCATTAGCTGCGACTGCTCCGGTACTGGTAAGCATCGTTGGAAGGGAATGATCAATTCGGCTTAAATTTCCCTTTCCGTCATTTAAATACAACCTGTCTTGTAGTCGCTCGTCTGTGGGAAGGAAATCGCCATAGCCTCCACTAGCGACGTATAAATCAATGGTTCCATCTCCATTAAAATCAGCCCACACTGCATCGGTGTCCTGGTGGTCTCGGTCAGTTTCAAAGGCTGGTGTTTTCTTTCTTTGAAAACACCTTTTTGAACTTGCATCCATAAAAGGCCCGATTCGCCAGCTTGTCCTCCTATAAAAATATCCTCCAACCCATCGTTATTGATATCAGCTTTAACCATTACCGGTCCCGAAAAAGATATTGGGTTTACCAAAAGTGGCTGCCTTTTGAAATCATTGATTGATTTCGAGATGGGCTTATAATCAATTGGGGAAGGGATTTTAGCTAACAAGGTTAGTGTCTTTTCCTGTTTATATAATTTCTCATCCGCATTTTGCTGAGCAAGGGTGAGGGTTTGGTTTGCCTTAATGTCTCGTAGACGTTCCACTTGACCGCCTGGCCATAAAATTTCTAAAGAATCTATACTGGTAGCTGTTCCCAAACCAAAATGTAGGATTGGACTTACAGAGGATTGGTACCCTCTGACTGGCATTTGCTCCTGCTGTTGCAATTTTCCGTTTGAATAAATACGTATTCTTGCACCTATCCCAAAGCTGTTTTTATGCGCGCCTTTTAAGTTTACCTTTAAGTAATTCTCACTGGAGAGACTATCTGCGTTGTTTCTATAAATAGAGGCGGGTTGATTGATATTATTTGTTATCAGGTCCATGTCCCCATCGTTGTCCAGATCAGCGTATGCTGCACCATTGGTGTTTACTTTTTGATCTAAGCCCCAGGATTCCACTTTATTCTCAAATTTATATCCGTTAAGATTTTTATAGATGTAGTTATGGAGATTTGAGGAGGGCATTTGATGAACCAATTCCAGGACGTTGTCTCTTCTAAGTCCGTTTTTATTGTTTTTTAAGTAATCTGCCATGTATTTCAGGAAATCCTGATTGGTGTAATCCCGGGCATAACCATTGGTGACGAACAAATCTTTTAACCCATCATTGTCAAAATCTGCAAACAAGGCAGACCAGCTCCAGTCTGTATTTGAAATTCCCGCCATCTGTCCAACCTCACTAAAATCCCCATTGCCATTGTTAATGTGCAACATGTTGCGCATGTATTGGTGATGAAAACCCATTTTCAGGCCGAATTCAAACTTCTCGTAGTTGTCTGGAGCCATTAGAAGCTTTTGTCTTTTATTGTCTTCCGGTAGCATGTCCAAAGTGAAAATGTCCGCGTGTCCATCGTTGTTTATGTCTGCAATATCATTTCCCATTGAAAAGTGCGAAATATGCCCCAAAGCATTGTTAATGTTATTTGTGAAGGTCCCATCACCATTATTGAGATACAGATAGTCAGGAACTGTATAGTCATTGCTAATATATATGTCCAGCCAACCATCGCCATTGGTGTCTGCTATTCCTGCTCCCAGGCCATAGGATAAAGCCACCTTTAAGATCCCAGCTTTTTCAGTAACTTCTGTAAAAGTTTCCCCATCATTCCTGAATAATTGAGGCCCGGCTGGGTCTGTCATTTTCAAAATTTCCTTTGTATTGGCTTCATCCAATATGGGGATTGATTTTGGATTGTGGTTGAGTAGAAAAAGATCCAGATCCCCATCATTGTCATAGTCAAAGAAACTTGCCTGTGTACTGGTAGCCTCACTGTCTACACCATAATGACCAGCCATCTCTATAAAAGTTGGGAGGTTATTCTCCGAGTTTCCCTGATTGATAAAGAGTTGGTTTTTTCTTTTACCAGGAGGTAAATTTCCTGAGTAGCATACATAGATATCCAAAAGGCCATCTCCATTTACATCAGCCATGGACGTTCCTGTTTTCCATGGAGCAGCTTTGGTGGCCACACCTGCCTGAGCGGTGATGTCCTCAAATTGCATGTTTCCTTTGTTGAGGTAAAGGCGGTTTTCAACCATATTGCCAGAAAAATACAGGTCCTCAAAACCATCTCCATTAAGGTCTCCAACAGCTACTCCTCCGCCATTATAAAAATATTCATACATGAGTATGTTAGTATTCAATCCCTCTGTAAGCGTATTTTCAAACATTACCCCACTTTCCTGAGGGTTTAAAAGTGTAAATTGCTTTAATTCATTTGTTTCAATCGATTCCTTTTGACAGCCAATCAATGCCAACAGGGCGAAAGTAAACAGTATTTTATTGCGTAGAATATTGGACATAGGAATGATTCAATAGTAATGCTAATATAATGAGTTTTGACAGCTTCTCCTTATAAAGAGAAGGCTTATCCTACAGATAAAGATTTAATGATTAAAGCCTAAATCCTTGTTCTTTTGAGTGGAGAGGACTTTTGATGCCCTTATTAATCATGAGAGGATAATAATTGAATCGTAACTTTGTTTTGGATTTGCTTCATTCCCAAGTAGCAGGTCTGCAACTTATTTGGGAAGACATTCTTTGCCTTTCTATAAATCAAAAAAGAGCGATCAATTGATCGCTCTTTTTTATTGTCTACAGAAATTAGATTAATCTTCGTAACCTGGATTTTGAATGAGTTCTCTGTTTCGCTGCATTTCATCAAAATTGATTGGCATAAAATACATTTTGTCAAGCCAGAGTCGATTTTCCTTGCCAGGATCAATGTTGATTACCTCATAGGAATAATCGTAATTTTCAGTATTGTAACTGTAGATAGTTACGTCCTTGCCTGATTTTAGCGTTCCCACGATATTGATTCCATTGGCCTGTCTTCCAAAAGTATCTGGAGCAATCATCCAACGCCTCGCATCATAATACCGTTGCTCCTCATTGACCATCTCCTTGCGCTTCTCATTGATAAGGACTTCCATTAATTCCTCACCTGAGGCAGTCACGGCTGGAAGACCTGCTCTAAATCTGATTTTGTTTAAATAGGTTCTGGCTTCCTCATCATTGCCTAAGCCAATATTCGCTTCCGCGTAATTAAAGACAGCTTCGGTAAACCGAATATTTGGCCAGGGAATTTCCTGCCAGGTGTTCTGATCTACGAAGTTCGGATCTGGCTCTACAAATTTCCGGATATAATAGCCGGTGTAACTGCCATTCCAATCCTCAATAGGGCTATTTCTGGTGTCAAGACCAAAATGAGTTACTTTTTGGCCTTCACCATTGAGTACTTCATAAGTTCCTGTTTGGATTTGACCTAATGGATCCCTTGCTTGATTTGCTGAGGAACGTGGTTTCCATGGAGCACCTTCATAAAGGAAAGTTGCATAAAATCTTGGCTCACGGTCCTCATAAGGAGCACTTGCATGTTCCTCATCGTCCCAATCAAAATCTGAGCCATCCATCATTTGATAATCATCGATGAGAAGTTGTACAGGGGTGTTTCCTGCCCAGTTATTGTATCCATTTGGGCCATTGTGAAGGCCATGACGTCCGCCGGTTTCTGGCTTTTGGGCCAAGAAGTACCTTCCGAATATCATTTCTTTCTCTCCACCATTTCTCGAAAGTGAGTTATTCATATAAGTTTGAATAGCTTCCTCAGGAGATAAAGGTGCCGATAGGTCCAGCATATTTCCACTTGCCTTGTCAAGAACGGCTTTGGCTGCTGCAGCAGCAGCCTGGTATCGTTCTGTTTGGCTGCCACTGGAATAACCAATGAGTTCCTTGTTTTGGTAACTTGAAATCACAGGCGATTTTGAGGAGGCTGTAGACATGTCATGCAAGTCAGAGGCTGCGTAAATCAGTACCCTTGACTTCAAGGCAAGGGCGGCAATTTCATTTGCTCTACCTCTGACGAGGTCTTTTCCAGCCAATAAAGTAGCCGCTTTATCTAAATCAGCGATTATAAAATCCACTACTTCTTCATAGGTATTTCTCGGAAGTTCGTAGGTTTCCTCGTCTAGAGTAAAGGTCTTGTCGGCAATTGGTATACCACCGAAATTCCTTAACAATTGATGGTGAAAGTAGGCACGCATAAATGATGCTTCACCTAACAAACGATCTGCTATTCCGCCATCATTGTCAAATAGTGGGGTTGACAGGTTGTCGATCGCTATATTGGTTGCTCTCAAATTGCTGTACAAGTCTGGCCAGTTTCTGGTATAGTCCATCCATCCTGGTTCTTGTGGGTTAGACCTGGCTTCAGTGATTGTGGTTATATTCCTGCCCGGGTGGGTAAAGATGGCTTCATCTGTTAATGAGGCCAAAGCCTGCTCACTAAAACCACCCTGACCTAAACCTATGTAAAGGTCAGTCACAAATGCTTCTGCGAGCCCTGCATCTGTCCATACGGCAGATTCAGAAACTTCTCCTTGGGGTGGTGCATTTAAAAACTCTTCATCACAAGAGAAATTGAGAAAAGAGATCGTTAATGCCAACCCTAGATATTTTATATTTTTCATCATATTCAAGGTTTTGAGATTTAGAATGTTACGGACAAACCAGCGTTGATTACCCTAGCTTGTGGGTAATATTGTCCTGTAGCGTTATCAGATTCAGGATCATAGACTTTTAGTTTATCCCAGGTGATGAGATTTAGCCCGTTGGCATAGAACCTTAGGTTGCTTATGCCGAACCTGTCGCCAAATTGCTCGGGAACAGTATAGCCTACTTCAAAGTTTTTTAACCTAATGTAATCTGAACTTCTGAACCAAAAATCATTTCCATTGGAATAATACTGGTCACTCCTGTTGGCAATTCTAGGGTATTCCGAGCTTTCATTGTCGACTGTCCACCTGTTTTCGTAAAATTCCAAAAGATAATTACCAATGTTTCCAGATTCTCCAAGACTTACCTGTGCAATGGCACCGGCAGCTCCCTGGAACAGTATCGCTAAGTCAAAGTTTCTGAAGGAGGCGTTAAGATTGACACCACCCTGAAACCTTGGGATATTGTTTTTATCAAGCCTGACCCTATCCAGAGGCGTGATATGACCATCACCATCGTAATCTTTAAACTTCATGTCGCCAGGACGTAGATTATTGGTAATGTCTGAATAATCCAGGTTTTCAGAATCTATAGCAGCCTGGTTAGGGAATACACCGTCGTATAAGTATACTGGGTCTGGAGTATTCATAGGCTTTCCGGTAGACAGTTGCCATGCGGGTGCTCCAGGAGGCTCATCCCAGAAAAGAATGTTGTTCTTGGCATAGCCACCATTTGCGCTGACACTGTAGGAGAGGTCTCCCTTTTGCCCCCTGTAACCAATATTGATGTCAAAACCCTTGTTTTCTACCTCTCCGATATTCTCAGCAGGTAGCAAAGAAGCTAACCCACTTGACTGAGGAACAGATGCATTTTTTCTCCAAAGGATATTGGTACGCTTGTTATAGAAGTAATCAAATTCGAAGAAAACTTTTCCTTGATACATTTGACCTTCTATTCCTATGTTAGAATTGTTCGCCACTTCCCAGGTAATTGCATTGTTAGGAACCCTGGTTTCATACAAAGTTTTGGCTTCTGTGTTTTCCAATATCTGACTTCTGAAACCATAAGTGGCCAGGAACTGGTATTCCTGAAGTTCGTCGTCATAATATATTTGGTCATTACCCATTTGTCCCCAGGATCCTCTGATTTTGAAGAAGTCCATGGCAGAGATATTGTTTTTCCAGAAATCTTCTTCTGAAACCACCCAACCGGCCATTACACCTGGAAAAAAACCAAATCTGGAAGCTTCAGGAAAGATATAAGAACCATCAAACCTCCAAAGAAATTCTAAAAGGTATTTTTCCTGGTAGTTGTAAGCAACCCTTCCGAAATAATTGAGACGACCTCTGGTAAAAGCCCCACCACCGTTGTCTTTTTCAGAATCTCCACCTGCAAACATCTGGTCGATGGCTGGAGAGATAAAGTATCTTCTGTAGGCAAAGAAATCATCCCCTTCGACAGTTTCTTTATTGACACCTGCCAGGGCATTAAAACTGTGATCACCAATTTGCTTTTCGTAGGTAAGAATACCGCCTAGCAATATGTTCAATTGGTTGATGTTTTCTTGCCTTAATCTTGGTTCAGCTGGTCCCCTTTGACTGGGAACAAGTATAGGTGTTACTCCATCTGCCTCAAAGCCATTGCCTTTTTGGTATAGGATCCATGGCGTTTCCCATCTTTTTTGGAATCTGCTGAGGTTATCAATTGCGGCTGTTCCCTGAAATTTCAATCCTTCAACCCCTGGTATTTTGATATTCAAAGCACCATTGGTTTGGAAATAATTTCTTGTATCTCTGTCGTATCCAGTAGCATTTGTAGTGATCACCACTGGGTTTTCTCCATTTTCAATATCCGGACCAGGTCTGCCATCAGGCCAATAAGCAGGCTCATGTGGCTTGCCCCTCATCTGCATTCTGAAAATAGCACCTGCTCCTCTGGTAGGGAAAAAGCGGTACTCTTGCCTTGCCAATACGCCTAATTGAAGGTCAATGTATTCATTGATCTTTGCATCCAGGTTGATTCGCATGTCATATTGCTTGAATCCTGTTGCTGAATTTTTGTAATAGGCATCCTGATTTTGGTAGCCCAAAGAAGCCATGTACCTTAAACTTTCTGAACCGCCATTCAACTGCAAATTGTGCCTTGTCTGTGGAGACCAGGTTTTTAAAGTCTCACCATACCAATCAGTATTAGGGTAGTTCCAAGGGTCAGTACCTGATCGGTGCAATGCCAATGCTTCAGGGCTAAATGGCGCAGTTCTTTCCTGCCCTCCCTGTGTTAGGTAAGTACCTGTAGATCTATAGGCATCTGTAGCAGATCTCCATTCGCTGGAAGGAAGCTCATAAACGTTCAGGTCGTTGAGCATTTCACCATACTGAGCGGCATCAGACAACTTAGGTATAGTAGTAGGTTGGGCAAATCCTTGGTTAAACTGATAGGTAAGTTCGGGCTTGCCTTCTTTACCTCTTTTGGTTGTTACCAGAATTACACCATTTGCGGCCCTTGCTCCATAAATGGCTGCAGATGCATCTTTTAATACAGAGATGGTTTCAATGTCATTAGGGTTTAATCGGTCAATACCGCCAGCTCTTGCGGGAATTCCATCAATTACAATTAAAGCATCGTTGTTTCCAAGGGTATTGGATCCACGAATTCTAATACCTGCACCGTCATAACCTGGCTCACCGCTTCTATTCACGGCGATTACACCAGACATTCTACCTGCGATAGAATTTGAAAGGTTCATGGCCGGTGATTTTACCAGATCAGCACCTTTAACAGTAGCTACGGAACCTGTAATGGTTTCCTTCTTCTGTTCCCCGTATCCAACCACGATCACTTCGCTTAGTGATTGCATGTCAGGGTTTAAGGTGATGTCAACGGTGCTTTGGTTACTAATTGTCACCTCTTTACTTTCGAAACCTACGAAAGAAAATATGATAGTTTGATCAGATGGTTGTAATGTGATTTTATATTTTCCATCTATATCAGATACCGCACCTCTTACAGTGCCTTTTACCAGTACCGAGACACCCGGTAAGGGTAGGTTATCCTCTCCGGAAATGACAGTTCCCGTCACTTCTTTGGACTGTGCATGTAATGTTAGGCTACTTGCTAATAGCAATGCCAGGCCTAACAAAAACAATTTAATTTTGGGTAAATAGTTTTGCATTCTTTATTTAGTTAGGTTAAAAATTATTAAAGAAAGGTTAATATGACACTTTAAAGTTGATAGTAATTTTTAAGATAAACAATTGGGCAAGGAGGGTGTGGATTTAAAAGGTATTACGAAATGTTAATGATGTACGTTTATTCTAATAAAGTGTTAAAATAACACGATTATATGTTTCGAATCGTTAGTGTATCGTTGAAATAATATTAAAAATGAAAATGTATATTCTATGATAAAATATGATAAAAGTAAGTGTTGGTTGTTGGCTAAGGTAGATTTTGGCTTTGAAGGGTAAATAGGTGTTGTCTTCAGGGGTTTTGTATCAGTATTTTCATTCACTGAATGAGAGGCACTATTGACTGTCCATCTTAACTAATATGTGCTTGGGCTTTATTTTGACTTAGGGCAATTGTGTTGGGCCTTCTTTACTAGGTTATCTTAAGGATTGCCAAATGTTAACAAGGTTTTGTTGTGTTTTGTGCGGGTGATTGGCTTTGTTTTTTATCTCCTTCTATTTGATTATATTTGTGCCATAAGGTTTAAAACAGAAAAGAATGGTCAGCTCTTGGCTGTCTGTTCTTTATTTCTTTTTATCCTATCATCAGTACCATTGCAGGCTAATGAAAACTTTTTCTTGATATATCAAAATACTCGATGGTCAGTATTTTTTTTATGGCTTTTCGCTTACTTAGCGCTCATTATTTAACTACACTTTATATAAGAGTGGCCGGTATTAAAAAATTAGGATTGGGTTGAAAAGACAATAGTTGTATTAGTGCCTTATGAAACCCCTTTTAACTATTCACCTACCACTATAGGTCGCATTGCGGGCATTTCGAGAATCAATTAGGTATAAAAAAAGCCCTGACATTTTAAATGCAGGGCTTGATTATTTGTTTGATGTTGAAAGCGTTAAACTTTCATTATTTCTACTTCTTTTTTAGTGAAGAGTTCATCAATTTTTATAGAGTGGTTGTCCGTCATTTTTTGAACGATGTCCTCTGCTCTTTTTACTTCATCCTCTGCAGCACCATCTTTGAGGAGTTTTTTTAATGCATCGTTGGTGTCTTTCCTAATGGTTCTTATACTTATTTTACCATTTTCGCACTCGTTTTTAACCTGCTTTACCAGTCCTTTTCTTCTTTCCTCTGTTAGTGGTGGGATGGTCAATAAAACCATTTCTCCATTGTTTTGAGGGTTCAAGCCAAGATCTGAATTGATGATTGCTTTTTCTATTTCTGGGATTAACTTTGGCTCCCATGGTTTGATGGCCAGGGTTCTTGCATCAGGTGTTGTAACTGAAGCTACTTGTTGAAGTGGTGTAGGGTTTCCGTAATAAGAAACCATTATTCCATCAAGAAAATTAGGCATTGCTTTTCCTGCCCTTATTTTTACCAATTCAGCAACAGTATGCTGAATCGATTTATCCATTAGCGATTTTGCCTCGTCTAAGTATAGCTGGATCTCTTCCATGAGTTAAGTTATTTAGATGTAATCAAAGTTCCGACTTCTTTGCCGTTGATCAGGTCCAATAGATTATCCGTTTTGTTCATGTCAAAAACAATTATTGGAAGGTTGTTTTCTTGACAAAGGGTAAATGCTGTCATGTCCATTACATTCAGGTTTTTTTCGTAAACCTCTTGAAAAGTAATGTTGGTATATCTCGTGGCAGTGGGGTCTTTTTCTGGATCTGCGGTATAAACACCATCCACTCGGGTACCTTTTAGTACTACCTCTGCTTCAATCTCAATTGCCCTTAGGCTAGCTGTGGAATCGGTTGTGAAGTAAGGGTTGCCAATACCGGCACCAAAAATCACAACTCTACCTTTTTCCAGGTGACGGATTGCTCTTCTTCTAATAAATGGTTCGCAGACACTTTCTACTTTAATTCCAGACATTAGACGCGTAAAAATGCCGTTTTGCTCTAGAGAACTCTGAAGGGCCATAGCATTGATCAGTGTCGCCAACATGCCCATGTAGTCACCTTGTACCCTGTCTATGCCTACCTTGCCAGCCTGAACACCTCTAAATATATTTCCCCCACCGATTACAATGGCAATTTCAACGCCCATGTCATGAACGCTTTTTATTTGAGAAGCATATTCTTGGAGTCTTTTGGAGTCAATGCCATAGCTATTGTCTCCCATCAGGGCTTCTCCGCTAAGCTTAAGGAGTATTCGTTTGTATTTCATCTTCCGAATTATTTTCAGTTTTACTAGTGAAAGGCCTTGATTAGGACTATTAAAAATTTTTTGATCTCAATAAGCCCGACAAATATAAATCCTTGTTTTTAGAATACTAAATCTTAAAGGTAAAAATGGTGCAATTCCTGCGATTTTTGTGCTTTTCTCTAAAGTTTTGGCTTCTGAGTATCTTAATTTTAAAAGGAGCTAATTTTTGAGAATGTGGATTAAAAGAATTTATAACCCCAATTGAATGCTGGTCTTGATACTGACTGTAGCAATAGTTATGCTTTGTTTAGAACAATTCCAAAAAACCAGATCCTTCCCAATATGGCCTAAATAAGTATTTATATTGCCTCTGAGATAGACTGAAATCTTGAATATTTACAGTGTCCTATAATTTTAATTCAATATTGGCTCATGCCTGAAGTTGGCAATCGATATCCCACTGCTGTCTCATTTTTGACTTTTTTTGACAGTTTCAATTTCATGTTTAATCCGCTCGTTAATATTAATTTTAGTTTCTTTAAAAGTGAAAATCATTGTTTTGAATTCTCTAGCGTATGGATTTGTGATGGAATCCGATATTTCTCCCTTTAAAAAGTAGCGGCCTGTTTCTTTCAGTTCTTCATTATTCTCATCAAAATATAAAACCCTGATCAGGTGCTTGTATTGATGGTCAAATACAAACCAATTGATATAATCTGCATGGAAAGAAACGGCTTTGATGGAGGCATTGCTGTAATAATTTATAGCGCCTGCCTGACCGTAGTTGTCACATAGGACCAGGGTTTGGTTAGGATCCTTTAGCTCCAAATCCCTGTAAATGGCATCGACTTTTTGGGCCAATTCTTTCCAGCCCAGCATGTCGGCAAAGTCCTGTGGAAGTGTATGGTCTTTACCATCTTCCCACCGAAGCATACCCGAATCTTTATAGCTGCTGCCATGATTTAGGATGTATTCAGGGGCTCGATTTGGGAATGAAATTTTATAAAAGGGAATAAAAATCAGTAGAGGGATTACAATAAGTACTGGCCTGAGATAATATTTCCAGTCATTCTTTAAAATCCCTGAAAGGTAAACCGACCCAAAAGCAATATAAATGGGGTAAAGACCTATGGCGTAATAATCTTTTGCTCTTAGGGAAACAAAAATGATAAGAGTGAAAAAGAAGGACCAAAAATAGGCCCTGAATTTCTGATAAGGAGGATGAAAACAGAGTGCATATAGGGCAGAAAAAATCACAATTAATGAACCTGCGAAAAAACGAATTTGAGCTTTTAAAAATCCTAGCCTATCTACGTGGACAAGATGCTTTTCTGCTAAGGCTGTCATGTGCCAAACGACAGGAAAATCATTTTCATATTGCCATACAAGATTGGGGCTGATTAGAAACAATCCCAGAGCAATGGCAAGATAAAACTCTTTTTTCAAAAACATTTTCCGTTGTGAAGTCAGTAGGATGGCTGGGAAAATACCGATGATTAGGAAAAGAATATTGTACTTATTCAAAAAACCTAAAGCGAAAATCAGTGCTGCCAAAAAAAGAAACTTTGATTTTTCAGAATTGAAATATTTAATGAGAAAAAAGGAAAATGCTGTCCAACTCAGAATGTCGAATGAGTTGGGTTGGAATAGGATGTTTACGCTTAAAAGGCTGGAGAATAAAATACAGGTAGCGCCCAGGACCAAAGCAAATAAATCTCCCTTGAGTTCTTCAATAGTTTTCCATACCACAAGGATTGTCAATGCACCAAACATCGCAGGTATGAATTTTACCCAAAACGCATCATTGCCAAGGAAATAGATGACCGCAGAAAACCATGAGGTTAGTGGAGGAACGGAAATGTAGCCCCATGCCAAATGATGTCCTTGATCCAGGTAGAGGAATTCATCCCTGTGTAATTCATAGGTAGGGCTTAAAAGCACATACTGCATAAAAAATTTCAGCAGTATAAAACCACCTAATACCCAAGGCTTTGTGTTTTTTGAAAAGCGATGCATCTTATAAATTTAATAGGAAAATGCTACAATTAGCGAAATAGTAGCATTTGTCTTCCTTTTTATGACGCATAGTAGTGGATTAGTACTATTTTAAACTGAATTATGGCTTGCATTGCCAGTCATCGGCCTGAATTTTCTATTCTCTTGAGTAGTAGAAATTATAAAATTTGGCTGATATGAAGGCGCTTAGTTGGTGAATAGAATGGTCATTGTCTTTATTGGTATTGTTCTTGAAAAACTACTTTCGGCCTTTCAACGTTAGCGAAAGACATTCGTAGGAAGGAAAAGATTATAAAACGAATTGTTTGGTTTAATTTCGATCGTTTCTTTAAATTTGACAAGCGACAAACAAGTATTAACAGCCTGGGATTTAGCAATAAGGTCGCAGGGAATTGATTGATCCTCTTTATAACATCAAATATCAAAACATACATGCCATTCCTCTTAAGAACTTCAGGTTGTTTTCTGGCCCTATCGCTCTGCTTTATTTCATGTAAAACATCATCGCCTGGAAACGGAACGATGGACATCTCCCAAAATGCATCAGTTGATACATCTGTAACAGCAGTCAGCTCAGCGCACAAAACACTTGTTAGCGAGAAGGAGGCAAAAATTAGAGAGTACCAGGCCAGCAAAACCAGGGATTGGGATTTGTTGCATACAGCACTTAAAGTTAATTTCGATTACGCTGCCCAAACGGTAAATGGGGAAGCCATATTGACCATAAAGCCCTTAATCTATCCTCAGAAAACATTGGTTTTGGATGCCAAGGATTTTGATGTGCACAGTACCAGTATGCTAAAGGGGGGAGAAGATCTTCCTTTAACGTTCAATTATGACCAGGAAAAGTTGACTTTGTTTTTACCTGAGAAAATGGGTAGGTACGACACCCTTCAAATCGCTATTGCCTATACTGCCTTCCCAGAGAAGGGAGGCAAAGAAGGCAGTGCGGCTATTACAGACACCAAAGGCTTGTACTTTATTAACCCAGACGGAGCAGTAAAAGACAAACCCATTCAAATTTGGACACAGGGAGAAACGGTACATAGTTCAAAGTGGTTTCCAACCATAGATAGTCCTAATGAGCGGCAAACCCATGATTTTTACCTCACTGTACCAGATCAATACATCAGCCTTAGCAATGGAGAGATGGTGAATAGTCAGAAGAATGCTGATGGTACCAGAACGGACCATTGGCAAATGAATTTACCACATGCCCCATACTTGTCAGCATTGGTGGTAGGTGAGTTCGCTACAATTGAAGAAAATATTGAAGGTTTAGCCTTGCGCTATTTTGTAGAACCAAAATACAAGGAAGGAGCTAAAATGGTCTTTGGAAATACCCCTGAAATGATACGCTTCTTCTCTTCATTGCTTGAAATGCCATTTCCCTGGCAAAAATACGATCAGGTGGTCGTAAGAGATTTCGTCTCTGGCGCTATGGAAAACACCACATTGTCCATTTTTATGGAAGCCCTTAACTTGAATGAACGAGAAGCCTTAGACAGTGAATGGGACTATATCATTGCCCATGAATTGTTTCATCAATGGTTTGGTAATTATGTCACGACGGAGTCCTGGGCTAATTTAACCATGAATGAGGGCTTTGCAGATTATGCGGAATACTTATGGCTTGAGCACAAGGAAGGCAGGGATGAGGCAGACATGCATCATTTTAACGCCATAGAGCAATACATGGGTGAGGCAGAAGAAAAGCAGCTAGATTTAGTCCGTTTTTATCATGAAGACAGCGAGGACATGTTTGATAGTCATACCTATGCCAAAGGAGGCAGGGTCTTACATATGCTAAGGAAGTATTTGGGGGATGAAGTGTTTTTTGAAGGGCTTAGATTCTATTTAAAAGAAAATGCCTTGAGTAGTGTGGAGGTACACCAACTAAGGCTGGCTTTGGAGGAGGTGTCAGGGAAAGATTTGAACTGGTTTTTTAACCAATGGTTTCTTTCCGCAGGACATCCGGAGTTAAAAATCAATTGGGATTATTCACAGCCTGACAATATACTCTTGACACTTGAGCAACAACAAGATATTACCAGGTTTCCAATCTTTAAAATCCCTTTTAAGGTAAGCATTTACAAGGATGGTGAACGCATAGAGCAAACCTATACCATGGACCAGGCCAGTCAGCAATTTGCATTGGAGAATGGGCCAGACACAGAGCTGGCTCTTTTTGACGAGTACAGCGAAATATTGAGTGTAAGAGAGGAGACAAGGGGTGGGGAGCTTTTGGCAAAACAGTTTTTCCGGTCCCAATCCGGATTGGCAAGAGTAGAAGCCCTGGATAGTTTAACAAGCAACAATAGTGAAGCCCTGGATTTTTTACCCACAATGCAGCTTGCATTGGATGATTCTTTTCACGTGGTGAGAGAATTGGCGTTGCATCGTTTAAATCGCTTAGAAGCAGCAACAGATGCCATTGTTCAATTGGAGAATAAAATCCTTCAGATGGCAGAAGGAGATCCAAACAACGCAGTGAGAGCAGCAGCCATCGAAGCATTGGCTGGGATTGACAATAGGAAGTATGAGCAATTGTTTTACAGGTTGATCAATGCCCCCTCGTATCAGGTGTCGGGAGCTGCCTTAACGGCTTATTTGGATTTGGAGGGCAATGATACCCAAAAGGAAGAATTGTTTAACCGCCTAAAACAGGAGGAGAACATTCGGATCCTTGCGCCATTGGCAGATTATTTAACCATTCAGAAAATTACAGGTCAAGCAGGATGGATGCAAGAAAAACTGGATCTTCTGGAGGGTGAATCGCTGTATTATTTTTTAGGGTATTACGGCGATTTTTTCGCAAGTGTAGAAGGAGTACCAACGGAGGAAGCGATTTCCTCACTAGCGCAGCTTGCGAGGGTTCATAAATTGAATTATGTAAGGTTGGCTGCTTTTCAGTCTCTTTTTGGATTTATAGATGAGCCAGGAGTATTGGAGCTTGTAAGGTCGATTCAGGGGGGAGAAAAGGATGAAATGATTCGGGAGTACCAAGAGTATTATCTTTCTCCATATTTAAATGATAATTAAAATGCTGATGATTAGTGAGATACTTTTCTTTTTGAAAAAAACCTGACTTTTTTTTTAGATTATTTTGAATGTTTGCCAAAAGGGTATAATTTTGCCATCCGTTACGACAACAAAGAAATCCAAAAGAGGTTTTCAGGAGTAACAAATTATCAAGTTTTTGGGGGAATACCAAAGCGGCCAACTGGGACGGACTGTAAATCCGTTGACTTATGTCTTCACAGGTTCGAATCCTGTTTCCCCCACTATTTTTTGTTATCTTTGGAAAATAGCAAGAGAAGAGAACGAAATATTCCAGCGACAAACAATTTTATGTTATAAAGCTGGAAATTTTTGGTTTCTAAATATTAAATAAAGAATTTGTGAACCAATTGAAAAATTGGAAAGCAATTTTATAAGCGGGAGTAGCTCAGTTGGTAGAGCGACAGCCTTCCAAGCTGTAGGTCGCGGGTTCGAGCCTCGTCTCCCGCTCTATGCTTTTAGAAGCATAACTGGATGTAAAAAGCCGACGTAGCTCAGGGGTAGAGTGCTTCCTTGGTAAGGAAGAGGTCATGGGTTCAAATCCCATCGTTGGCTCTGAACATTTAACAATTTTAACGAAATTTAATCTTTAACTAAACAGAGGATTTTCACGCATGGCAAAAGCAACCTTTGACCGTTCCAAACCACACGTAAACATAGGTACGATTGGTCACGTCGATCATGGTAAGACTACTTTGACTGCTGCCATTACTACTGTGTTGGCCAGAAAGGGTCTTTCTGAATTAAGAGACTTTGCTTCCATCGATAACGCGCCGGAAGAAAAGGAAAGAGGTATCACAATTAATACCTCACACGTAGAATATCAAACGGAGGCTAGACATTATGCCCACGTTGATTGTCCAGGTCACGCTGACTACGTTAAAAACATGGTAACTGGTGCTGCTCAGATGGATGGTGCAATTCTTGTAGTTGCAGCCACTGATGGTCCAATGCCTCAAACTAGAGAGCACATCCTTCTTGCCCGTCAGGTAGGTGTACCATCTTTGGTAGTATTCATGAACAAAGTAGATTTGGTGGATGACCCCGAATTACTTGAATTAGTAGAGATGGAAGTTAGAGAACTTCTTTCATTCTATGATTTTGATGGAGATAATATCCCAGTAATTGCAGGTTCTGCTCTTGGAGCGCTTAACGGTGAAGCCAAATGGGAAGATACTGTAATGGAATTGATGAAAGCTGTGGATGATCACATTCCGCTTCCAGAAAGAGCTATTGACAAGGATTTCTTGATGCCAGTTGAAGATGTATTCTCTATCACAGGTAGAGGTACTGTAGCAACAGGAAGAATCGAAAGAGGAGTTGTCAATTCAGGTGAAGGTGTTGATATCATTGGTATGGGAGCTGAAGGACTTAAATCTACCGTTACTGGTGTAGAGATGTTCCGTAAGATTCTAGATAGAGGAGAAGCTGGTGACAACGTTGGTTTGTTGCTTAGAGGAATTGAAAAGAGCCAAATCAGAAGAGGTATGATCATCTGTAAGCCTGGTTCTGTAACACCTCACTCTCTTTTTAACGCAGAGGTATATGTACTATCCAAAGAAGAAGGTGGAAGACACACTCCTTTCTTTAACAGATACAGACCTCAGTTTTACTTAAGAACTACTGACGTTACAGGAGAGATCACTCTTCCTGAGAATGTTGAAATGGTTATGCCAGGTGATAACATCACTATAAAAGTTGAATTGATCAACCCAGTTGCTTTGGAAAAAGGACTAAGATTTGCCATCAGAGAAGGTGGTAGGACTGTAGGTGCTGGTCAGGTAACTGAAATTTTGGACTAATCGTTTATTAATAGACCATATTACAAATGCGATCTTGAATTTTTCGGGATCGCATTTGTTTCTTATGGATAGATTCACTACTTTTGCGTTCCTTATTAGAGGTTCGTAAGACCTACGGGCGTAGTTCAATGGCAGAATAGCGGTCTCCAAAACCGTTGATGGGAGTTCGAATCTCTCCGCCCGTGCAATCTAAGGAAGATAAAACCATGAAGAGGTTAAGGCTTAATAGTTAATCCTTTACATGACATAATCAAGAGTTTGATTAATCTTTAAAGGGTGAAAGGAGCTTTTGAAAAACAAATTTTACAAGGATGAATGTTAAAAATTTTGTAATTGAGTCCATTGATGAAATGAGGAACAAGGTCACATGGCCAAAGTATTCTTCACTTCAAAACAGTGCTGTTTTGGTATTGGTGGCTTCATTAATTTTCGCTTTGGTCATCGGACTTATCGATTTGACTTTCGAAAATATCATGACATGGTTTTATGATTTATTCTAAAAATTTTAAATAACGGGATGGCAGATCACAATTGGTACGTGCTCAGGGTAGTGGCAGGTCAGGAGAAAAAAGCAAAGACTTATTTGGACAATGAAATTGCCCGACAAAAGCTTGAAGATTTTATTCCTGAGGTCTTGATACCTTCTGAGAAAGTATATGAAATGCGTAATGGCAAAAAGCGTGTAAGGGAAAGAAATTTCTTTCCTGGTTATGTTTTGGTCAATGCGGATCTCGGACATGGAGAAGCTAATCACGTAATTACAAGTATACCGGGAGTAATCGGTTTTTTAGGGTCAAACCAAGGGGGGGCTTCCAAAACCCCTGAGCCATTACGTCAATCAGAAATCAACAGGATCCTCGGACGTGTTGAAGAGATTGATGAGTTTGCGGAAAAACTGGATACACCATTTATAGTTGGAGAGACTGTTAAAGTAATGGACGGTCCCTTTAGTGGATTCTCGGGTATGATTGAGGAAGTATTTGAAGATAAGAAAAAACTTAACGTTATGGTTAAGATTTTCGGACGAAATACTCCCGTAGAATTAAACTTTATTCAAGTAGAAAAACTAGATTAGGAAATGGCTAAAGAAATCTCTGGTTATCTGAAACTACAGGTAAAGGGTGGCCAGGCTAACCCATCTCCTCCAGTTGGTCCAGCCCTTGGTTCAAAAGGGTTGAACATAATGGAGTTCTGTAAGCAATTTAATGCTAGGACTCAGGAAAAAATGGGCCAGGTTCTTCCGGTCCTTGTTACGATTTATTCGGACAAGTCTTTTGATTTTGTCGTTAAGACGCCTCCAGCAGCAGTGATGTTATTGGAAGCAGCGAAATTGAAAAGTGGTTCACCAGAACCAAACAGGAAGAAAGTAGGCTCAGTATCTTGGGATCAGGTAAAAGAAATTGCAGAAGTGAAAATGCCCGATTTGAATGCTTTTGAAGTATCGTCTGCTATGAGAATGGTAGCTGGTACAGCTAGAAGTATGGGGATCACGGTTTCAGGAAAAGCTCCTTGGGAGGAATAATACGTAAATATGGCTAAGTTAACAAAAAAGAAAAAAGAAGCTCTTTCTAAATACGACCCTAGCCAACAATATTCCTTGGCGGAGGCTTCTAGCATTGTTAAGGACATAACAACAACTAAATTTGACGCTTCTATTGACCTGGACATTCGTCTAGGTGTAGATCCACGAAAAGCTGACCAAATGGTTAGAGGTGTAGTGGCCTTGCCTCACGGCATTGGTAAAGAAGTGAAGGTTTTAGTACTTTGTAGTCCTGATAAGGAAGCAGAAGCCAAAGAAGCAGGAGCTGATTTTGTTGGATTGGATGAGTTCATTACAAAAATTGAGGGTGGTTGGACTGACATTGATGTCATCATCACTACTCCCAATGTAATGGCAAAAGTAGGTAGACTAGGTAGAGTATTAGGTCCTCGTGGACTAATGCCTAATCCTAAGTCTGGTACTGTAACCCTGGATGTAGGGAAAGCAGTTAATGAAGTAAAGGCTGGTAAAATTGATTTTAAAGTAGATAAGTTTGGTATTATCCATGCGAGTGTAGGCAAAGCCTCATTCTCTGCTGAAAAAATCCAGGAAAATGCGGAAGAATTAATTCTTACCATTTCCAAATTGAAGCCATCCGCTGCTAAAGGTACTTATTTTAAAAGTATTCATTTATCCAGCACTATGTCTTCGGGTATCGTTATTGATAAGAGTAGTATTCAAGGTTTATAAATTATGACTAGAGAAAACAAAAAAAGCATAATTGACGAACTTACCGAAAAGCTAAAATCTACTCCGCATTTCTATATCGCCGATGCATCAGGATTTAGTGTAGCTCAGGTAAATGGTTTCAGAAAAATGTGCTTCGATAAAGGCTTAGAATATAAAGTGTATAAAAATACGCTTATTAGAAAAGCCTTGGAAAATCTCGAGACAGATTATTCTGAATTCGCAGAGAATGCCTTAAAAGGCTTTTCAGGTATTTTGTTCTCATCCGAAGTTGGAAACCTTCCTGCTAAAGTCATTATTGACTACAGGAAGAAAGTTGCTACCAAAGATAAAAAGCCCTGGTTTAAAGGTGCTTCAATCGAAGGCGCACAATTTCTAGGAGAAGAAAATCTCGAAATGCTTTCTAAATTGAAATCAAGAGAGGAATTGATAGGCGAGGTAATCTCCCTACTACAATCTCCTGCTACCAATGTGGTTTCAGCGCTTCAAAGCGGAAAAAATATTCTTGCAGGTTTGGTGAAAACACTGGCCGAAAAAGAAGAAGCATAATACAAACATTCAAATTAGTAAATAACAATCAATTTAAATATTTAATACAATGGCAGATCTTAAAGCATTCGCTGAGCAGTTAGTTAACTTAACTGTAAAAGAGGTAAATGAGTTAGCCGCAATTTTGAAGGATGATTATGGTATCGAACCTGCTGCTGCTGCTGCTACTGTGGTAGCTGCTGGTGGAGCCGGTGAGGGTGCTGCTGAAGAAGAGCAAACTTCTTTTGATGTTGTCTTGAAAGCTGCAGGTGGACAAAAATTAGCAGTCGTAAAACTTGTTAAAGAATTGACAGGTCTTGGACTTAAAGAAGCGAAAGAAGTAGTTGATAGCGCTCCTAAAGCTGTTAAAGAAGGAGTAAGCAAAGAAGAAGCTGAAGCCCTTAAGAAACAACTTGAAGAAGCTGGAGCTGAAGTTGAGCTTAAATAGAATTGAATAGCCAACTCCTCTTAGGATTGGTTAAGCAGCATTAGACCTGACTTTTTAGTCAGGTCTTTTCCTGTTTATGGACATTGAAACAATTGCACTTTTTTAAGTGTGTATTGTATTATAAATATAAAAATTTTCACTAAAACTATATACTGCCTTGGCTATCCAGAATCAAACCGGAAGGAAAAGTTTCTCATCCATTAAGGTAGTCAAAGACTATCCGGATTTCTTAGATATTCAACTGCAATCTTTCAAAGATTTCTTTCAGTTGGATACTCCTGCAGAGAAAAGAAGGCAGGATGGTCTTTTCAAGGTTTTCTCAGAAAATTTTCCCATCAGTGACTCTAGGGAAAATTTCACCCTTGAATTTATCGACTATACCGTAGATCCTCCAAAATACAATGTTTCACAAAGTATTGACCGTGGTCTTACTTATTCTGTCCCGCTTAAAGCAAAATTAAGATTGCTTTGCTCTGACGAGGACAACGAAGATTTTGAAACCATCGAACAAGAAGTTTTCCTAGGAAATCTTCCTTACATGACGGAAAAAGGGTCCTTCGTAATCAATGGTGCTGAAAGGGTTATTGTTTCTCAATTGCACCGTTCACCTGGCGTATTCTTTGCGCAAAGTAAACATACAAATGGTACCAAGCTTTATTCAGCCAGGATTATACCTTTTAAAGGTTCTTGGATTGAATTTGCTACTGATATCAATAATGTAATGTATGCTTATATTGATAGGAAAAAGAAATTCCCTGTAACCACCCTTTTGAGGGCCATAGGTTATGGATCAGACAAACAAATACTTGATCTTTTCGGTCTTTCAGAAGAAGTAGAATCCAATAAATCCAATCTTAAAAAGATCATCGGTAGAAAACTTGCTGCTAGGGTGCTTCGTACCTGGGTAGAAGATTTCGTTGATGAAGATACAGGAGAGGTAGTTTCTATTGATAGAAACGAAGTTTTATTGGAAAGAGACAGCATCTTAACCGATGAGGACATTGAGTTAATTCAGGAGTCAGGTGCAAAAAGTGTCATCCTTCATAGAGAGGATGTCAATATTGCTGATTATTCCATTATTTATAATACCCTTCAAAAAGATAACTCTAACTCTGAAAAAGAAGCTGTTGAGGTAATTTACCGTCAGCTTAGAAATACTGAAGCTCCTGATGAAGCTACAGCAAGAGAAGTTATACACGGTCTATTCTTTTCAGACAAAAGATACGATTTAGGTGAAGTAGGTAGGTACAGGATCAATAAAAAATTAGGATTGGATATCGATTCTGAGAAAATTGTTCTTACTACCCAGGACATCATCTCTATCGTAAAATACCTTATTGGTTTGATCAACTCTAAAGCTGTAGTTGATGATATTGATCACTTGAGCAATAGAAGGGTAAGAACAGTTGGAGAACAACTGTATAGCCAATTTGGTGTTGGTTTGGCTAGAATGGCTAGAACGATCAGAGAAAGAATGAATGTTAGGGACAATGAGGATTTCAAACCTGTTGATCTTATCAATGCAAGAACGCTTTCTTCTGTAATCAACTCCTTCTTCGGAACGAATCAACTAAGTCAATTTATGGATCAAACCAACCCACTTGCGGAGTTGACCCATAAAAGAAGACTTTCTGCGCTTGGACCTGGTGGACTATCCAGAGAACGTGCAGGATTTGAAGTACGAGATGTTCACTATACGCATTATGGACGTCTTTGTACCATTGAAACTCCTGAAGGTCCAAATATTGGATTGATCTCCTCTCTTTGTGTTCATGCCAAAGTAAACGGCATGGGATTCTTAGAGACCCCTTACAGAAAAGTAAGCGAGGGTAAAGTGAGTATGAAACCTGAAGATGTTGTATTCCTTACCGCAGAAGAAGAGGATGATAACAATATCGCACAGGCAAATGCGCCACTTGATGACAAAGGTGTATTTATTAATGATAAAGTAAAAGCCAGATTTGAAGGTGATTTCCCGGTTCTTGAACCTAAAGAAATTTCCTACATGGACGTAGCACCAAATCAAATTGTTTCTGTTGCGGCATCTTTAATTCCTTTCTTGGAACATGATGATGCAAACCGTGCCCTAATGGGTTCAAACATGCAACGTCAAGCAGTTCCTTTGCTAAAAGCTGAAGCACCAATTGTTGGTACTGGCCTGGAAGGTAAAGCTGCGATAGATTCAAGGTCGCTAATATTGGCAGAAGCTGATGGCGTTATTGATTATGTAGATGCTGAAAAAATAACCGTCAAATATGAATTATCAGATGATGAATTGCTGGTAAATTTCAGTGACGAGTATAAAAGTTATAAACTGATTAAATTCAGAAGAACTAACCAGGATACTACAATTAACCTAACTCCGATTGTATTACAAGGACAAAAGGTAGTTAAAGGTCAGGTATTGGTAGAAGGATACTCAACCAATAAAGGCGAGTTGGCATTGGGTAAAAACCTTCTTGTGGCTTACATGCCATGGCAGGGGTATAACTTTGAAGATGCAATCGTGATTTCTGAGAGAGTAGTAAGGGAAGATGTATTTACTTCCATACACATCGAAGAATTCCAACTCGAAGTTAGAGATACCAAACGTGGTGAAGAAGAGCTTACCTCTGAAATTCCTAACGTGTCTGAAGATGCAGTTAAGAATCTTGATGAGAATGGTATCATTCGAGTAGGTTCTGAATTAAAAGAAGGAGATATAATCATAGGTAAGATTACACCAAAAGGTGAAACTGATCCTACTCCGGAAGAGAAATTACTTCGTGCCATATTTGGGGACAAAGCTGGTGATGTCAAAGATGCTTCATTGAAAGCTTCTCCATCGTTGAATGGTGTGGTTATCAATACTAAATTATTCTCCAGACCTAAGAAAGACAAGGATCTTCGTGCAAAAGCGAAAGCTGATGTAGAGAAACTTAAACAAAAATACAGCAAAGATCTACTTGGTGTAAGATCAAGGATGATTCAAAAGCTTGTTACTGTTCTTGAGGAAAAAGTTTCGAAAGGTATTCGTCACAAGTTTGGTGATGAGATAATTAGCAAAGGGGTTAAATTCAATTATCAAAACATTGAAAACAATCTTTTCCCTGCTAAGAATCCTTATAGAGACGAAAGCAACTACAATGTGGCTGAAGAGGTAAACCTTATATCAGATATCCTTTTGGATGACTGGACTGAGGACGAGCATACCAATTCTTTGGTTCAGCAGTTGGTGAAAAACTATACCAATACCAGAAATGAAATTTCAGGTATCTTCAAAAGGAACAAATTTACTTTAGAAGTAGGTGATGAATTACCAGCTGGTATTGTTCAAATGGCCAAAGTATATGTTGCCAAGAAACGTAAGTTGAAGGTAGGAGATAAAATGGCAGGTAGACACGGTAACAAAGGTATTGTTGCAAGGATAGTAAGGGATGAAGACATGCCTTTCCTTGCTGACGGACAGCCTATGGATATTGTGTTGAATCCACTTGGTGTACCTTCTAGGATGAATATTGGTCAGATCTATGAGACTGTTCTTGCCTGGGCAGGAAGAATCTTAGGTAAAACCTATGCTACTCCAATCTTTGACGGTGCTACTACTGAAGAAGTTGCGGAAGAACTTGGTAAAGCTGGTCTACCATCATTCGGTAGGACTTACCTATTCGATGGCCTTACGGGTAATAAGTTTGACCAACCTGTTACTGTTGGGATTTCTTATATGCTTAAACTAGGTCACCTTGTAGATGATAAGATGCACGCAAGGTCAATCGGACCATATTCTCTTATTACACAACAACCATTGGGTGGTAAAGCTCAGTTTGGTGGACAGCGTTTTGGAGAAATGGAAGTTTGGGCACTTGAGGCATTTGGTGCTTCTCATGTACTAAGAGAAATCTTAACTGTGAAGTCTGATGATGTTATAGGCCGTGCAAAAGCTTATGAAGCCATCGTAAAAGGTGAGAATTTACCAAAAGCTAACATTCCTGAGTCCTTCAACGTACTTGTACACGAGCTCAGAGGACTTGCATTGGAAATTACGCTTGACTAACTTAGAAACCATTAGGCCTTTAAGGCCTTCAATTACACATAAAAACTATGGCGTTCAGAAAAAATAAAAACTAAACAACGACTTTTCCAGAGTCACCATTAGTTTGGCTTCACCTGAGTCCATCTTGGACAGTTCGCATGGTGAGGTTACACAACCTGAAACGATCAATTACAGAACTTACAAGCCTGAAATGGGTGGATTGTTTTGTGAGAGAATCTTCGGGCCGGTAAAAGACTGGGAATGTCATTGTGGGAAATACAAGCGCATAAGGTATAAAGGTATCATCTGTGACCGTTGTGGCGTAGAAGTTACTGAGAAGAAGGTAAGGAGAGAGCGCATGGGCCACATAGAGTTGGTTGTGCCCGTAGCGCATATATGGTACTTCAAATCCCTTCCCAACAAGATTGGTTACCTGTTGGGATTGCCTACAAAAAAGCTGGATCAAATCGTTTATTATGAAAGGTATGTAGTGATCAACGCTGGTATAAAAGCGGATGATGGATTGCAATACCTGGATTTCCTAACGGAGGATGAATATCTTGATATTATGGATAAGCTTCCTAAGGAAAACCATATGATGGATGATGATGATCCGAATAAGTTTATTGCCAAAATGGGTGCAGAAGCACTTGAAATGTTATTGGCTAGACTTGATTTGGACGATCTATCTTATAGCCTTAGACACCAGGCCGCTACCGATACTTCTCAGCAAAGAAAAGCTGAAGCATTGAAGCGACTTAAGGTTGTAGAAGCTTTCAGAGATGCCAGGACACGAATAGAAAACAGACCTGAATGGATGATCGTACGTATGGTACCGGTTATTCCACCAGAGCTTCGTCCTTTGGTTCCTCTTGACGGTGGTAGATTTGCTACTTCAGATTTAAATGATCTATACAGAAGGGTTATTATTAGAAATAACCGTCTGAAAAGATTAATTGATATTAAAGCACCAGAAGTAATTCTTAGAAATGAGAAAAGAATGCTTCAGGAAGCTGTTGATTCCTTATTTGACAATTCAAGGAAAGTCAATGCGGTAAGATCTGATGGAAATAGGGCTTTAAAATCCTTATCAGACATGCTGAAAGGAAAGCAAGGTAGATTCCGTCAAAACCTTTTGGGAAAAAGGGTTGATTATTCTGGACGTTCTGTGATTGTAGTTGGGCCTGAGCTTAAACTACATGAATGTGGATTGCCTAAGAATATGGCAGCTGAGCTTTTCAAACCTTTTATTATCAGGAAACTGATAGAAAGAGGCATTGTAAAGACAGTGAAATCTGCTAAGAAAATAGTAGACAGGAAAGACCCGGTTGTTTGGGATATCTTAGAAAATGTTCTTAAAGGGCATCCTGTCATGCTAAACCGTGCACCAACATTGCACAGATTGGGTATTCAGGCATTCCAACCCAAGTTGATCGAAGGAAAAGCAATTCAACTTCATCCACTTGTATGTACTGCCTTTAATGCGGATTTTGATGGTGACCAAATGGCTGTTCACGTTCCTTTGGGACATGAAGCGATATTGGAAGCCTCAACTTTGATGCTATCCTCTCACAACATTCTTAATCCTGCCAATGGTGCACCGATTACTGTTCCTTCACAGGATATGGTTTTGGGTCTCTATTATGTAACCAAAGGCATGAGATCTACCCCAGAGAAAAAAGTTGAGGGTGAAGGAATGACTTTCTATGGTCTAGAAGAGGTTTTGATCGCACTGAATGAAGGTGCCATTTCTAAACATGCCCATATTAAGTGTAAAGTTAAAGTAAGGAAAGATGATGGATCTCTGGCTGTAGAATTAATAGAAACTGTAGCTGGTCGATTAATATTCAATCAATTTGTGCCTGATGAAGTAGGCTTTGTAAACGAATTGTTGACCAAGAAAAAACTGCAGCAAATTATTGCTGAGGTGGTTAAGATTTGTGGCATTGCACGTTCAGCACAATTCCTTGATGATATCAAGCATTTAGGATTCCAAACAGCCTTTAAAGGAGGCCTGTCTATGGGACTTGACGATGTAATTATTCCTGATGAAAAAGATCCGTTGATAGCGAAAGCTACTACAGATGTTGATCAGGTATGGAACAATTACTTGATGGGATTGATCACTGATAATGAGAGATACAATCAAGTAATTGATATATGGACCCGAACCAACTCTAACCTGACGAATATTCTTATGCGTCAGATGGAGGAAGACAACCAGGGATTCAACGCCATCTATATGATGATGCACTCAGGAGCCCGTGGTTCCCGTGAGCAGATCAGACAGTTGGGTGGAATGCGTGGGCTGATGGCCAAACCTCAGAAAAATCTTCAAGGTTCAGTAGGAGAGATTATTGAAAACCCTATTCTATCTAACTTTAAAGAAGGATTGGATGTATTGGAGTACTTTATCTCTACTCACGGTGCAAGAAAGGGTCTAGCGGATACAGCACTTAAAACTGCGGATGCTGGATACTTGACAAGAAGACTTGTGGATGTAGCCCAAGACATGATCGTATCTGAAGAAGATTGCGGTACATTGAGAGGGCTTGTTGTTCAAGCTTTGAAAGACAATGATGAGATCGTAGAGCCATTATCTGAGCGAATTGTAGGTAGAATTGCAGTTCACGATGTGATTGATCCTTTAACTGACGAATTGATACTTGAGTCCGGTGGAGAAATTTCTGATGAGATCGCTAAGATCATTGACGAATCTGCAGTAGAAGAAGTTGAAATTCGATCTGTATTGACTTGCGAAACCAGAAGAGGTGTTTGCTGTAAATGTTACGGTCGTAACCTTACAACTGGTAGCATTGTTCAAGTTGGAGAGTCAGTTGGTGTAATTGCTGCTCAGTCTATTGGAGAGCCAGGTACTCAGTTGACCTTGAGAACGTTCCACGTTGGGGGTACAGCTTCCAATATATCTGTAGAGGCAAATATTAACTCTAAGTTTGATGGAATTGTAGAATTTGAAGACGAGCTAAGATGGATCAAAACCACTAATAAAGATGGTGATGATGTTTCTATCGTAATGGGTAGATCAGGTGAAATTAAAATTAATGACCTGAAATCTGGTAAAACTTTGGTTTCTAATCACGTCCCTTACGGGTCTATTCTTAATGTAGCTGACGGACAGAAAATCGTTAAAGGCGATTCTCTATGTACTTGGGATCCATACAATGCTGTTATCCTCTCTGAGTTTGACGGTAAAGTTGATTTTGAAGCAATCATTGAGGGAGTTACCTATAAGGAGGTAGCTGATGATCAAACTGGCTATAGAGAAAAAGTAATTATCGATACCAAAGATAAAACGAAAAACCCAGCTGTAGTTGTAGAGCATGGTGATGATACCAAGTCTTACAATATTCCTGTTGGAGCTCACCTTTCAGTAGAAAAAGGAGAGGACGTTAAATCTGGTCAGATCCTTGTTAAAATTCCTCGTTCTGTAGGTAAAACAAGAGATATTACCGGTGGTCTTCCAAGAGTTACTGAGCTTTTTGAAGCCAGGAACCCATCCAACCCTGCTGTAGTATCTGAAATTGATGGTGTAGTATTGTACGGTGGAATCAAAAGAGGTAACCGTGAGATCTTCATTGAATCCAAAGATGGCGTTAGGAAAAGATACATGGTATCCTTGTCCAAGCACATTTTGGTGCAAGAGAATGACTTTATAAGAGCTGGTGAGCCACTTTCTGATGGCGCCATTACTCCGAATGACATATTGGCTATCAAAGGCCCTACAGCTGTTCAGGAATACTTGGTAAATGAAATTCAGGAAGTATACCGTCTACAAGGTGTAAAAATCAATGACAAGCACATCGAGGTAATTGTAAGCCAGATGATGCAGAAAGTTGAAATCCTTGATGCTGGAGATACAGGATTTCTTCAGAATCAGATTGTAGACAAATGGGCTTTCCGTCAAGAGAATGATATGATTCTTGACAAAAAGGTTGTGGTAGAGCCAGGCGATTCAGCAGCCTTGAAGGCAGGAATGATAATCTCTGCGCGTAAGCTTAGAGATGAGAATTCTAGCTTGAAGCGTAAGGACCTCAAGATAGTTCAGGTTAGAGATGCACAAACATCTGTTTCTAGACCTACATTGCAAGGTATTACGGCTTCATCTTTAGGTACAGAAAGCTTTATTTCTGCTGCGTCCTTCCAGGAGACCACTAAGGTACTTAGTGAGGCTGCTATCAGAGGCAAGCGAGATGAGTTATTAGGTCTTAAAGAGAACGTAATTGTTGGTCACCTTATTCCGGCTGGAACAGGACAACGAAAATTCAACAATTTGATCGTAGGGTCAAAAGAAGAATATGAGTTGTTGACGGCTGAGAAAGAGGCGGGTTACAAGAAGGTTCGCGAGGTAATTAAATAAAAAATAATTCCTAAATACAAAAGGTCTGCTTTTTGGAGCAGACCTTTTTTTATCCTATTTGACATACGCTATGGAAGATGATAAAAAAATAGAGGAGCAGAAAAAGCAGCAAATAAATATTGAGCTGACGGATGAGATTGCTGAAGGAATATATTCCAATTTAGCAATGATCGCTCATTCTAATTCAGAATTTGTCGTAGATTTTATTCGCCTGATGCCTGGAATACCTAAGGCAAAGGTTAAATCACGAATAATAATGACGCCAGATCATGCTTTGCGGCTTTTACATGCTTTGAAAGATAACATCGAAAAGTACGAAAAAGCATTTGGGAAAATCCAAGGAGGAAAGGATGCACCTCAATTCCCAATGAATTTTGGGGGAACATTAGGAGAAGCATAATAATCAGGAGTAACGTAAAAATCCTATTTACCGTGAAGATAGTTTATAGGACCATTACAAATTATAACTCCTTAATTTTGTTTGTTTTATTGATTTGTTTACCTTTGCAATCCGAATTTTATAAGTTTAAAGCAGATTAATTAATTTATCTATTAATGCCTACTATACAACAGTTAGTTAGAAAAGGTAGAACCACTCTTGAGAGCAAATCCAAGTCAAGGGCTTTGGATGCATGTCCTCAAAGGAGAGGTGTGTGTACCCGTGTGTACACTACTACGCCAAAGAAGCCTAATTCTGCCATGAGAAAAGTGGCCAGGGTTAGATTGACCAATGGTAAAGAAGTCAACGCTTACATTCCTGGAGAGGGTCACAACCTTCAAGAGCACTCTATTGTGTTGATCCGTGGTGGAAGGGTTAAAGATTTACCAGGAGTTAGATACCATATTATCCGTGGAGCATTGGATACTGCAGGCGTGAAAGACCGTAAGCAGGGCCGTTCTAAATATGGGGCTAAGCGACCTAAGGCCGCTAAAAAATAATATCATATTAATAACAGAATAAAATGAGAAAAGCAAAACCAAAAAAGAGGTATATTCTTCCTGATCCCAAATTCAATGACACTTTGGTCACCAGGTTCGTCAATTGTCTTATGGTAGACGGTAAGAAAAGTATTGCTTACAGAATATTCTATGATGCTATCAGCAAAGTAGAAGAAAAAGTAGGTGAGAATGGTCTTGAGGTTTGGAAAAAAGCGCTTAACACTATCACTCCTGCCGTAGAGGTAAAGAGTCGTAGAGTTGGGGGTGCAACTTTCCAGGTACCTTTGGAAGTTAGGCCTGACCGTAAAATTTCCTTAGGTATTAAATGGATGATTACTTTTGCTAGAAAAAGAGGTGAAAAAACCATGATGGATCGACTGGCTGGAGAGATTATCTCAGCTTCTAAAGGAGAAGGAGCGGCTGTGAAGAAGAAAGACGATACGCATAGGATGGCGGAAGCCAATAAAGCATTCTCGCATTTTAGATTTTAATAAGTAATGGCTAAGAAAGACTTACAATATTTAAGAAACATTGGTATAATGGCTCACATTGACGCCGGAAAAACAACAACTTCCGAGCGTATTTTGTATTACACTGGTTTGTCACATAAAATCGGTGAAGTACATGATGGAGCAGCCACTATGGACTGGATGGAGCAAGAGCAGGAGAGAGGGATTACCATCACTTCTGCCGCTACAACTACCAAATGGAAATACCCAACAAATCAAGGACAACCTTTAGAAACCACTAAAGAATATCACGTTAACTTGATTGATACCCCAGGTCACGTGGATTTTACCGTAGAGGTAGAAAGATCCCTTCGTGTATTGGATGGTGCAGTTGCCTTGTTTTGTGCTGTGTCAGGTGTAGAGCCTCAGTCCGAAACAGTTTGGAGACAAGCTGATAAATATCACGTTCCAAGAATCTGCTTTGTAAACAAAATGGATCGTGCCGGAGCTGATTTTTTCAATGCTATTATTGAAATCAAAGAGAAATTAGGTGCTAACCCTGTTCCTCTTCAGATTCCAATTGGAGCAGAGGACACATTTAGAGGAGTTGTTGACCTTATCACTAATCAGGCCATTGTATGGAATGAAGAGGATCAGGGAATGACATATAAAGTCATTGATATTCCTGAAGATCTTAAGGAGACTGTTGCAGAATACAGACAAAGTCTTATTGAGCAAGTAGCTTCTTATGATGAGGATTTAATGATTAAATTCTTTGAGGATGAAAACTCCATCACCAAAGAAGAAATAATGACAGCCATCAGAAAGGCAGTTATTAACATGGACTTTTCTCCTGTTCTTTGTGGCTCTGCTTTCAAAAACAAAGGAGTTCAGGCCTTATTGGATGCTGTAATGGCATACTTGCCTTCACCTCTTGATTTGCCTCCTGTAAAAGGAACTGATCCTGATACTGAAGAGCCAGTGTTAAGACATCCTGACAGTGATGAACCATTTGCAGCACTAGCATTTAAAATTGCTACCGATCCATTTGTTGGTCGATTGGCATTTATGCGTGTGTATTCTGGAAACTTGAGTTCTGGATCATATGTATTCAACACTAGAACGAATAAAAAAGAAAGAATATCAAGACTACTTCAGATGCACTCCAACAAGCAAAACCCAATTGATAGGGTAGAAGCTGGAGATATATGTGCTGGTGTTGGTTTTAAAGATATCAAAACTGGGGATACACTTTGTGATGAAAAACATAAAGTTATCCTAGAAGAAATGACTTTCCCTGAACCAGTTATTGGTTATGCGATTGAGCCTAAAACTCAAGCGGATGTCGATAAATTAGGTATGGCTATTTCTAAGTTGGTTGAGGAAGATCCTACACTACACGTTAACACAGATCACGAAACTGGTCAGGTTATCTTGAGAGGTATGGGTGAACTTCACCTTGAAATTATTATCGACAGGCTTAAGCGTGAGTTTAAGGTTGAGATCACTCAAGGTGCACCTCAGGTAGCTTATAAGGAAGCTCTTTTTGCTGGTATTGAACACAAAGAAGTGTACAAGAAGCAAACAGGTGGTAAGGGTAAATTTGCAGACATTGTGTTCGAAATTGGACCAAAAGACCCAGATCCTGAAACCAATGAGATCAAAGCAGGATTGGATTTTGTAAATGGTATCGTAGGTGGTGTTATTCCAAGAGAATTTATCCCTTCAGTTCAGAAAGGCTTTGCGGAGTCTATGAAGAATGGTCCATTGGCAGGATATCCAATTGAATCCATGAAAGTGAGATTGTTCCATGGTTCTTTCCACGATGTGGATTCAGATGCATTGTCATTTGAAATGGCAGCGCGACTAGGATTTAGGGAAGCAGCTAAAAAATGTAAGCCTCAATTATTGGAGCCAATCATGGCTGTGGAAGTAGTTACACCTGAAGAATACACAGGACCTGTAACAGGTGACTTGAACCGTAGAAGAGGTTTGATGAAAGGGATGGATACAAAAGGTGTAGCTTCTGTTATCAAGTCCTCAGTACCATTGTCAGAATTGTTTGGCTATGTTACAGATTTGAGAACCATTACATCAGGAAGGGCTTCTGCCTCACTTACTTTCTCACACTATGACCCTGTTCCTAATAACATTGCCGAAGCTATCATAGCTAAAGTAAAAGGAGAGAAGGCTTAAAATAATCGAACATGAATCAAAAAATCAGAATAAAACTAAAGTCTTACGATCATAGCCTGGTGGACAAGTCATCAGAGAAAATCGTGAAAGCTGTAAAATCTACAGGTGCAGTGGTTGTAGGTCCAATTCCTCTTCCAACTAAAAAAGAGAAATTCACCGTATTGAAATCTCCACACGTAAACAAAAAAGCTAGAGAGCAATTTCAGCTTTGTACGTACAAGAGATTGGTAGATATCTACTCTAATAGTTCAAAAACTGTAGATGCTTTGATGAAAATCGAACTTCCAAGTGGAGTTGATGTAGAAATTAAAGTTTAATCTTTACTTATAAAATTTGAAAAAAACCTACACCATTTCTGGTGTAGGTTTTTTTTTGAGCAAATTTTTTGCGTTGGTTTTAGTAGAAAGTAAAATATAACTCTGCTTCCGGATGTTTTCTAAGCTAATTGTTTGAAAATATTCATGTTGCAGTTTGTTACCTGAGTTTAAATTACTAACTTTGCAATCCTTTAAAGGGGACAGGTGTGTAGACACTTGTGAATCATTGTATATCATATATCCAAAGATGTCTGGAATAATAGGTAAAAAAATCGGAATGACTAGTATTTTTAGTGCCGATGGACGAAATGTCGCATGCACGTTAGTAGAAGCTGGTCCTTGTGTAGTTACGCAAGTAAAAAATGTAGAATCAGACGGGTACAACGCTGTACAGTTGTCTTATGGGGAGCGTAAAGAAAAAAATACGCCTAAACCATTAATTGGCCATTTTAAAAAGGCTGGGACAACTCCAAAACAGAAAGTTGTTGAATTTAGGGATTTCAGAGTGGAATTCGAAGGTCAGGTTGACATGGGTAAAACTGTGGTATCTGACAAGATCTTTGTTGAAGGCGATTTTATTGATGCCATAGGAACTTCCAAAGGGAAAGGTTTCCAAGGTGTTGTTAAGCGTCATGGGTTTGCAGGGGTTGGCGGTGCCACTCACGGCCAGCACAACAGACTACGTCATCCAGGTTCTATCGGTGCTTGCTCTTGGCCCTCAAGGGTTTTTAAAGGCATGAGAATGGCTGGAAGAACCGGTGGTAACAGGGTCAAAGTACTAAATTTGAAAGTACTTAAAATATATCCTGAAAAGAACCTACTATTAGTTAGTGGTTCAATACCGGGAGCCAAAAATTCTTTTGTGATTCTAGAGAAGTAATAAGATGGAATTAGCGATATTAAAACAAACCGGTGAAGAAACCGGAAGGAAGATCACGCTCTCGGAAGATATATTTTCTATGGAGCCCAATGATCACGCGATTTATCTGGATGTAAAACAGTATTTGGCGAATAGAAGACAGGGTACGCATAAATCTAAAGAAAGAGCGGAAATTTCCGGCTCTACCAGAAAGATTAAAAAGCAAAAAGGTACCGGTAGTGCTCGTGCAGGGTCTATCAAATCTCCAATATTTAGAGGAGGAGGAAGAGTATTCGGGCCAAGGCCTAGAGATTACTCTTTTAAATTGAACAAGAAATTGAAGCAGGTTGCCAGAAAGTCTGCATTAAGTTACAAAGCCAAAGAAAATGGTTTAGTGATTTTAGAAGATTTGGTTTTTGATGCACCTAAGACCAAAGATTTTATCAATCTGTTGTCCAAGTTATCTTTATCAGATAAAAAGACACTTCTAGTGGTTGGTGAAAACAATCCAAATGTTTATTTGTCATCTAGGAACGTACCAAAGACGAAAGTTAGAATTTTCAGTGAGTTGAATACTTACGAAGTTCTTGATGCTGATAGTCTTGTTCTTTGTGAAGGTGCAGTAAGTAAGTTAGAAACCCTTTTATCGAAGTAAAATCATGGATATATTAAAAAGACCTTTAATTACAGAAAAGATCTCAGCCATGAACGAACGTGGGGTGTACGGTTTTGTAGTTGAAAGAACTGCAAAAAAGCCTCAAATTAAAGATGCCGTAGAGAAAATGTACGGTGTTAAAGTGGTTGAAGTACGCACCATGCGCTATGCTGCAAAGAAAAAGACGAGGTACACCAAAGCTAAAATTGTTTCTGGATATACCAACACCTTTAAGAAGGCAATGGTACAGGTAGCAGAAGGTGAAATCATTGATTTTTACGGAGAAATTTAATTGAATCAGAGCAATGGCAGTTAAAAATTAAAACCTGTAACTCCTGGTACCCGTTTTAGGGTGGCACCTTCATTTGATGAAGTTACTACCTCTAAGCCGGAAAAGAGCCTCTTGGCTCCTTTGAAGAAAAGCGGTGGCAGGAATCATAGCGGTAAAATGACCACCAGATATCTAGGTGGCGGACATAAAAAGAGACTTAGGATCGTCGATTTCAAAAGAAATAAAGAAGGCGTTCCTGCAGTTGTTAAGACGATAGAATACGATCCAAATAGAACAGCAAGGATTGCTTTGTTGTTTTACGTAGATGGTACTAAAGCTTACATGATTGCACCTGAAGGACTTGAAGTAGGTCAAACGGTTGTTTCTGGTGAAGGAGCAAGTCCTGAAGTTGGCAATACTTTGTATTTGAGTAAAATTCCTTTGGGTACAATTATTCACAACATTGAATTGAAGCCTGGTAAAGGTGGAGCAATGGCAAGAAGTGCGGGTGGATACGCTCAGCTTTTGGCTAGAGAAGGAAAATACGTGACACTCAAATTGCCTTCTGGCGAAATGAGAATTGTTTTGGGTACATGTAAGGCTACGATTGGAACTGTTTCTAATGGAGACCATATGAACGTAGTACTTGGAAAAGCTGGTCGTAAGAGATGGCTTGGAAGAAGACCTCGTACAAGAGGTGTTGCTATGAACCCTGTAGATCACCCAATGGGTGGTGGTGAAGGCCGTTCTTCAGGTGGTCATCCACGTTCGAGAAATGGCTTATTGGCCAAGGGTAAAAAGACTCGTTCGCCCAAAAAGTACTCCAATAAATTTATCATTAGCAGAAGAACTAAGTAAACATGGCACGTTCGTTAAAAAAAGGCCCATATATAGAGCACCACTTGTTAAAGAAAGTGGATGTTATGAACGAATCTGGGAAAAAATCTGTAATCAAAACTTGGTCCAGAAGATCAATGATTTCTCCAGATTTTGTTGGACTGACCTTTGCAGTGCATAATGGAAACAAATTTATTCCTGTTTTTGTGACCGACAATATGGTTGGACATAAGTTAGGTGAATTTGCACCTACCAGGAATTTCCGTGGACACATTGCCAAAAAAGATAAAGGAAAGAGATAATCATGGAAGCTATAGCAAAATTAAATAATGTTCCTACCTCTCCCAGAAAGATGCGTCTGGTTGCGGATCTAGTAAGGGGAAAGAAAGTTGGTCAGGCATTAAGCATCTTGAAATTTACGCCTAATCATGGATCTATCAGACTTGAAAAACTGGTTTTATCCGCTATTGCCAACTGGCAGGCGAAAAATCCTGATGAAAAGCTTGAAGACGCTGAATTGTATATCAAGACCATCTCTGTAGATGGAGGTAGGATGTTGAAAAGGCTTCGACCTGCACCTCAGGGAAGAGCACATAGAATCCGTAAAAGATCAAATCATGTAACGCTAGTAGTAGACTCCGTTGCCGGAGAAGTTACCGCTGATATTGTTGAATCAAATGAAAAAGTAAACTAAAATATGGGACAAAAAGTTAACCCAATTGGTTTAAGGCTTGGTATCATTAAGGGGTGGGACTCTAACTGGTATGGAGGACGCGATTTCGCTGATAAGCTTTATGAAGACCAGAATATCAGAAAATACGTTTTTGCCAGGATCCCTAAAGGTGGTATTTCTAAAGTGATTATTGAAAGGACTCTTAAAAGAATAACCCTAACCATTCAAACTGCACGTCCTGGTGTAGTGATTGGAAAAGGTGGTTCTGAGGTGGATAAGCTAAAAGAAGAACTTAAGAAAATTACTGATAAGGACATTCAAATTAACATATTTGAAATCAAACGTCCTGAATTAGATGCAAAGTTGGTTGGTGAATCTATTGCACAGCAATTAGAGGCCAGGATTTCTTTTAGGAGAGCTATGAAACAATCCATTGCAGCTACTATGAGAGTAGGCGCTGAAGGGATTAAAGTAAAACTTTCCGGTAGATTAGGTGGTGCTGAAATGGCTAGATCTGAGATGTACAAAGAAGGTAGAATTCCATTGCACACCATTCGTGCAGATGTGGACTATGCGCTTTCTGAAGCACAAACAGTTTATGGTAAAATAGGGATCAAAGTTTGGATTTTCAAAGGTGAAGTTTACGGTAAAAGAGATCTTTCTCCTAACGCTGGGCTAAGCAATGATTCCAAAGGAAACGCGCCTGCTGGTAACAGAAGAAGAAGAGAAGGCGGACCTAAGAGAAGAAAAAGAAACAACTAAAAATCCTTAACTGAGCAATCATGTTACAGCCAAGAAGAACGAAATTTAGAAAAATGCATAAAGGGAGGATCAAAGGAATTGCCCAAAGAGGTCATACTTTGGCCTTTGGTAATTTTGGAATCAAATCCCTGGAGCCTGGATGGATCACTTCGAGACAAATAGAAGCTGCCCGTATTGCTATGACAAGAGCAATGAAAAGGGAAGGACAAGTTTGGATCCGAATATTTCCAGATAAACCGATCACTAAAAAACCTGCTGAGGTAAGGATGGGTAAAGGTAAAGGAGCTCCTGAATACTGGGTAGCAGTTATCAGACCAGGAACAATCCTTTTTGAAGCTACTGGTGTTTCTGAGGAAGTTGCGCAAGAAGCCCTTAGATTAGCACAACAAAAGCTTCCTGTTAGTACAAAATTTATCGTACGTAGAGATTACGTTGGATCATAAGCTGATGAAAAATTCTGAAATCATTGCTCTAACAGAGAGCGAAATACAATCCCGCGTTGAAGCGGAGAGGGAGAACTTGACAAAATTACGTTTTGCTCATGCGATATCCCCTATTGAGAATCCTAATAGAATAAGAGAATCAAGGCGTTTGGTTGCAAGGTTGAATACATTCTTACGAGCCAAACAACTAGCTAAATAATAAACAAAAATGGCTACTACAGATAGAAACCTTCGTAAAGAAAGAATAGGCAAGGTAGTTAGCAACAAAATGGATAAGTCCATAACCGTGGCAATAGAGCGTCGTGTAAAACACCCTATTTACGGTAAATTTGTTGGTAAAACGACCAGATTCATGGCTCATGACGAAAACAATGATTGTAAGCAAGGAGACTTGGTTAAAATCAGTGAAACGCGTCCGCTGAGTAAGAGCAAACGTTGGAGATTGGTGGAAATAATAGAAAGGGCATTATAAATCATGATACAACAAGAATCCAGATTAAGTGTAGCGGATAATTCAGGTGCGAAAGAAGTACTTGTAATCCGTGTTTTGGGAGGAACCAAAAGAAGGTATGCCTCTATTGGAGACAAGGTTGTGGTCACTGTTAAATCAGCCCTATCATCCAGTAATATGAAAAAAGGTACCGTGTCTAGAGCGGTAATAGTAAGGACTAAAAAAGAAGTCCGAAGAAAAGACGGTTCGTATATCCGATTTGAAGATAACGCAGCTGTACTTTTAAACAACAATGACGAACCGAGGGGAACCCGTATTTTTGGCCCAGTAGCCAGGGAACTTAGGGAAAAGCAGTTTATGAAAATTGTATCTTTAGCCCCTGAAGTATTGTAATCATGGAAAGAAAATTTAATAAGCAACCAAAATTGCATATCAAGACTGGAGATACCGTATTGGTAATTGCAGGCGATGATAAAAGCAAAAAAGGTAAGATCCTTTCTGTTGATCGTGCCAAAAGAAGGGCAATAGTTGAAGGTTTAAATATGGTAACCAAACATATTAAACCTACTACTAACTCTCCTCAAGGTGGTATTGAAAAGAAAGAGGCGCCCATTCATATTAGCAACCTTAAACTAGTAGACCCTAAGACAGGTGATGCTACTAGAATAGGTAGGAAAAAGAATGAGGACGGAAAATTAGTAAGATACTCTAAGATAACCGGGGAGGTGATCAATGGCTAAACCTAGATTAAAAGAAAAATTCGACAACGAAATCAAATCTGAATTGAAAGATAAATTTCAATTTCAGAGTGTGATGCAAGTACCTACGTTGACCAAGATTGTTTTAAACAAAGGTATTGGTGCTGCTGTAGCTGACAAAAAATTAGTAGATCAAGGAGTTGAAGAACTTACATTGATCACTGGTCAAAGAGCTGTAGCTACTAAAGCTAAAAATTCTATCTCTAACTTTAAATTAAGAGATGGAATGCCAATCGGCGCAAAAGTTACGCTTAGAGGTTATAAAATGTTTGAATTCTTAGATCGTTTGGTAAGCATCGCTTTGCCAAGGGTTAGGGATTTCAAAGGAATCTCTGATAAAGGCTTTGATGGCCGAGGTAACTATACTTTAGGTGTAACAGAACAAATTATTTTTCCTGAAATTAGTCTCGAAAAGGTGAACAGAATTTCTGGTATGGACATCACTTTGGTGACCACTGCAAATACTGACGAAGAAGCACTTGCTTTGTTGAAGTCACTTGGAATGCCTTTCGTAAATAATAATAAAGCAGAATAATTATGGCAAGAGAATCGATTAAAGCCCGCGAAAGAAAAAGAGAGCGTATGGTAGCTAAGTATGCCAACAAACGCGCTGAGCTTAAAGCAGCTGGTGATTACGAGGGATTGGATAAGCTTCCTAAAAATGCTTCTCCAGTAAGGCTTCATAACCGTTGCAAACTTACCGGCCGTCCGAAAGGATATATGAGAAAATTTGGCATCAATAGGGTGACTTTTAGAGAAATGGCTTCAGCAGGTAAAATACCGGGTGTAACCAAGTCTAGCTGGTAAAAATTATATAATAGTTTTTATTCTTAATTTCATTGTGTAACTTTGCAGGCCCATTAGGGGTTTTGCAGTTAGACTAATACAAATATGACTGATCCAATAGCTGATTATCTAACCAGGTTGAGGAATGCCATTAAGGCAACTCACCGGATAGTAGAAATACCTGCTTCTAACATTAAAAAAGAACTTACAAAAGTTCTTCTTGAAAAAGGGTACATTCAGAATTATAAATTTGTTGAGGAAGGACCTCAGGGCACTATTAAAATTGCCCTGAAGTACAACCCTCAAACAAAAGAAAATTCTATTGTAAGCCTTACAAGAGTAAGTAAGCCAGGTTTAAGAAAATACGTAGACAAAGATTCTCTTCCTAGAGTCATTAATGGTTTGGGAATTGCGATTCTTTCTACGTCTAAAGGTGTAATGACTGACAAAGAAGCCCGCGTAGAAGGTGTGGGTGGCGAAGTACTTTGTTACGTTTACTAATAAATTGATATGTCTAGAATAGGTAAAAAACCGATAAATCTACCTGCGGGTGTGACTGTAGACGTTACTGAGCATAATCAGATAACTGTTAAAGGTCCCAAAGGTACACTGAATCAAGATGTTCATCCTGATTTTACAGTAGAAAATGAAGAAGGTAGTCTTGTAATTACAAGGCCAACTGACTCCAAGCGTCACAAATCATTACATGGGCTTTACCGCTCATTGTTGAATAACATGGTGATAGGCGTAACGGAAGGTTACAAAAAAGAATTAGAACTGGTAGGTGTGGGTTACAAAGCCACTAATCAAGGTCAAGTTCTTGAACTTTCTTTGGGATACTCTCACAATATCTTTTTGATGATCCCTCAGGAAGTTGCTATCAAAACAGAAACTCCTAAAGGTAAAAACCCATTGGTTACTTTAGATAGTATCGACAAAGAATTAATAGGTCAGGTAGCTGCTAAAATAAGATCCCTACGTAAAGTTGAACCTTTCAAAGGCAAAGGTATTAAGTTTGTAGGAGAAGTTATTAGACGTAAAGCTGGTAAAACTGCCGCTAAAAAATAATTAGAAGATGGCTTTCAAGAAAACAACTAGAAGACTGAGAATTAAAAGAGGTATCCGAAGGAAGATTTCAGGTACCGATGCCAGGCCAAGACTTTCTGTATTCAAAAGTAATACAGGAATATACGCTCAATTGATTGACGATTTAAAAGGTCAAACACTTGCAGCAGCCTCATCCAAGGAATTGGGTGCAATTAAGAATGTAAACGTATCTGTTTCTAAAGAAGTTGGTAAGAAATTGGCTGAAAAAGCTGTTTCCAACGGCTTGAATAATGTTGTCTTTGACAGAAGTGGATATCTTTATCATGGTAATGTAAAAGCTTTGGCAGAAGGTGCCAGAGAAGGAGGCCTTAAATTTTAATAACTATGTCCCAAGTAAGTAAAAGACCCATAAGGGCTACAGATACAGAATTAACCGAAAAAGTTGTTGCCATTAATCGTGTAGCAAAGGTTGTAAAGGGTGGACGTAGATTCTCCTTTTCAGCAATTGTTGTGGTTGGTGACGGCAACGGAGTTGTTGGTTATGGCTTAGGTAAAGCCAATGAGGTAACGGATGCTATTACCAAAGGTATAGAAGACGCTAAAAAGAATTTGATTAAAGTTCCTTTGTATAAAGGTACTATACCTCATGAGCAATTAGGAAAGTATGGTGGGGGTTTGGTTTTAATTAAACCTGCAGCACCTGGTACTGGAGTTTTGGCTGGTGGTTCTATGCGTGCCGTATTAGAAAGTGCTGGATATACTGATATTCTTGCTAAATCGAAAGGTTCTTCTAATCCACATAACGTGGTTAAGGCGACTATTGAAGCGCTTTTGAAATTGAGAGATGCTATTGCTGTTTCTCAACAAAGAAGGATTAAAATTGCTAAAGTTTTTAACGGTTAAGAAATGGCAAAGATACAAATCACTCAGATAAGGAGTATAATTAATAGACCCAAATCTCAGAAAGCTACGATTTCAGCTTTGGGACTAGGTAAGATCAACAGAACAGTGGAGAAAGAAGATACTCCACAGTTACAAGGCATGATCAAAAAAGTAGCCCATCTAGTTAAGGTACAGGAAGTTTAAAGTTGGGTAACCTAAAAGTTATTCAATATTTAAACCAATCGAAAATCTAAGTAAAATGAAATTACATACATTAAAACCGGCGGAAGGCTCCATAAAAACTAGAAAAAGGATCGGTAGAGGTCAAGGTTCTGGTAGAGGAGGTACATCCACTAAAGGACATAAAGGTGCTAAATCCAGATCTGGTTATAAAACCAAGCTAGGTTTTGAAGGTGGTCAAATGCCTCTTCAACGTAGGGTGCCTAAATTTGGATTTACAAATCACAATAGGGTAGCCTATCAGTCAGTAAATCTTGATATCATTCAGGAGTTGGCAAGCAAACTTAACACGGACAGTATAGATTTCGATGTTTTACATCAAAATGGATTAGTTTCCAAAAAAGATCTTGTAAAAGTCCTAGGAAGAGGCGAACTTACTTCAAAATTAAACGTAAGTGCCCACAGTTTCTCTGCTAGTGCCATAGCGGCGATTGAAAAAGTTGGAGGATCTGTAAATAAGATTTAATACATGAAAAAGTTTATTTCAACAGTAAAGAATATCTTTTCGATAGAGGATTTAAGAATCCGAATCCTGAATACTATAGGTTTACTTATCGTTTTCAGAATAGGGTCCTATGTCGTCCTGCCAGGTGTTGATCCAAGTCGCCTTGGAGAAGCTGCATCTGGTATTTTCGGATTGATAGATACCTTTTTAGGTGGTTCTTTCAGTAGGGCGTCCATTTTTGGCTTGGGTATTATGCCTTATATTTCTGCTTCAATTGTTCTTCAATTGTTGACTGTTGGTGTACCCTATTTTCAAAAATTACAAAAGGATGGAGAGTCTGGTAGGAAGAGAATCAATCAAATCACCAGAGTTCTCACCATATTGATTACTCTAGCTCAAGGGATTGGCTATATTACAGCCACTATTCCTGATGAAGCGATAGTTATTGATAAGACCCTCTTTATGACATCTGCCCTTATACTATTGACAGCCGGAACAATGTTCTGTATGTGGATAGGGGAGAAGATTACCGAAAAAGGTATTGGCAATGGTATTTCAATGCTAATAATGATCGGTATCATATCTGCTTTGCCAGGTGCCATTATCTCTGAGAGTTTATCCAAAGGCGGAGGAGGTATATTATTATTACTTCTAGAAGCTGTAATTCTCTTCTTTGTAGTTGTTGGAGTGGTTGCTCTCACAGAAGCTGTAAGAAGAATACCTGTACAATACGCCAAACAAGTTGTTGGAGGTAAAGTATATGGTGGACAACGACAGTACATACCAATTAAGGTAAATGCATCTGGAGTTATGCCTATTATCTTTGCACAATCGTTGATGTTCTTACCAGCATTGATTGCACAAATTTGGGCTGACAACAGTGATATAGCATCTTACATCGGTACCACATTTAGTGATTTTACTTCTTGGCAATACAATCTTGTTTTTGCTTTGATGATCATACTCTTTACCTTCTTCTATACTGCGATCACGGTTAATCCTGAACAAATTGCAGAAGACATGAAAAGAAATGGTGGATTTGTACCAGGTATTAAGCCTGGAGGACCCACTGGTGATTTCATTGACAACATTATCTCAAGAATAACTTTACCAGGATCCATTTTACTAGCACTAGTAGCCATTATGCCAGCCTTTGCAATCATTGCAGGTGTAAGTAGCGAATTTGCTCAGTTTTATGGAGGAACATCACTATTGATTATGGTAGGTGTCATCTTAGATACCCTTCGCCAGATTGAAAGTTACCTCTTGATGAGACACTATGAAGGTATGATGAAAAGTGGTAACATGAAAAATGACCCTTCAAGTTATGCAGTGGCTTAAGTATGATACAATTCAAGTCTGCAGAAGAAATTGAAATAATAAAAGAAAGTGCGCTGATTTTAGGAAAAGCGCACGGTGAAGTAGCCAAACATGTGAAAGAAGGGGTAAAGACCTCTTTTTTAGATAAAATTGCTGAAGAATTTATCCGGGATAATAAAGCCATTCCATCCTTCAAAGGATATAATGGTTTCCCGGCATCTTTGTGTATCTCTGTGAATGAAGTTGTTGTTCACGGATTTCCAAGTCAATATCAATTGAAAGATGGCGATATAATCTCAATAGATTGTGGAGTCTTTCACCAAGGTTTTCATAGCGATTCCGCTTATACTTACCCTGTTGGTGAAGTTTCTCCCAAGACGATTGCACTTTTAAAAGCTACAAAGGAATCCCTTTATTTAGGGATAGAAAAAGCGGTTTGTGGAAACCGTGTTGGTGATATCGGTAATGCAATACAAAAATTTGTAGAAGCAAAAGGATACACTGTTGTTAGAGAATTAGTTGGTCATGGTGTTGGTAAACAACTTCATGAGTCTCCGGAAGTTCCCAATTGGGGGAAAAGAGGAGGAGGAGCCAAACTAAAAGCAGGGATGGTAATAGCCATAGAACCAATGGTAAACCTAGGTACCCGCAATGTTGTTCAAGAGCGTGATGGTTGGACTATTAGAACTGCTGATAGGAAGCCTTCCGCCCATTATGAACACACGGTTGCCATATTAGAGGATAAAACCGAAATCTTGACAACACATCGTTTTATAGAAGAGAATTTTAAATTTTAATTATGGCTAAACAAGCATCTATTGAGCAGGACGGTACCATCGTCGAAGCATTGTCCAACGCAATGTTTAAGGTGGAACTTGAAAATGGTCACCAATTGATTGCACATATTTCCGGTAAGATGCGAATGAATTACATTAAAATTTTACCAGGGGATAAGGTTAAGTTAGAAATGTCTCCTTATGATCTTACAAAAGGAAGAATCGTCTACCGTTACAAGTAAATTGTAGTAGTAAGTAAGCAGTATCAAATTAGGAAAATTAGTATTGATATGAAAGTTAAAGCATCTATTAAAAAAAGAAGTGTTGACTGTAAAGTGATCCGAAGGAAAGGAAAGCTTTATGTCATCAACAAAAAGAATCCGAAGTTTAAACAAAGACAAGGTTAAATACTATGGCTAGAATTTCAGGTGTCGATATACCGGACAATAAACGTGGTGAAATAGGCCTTACCTATATTTTTGGTATCGGCAGAAGTACGGCTAAAGCCATACTATTAAAAGCAGGTATTTCTTTAGACAAGAAAGCCGGGGAGTGGGATGATGATGAATCTACCGCCATCAGGAACATCATTGCTGAGGAATACAAGACGGAAGGTGTACTTAAATCTGAAGTACAGTTGAGTATCAAAAGGCTGATGGATATTGGTTGTTACAGAGGTTTGAGACACAGAAAGGGACTTCCCGTTCGTGGTCAAAAAACCAAAAACAACGCCAGAACCAGAAAAGGTAAGAGAAAAACTGTTGCCAATAAGAAGAAAGCGACTAAATAAATCCTGACATAGATTATGGCTCAGAAAAGAAACGAAAAGACAAAAGCTAAAAAGCGGGTTGTTAAAGTTGAAGCTGTGGGACAGGCCCATATCAAGGCTTCTTTTAACAACATCATTATATCCATTACCAATAATTCAGGTCAAGTGATTTCTTGGGCTTCTGCTGGTAAAATGGGATTCAGAGGTTCTAAAAAGAACACTCCTTATGCTGCTCAAATGGCTGCTCAAAACTGTGGGCAGGTTGCGTATGACCTCGGTCTTAGAAAGATTGAAGTATTTGTAAAAGGTCCTGGTGCTGGTAGAGAATCTGCCATCAGAACCTTACAAAATGTTGGGCTGGATGTGACTACCATTACTGATGTCACCCCATTACCACACAACGGTTGTCGTCCTCCAAAACGCAGAAGAGTTTAATTTAAAGAAAATATAGCATGGCTAGATATAGAGGTCCAAAAGCAAAAATTGCCAGGAAATTTGGCGAGCCCATTGAAGGGCAAAGCAAAGTGCTTCAGAAGAAAAATTATCCTCCGGGAATGCATGGCAGAGGTAGACGCAAAAAGCAGTCTGAATTTGCTGTTCAGTTGATGGAGAAACAAAAGGCTAAATACATATACGGTGTATTGGAAAGGCAATTTGCTAAAATGTTTGATCACGCCTCCAGGAAAAAAGGAGTTACGGGTGAAAACTTGTTACAATTGTTGGAAGGTCGTTTGGATAACTCAGTTTATAGACTGGGAATTGCACCAACCAGAAGAGGAGCACGTCAATTGGTTTCACACAAACATATTCTTGTAAACGGAACCGTTGTAAATATTCCTTCTTTTCAGTTGAAGCCTGGCGACGTAGTTGCCGTAAGAGAGAAATCTAAATCTCTTGAGGCTATTACAGAAAGTTTAAGAGGCAAAGGAACAACCAGATACAGTTGGTTGGAATGGGACAATGGTTCCCTGAGCGGTAAGTTTGTAAATGTTCCAATTAGAGAAGATATTCCAGAGAACATAAAAGAACAACTCATCGTAGAATTGTACTCTAAGTAATCATTTACATTCCTAAAAAAAGAATTAAAGATATGTCCATATTAGCATTTCAAATGCCAGAGAAAGTGGTAATGGAGAAAGCAGACGATTTCCACGGACTGTTTACCTTTAAGCCACTTGAAAAAGGGTACGGGGTTACCATCGGAAATGCCCTCAGAAGGATTCTTTTGTCTTCATTGGAAGGATATGCTATTACTGCCGTGAAATTACCGGGAGTAGTACATGAATTTTCGAGTATTGAGGGAGTGGTTGAAGACGTTACAGATATTATCCTTAACCTAAAACAGGTCAGGTTCAAAAAAATCCATGATGCCATTGATAATAAAATTACAGTGGAAGTAAAAAATCAGGATGTTTTTACCGCAGGAGATATTGCCAAATTTACTACCTCTTTTGAAGTGTTGAATCCTGATTTGGTTATATGTCATTTGGATAATTCAAAAAACCTTGAGATAGAACTTACGGTTGACAAAGGTAGAGGATATCTTCCTGCAGAGGAGTCCAAACCTAAGGAACAGATTTATGGTACGATTTCAGTAGATGCTGTTTTTACGCCTATAAAAAATGTAAAATACAGGATTGAAAATACCCGAGTTGAGCAAAAGACTGATTATGAGCAATTGATCATGGAAGTCAGCACAGACGGGTCTATACATCCTGAAAAAGCCTTGCAAGAGTCTGCAAAGATCTTGATTCAACATTTCATGCTGTTTTCAGATCAGACTATGGTTATCGATGCTCCAGGAAGCGGTGCCATTGAGCCAATAGACGAAGAATACCTACACATGAGGAAGTTGCTTAAAACCTCCTTAAGTGATTTGGATCTTTCTGTTAGGGCTTATAACTGTCTTAAAGCAGCCGATGTTAAGAGTCTAGGAGATCTTGCCAAACTTGAAATTTCTGATATGATGAAATTCAGGAACTTTGGTAAGAAGTCTTTGGCAGAATTGGAACAACTAATCCAGGAAAAAGGCCTGACCTTCGGTATGGATCTGTCTAAGTATAAACTTGATGAAGAATAATTAAAAATGAGACACGGTAAGAAATTTAACCATTTGGGTAGAACCGCCTCACATAGAAAGGCCATGCTTTCGAATATGGCCAAATCTCTTTTGGAACACAAGCGGATCAGCACCACCCTTGCCAAAGCCAAAGAGTTGAGGAAATATGTCGAACCTTTGATCACAAAGGCCAAAGATGATACTACCCACAATAGAAGGATAACGTTTAGTTACCTTAGAAATAAAGAGGCTATTAAACTTCTTTTTGGAGAAGTAATAGAAAAAGTTGGTGGCCGACCTGGTGGATACACAAGGATTATCAAAACTGGTTTTAGATTAGGTGACAACGCAGAAATGTGTATCATCGAATTGGTTGACTTCAACGAATTGATGTTGAAAGAAGAAAAACCAGCTAAAAAATCTAGCAGAAGAAGCAGAAGAGGTACCGGAAAAGCGACAAGCGAAGAAGGTGCAGCTACTGAAGAAGTTGCTGGAGAAGCTAAAGAAAGTGCAAAAGCAGAAAAAGCACCTGAAGAGGAAGCTTCGGCAGATGCTTCTGATGTTGTTTCAGAAGATAAAGCCGAAAATAAGGATGAAGATAAAAAAGCAGAGTAATCTATCTATGCTATACCTTCTTTAATATTAATAGGGATTGGGCTTTTGTTCAGTCCCTTTTTTTATATCCTTTTCGCCGAAAGCTTTTTACAAATTAGAAAATTCTTAAATTTGCATAGCAAAATTTGATATGAAAAAGAAAAAAGCAATACTTCTTTTAGCTGATGGCACTGTATTCACTGGTAACCTCGTTGGTAGCCATGGCACAAACGGAGGTGAAATCTGTTTTAATACAGGCATGACAGGCTATCAAGAAATTTACACCGACCCTTCTTATACGGGACAAATTATTGTAAATACTACCCCACATATTGGTAATTATGGGGTAATTGATGAAGAACAGGAATCAGCTACGCCTCTTATTGCCGGGATAGTTGTGAATGATTTCTCTGAAATTTACAGTAGATTGGATGCTAAATCCTCACTTCAAGAGTTTTTAGAAAATCATAACATTACTGGGATTTCAGATATAGATACCAGGAAATTGGTTCGACATATTAGGTCTAGTGGTGCAATGAATGCTATCATTAGCTCTGAATTTGAAGATATCGAAAGCCTTAAGGCTGAGTTGGATAAGGTGCCTGACATGAATGGTCTTGAACTTTCTTCCACAGTTTCTACAAAAGAACCTTATTTTGTAGGTAATCCGGATGCTTCTATTAAAATTGCATGTGTAGATTATGGCATTAAGCGAAACATTTTAAAATGTTTAACTGATAGAGGCGTTTATTGTCAGGTATTTCCTGCAAAAACCGGTTTAGTAGAAATGGAAAAGTGGAATCCTGATGCGTATTTTCTTTCAAATGGACCTGGGGATCCTGCTGTAATGAGTTATGCTGTAGCAACTACTAAAGAGATTCTTGATTTAGGCAAACCACTTTTTGGTATCTGTCTAGGACATCAGATCTTGGCAAGAGCATGTGGTGTAGGTACTTTTAAAATGCACCATGGGCATAGAGGACTTAACCATCCAATTAAAAACCTTTTGACTGGTAAAAGTGAAATCACTTCTCAAAATCATGGGTTTGTTGTCAATAAAGATGACATTGATAACAACAAAGAGTTGGAAATTACTCACGTTCATTTAAATGATGGCACGGTAGCTGGTATTAAACTTACCAATAAACCTGCTTTCTCTGTTCAATATCACCCTGAAAGTTCTCCAGGGCCACATGATTCCAGGTATTTATTTGACCAATTTATTTCACAAATTCAGAAATAATTCATTAACCTTAATATTGATATGACATTAATTCAATCGATTCACGCAAGACAAATATTAGATTCCCGTGGTAACCCTACGGTAGAAGTTGATGTTTTTACAGAAACCGGCGCCTTCGGAAGGGCCGCAGTTCCTAGTGGCGCCTCTACAGGTATACATGAAGCTGTAGAGCTTAGAGATGAGGACAAGAGTGTATACATGGGTAAAGGCGTTTTGAAAGCGGTTTCCAATGTAAACGATGTTATCGCACCTGAGCTTATTGGTTTTGATATTTTTGAGCAAAATCAAATTGATGAGATCATGTGTAGCCTTGATGGTACCAAGAATAAATCAAAACTTGGAGCCAATGCTATACTCGGTGTTTCTTTAGCAGTAGCTAAAGCAGCAGCTATGGAATCTGGTCAGCCTCTATACAGATACATAGGTGGTGTTAATGCAAACACCCTTCCTGTTCCAATGATGAATATCTTGAATGGTGGTTCGCATGCTGATAATGCTATCGATTTTCAAGAATTCATGGTAATGCCTGCTGGTGCTACTTCTTTCTCTGAATCATTAAGAATGGGAACTCAAATTTTCCATAACCTTAAGTCAGTTCTTAAAGCAAAAGGTTTAAGTACTAACGTAGGTGATGAAGGAGGATTTGCTCCAAATTTACGTTCTAACGTTGAAGCTGTTGAGATTGTACTACAAGCAATCGAAAAAGCTGGTTTTAGACCAGGTGAAGATGTTTTCATAGCCATGGACGCTGCTTCTTCTGAGTTTTATGACGAAGAAAAAGGGTTGTATGTATTCAAGAAATCTACTGGTGATGAATTAACTTCATCTCAAATGGCTGATTACTGGAAAGACTGGGTAAGCAAATACCCTATCAAATCCATTGAAGATGGAATGCAAGAAGATGATTGGGCTGGATGGAAAATGATGACTGAATATGTTGGAGATAAAATCCAGATAGTTGGTGATGATTTGTTTGTAACCAATGTTGAAAGATTGCAAAAAGGTATTGACGAAAATATTGCCAATGCACTTCTTGTTAAAGTAAACCAAATCGGTTCTTTGACAGAGACAATCAATGCAGTGGACCTTTGTCATAGAAACAAATACAAATCAGTAATGTCTCATCGTTCTGGTGAAACTGAAGATTCTACTATTGCTGACCTTGCAGTTGCTTTGAATACAGGACAAATCAAGACTGGTTCTGCTTCTAGGTCTGATAGAATGGCCAAGTACAATCAATTGTTAAGAATTGAAGAGCAACTTGGTGAGTCTGCTTATTTCCCAGGACTTAAATTTTAATATACGATTCAAAATTTGAATCTAATCTGGTTCCTTTTTTTCAATGGAATCTATAATTAGCCTTTTCAGGATTTTCCTGAAAAGGCTTTTATGTTTTTATAGATTTTTTTTACTCATGTTGAAAACAAGCATTTTTTAAAAAAGGTATTGTAGGTATTTAATGTAATTTAACCAAATGGCAAGAGTGGCAGATTGTAGATTGTGCGTTTATAAGCATGCTGCATTTAATTAGGCCTAATTTACGACCTAAGGCCATATTATTATTTTTTAATCACCCTAGAATTCGATAACTATTGAATAATCCTGGTTCACGATTTAAACTCTGTTGAGTGTTTCAACGTTATTTTCAAGACACTGAAAGAAGGGATTGTTTTTCTTTTAATATATTTGTAGAAACACTGAAGCAGATTATGGCTAAATATTTAAAGTATACCAAAAACTTCTACTTCGTTTTTACCGTTTTATTCGTTATGTGGATGATATTCATTGATAGCAATGATATTGTCAGTCATTTCAAACTTCGTTCAAAATTAAATGAGCTTGAAAAGCAAAAGGAATTTTATCAAGAACGGAAGGAGAAAATTAAAGTTGAACGAGAGGAATTGCTCAGTAATTTTGAGCTGTTGGAAAAATTTGCTCGAGAGCGGTATTTAATGAAAAGAAAAACGGAAGACCTTTATGTTATTATGGAAGAGTAAATCGGCAGCATTAACACTGTTTACCGTTGTTTTTATTTGTTTTTTAATGGTGAGGTGAATGCCCAAAGGGTTATTTATGAAGATGAAAACCCTCCATTAACAGAACGATTGTATTATGGGGGCAACTTTAGCCTCCAATTAGGTAACATCACCTATATCGATGCTTCTCCATTGGTAGGAGCCATGATTACGGACAAATATTCAGCAGGGGTTGGTGCTACCTACCAATATTATAACAACAAGTTTTATGTTGATGGAACCTCCCATGTTTATGGGGCACGCATTTTTAATCGATACAATGTATTCCGTCAAATTTTTGTTCATGCTGAATATGAAGCACTGAATTTGGAGGTGCCTTACACCTTGGCCAACAATGAAATTTCCTTTTCTAGGGAATGGATACCTGGTTTGTTTGCAGGAGCAGGATACTTTGTCCCTTTCGGAGATAGAGGCGGGATGAACTTTATGGCGTTGTATAATTTCAGTTATGACAGTAAAAGGTCAAATTATAATGAACCATATGTTTTGCGAGTCGGTTTTGTATTCTAAAGTAATAAATTTAGTATGGATGGATTCTTAAACCGATTACAAAAAGCCCATAGCCTATGTCCAGGATGTCCTTCTCCGAAGGTGATCAATAGTTTTTTTGATGATATTTTGGGGATTTTATTTCCAGAGCATTCTAGTAAAGCATTAAAGGACTTGGGAAGTTTGGAAGTGAAATTTTCCGGCCTAAGGTTACAATTACGTGAAATCCTAAAACTTAACGTGGCACTTCATCAATCCAATGGAGAAGCATTGGCCGATGAGTTTTTTGATAAATTGGAAGAAGAAGTTTATAATAAACTTCATGAAGACATCGATGCCATGTATAACGGTGATCCTGCCGCCAAGTCAAAAACTGAGATCATTCGTTGTTACCCTGGATTTTATGCCATATCTGCTTATCGTGTAGCGCATTTGTTGCATCGATTGGGGATATCTTTGATACCCAGGATGATTACTGAATATGCACACAGTAAAACGGGTGTCGACATACACCCAGGAGCCGTCATTGGTAGGTTCTTTTGCATTGATCATGCCACAGGGATCGTTATTGGCGAAACTACAGTCGTTGGTGATAGGGTTAAAATTTATCAGGGGGTTACCCTTGGGGCCCTAAGTGTCAATAAAGAGGATGCTGACAAGAAAAGACATCCTACCATTGAAGATGATGTAGTGCTTTATGCAGGTGCTACTATTTTGGGTGGAGATACCGTTATTGGTAAAGGCAGTGTGGTAGGTGGAAATGTTTGGTTGACCAAAAGTATACCCGCTAAGAGTAAAATATATTACCAAACCAAAATGTTAGACGGAGCTTCCAATCTAACAGATTTTTATGTGCTGAAAAGCGAAGCCTGATAAATACAATTATGAAGTTATTTGAATTAATAGGAAATACCCCTTTAATTGAACTCGAAAATATTCCTGTAAATCCCAATGTGAAAATTTATTGTAAGCTGGAAGGGCAGAATCCCGGTGGGTCTGTTAAAGATCGTGCAGCTTACCATATGATCCAATCAGCATTAGACAGGGGAGATATTAAGAGAGGAGACAAATTGGTAGAAGCAACTTCAGGTAATACTGGTATTGCCCTAGCCATGGTTGCCAATCTCCTAGGCGTTGAAATGACCTTGATAATGCCAGACAATGCTACCAGAGAGAGGGTTTTGTCTATGGAGGCCTATGGCGCAAAAGTCATCCTTACACCTGCAGAAAAATCCATAGAATACGCCAGAACCCTGGCTGAAGACATGGCCGAAAATCAAGGGTATTTTATGCTCAATCAATTTTCAAATCCGGACAATTATTTGGCCCATTACAATTCTACAGGACCAGAGATTTATAAAGCGACTGAAGGTAAAATAACTCATTTTGTGTCCGCGATGGGTACTACTGGAACTATAATGGGGGTGTCAAGATACCTTAAAGAACAAAACAAAGACATACAAATCGTAGGTACTCAACCAACCGAAGGTTCAAGTATTCCAGGCATAAGAAGATGGTCACCAGAATTTCTTCCTGAAATATTTGAGCCAAAAAGAGTGGATCTGGTCATAGATGTAAGCCAGGAAGACGCGACACAGATGACTAGAAGGATGGCAAAGGAAGAAGGTATATTGGGAGGAATGAGCAGTGGTGGAGCCCTGTATGCGGCCATTAAGCTTTCTGAAACCTTAGAAAGCGGAGTAATTGTTTGTATTACCTGTGACCGTGGAGACCGTTACCTAAGTTCTGATTTATTTGGGTAGTTAAAGGCATTTGGATTTCGATAAAAAAGACCGGATTGATCCATTTTTTAATACTGCTAAAAATGATTTTTTTTGGAAAGCTTCGCTAGTAAATGAACCTGTCCTTGTAATCTCTTTATAACCTTTTGGTTATGTTATTTATGATTACCAGGTTTTCAATTGGATTTCATGGATTATCTCCCTGAATAAGGAAATTCTTTCTTATTGGAATAAAATCATTTGATGAAAAGTTAATTTCGGCTTATCTTTTAGCCATGGAAGATTTTCTTAAGATAAAGAAGGCTTGTGAAGAAAATACAGCCTTGAGTGTAGCCATTCTGGACAGGTTCCTTTTGTCCTATGCTTCTGAAAAAGATAAATTAGGAAAGGAGGCTGATCAAAAGTTACATGTGTATAGGCACATCATTGAAAAATTTGGTCGCCACTGGTTTGATATGCTTAAATCTCAATACATTATCCACAGGTTAATGAAGGATGGAGGGCTTATTACCAAATACCTAAAACACGCTGCAATTAGTAGTCTCGAGGAAAACAAGAGGAATTGGATGGCTTTTCAGTCAGAAAATCCCTGGAGATTTACTTTTTCTGAAGTAAAAAGTCAGCCAGAGAAAGATTTTTATCAAATGGAAGATGTTTTTTCAGGTGAAAATTACCTTCTGTATTCTCCGTCTATAAAAGATATTGTAAGCAGAGATGGGGAAAAAGAACTTTGGTTTAACCTGATTGGCTTTAATGGCGAATGTTGGCAAACGTATGGCCCTTTGTCAGGTTATGCTAGTTTTAGTCCCGATGATATTTTCTTTTTTGCTACAGAACTCAATCATTTGATTGAAGATGAAGGTGCGCTGATCAAGGATGTCGATAATAATCCAACCCCATACATGATGTTATTTGCAGGGTCGACACAACCTTCCGTAGTACACGAAGGGGAGCGTTTGGTAATGGTCATAACTGAAGGGAAAGGAACTGTTCCTAACGTTCAGGAGATGGAAGGAGAATTCAATGTTAGCTATACAGGTGGTGTTTACAGACTTGGACTCAAGGAATTGGAGGTGTCCCCCCATTTTGCAGTAGCCTACTACAATGAAAAGGACCAAACAATTCAGGCCACTGCATTGACAGAAAAGGGCTTCGAGTCATTGATAGATGCCTTGGCAAAGTTCGGGGTAAAGCTGAATAAGAATGCAGATATTTATTTGGGACCTTCTATGCACAATACCGCTCAGGAGATTTTAAAGCGGGGTATAGAACTCATGCCTCTTGAGCTTATGTTTGAGCAAGAAAATGAAGAGGAAATGGATGAAGAGCTTAGGAAACTTGATCAATTGGCAGGGTTAGCAATAGCTGCAATTACGGCTGAAAAAGAACCTGATCTGGAAGCTTTGGCCGCAGAGGTCGGTATTAGCCTTGAGAATAACAGGCAAGTGATTGAGAAAATAATCAATGATTTGAAAGATAAAGTAAGCAAATAAGTAGACCCAATTGATAAGTTGATCAAGAGGAAGGCCTGAAACTAGCATTTTTGTTTCGGGCCTTTTTTATTTAAATCCTTGTAGGTAGTCCCTGAAAATCCAGCAATGCTGCCAAAACCAAATTGAACTATTTTCTGAATTCGCGCTTCCATCGGAAGCTGAAAGGTTTGGTCTTTTCAATGCTATTTATTAGGACGCGATGGAATAGTCTAGATTGATAAAGTGAATAAAGTAAATTAATTAAGCATTAAATGGAGTTGTACGATAAGATTTCCGGATTTTTCTAAGTAAGTACTTCCACCACTTACTAGAATGGCTATTCCCCATTTATGGTTGAATCAATTCTCCATATCCTGTAGTTTGGGTAAATCCATTTTATAAAAGGCCTTAATTCACGGCATTTCCTACTAATTATTTGGTAGATTTTTAGCGTTTTTGGTCGAAAAGAATAATTTTTAATCAGCCAATTCTTATCTTACAGTTTAAACCTAAATTCCCATCCAATGAAAAATAGAAGAGAGTTTTTAATAAAGTCCGTTTTAGGTACTGCAGGCCTTGCGTTGGCTTCAACTTCGTTGATAAAAGGAGCGCCAGCTATAATCAAAAACTATAACAAGCCGAACTCGAAAATTAACGGGGTTCAGATAGGCTGTATTACCTATTCCTTCCGATCTATGGCGGATCAAAGTGCAGACGCCACACTTAAATATGTTACCGATAGTGGTATTAGTGCCATAGAACTAATGGGTGGACCGGCCGAGTCTTTTGCAGGCATTCCTGAATCCAACATGGACAAAGGGAGGTTCAATGAGTTAGGCCGTAAAAAGAGGGATGGAGGACAACTTTCTGCTGATGAAGCCAAGGAATTCGGTGAACTGCAAAAAGAAGCCACTGCTTACTCTAATACAGTGGCGGACTGGCGTGCGAAAACAGATTATAAAAAATTCGAAAAGTTTAGAAAAATGTACAAAGATGCTGGGGTGAGCATTTATGCTTTCAAGCCCAGTGCTTTTGGAAGAAACAATACCGATGCGGAAATTGCCTATGGCATGAAAGCAGCTAGGGCCTTGGGAGCTACGCATGTTACCTTAGAACATCCAGCTGACGATGCCCGTACCTTGAAATTGGGCAAGATGGGAGAGGTAAATAAAATGTCTGTAGGATACCATGGACATACGCAACAGACCCCAACTTTCTGGGATACTGCCTTGGCACAAAGCCCCAGAAATGTCTTGAACTTAGATGCTGGCCATTATATCGCCGCAGGTTATACTGATATTATGGATTTACTTCAAAAACATCACAAACGCATCTTAAGCATGCATACCAAGGACCGTCAAACCCTGGCAAATGGGCAGCACAACCTTCCGTGGGGTGAAGGAGATACACCTATTGTGGAATTATTGAGTGAAATCCAAAGCAGAAAGTATAAATTCCCTGCTACCATAGAGCTTGAATATAAGGTGCCAGAAGGATCTGATGCTGTTAAAGAAGTTCAGAATTGCCTTGAATATTGTAGAAGGTCACTTGCCTAGAGCAATATAAATGAGGTGGGGAATTTATGTTTGACATTAAATTCTCCACCTTTTTAAATTGATTGTTAAAGTTAAATCTTATCAATTATGAAATTAGGTGCATTCTCTGTCAGTCTTGCCGTAAAAAACTTAAAAGCATCCAAAGAATTTTATGAAAAGTTAGGCTTTTCAAAGTTTGGAGGGTCTGAGGAAAATCATTACCTCATTATGAAAAATGGGGATACCCTAATTGGCCTTTTTGAAGGAATGTTTGAAGGGAATATTTTGACTTTTAATCCTGGGTGGGATGCAGATGCTAATGTGCTGGAGGATTATCAAGATGTTAGAGAAATTCAACAAGCGCTTAAGAAACAGGGTTTGACTCTTGATAAAGAAGCTAAAGAGAATAGTAAAGGCCCTGAAAGCATAATGGTCAAAGATCCGGATGGAAATGTTATTTTGATTGACCAACATGCACCATGATAGGATTATGGTGAGACTTTTAGATCAATTGGCTTCCTGAGTTTGACCTCCTTCTTTTAGCTTTTTAATCATAGTAGTAAGTAAAACTTCTAACCTGTCAGAAAGTGCCTTGGGTTGTATGACATTAATAATGTCTGCCAAAGAAATGACCCAGCGAGCAAAGTACTCCAAAGAACCAACCATAAAAGTAAGCTGTACTTTCTGCCCTATAGTCTCCTGCAATACAAAGCCATGATTGTATTTTTGGGTATCTATATACTTGACAAATGAAGGTTCCATCTGTATTACTATTTTAGTCAGTTCATGCCCCTCTTCCATTTTTTTTAAATAGGCTTTTAAAGTGGGATGATTGGTGTTGAAAATAGCCTCACCTATCTCCAGATTTCGGATTCGATCTATCCTAAAAGTTCTATAATCTTCACGGAGTTTGCAATAGGCAATTAAGTACCAGTTTTCTTTCGAATAGTACATACCGACTGGTTCTACTGCTCTACTGGTATTCTCTTCTTTTAGAAAGCTTGTGTAGTTAAATTGTAAGACGCTGTTATCAGCCAAGCCCGATAAAATCCCTTGAATTACCTGCTCATTTCTGTTAGAGTCGTGTATATCCTTGCTATAAAAAGCAACCTGTTGATCAAGGTGATCTAATGCATATTTTTGACGGTCTTTTAATACGGATTTAATTTTGATCAGTGCCGATTTAAATCTTTCACTTATTTCTCTATCTGTAAATTGTTCGATTACTTTTTCTGCCAACAATAATGAATAGGCTTCTTTTTCATCAAACATTACTGGTGGTAGTCTATATCCTTCAACCAAGGCGTATCCTTTGCCCGTCTCGCCTGTTAATGGCACTCCGGCTTCCTCAAGTGCTCTGACATCTCTATAAACTGTCCTCAGGCTTATATCAAATCTTTTCGAGATTTCTTCTGCTGTGATGTGCCTTTTGCTCTGCAATTGGGTGAGTATGGCGGTAAGTCTGTTTAATCTATTCATGGAGGATTGAGGTCAATTAAAACTAATGAAATTTTCACACTAAAAAAACATTTAACCATGTGCTATTTTTTTTCAAACCTACTGACATAGGGCTGTCACTAGCGGTGCCTAAGTTTGTCATAAGCATTCATTATTCACTTAAAAAAACTTGTATTATGGAAACCAATGAACTTCAAATGATCATTTCACAAGAGCAACTATTAAAGCACTGGCAAGGACACCGAGGGCTTACACGTCGGATAATTGAGGCATTTCCGGAAGAGCAACTTTTTCACTTTACTTTGGGGGAAATGCGTCCTTTTGGAGAAATGGCTCAGGAATTAATAGGAATAGCAGGCCCGGGGATCAAAGGCCTTGTGACCAGGGAATGGGAGCCGCTAAATGAAGAGCATGGGGTAGAAGAAAGCAAAGAAAAATTATTAGCGCTTTGGGATCAGGCTACAATTGAAATAGACGAATGGTTTCCCAAGCTTTCAACTGAAGATTTTCAGGATACTGTGAAAGCTTTTGGCCAGTATGAAAACAAGGTTTATTGTTCTTTGATGTATTTTATTGACAATGAAGTGCATCACAGAGGGCAAGGATATGTATACCTGCGTGCATTGGGGATAGTGCCACCTAATTTTTGGGAACACTAGAGGACTTGAGACTGAGGTAAGGCAAAGCCATCTTATTAAGTCTTATGATTAGGGCATAAAAAAAGCCCGAAGCGATTATTGCTTCGGGCTTTCCTTTTAACCATTTATCCAGTTGGAAACATCTTCCTTGCTGGGGTTGGGTACTTCCAACTTCAATTTTTTCTTTTTACCACAAACATCATTAAAAAGCTTATTAGGGTTCAGTCCTTTAAGTTGTTCAATGGTGTGGATGTTAAGTTCCCTAATAGCTGGAACAAGACCAGGATGGATACCTAATCCTATAAACTCCTCATCCGTAGCAACTTTTATGGTTTTCTCAGGCTTCATTTGCGGAAAGAATAAAACTTCCTGAATGGTGCTTTGGTTGGTAAGCATCATGCAAAGCCTGTCTATACCTATGCCCAATCCAGACGTAGGAGGCATGCCGTATTCCAAAGACCGGAGAAAATCTTCATCCATGGCCATGGCTTCGTCATCACCTCTTTGGGCTAGTTTGAGTTGGTCTTCAAATCGCTCTCTCTGGTCTATTGGGTCATTCAACTCCGTATAGGCATTGGCAATCTCTTTGCCATTGACAAACAATTCAAATCTTTCCACTAATCCTGGTTTGGATCGATGCTTTTTAGCAAGTGGGGTCATCTCTATAGGGTAGTCGGTAATATAAGTTGGTTGGATCAGGTGTTCTTCTACCTTTTCTCCAAATATCTCATCGATCAATTTACCCTTACCCATGCTGTCATCTACATCGATTCCCATGTCCTTACAGACTTCCCTCAAGCCTTTTTCATCCATTTGGCTGACATCTATACCGGTATATTCCTGTATAGATTCAAACATGGACAAGCGCCTGTAGGGCCCTTCAAATTCAATCACCTTATCGCCAACCTTTGCTTGAGTAGTGCCCAAAACTTTGGTTGCAATCTGTGAAATTAGGTTCTCAACCATTTCCATCATCCAGATGTAATCCTTATAGGCGACATAAATCTCCATAGAGGTGAACTCAGGATTATGCGTTCTGTCCATGCCTTCGTTACGAAACATTTTACCTATTTCATATACGCCCTCAAAACCACCTACGATCAATCGCTTTAAATAAAGCTCATTGGCGATTCTTAAAAATAAAGGAGTATCCAATGCATTATGGTGTGTTTCAAAAGGCTTTGCTGCCGCACCTCCATGCACCTGTTGTAATATTGGCGTCTCTACTTCCATCCAGCCATGGTCATCAAAGTACCTTCGCATGGTGGAAATGATTTTGGACCGTGTGACAAAGGTTTCTTTTACCTCAGGGTTGACAATAAGGTCAACATACCGTTGTCTATATCTTAGTTCTGGATCTTTAAATCCATCAAATACATTTCCTTCATCGTCTCTCTTGACTATAGGGAGTGGCTTTACTGATTTAGCCAATAAGATGAATTCCTGAACATGCAAAGAAATTTCGCCAGTCTGGGTGGTGAAAATAAATCCTTTAAGTCCAATGAAATCCCCGATACCCAATAGCTTTTTAAATACAGTATTGTAAAGGGTTTTATCTTCATCAGGACAAAGATCATCTCTTTTAACGTAGATCTGAAGCCTGCCAGTACTGTCTTGTATTTCTGCAAAGCTGGCAGAACCCATGATCCTTCTGGTCATAAGCCTTCCCGCTATGGTTATTGCTTTGTAATCGTTTTTACGATTTTCGTAATTTTGATGAATGTCTGCCGCGGTGGCATTTATAGGGTAAGAAAGGGCTGGGTATGGATCAATTCCCAAATTAATTAATGCCTCCCGGTCTTTTCTTCTTTCTATCTCCTGTTCGTTCAGTAATTGCATGGATAATATCAGTTATGCTATTTTTGGAAGTTTTTTAGATTTTTTCTTTTAACATAGATTGTGCAATATCCTTCAAATTTATTCTGCTTTAAACAGTTTAAAGGCTATTTATTCTATTCCCCCTATAAGACTGAAGGAAAACCAGCCGTATTATAAGTGTGATTTGGGTCGTATAAGTTGAAAAGGGATTCAGGTTTAAATAGCAGCTTTTTAAATAGAAGCCGAATTCTTTAACTCAATCAACTTCTCTATCCTTTCCAATTCATCAACTTTGAGATGTACAAAGTCAATTCCCAGATTATCAAAAGAAAAATCAGGTTTTATTCTCATTTTCAGAGCGCAAAGATACCAAAAAAAACAACTAAGGGCAGGGTTTGAGGTGTGATTTTATCACTTAACCCTTGATTTAACTACCTTGGTTTTTAAGTCAGAATACCTAAATTTAGAATTATTTGAATCTAAAAAATAGAATTGCCTAATTTTCTAACACATTATAATGATGCTGTTCATTATTGTTTTATGTGTTTCAAGACTTGGGAATAGGTACCGATAGAAATACCTTGTTCTGGAGAATAGGAGATTTCTAACTTTTATTTTCAGTGTCTTTAGTTTTATAAATCATAGTTTAAAGTATGCTCAACCGTATTTCGAAAATTAATTTGCTCCATCCGTTTTTTTGTGTCTTCCTTTTTGCCTTTCTATTTTCTCAGCCTTATGATTCAATAGGTCAGGCTGAGAAAATTATACTGGATACAGATATGGGTTCCGATTGTGATGATGTAGGGGCCATGGCTTTGTTACACCATTTTGCTGACCAAGGAAAAGTGGAAATACTTGGAGTGATCTATAGTTCTGGAAAAGTCCCTTATGGGGTCGGTATAATTGATGCCATCAACGTTTACTATGGGAGACCTGAAATACCGGTAGGAGCCAGTCATGACCTGAACTTTGGGGATCCAAAGGATAAAATGCATGCTGAAAAGCTTGCCAAAGACACTGTGGCTTATAAAAATAAATTGGTTCATAATCATGATGCCATGGAGCAAACTGCTCTAAATAGAAAACTCCTGATACAAACAGCGGACAACTCAGTTACCTATATCACTATAGGCCATACCAAAGGTTTGTATGAATTACTTAAATCGTCCCCAGGTAGTGATTCCCCATTGACTGGTTTAGAATTAGTAACTCAAAAAGTGAAAAGATGGGTGGCACTTGGTGCATTGGGGGCATCCAATGAAGAAGGAGTGGGGGTGAAAGATTGGAATTTTTTCAGAAACAATACGGCTAGCTATACCGATTACTTAATAGACCATTTTCCAAAACCTACTTATTTTGTGGATGCAGGAGCAAAGGTTTTTACTGGAGAATCTCTCGAAGCATTAAGCCCTGGAAACATTCTTAGAACAGCATATAGGGACTGGCTTTGGAATGTGGAAAGTAAAAGAATTAAGGATCAAAGGCCAAGTTGGGATCTGGCTACTGTTTATTATGCAGTAATTGGGCCAGGTGAATTTTTACAAGAGTTAGGGCCTGGTGCTTTAACCTTTGATATGGAAGAGGGGAGTAGATGGGTTTCTGACAAGGTCAACCCTTTGCACCATTTTGTATTACAGCGAAAGGATGTTGACAAAGCATTTGCTGTCAAGTTAAATTCGGCCATTAGTGCTAGCCCCAAAAAATCAATTGCGAAATGAATAGATCATGTTTTTAGTTTTGGCATATTTGATGTTGTCCGCTCCCTTTTTGCTACAAGGGCAAACACTTGATAAGACCGAAGTTTTATCCAAAGATCAATTTGAGTTTCTGGAAGGTTTAACTGAAGCAGTACTTGAAGCGTCCAGGATCTATCCAAACCAATTTATATCTGATGCGTTTGGGGCAAACAACACAGGCGGGACGCTAATCCGGCCTGGAGGAAGAAATGCTTACCCTTCATTCTGGATTAGGGACTATGCAATGTCCTTAGAAACTGGGCTGATTTCGCTAGAAGAACAAAAGCACATGTTATTGCTCACAGCTCAAACACAAGCAAATCAAACATGGATTACATCAGGTGGAAGTATGATTCCTGTGGGAGCAATTGCTGACCATATCCGAATAGATGATGGCCTTCCCATTTATTTCCCAGGAACATATAGTTTTACCGATCAAGGGACAGAAAAATGGGGTAGCCTTCCTCCCTATGGGGATCAGTTTATGTTTGTCCACATGGCGTATATTTATGTGAAAGCGAATGGGGGGATGTCAATTCTCTCGGAAGAAATCAATGGTTTGAATTTAATAGAGAGGCTTACACTGGCTTTTCACGTACCTCCTTCTGGGTTAGAAAATCAGTTGGTAATTGCCTCTGAGAAATTTAGAGGCGTAGATTTTGGGTTTAGGGATGCGATTGAATTCACAGGTGAGTTACTGTATCCATCTCTGCTTAAGTACAGAGCTGCCTTGGAACTGTCAGCGCTTTTCTCAATTATGAACCGCCCAGAGCTGGCCGTGAAATACCAGCAAATAGCAAAGGCTATCAAGGAAAGCATACCCAATGTGTTCAGAGATGACAGCGGATTTTTAAAGGCATCCACAAAACTGAGTGCACAACCGGATGTTTGGGGAACTTCCCTTGCGGTTTACCTGGGCGTTTTAGAAGGTGAAGAACTTGCTGCTGCCAGTGAGGTTTTGATGGAAGCTTATAAGAAGGGTACTATTAGCTATCGTGGGAATATCAGGCATGTACCTACAGACCATGATTTTGATGAAAATAAAGTCTGGGAAAAGTCTATAGCAGCGAAAAACACTTATCAAAATGGCGCTTATTGGGGAACTCCTACCGGCTGGGTGGCTTATGCCATTCACCAAAGCAGTCCTGAGCTTGCCAAACAATTGGCGACGGAATACATAGATGAGTTAATAGAAAATGATTTTAGAAAGGGAACAGCTTTTGGTGCGCCTTATGAATGCTTTGATAAGGAGGGCGGAACCCAAAACCCCGTTTACCTTACCTCTGTAGCAAGCCCACTTGCTGTTTTTAGGGAAATATTGAGCGGACAGAAATAAGCGGATTACCCATAAAAGGCAAGACATGAAAAGGGATATTATGACATTATCCCCTATAGTAGCGCTTAAAATTCAGAAAGAGACTGCTGTAAATGCCTTGTAATTTGCTAGCTATGAGCTAGCCCTCCTTAATTACTGGAGCATTCCTGCTTTAGGTTAATAATAAAATGAAACATCGTAAACAATTGATTGTCTATTGATTATATTCTTTATTAAGTAGGAGATGAAAATTTGATGGTGCAATCCAGTTTAAATTCAAGACTTAATACGAAATAAACCAATAACTATTTGATTTTTAAAGGGGGATAGGTTACATTTGACGCATGAAAAATTTCGCAGCTACCTACTTTAGCTTCTTTTACTTTTACTTTCGTCCCCAAAGTCGAATCGGAGCTGCGTATTGTCTTAACAAAAAATAAAAAAAGATAAAAAACATAGAAGCCCGATTCGAAAGAGTCGGGCTTTTTTATTTTAATATTTAACCGAGAATACAGAAATGGAAAATCACTTACAAACAAAAGACTGGGGTTTAGGTCTTAACAACGAGCACCTGATTATAGCAGGACCTTGTAGTGCAGAAACTCCTGAGCAAATCGAAAAGGTTTGCGCAGACATGATCACCGCCAATGTTGTCCCTGACGTTTTCAGAGCAGGAATTTGGAAGCCAAGAACAAGACCAGGAAGTTTTGAAGGTATTGGTGAAGAAGGATTGGGTTGGTTGGAAATCGTTAGAGAGAAACTTAATATTCCAATTACGATAGAAGTAGGAAATGCATCTCACGTAGAATCAGCGTTAAAACATGGCGTAGACATTCTTTGGATAGGAGCAAGAACTACGGTAAATCCATTTGCTGTTCAGGAAATTGCTGATGCGCTTAAAGGTGTTGATATTCCTGTAATGGTAAAAAACCCAATGAATCCTGATTTGGAACTTTGGAGAGGAGCTTTGGAAAGACTTCAGGTGGTGGGAGTGAACAAACTTGCAGCCATACATAGAGGTTTCAGTGATGCTTATGATACTAAATTCCGTAATAAGCCAAACTGGTCTATGCCTATTCATTTGAAAAGGTTATGGAAAGGGATGCAAGTCATCAATGATCCTAGTCATATTGTAGGTAATAGAAAAGGTATATACGAAACAGCTCAGCGTGCGATTAATTTCGGACTTGACGGATTGATGATAGAAACGCATCATGATCCTGACAATGCATGGAGTGATGCGAAGCAGCAGGTAACTCCTCAGCAGCTTAGAGAGATTTTGGATAAAATTGATTTCAAACACCCGGTTCAAAATGAGAACCCTTCAGAGAAATTGCAAGATCTTAGAAATGCTGTTGATCATTTAGACGATCAATTGATGGATCTTCTTGCAGAAAGATTTTCTATTATAGACCAAATTGGTGAGCACAAAAGAGACAATAACCTTATTGTTTTTCAAGCAGATCGTTGGAAGCAAGTAATGGAGTCCAGAACTGCCAAAGGAATGGATAAAAATCTTAGCGAAAAGTTCATGAAAGAATTACTTTATTGTATTCATGAAGAGTCTGTTAAACGTCAAGAGAAAAAATTGAGGGGAGACGTTTCCGCAAAAAAATCAGTTTGATGTTAAGCCCGTTTTTATTCTTAAATAAGTGCTGAATGTTGTCCATAAATTTATTTCGTACCTATTCTTTGTAGTAGGACGTGAAGTAAGTTTAGCTTGAAATAGGGTTTAATAGCCTGTTTAGGGTTCAATGGATTGATATTCAGAGATTGGAAATAGCGTGTTAAATAACCTTTTTCCAATCCATTCTTTTAAGGGATAAAAACGGGTTTAATTTTACCTTTACAAAAAAACAGCTTTTGGAAACAATTATATTTTCTTCCCGAATAGCACAGGATTTGGTTCGGTTTCTCGATTCAAAAAAGTACTCCAAACTTGGAGTCATTATGGATAGTCATACCATCAAACACTGTTACCCATTAATTTCCAGTCACCTTCCTGAGCACAGCAGTTTTGCTTTTGAAGCAGGTGAAGTGCATAAAACCCTAGACACTTGTGTAGCTATCTGGGAATGGATGACAGAGAATAGTTTCGACCGAAAGACCCTCATCCTGAATATTGGTGGTGGAGTAACAGGTGATATGGGAGGCTTTTGTGCCAGTACCTATAAACGTGGTATTCGGTTTATTAATTTACCTACTACCCTGCTTTCCCAAGTTGACGCCAGTGTTGGTGGCAAGTTAGGAATTGACTTTAAGGGATTCAAAAATCACATCGGCGTATTCAACCAACCTGAAGGGGTTTTAATAAGTGAAGAATTCTTAGGAACGCTTCCTGAGCCTGAATTGCGCTCTGGATATGCAGAGGTCATTAAGCATGGGTTGATAAGGAATGAAAATTACTTTAATAGCCTAAAGACTGAAAATTGGCAGAATCAATCTTGGAAAGACATTATCTCTGTTTCGGTAGGAATCAAAAGAGAGGTAGTTGAAAAAGATCCAAAGGAAGAAGGGCTCAGAAAAATCCTGAATTTTGGACATACCATCGGACATGCCGTAGAGTCACATTATCTTGATACACCTTTACATCTTCTCCACGGTGAAGCGATTGCCATAGGTATGGTAACTGAAGGATATCTTTCGCAGAAATTTTTACGATTGCCAAAGGAGCAACTTGAGATTATCCAACAAAAACTTTTGACAGTATATGGAAAGGTCCATATTGATGAAAAAGATTTTGAGGCAATAATTGACTTATGTTTTCAGGACAAGAAAAATGAAGGAAATGTGCTTAATTTTCCTTGTTAAAAAGAATTGGAGAATGCGATTTTAATATTGTGGTAGGAAAAGAAGCCATTATAGAGGCCTTGAAATATTACAATCAATTGGAAAATTGAAAGATGAACAATGCCCCTCAGTCGTATTAAACCTGTAAAATTTAAGCTTTAAATAATTCATGAATACTATTTTACTACCAAAAAAAAGCGCATTTGGTGAAATTCAAATTCCTCTTCCTTCATCCAAAAGTGAAAGCAATAGGGTTTTGATCATCGACGCTCTCACCGAAGGAGGGAATACACTTTCCAACTTGGCCGAAGCAAGAGATACGCAAACCATGATTCGACTACTCGAAGAGGATCCAGACACTTATGATGTGTTGGATGCAGGGACTACGATGCGGTTTTTGACAGCTTATGCTGCGCTAAACAATAGACAAAAAACCATGACGGGAACTCCCCGAATGTGTGAAAGGCCTATAGGTATTTTGGTAGATGCTTTAAAAGAAATAGGGGCTAGTATAAGTTATCTGAAGAAAGAAGGTTATCCGCCCTTGACTATTGAAGGGTTTACTGGTCAAAAAACCAAAGAAATAGAAATTCGAGGCGATGTCAGCAGTCAGTACATATCAGCCTTATTGATGAATGCACCGTTACTTCCTGAAGGCTTAGTGCTTAACCTCACTGGTAAAATTGGTTCAAGGACATATATCACCATGACCCTGGAATTAATGAAGGCCTTCGGTGTTGATTATATATTTGAAGGAAGCCAGATCAAAATCAAGCCTGGAAAATACCAGTCCACTACTTTTTCAGTAGAGAGCGACTGGTCAGGAGCCAGTTATTGGTTTAGTTTATTGGCATGTGCTGATTCTGGGGTATTATTCCTTAAAGGTCTCAAAGCAGAAAGCTTACAGGGTGATGCGAAAATCGTCACTATAATGGATAAGTTGGGGGTGGAGAGCGAATTTACAAGTGATGGAATACTCCTTAAGAAAAAAGCGATTAGCGGTCTACCTTCATTTGACTTTACCCATTGTCCTGATTTGGCACAGACAGTAGCAGTTACCTGCGCACTTACAGGACAAACTTCTGATTTCACTGGCTTAGAAAGCTTGCGAATAAAAGAAACAGACCGTATAGATGCGTTACAAAAGGAATTGGCGAAAATTGGTGCTTTACTTGAGGAACGCAAAGAAGGTGTTTTCACTCTTGTTCCTGCAACGAATATACCTGATACCGTAAGTATTGCAACTTACGATGATCACCGAATGGCAATGGCATTTATGCCGTTGATCACCAGAACGAAACTGGAAATAGAAGATCCTGAGGTGGTTAATAAGTCGTATCCAAGTTTCTGGAAGCATTGTTCCTTATTGGATATTCAGCCAGAATTTATCAAAGAATAATCCGTCACAATGGTTTTTTCCTCGCTAGCTAGGAGCAATTATGGTAGGGAAAGCTGAGAGAATAAGCTGAATTTACAGTATAATACACTTAATAGATAGATTTTGGAAAAGAAAATGAAAATAGCAATACAGGGAGTTCTGGGTTCTTTTCATCACCAGGTTGCCCAACAATATTTTGGGGAAAATATTGAGGTGTTCGGTTACAATACTTTTGAGGAAGTAGCCAAAAGTGTTGGGAATGAGGTGGTGGATGTGGCTGTAATGGCCATAGAAAACTCTATTGCAGGTGCTATTTTGCCTAATTATGACATTATCGATCGGTATGAACTTTATATCACCGATGAATACTATTTACCCATTTCTCACAATTTAATGGCATTGCCAGGTCAACAGTTATCTGATATTACAGAAGCAAGATCTCACCCTATGGCACTGTTGCAATGCAAGAATTTTTTTGCCAGTCACCCGTCTATAAATCCAATAGACGATGTTGATACTGCGTATGTTGCAAAGATTATCTCAGAACAAAAAATCAAAGGTCTAGGGGCTGTGGCCAGTATAAAAGCTGCTGAGTTTTATGGATTAGAATTGTTGGCCGAGGATATTCAGACGGTGAAAAACAATTTCACTCGATTTATCATTCTTCAAAAGGAGAAACCCATAAGCATGGCTTCTCCTACAAAAGCAAGCTTGAAAATTACGATAAAAAATCAAAAAGGAGGTTTGGCCAAATTGCTAACCGTTTTGAGTGACAATGACCTTGATTTAACAAAGATTCAGTCTATTCCAGTAATGAGCAAACCCTGGGAATATTCCTTTTTTGTCGATACACTTATTTCTGATGTTGAGCAATTTAATCGGGCGATGGAATTAATCGCTTCTGATTTTGGGTCAGTTAAGATTTTTGGAACTTATCAAAGTAGAAAATAATGAAAGGTTTTTCCGACAGGTTGGGAGAAGTTAAGGAGTATTATTTCTCCAAAAAACTTAAAGAGGTACAGAAACTTAGAGAAAGTGGAAGGCCGATAATCAACATGGGAATAGGTAGCCCAGACTTGCCTCCTGATCCTAGCGTGATAGAGGCGTTGAAAAGCACAGCTGACTCCCCTTCGGGACATGGGTACCAATCCTATCAGGGTATCCCTGCGTTGAGAAATGCTATTGCTGCATTTTATGATAAGAATTATGGCGTGTCTCTAGACCCTACTTCAGAAGTATTGCCTTTGATGGGCTCTAAAGAAGGGATTATGCACATTTCCATGGCCTTTCTGAATGAAGGAGATGAGGTTTTGGTTCCCAATCCAGGATACCCTACTTACACCTCCGTGACCAAGTTGCTTAATGCCATTCCTGTTTATTATTCCCTCAATGAGGACGATAATTGGGAACCGGACTGGAAAGCGTTGGCTCAAATGGATCTTTCAAAGGTAAAATTGATGTGGGTCAATTACCCCCACATGCCTACCGGTGCAAAGGGAAGTGAATCCTTGTTTAAAAAGCTGGTGGATTTTGCTAAAACGCACAATATTCTCTTGGTTCATGACAATCCTTATAGCTTCATTTTGAATGAAGAACCAAAAAGCTTATTGGAAATATCAGGTGCTAAAGACCATGCCCTTGAGTTAAACTCTTTGAGTAAAACTTTCAATATTCCGGGTTGGAGAGTGGGGATGTTGGCCGGAAGGAGTGATTATCTTGATGCCGTATTGAGGGTGAAAAGCAATATGGATTCTGGAATGTTTTTGGGGATTCAAGAGGGTGCAGTAGCTGCTTTAAAACTAGATAGTACCTGGATAAGCTCCATGAATAAAATATATGCAAGGAGAAAAGCACTTGTGTTAAAAATGGCCAAGTTATTGCAGCTTGACGTACAGGAGGATGCAGTAGGTTTATTTGTTTGGGGGAAAGTTCCAGACGATAAGACGGCCACAGAAATAGTGGATCAATTGCTCTATGAATACGATATTTTCATTACTCCGGGATTAATATTTGGTAGCAAAGGAGCTTCATATGTTCGCTTTTCATTGTGTATAGGTGAAGATAAAATTAATGAAGCCATTACAAGGTTGAAAAATTACATTACGCCATGAAAAAAATACATATCATAGGGCTAGGGCTGCTGGGTGGTTCTTTTGCACTGGCAGCGAAGAAAATATATCCTGAATTAGAAATCACTGGATTTGATTCAGACAGTGGAAACCTGGACCTTGCTTTGGACATGCAACTTATTTCCAGAGGTCTTGCTGTACCGGACAAGGATACTGATATAGTGATCCTAGCAACACCTGTTGATACGTTATTTGCGCTTTTAGAAAAAACGCTCGATCAAGTAGGTGAAAATACATTGGTGATGGACTTTGGCTCTACAAAAGACCAACTTTGTCGCCAAATGAGTCAGCATCCTAAAAGGCAGCAGTTTCTTGCAGTGCATCCTATTGCGGGGACTGAGAATTCGGGCCCTAGAGCTGCTCAAGCTGATCTTTTTGATGGAAATGTAATGATCATCTGTGAAATGGAGAAGACAGATGTCCATCTTAAAGGGATGGCCTATGAGATTTTTGACGCCCTAAACCTTAGGTTGCGTTTCATGGATCCAAAAGATCATGATCTTCATTTGGCTTTTGTTTCACACCTTTCTCATGCTACATCCTTTGTTTTGGGAAAGACTGTTATTGATAAAACAGCAGATGAAAGAAATATTCTAGACATGGCTGGGAGCGGATTTACATCCACTGTCAGACTGGCAAAAAGCTCTCCTGAAATGTGGGGGCCAATTTTTTTAGAAAACAAAAGCAATGTCTTAGAAGCTTTTGATAGCTACATTGAACATTTGACAGCTTTTAGAAAAAAAATAGCTGAAGATGATATTGACGGTTTGAAGGCCGATATGAGAGAAGCCAATAGAATTAGAGATATTTTAGATTTTAAAGAATAAATTGAAAAAATGGTACTAATAGTTCATTAATTGTGGTTTTGTTGTAAATTGGTGAATATGCATTTGACCATCAACTCTGAATTTGCCACATTAAAAGAAGTATTAGTTCATAGGCCTGGACGTGAGATAGATAGATTGACACCCTACAACAAGCACTTGTTGTTGTTTGAAGATGTCCCTTATCTGGAAGAAATGCAGAGAGAGCATGATGTTTTCACCCAGCTTATTAGTGAACAATGCGGTGCTAAAGTTCATTTTTTTGACAAATTATTAGGTGATATTCTTGAAGACAATTCCTTAAGAAATGACTTGATACGGGAAGCACTTGCTGTTTCCAGATTGGAGCATTTAAGTGATGAACTGCTAGGGGTACTTAGCCAGGAGCAATGTGTTCAAGCCTTAATAGCAGGCATAAAAGTGCATGAGGTTAGGGGAAGAGTAAGTGCTGCGGCATTGGCTGATCTTTTAGACTTAGCATTTTTGATTCCTCCATGTCCTAATTTGTATTTCCAGCGAGATACGGCGGCCATTTTACCAGGAGGTATGATTTTTTCCAGTATGCGCCTGGATCAACGACAGAGAGAAGCCAATATGGTGAGGAAAATCTTTGAAAATCACTCTCTGTTTAAAGATAAAATCCAACAAGTATATCCCCTGACAACCCACAATCATACACCATCCATAGAGGGAGGAGATGTAATTATTCTGTCAGACAAAGCTGTGGCGATTGGATGCTCTGAAAGAACTGACGAAAAAGCCGTATACCATGTAGCCAAAAATCTTATCGCTGAAGGTAGAATTGAACGTGTCTATGAAATCCATTTGCCCAAGAAAAGAAATTTTATGCACCTGGATACTGTATTTACTATTTTGGATAAAAACAGGGTGCTGACTTACCCTGATGCCCTTCAAGCTATTCAGCGCATTTCGGTATATACTAGAAAAGATGAAGACAATGAGCAGGTTAACATCAAAAGAACGGTATTAAAGAAACCGTTAAGAGAGGTGCTTAGAATGGAATTACCTGATTTGGAAATAATAGGTACTGACAAAGTAAACCAGGAATATGCACTGAGAGAACAATGGTTTGATGGGGCCAACGTATTTACCGTAGGTCCAGGGAAGGTCATCTCCTATAATAGAAACAAACACACCAATCGCGCATTGAGAGATTATGGCGTGGAAGTGTTGGAAATGCCTTCATCAGAGCTTTCCCGAGGTTTGGGTGGGCCAAGGTGTATGAGTTTACCGATTGCCAGGGAGGTGATTTTATAAGCGACTGAAAAGCGCCAATGATTTCACAAGGGATTCCCATCCCTTTTTAGTGACTCAGTAACAGCGTACGGCTTAAAAACTATCGAAGAAGGACCTTCTTCGGGATACTTTAAGGTCACGAAGTATGTTTGATTTTACTCGTATATCGATACTATAGGATGTAAACCTACCGAAAGGCACCCAATTCGCATTCAATTGCCAGCAATGTAAGTCCCTTGCAATACCTACCATGGTTTGGGTGATCGCAGCAGTAGAAAGATCGTAACCACTGGTAAAGTTAATTTTCCATTTATCAGACAGACTTAGATCACCCGAAATATTGATCGCCTGAGTAACATTCTTCGTCCCCGAGGCGGCCTTATTATAACTCAGGTTATAGCTATAAGTCATGTTCCAGGGAATTGACCAGTCGATGTATTGGCTCGGGTCATTGGCTATTCGATTGATTTCATTTTCCACAAAATCATTCATTTGGCCACCCTGATTTAGGAAATCATTGGTGAGATCATCTCTTACCTCCCCTGGTGATTGCTCTGTTTTACTTGGATTAATGCTTCCATTGATGTTTAAAGAGGCCCTTCTTATGATGCCAATTCCTTGTCCTTTTTTCCAGGCAAACTCATTTATTCTTCGAGTGGTTACTTCTTCACCATTGGTGAAGGTCCCGGTAGCATAAGGATCTAGGGTTGTGTTCAGATTGACAGATAGCTTTTTATCAAATAACGAAGTTCTGGTACTGAAACTGAAGGGCGCAAGGTTAAATGAATCTGCCGCAAAGTTGTAATTGGTAGATACATTTAATGATTGCAGTAGTGGTATTTTCTTGGTTGTGGCTTCTGCAGTATCACTTTCTGTTTTAAGTTTGGCTTCTAACGTGTTTCTTATATTGATGCTCAGAGATTTTGACTCGCCTAAAGGAGCACCACCATAGATAAAGCCTTGAAAGCGCGATAGACGCATAAGGGTCCCATCGGCATCTGTCTGTACTTCCTGGTAATACCCATATTTAGGATCAGAGAAATCCGGAGTACTGGTGAAACCAAAAGTAGGTTGCATGTGGTGCCTTATTGCTTCTATTTTAGAACCTTTCCTGAAGGTATAAAAGCCATAAACATTGGTAGAGAGGTTAAAAGAGCTGTTGTAATAATTTACTCTGTTAAAGCCACTTTCCAGGATTTGATCTAACCGCTCTTCTTCAGGGTTGTAATAATAATTGATTTTGTCCAGGTACCATAGTTCCGTGAAGTTCATTGAGGCCGTACCTGTAAAGAACCGGAAGAGGCTAAAGTTAGAGGATATAGGGACCGTATTTTTGAAACCGTTGTCAGCATCCCTAAGTAGTTGAGGGATATTGGCAATAGTAAATGGAATCACATCTGGGGTGGAGGTTACTCCCAACTCCTCAAGCTCCTGCTGAAGCCCTGGATCTACACCTAGTTCTGTAGTGATACGGTTATTGATCGAGTTTTGGGCATTAAAATTCCAGGAGACATTCAATGTCTTAAGTGGTTCGAATTTCACCTTGCTAAAAGGATTTTGCCTGTTCATATTGATCGCCACATCCGGCAAGAGTAAATTCACTTCGTCCGTTACTTGGTTCTGAGAATGCCTCAAGTTGGCTGACATACTAAAAGGTGTTCCAGTAAATGTCTTGCTATAAGATATATTAGAAGAGAAATCTGATTGCTGATTTTGCTGGAAATTCCCCTGATTAAGGATATTGTCATTGTAGGACTTGGTGCCAAAATTAGCGGAAGCAGAGAATCTGGAATTGCCTCGGGATTCAGGTGTATGGTTCCACCTAAACCAAAAAGCATTGTATTCCAGAGGAGTTTCAGCTGTCTCTGGACTTTGGAATTTTTGATAATCAATATTCAATCCTCCTTTGTATCGGTACCTTTTGTTGTAAACCGAAGCCGTCTTCAAGCCATATCCTCCTTTAGAATAAACTTCACCAGTTACACGCGTGTGCACATAATCATTGAATGCAAAATAATAGCCAAAATCTCTTAGGAAAAAGCCTCGGAGTTGTTCTTCCCCATAGGAAGGGAAAATAATACCAGATGATTTTTCTTCAGGAGTATCGGGTATTATACCGAAAGGAAGTCCCAAGGGTGTTGGGATATTGTTGAAATACAAATTGAATGGCCCGGAAATAATGTGTTTTCCACGGACAGATTTGATTTTAGAAGAGGAAATGTGCCAGTGTGGCTCCACCAAATCACAGGTGGTATAAAAACCTTTACTCAGATAAACAGAACCATCATTGTCTTTTTTGACAATGGCTCCACGGAGAAGGCCTTCATCCTGTTGGGTTACAACATCCGAGATAATGGCTTTTTGGCTTTTAAAGTTATAGCGCATCTCCTTGCGGATTTCATAAACGCTATTGCCTTCCTTGAACATTGGCGTTCCCTGTGCCACACCGAGACTGTCTTTCAATCCTGAGGCGTAGAGTTCATTTTTTTTCCAATCAATTGCGATATAATCTGCATCCAGCCGTATATTTCCATACTCAAACCATGCACCTTTATACAGAAATACTTTATTTTGTGCAAAGTCAGTTATGATACTGTCTTCGGCGTAATAATTGATTGTGGTTTGAATATCACCTTTTGGTTGATTCAGGGTCGAATCCAAATCAGCAGCAGTGATGTTAAGTATGCTGTCTGGAAGTACAGGCATTAATGTGTCTAACCTGACTTCGGGATTTCCCAAGGTGTCAGGAACTGTAAGTTCTAGTTCAGAAGTTCTTTCATTGCCGGATTCCTGGGCCAGGACAGTATGCCCAAAGAAGGTGAGCATACAGATGGAAAGAAATACGTTCTTTATTATCTGCACTAATAAATTATGTTAGCTATAAAAATCATTTAATTTTCAGTAAAGTTAAGGTTATTAACGTTTATGGAACGAACCAAATTGAAAAATATTCTTATAATTTCATTGCTCTTCATTACTGCTGTATTAGTGGGATTTATTCCTCCTGACGAAAAAAAGGCAGAGTTCAAATTAAGAAGGATAGTGATAGACGCCGGACATGGTGGTAAGGATCCTGGGACTTCTGGTAGAATTTCGAGAGAAAAGGATGTTACGCTTGCCATTGCGCTGAAGGTTGGTGGGTATATTTCAGAGTTGCTTCCTGATGTGGAAGTAATTTATACCCGAGAAACAGATGTGTTTATAGAACTTAAAGAAAGGGCAAACATAGCCAATAGGAATAGAGCGGATTTGTTTGTTTCCATCCATTGCAATGCGATTTCCTCAACCAGAGCTTACGGTACCGAAACCTTCGTAATGGGAAATAAAAATTTCAATGGCAATTTTGAGATAGTAAAACGAGAGAATGCAGTAATCCTGCTAGAGGACGATTATCAGCAAAACTATGAGGGCTTCGATCCAAAGTCACCTGAGTCTTACATGATGTTTAACTTGATGCAAAAGGCTTACTTTGCCAATAGTCTTTCTTTAGCCGAGAAAATTGAAACTGATTTGTCAACGAGAGTGAATAGGCATTCAAGAGGGGTAAAACAAGCTCCTTTTTATGTTTTATGGACAACGAGTATGCCGAGTGTGTTAATAGAGACAGGCTTTTTGTCAAACCCGGCAGAAGAAAAATACCTTAATAGTAAAAGTGGACAAACTTATGTGGCTTCTGGTATATTCAGGGCGATTAAGGCCTATAAAGAAGAATTGGAAGCTATATGATGGTTTTTTAGCGCTCAAATTCAATTAACATCTCACTTAAAAATAAAATGACAGGTATTTTATCCCCAAAAATTGGTAAATTTGGTTAGTTGAAACTGTGAGGGTTAGTTGAGATGAATATGCAAATGACAGATAAAGAATTAAATGCTCTTGTGTCTTTGTTGGATGATGGGGATCAGGAGGTAAAGGAGCACGTGAGGGATAAAATCCTCTCCTTAGGTAATAAAATTATCCCCTTTCTGGAAAACAAGTGGGAGGGCTCATTCAATCCTGAATTGCAAAAGGAGATCGAAGAGATCGTTCATGACATGCAGTTTAATTTGCTCATGGAAAGGCTTACGGATTGGACCAATTCTGAGGAAAAAGAATTGCTCGAGGGCTTGTGGATTATCAATACCTACCTCTATCCAGAACTTGAATTTGAACAACTTAATGGGCTAATGCAGCAAATTTATTTTGATGTTTGGACGAATTTCAAGAATGAACTGTCAGTCTATGACAAAATAAAATTGATCAATAATGTGATGTTCAATGACTTGAAATTCTCTGCCAACACCAAGAATTTTCATAGCCCAGCCAACAGCATGATCAAAACGGTTTTAGAAACCAAGAAAGGGAACCCTATAAGCCTTTGTTCAGTCTATTTATTGGTGGCAAAAAAACTCGGCTTGCCAGTTTACGGGGTTAATTTGCCCAATCTTTTCGTGTTAACCTACAAATCAGGTAAATTCAAATTTTATATCAATGCCTTCAATAAAGGGCTTATTTTTACCAAGCAGGATATAAACAATTACCTTGATCATTTGAAGTTGGACCCTAAGCCGGAATATTATGAGCCCTGCGAAAATATTGAAATTATCAGAAGAGTAATTCGAAACCTTATTTACTCATTCGAAAAAATAGGAGATTTAGACAAGTCTAAAGAGGTCAGTCAATTATTAAAAATAGTGGACAAAAATTAAGGTGTAAACCTAATATTACAACCAACAGCTCTAGTCACTGTAGGGCTTGGCCGGTCCCTTTTAATGATGTCTTCCAAAGCAGTATCAAGGTAATGAACTGTAGCACTTTCCATTGCTTGGGCATTATTATCTATAGCGCCTCTGTAAGCAATGCTGTAGCCAGTAGGTCCTGAGGTGATAATTACTACTTCAGGAATTTTCTTCACCCCTGTCATTTTCGTAAAAACCTGGTTTTCATCCAGTAGGAATGGGATTTGATTGTTTTTTGCAAAGGCCAATGAGGCAAGCTTTTCAATGGTTTCATCCTCCTGATCAGAATGAGGGTTTACCAGCGCAAAAGTAATGTTTGAGGAGGCATATTTTTCCTTCAGTGCCTTAATCCTTGAATTGTATAGTTTTGGATAGGGGCATTTAAGGGTGTAAAAAATAAATACCTGTGCAAGGGATGCCTTGTTTTTTTCAAGCGAGTAGGCTTGATTGGTAATGGCATCTACCATCTCCATGTTGGAAATCTTTTGTCCGTAAATGGTAGAAGTCCATAGGAGACAAATTACAAAACATACAAAAAGTTTCTTCATCTCTAGTTTTGTTAATTACAATTATAAATATACGAAGAATCACCAAATAGTATAGGTAAGTACCATGTCGTTTTCTGAATGGACCATGACATTGTAAAAATGATCTGAAAAGTCAGTGCCATAAACTTTACCTTTAATGATTTGATCTTTTGCAGAAAAGGGTTCTAGTATAATGTTTTGTCTTAGACTAATACCTCTTTTACCTTGGCATTTGTAGATGCTTTCTTTCACTGACCAGGCTAAAGTGTACAGGTAACTGTCTTTACCCAAAAATTCCAATTCAGAAGGGTCCAGGTATTTTGGGCCAAGTGGCACCGTTTTTTCTCTCACCCTTTCCAAGTCCACCCCAACTGGCATGTCCTTGTGAAATATCGCTGCGGCATAATCTCCATGGTGAGTAAGGGATACGTGTCCTGAACCATCCATAGTATGGGATTTTCCATGGCTGTCTTTATAAAAGCCAGGGTAGGGTAAATTAAGGCTGTCTAAGGTGTTTTTGATAGCAAGTCTAGCGCCTTTCCATTCTTTTCTTTTTTGAGCATGACCGATGTTGGCCAGGGATAGTTTTTCTCTAAAACTCAAAAAGTCCATGGATGCGTTTTCAGACGTTTTAATATTGTTGATGGCAAAAGCAGATAAAGGGCTAATTTTTTCTATTTTTGTTAACATAGTAACTTAAAGGCAACTGAGTGGTAATAAGGTTTTGCAATATATGTCAAATATTCAAGTTAGTAAACTTAACACATTAAGAGGTCATAATCATTCCGTATTTGCACTTGCTAGCGGTTGCGTACCTCACCTTATATATACTGGCTCCGGAGATGGAATGGTGGTAGAATGGGATCTTTCTACCCCTGGAGATGGGCTTTTGCTGGCCAAACTTCCAAATTCTGTTTATGCTCTGGAAGTAGATGAAAAAAGAAATCTTTTGTTTATAGGCCAAAACAATGAAGGGGTTCATGTTATTGACCTAAAGAGTAAAAAGAAATTTGGTCCTTAAAAATCACTTCTCATTTAATTTTTGATCTCAAAGTAGTTGGCAATTTATTATTGGTGGCTACAGGAGATGGAGTGCTTGTGGTTTTGGATATAGAGGAAAGGTCACCAGTCCGCCATGTGAAAATTAGTGAGCAGTCCCTACGTGTTTTGGCAGTTTCTCCTGACAAAGGTCAGGTAAGCGTAGGAGCCAGCGATAATTTGGTGAAGGTTTTTGATTTGAAAAATTGGAAGCCATTGGCGAGAATGGAAGGACATAACAAATCAGTATTTGCATTAGCATACAGTCCAGATGGTAAGAGAATCATCAGTGGAGGAAGGGATGCTCAACTTAAATTCTGGGATACTGAGAATTTTGAAGAGCAGAAAAATATTGCAGCGCACATGTATGCGATCAACTTTCTTTCTTTTCGAGAAGATGGTAAGTATTTTGTGACTTGTAGCATGGACAAGTCAATGAAAATTTGGGATTACGAAGCTTTTAGGCTATTGAAAGTTATAGATAAAGCCAGATTTGTAGGTCATGGGACTTCCATTAATAAAGTTTTGTGGACGAAACATAATAACCAAGTAATAGCCATCAGTGATGATCATACTGTTTCTGTTTGGGAAATTAATATTGGTCAATAACTTCCGGTCATAGATCGGCTAAATGACGAAAAAATGAAAATTACACCATTAGATATCCGTCAAAAGACCTTCGAAAAGAATTTCAGAGGTTATGATAAAGACGAAGTTTCGACGTTTTTGAGTTATCTGTCTCAAGAGTGGGAAAAACTCGTCGAAGAGAAAAATGCACTTAAGATAAAATATGAGCACGCAGAAAAAGAAGCTTCCAAACTTAGGGAAGTGGAGCAGTCGCTTTTTAAAACTTTGAAAACAGCAGAGGATACTGGCGCAAGCATAATCGAACAAGCGAATAAAACAGCGGAATTAATTCTTAAGGAAGCACAAATGAATGCAGATGCGCTACATGCCGAATCAAGAGGCAATGCCAGAAGCATGATAGATCAGGCAGAATCCCAATCCAAAAATATCATAGAAGACCTAAAAGAAGATGTTAATGTATTGGTGGAAAATTACGAAAAACTACTAGATCAAAGAGATTACTTACTTAAAAACCTGAAGCGTACAGCCGCAGAAACGCTAGAGAATGTAAATGCTGCTAGGGAAGGCTTTAACGAAATAGACGCTGGCATTCATACTCGTTTGGTCAAAGAACTACAGCGGAAAGAAAAGAATTTCCAGCCAACTGAAAAGGAGGAGCCGAAGTCAAATCAATCCGGCAATACTTATATATGGGAACAGCCTGAAAGTAAGGAAGAGGTCGAAATTGAGCCTGAAACTGTTGAAGATGAATTGGTAATTGCTGCTGAAGTTGATCCAATCCAAGTAGTGGAAGAGGTTGATGAACAAGAAAAGCAGGAAGAAGAGGAAGCGAAGGAGAAAGTACCTGCAGCCAAGAATACAAATAAAGGCGAATCTGGTTCATTTTTTGATCAATTTGAATAATGGGAAAAGTATCACTTGAAGGAATTGAGTTTCATGCTTTCCATGGGGTGTTCTCAGAAGAAAAAAAATTAGGCAATCGATTCACTGTTGATTTGCATGTGTATACAGATTTTGAGAAGGCCATGCGTACGGATGACCTTAAGTATACGGTCGACTATTTTAAGCTTTATCAAATAGCTAAAGCACACATGCAGGTCCCCGTGAAATTATTGGAACACTTGGGGCATTTGATGATTGAGGATATTCTAAAAGCCTATCCCGAAAGTACACAGATTGAAGTAGTGATTAAAAAACACAATCCAGCCCTTGGAGGGGTGGTAAATTTTTCTGTTGTAGAAGTGGCTTACCCTAGAGACTACCAATAAACTGGATATTTAATGTATACCAAAAATGAGCTTAGCAAAACCAGGCAAGAGTTTTGGACCACATTTGGACAGTATATGAAGCCTGTGCCTAACGCTGATGGAACAAAAATCAATTGGAAAAACTATAAAACGGGTGTAAAGCACATGTATTTTAGAATGAAAGCAGAGAGAGATTTTACTTCCATATCCATAGAGGTGCAGCATCCCGATAAGGAAATCAGGAGCTTGCTGTTTGATCAGATGGTTACCTTTAAACGTATTTTTCAGCAGGAAGTAGAAGAAGAGTGGATATGGGCACCCGACGCAGAAAATGAGTGGGGGGAGTTTTCCAGTAAAGTGGAAAAAACATTGCCAGGCGTAAGCGTAATGAATAGGGACGATTGGCCAAAAATCATCTCTTTCTTAAAGCCTAGAATAATTGCAATAGACGCTTTCTGGTCAAATATGAAATATGGCTTTGAAGGGTTGACTTAATAAATGGGACGGCACTCCTTACTAGTGAAAATAACTATTGGTTGTCGTGCCTTTTAGGTAGGTCAGGATTGGTAAAGACAAATCCTTTGGCCTCATTGCTTTCGTGGAAATCTACCTGCATGCCCATTAAAAACATCACATGTTTTTTTTCAATCAGCACTGCCAGGCCTTCGATCTCATAGCCTTGATCCCCCTCTTTTGTCAGGTCAAAACCTAAAGCATAGGAAACGCCACCACATCCACCGCCTTTCACACCTATTCTTAAGGAGTACTCCACAGGGATATTCTTGGTAGCCATAATGTTTTTAATCTCTTCTAGGGCCTTGGCAGTTATTTTTATTGGAGTCACCATGTGAAATTAAGGATGAGGAATGATTAATGGTTCCAAAATTAAAACAGAAAAACAATTCGTGCATAGTAAAACATGACATTATTTCAGATATTGCCAATTAAAACCTTTGAATATGGATTACCTCTTTGAGCTATTAAAAATAATTATTCCTGCGGGTCTGGTCATTTATGGGATGTTTATTATTACGGTATCATTTTTGAAGAAGGAAAAGGAGATGAAATGGTTGGATATTAAATCCAAAAATTCGGAGCAGGTGATTCCTTTACGTATTCAGGCTGGAGAACGGCTTTGCTTGCTTTTAGAGAGAATCTCTCCAAATAATTTAATCAGAAGAATTAATGGGCCTGATATGCTTTCCGGAGAACTGCATAGTCTTTTGATTCAGGAAATAAGAAGTGAGTTCAACCATAATTTGTCTCAACAGCTATATTTTACAGATGATTCTTGGGAGACCTTAAGGTCTGCTGTAGAGCAAACCATTTCACTCATTAACAATGCCTATCAGCAGGTCGGTGGTGAAGAAAGGAGCATTGAATTATCGAAAAAAATTTTCCAACTCGCAATGGAATTGGAACAGGACAGTATAGGGATTGCGTTAAGAAAGATCAAAGATGAAATACGTATTTACTACTGAGCCCAACACTATAAAGCAATAAACACCTATGGACAGTTATACTTCAGGCCAAAGCCTTTTTGAAAAGGTCAAAGCCATTTATCTAAACAGGGCTGAGCACATTGCTGGTACTGAGAAAAAGCTAGGCAGTCTACTTGAGAAAGTAAACCAGAAATGGCAAGAGCTTTCCCATAACCCTACCTTTGCGGAAGTCAAATTTCAAGTCGAGATATTTATTAGAATGGTCAAAGCACATTTAAGTAAAAAATATGCTGGACTATCCAATAGGTCTTTGGGTTTGTTGGTCCTTGGTTTGTTTTATTTTGCCCTTCCAACGGATCTGGTTCCTGATTTTATCCCTTTCGTAGGATATGTAGATGATGTAACCGTATTACTCTTCATATTTAAAAGTCTCCAATCGGATATTGAGAAGTTTTTAGATTGGGAAAAAAATCAAAACTTATGAGTCAAATAGCGTTTGTTTCAGGAGCATCTGGGTTAATAGGTGTTCAACTTCTCCATCAACTTTTTAAAAATGAAGCCATTGACTGGGTTGTTTCCTTCGGTAGAAGGGATTTGGCTTTTAAACATCAGAAGCTAGTTCAGGTGAAGGTTGACTTTGAGCAGTTGGAAAAGCTAAACCTGGAAGATGAAATCAGGAAGCAAAATATGGGGGGAGACAAGCAGCCTTTATTAAAAGCCCTGAATGAAGCTTCTACATCAATTATAGCTTTCTGTGCTTTAGGAACTACCATCAAGAAGGCAGGCTCCAAAGAAAATTTTCACCGTATAGATCACGATTATGTGCTTAACTTCGCTAGGATGACCATCCGCTTAGGAGCCAAGAGATTCTTGTACGTAAGTGCCATAGGGGCGGACGCCCAATCATCGATCCAATACAATAGTGTAAAAGGAAAGGTTGAAGATGGCTTGAAAAGGATGGATTTTGATTATGTAGGCCTCTTTCAACCCTCGATATTATTAGGCGAAAGAAATGAAAGTAGACCAGGAGAAGAAATAGGCAAAGTAGTCATGAAATTTGTTACTTTTTTTGGGCTTTTTAGTAAGTATAAACCTATATACGATCATCAGGTAGCTAAAGCAATGGTGCAAAAAGCCCTTAATTTTAAAATGACAGGAAATGAGACCATTTCCTCCTCAGAGATGCATAAGATGACTAAATGATTGTAGTATTACAAAGAGTAAAAAGGGCATCAGTACATATTGAGGCAATTGAGAAAGCAGCAATTGGGACAGGTTTACTTGTTCTCTTAGGTATCGAATCGGCAGACACACTTGATGATATAAACTGGATTTGCAGAAAAATCGCAAATATGAGGATTTTTGCAGACCAACAAGGAGTGATGAATAATTCTATTCTGGAGACAGATGGGGATGTTTTAATTGTTAGTCAGTTTACCCTTCATGCAAGCACAAAAAAAGGCAACAGACCTTCCTATATAAAGGCGGCCAGGCCTGAAATTGCAATTCCCCTTTACGAGCAATTTATAGAAGAAATGAGCAAACTTCTTGGGAAGCCTGTCCCGACTGGAGAGTTTGGAGCTGACATGCAAGTGTCTTTGGTGAACGATGGTCCAGTGACTATTGTCCTGGATTCAAAAATAAAGTTTAAATCATCCCTTTCTGGTTTCCTAATTTATATTATTCCCTCAGTTTTAGCGAAGCCCATCCAGATTAAAATTTAATGAAATGAAAAAAAAGAGTGTCTTTTTAGAGATAAACAATGCTACCGTTCAGTCTTTTGGTAAAACAGTATTTAAAGATTTAAACTTCACCGTTGAAAATGGTGAATCTTGGGCTATTTTAGGTGATTCTGGGAAAGAACGCACATTGTTTCTGGAAACTATTCTGGGTAGGACAGCTATTGTGAGGGGGAGCATTGAATGGCCATTTGCTGCAGACTATCAGAAGAAACAACGAGATCTTGGATTGATCAATAGCTTTAGGGATCTTATCGCTTTGGTCTCACAAAAATATACTTTCCGTAATAAATCCAGTCAACAAAATTTTTATTATCAGCAGCGATTCAATAGTTCTGAATCTGAGGATACAGCCACTGTAAATGCCTTTCTGAGCGAGGTTGAAATTAAAGAAGAAGGGGCTTGGAACCTGTCAAACGTTATTCAGCTCTTTGGGCTTGAAGGATTAAAAAGCAAATCTTTGATAAAGCTTTCAAATGGTGAGACAAGGAGACTGGCATTGGCAGAGGCTTTATTAAAGAATCCGAAATTGTTGTTAATTGACATGCCACTGGTGGGGCTTGATGTACAAACCAGAGCTGATTTTGAAGGTATACTCAAAGCCATTCAGCATTCAGGGATTCAAGTCATCATGACATCTTCTGCCAAAGAGGTTCCAGAAGCAGTGGATCGAATAGGTTGGATAAGTGGAGGGAAATTAATGATAGTAGAAGAAAGAGATAGTTTAATTCCCTTGGAAAATGAAGCTTTCTCAACCTTCAACTTTTCTCCCCTGTCTTTTGATGGACTACTGAACACAGGAACTTTGCCATTTTCGGATCAGGAGATTATTAAAATGAATAATGTTACGATCAGGTATGGCGAAAAAAAATTGCTCGACAATCTTTCTTGGCAGGTAAATCCTGGGGAAAAATGGTTGATAAAAGGACATAATGGCGCAGGAAAATCCACCCTCATTAGTTTGGTGCTAGGAGAAAATCCTCAAGCTTATGCCAATGACATTTCATTGTTTGGCAGGAAGAGAGGTACTGGCGAAAGTATTTGGGATGTTAAGCGGCCTATTGGCTTTGTCTCTGCCGAATTGGCCAGGTATTTCCCCACCAATCAAACTTGCAAAAAGGTAGTGGCATCGGGTCTTTTTGATACCATGGGGCTATTTAAAAAACTGACTGAGACGCAGGAGGCGTTGGTGGATAGATGGCTTGAAGTATTCCAATTGTCTCATTTAAGTGAGTTTAGATTGAATCAGATAAGTCTGGAAGAGCAAAGATTCTGCATTTTGGCACGGGCGATGATTAAATCCCCCACATTACTTGTCCTGGACGAAGCCTCTCAGGGCATGGATGAGGAACAACGAAGCAGGTTTAAATCCACCATTGAGTATTTTTGTCAAGAGACAGGATTAACATTACTTTTCGTAAGTCATTACGACGTAGATATTCCGGATTGTATAGGACATACACTTGAATTAGAGCTAGGTAAGGTAATTAACAAATAGAAAGAATGACCATAGAAGAAGCACAAAAGCAAGTAGACGAATGGATAAACACCACAGGTGTTCGGTATTTTAGTGAATTGACAAACATGGCAATTTTGACTGAGGAGGTAGGAGAAGTAGCTCGGATTATGTCACGAAAGTATGGCGAGCAATCCTTCAAAGAAAGTGACAAGGATGTCGATTTGGGTGATGAAATGGCAGATGTTTTATGGGTGCTGATCTGTCTGGCCAATCAAACAGGGATAGATTTAACGAAGGCCTTTGAAAGAAATTTTGAGAAAAAGAATAAGAGGGATATTGACAGGCATAAAAACAATGAAAAATTAAAATAATTGGCGGTCTTTCTCAAAAATTCCCTCTTTTGGCTAGGCTGATTAGTAAATCTAGCTCAAATGAGCTTTATAATATTGCCAACAGCAATGCCACCTTTGTCTAAAGCAATAAGATTCTGACCAAATAATATTTTTCCATCCACTTTTCTGTATTGAGACAGTGTAGTCAAGGGTTCTTTGCCTTTTTCCCCTGTTTTCTGATCTATGGTGATCATTGTACATCTGGCACAGGGCTTTGTGACCTTAAACCTCACTTGTCCTATTTGGATATTGTCCCAGTCATCCTCGGCAAAAGGAAGTGCGCCTGTAAATACTATATTTGGCCGAAACCTCGCCATAGGAATTGGTACTTCCAGTTTGCTGTTTAGATCGTCCAGCGAGGATTGGCCAATAATGAGGAATGGCATACTGTCTGCAAAGCTAACATGTTCATTATTAACTTTGTATTTGCCTTCAATGTACCTTTTGTTATCCAAATCCATTTTCACCAATTGACAATTTGTCTTTAGTTTTGCTGAAAACCATTTGTCAATCTTAGAAGATACATGAAGGGTTTTTACCGAGTCATCCCAAACAGTGCCTTCTATTTTTTCGCCAGTATTTTCAAGAAAGGGGATTTCAATCCTATCTTCCGGATTTAATTGATGGTACACGAGTAAACCTTTTTCCTGCAATTCTACCTGAAGTAAAGCCATTTCCGGAAGAGAACGCTGGGTTAGAAATTTCCCATTTTGGTCTACTAGCATCCAGTTTCTGTCATACTGGAAACCGGAAATTTCTACATTGGCATCGATTAAATTGATTCCGCCAAGAGATTTAATCGGGTAAATATTGATTTGAGAGACTTTCATTTGGATTATTAATGTTGACTTACCAGGTAAATATCGGTTACTTTTGTTGCAATACTATGGGAAATATTGACATTTTTAAAGATAAGCTGTCATAAATTGTGACAATGTGGCATTAATTTTTCGAATAATTCACTTGGCACATTGGTTGTTATAGTAGTTTTGTATTTAAAACGAAAACGACAAAATTTATATAATTATGGGAAAAATTATTGGTATTGATTTGGGTACAACCAACTCATGCGTCGCTGTAATGGAAGGGAATGAACCTGTTGTCATTCAAAACAGTGAAGGAAGAAGAACTACACCCTCTATAGTAGCATTTTTGGATAATGGTAATGGAGAAAGAAAAGTGGGAGATCCTGCCAAACGTCAGGCGATTACCAACCCCGCAAATACCATTTCTTCTGTAAAGAGGTTTATGGGGAAAAAGTTTTCTGAGATTTCAGATGACAAAAAGAATGTTTCTTACAAAGTAGAAAAAGGAACAAATGACACAGTTGCAATAAAAATTGGCGACAGGTCATATACTGCACAGGAACTTTCTGCAATGATTTTGCAAAAAATGAAATCCACTGCAGAAGATTTCTTGGGTCAGGAAGTTACTGAGGCTGTAATTACAGTTCCAGCTTATTTCAACGATTCAGAAAGACAAGCAACCAAAGAAGCAGGTCAGATCGCTGGTCTTGATGTGAAGAGGATCATCAATGAGCCTACCGCAGCAGCATTGGCTTATGGCTTGGATAAGAAAAATGCAGACATGAAAATTGCTGTGTTTGACCTTGGTGGAGGTACTTTTGATATTTCTGTTTTGGAATTAGGAGACGGTGTATTTGAAGTTAAATCTACCAATGGCGATGTGCATTTGGGTGGTGATGACTTTGATCAAGTAATAATCAATTGGTTAGCGGAAGAATTTAAATCTGAAGAAGACATAGATCTTAAAAAGGATCCAATGGCACTTCAAAGGTTAAAAGAAGCTGCTGAGAAAGCTAAAATTGAGCTTTCTAGCTCTTCAGTAACGGAGATCAATCTTCCTTATATTACAGCTACTCAGTCTGGACCTAAGCACTTGGTAAGAAGTCTTTCAAGAGCTAAATTTGAGCAATTGTCAGATAGTCTTGTGAAAAGATCTATGGAGCCTGTTCGCAAAGCAATGGCGGATGCTTCTATGTCTCCTTCAGATATAGACGAAGTTATCCTTGTTGGTGGTTCTACTAGGATCCCTAAGATACAAGAGGAAGTTGAGAAATTCTTCGGTAAAAAACCTTCAAAAGGTGTAAACCCAGATGAGGTTGTTGCTATTGGTGCAGCCATTCAAGGTGGTGTACTTACAGGAGAAGTGAAAGACGTTCTATTGTTAGACGTTACACCTCTTTCTTTGGGTATCGAAACAATGGGAGGCGTATTTACCAAGCTGATTGAGTCTAACTCTACTATCCCAACCAAAAAATCTGAAGTCTTCTCAACTGCTGCAGACAATCAGCCTGCTGTGGACATTCATGTCCTTCAGGGAGAAAGATCAATGGCAAAAGACAATAGAACTATCGGAAGGTTCCAACTTTCAGATATTCCACCATCCCAAAGAGGTGTTCCTCAAATAGAGGTGACGTTTGATATTGATGCCAACGGTATACTAAATGTATCTGCTAAAGATAAAGGTACAGGTAAGGAGCAAAAAATTAAAATTGAAGCTTCTTCTGGTTTGTCTGAGGAAGAAATCGATAGAATGAAGAAGGAAGCCGAAGCAAATGCTGCTACGGATAAAGAAGAAAAAGATAAAGTCGATAAAATCAATCAAGCTGATAGTTTGATTTTCCAAACGGAGAAACAACTAAAAGAGTTTGGAGACAAATTGTCTGATGGAAACAAAACAGCAGTTACTGGTGCTTTGGAACAGCTTAAAGCTGCACACCAAAGTCAGGATTTAGCTGGAATAGAGTCAGGAATGGAAGCTTTGAACACTGCTTGGGCTGCTGCTTCTCAGGAGATGTACAGCGAGACTCAGGGTGCTGAAGGTGCTGGTGGTCAGCCTGGCGCAGATGATGCTGCTGGTGATGGCTCTGGCGACGGTGTTTCAGATGTTGATTATGAAGAAGTAAATGAAGAAGATAAGAAGTAACCAATCTTCATTTATATAGTATAAATTGAAAAATAATGGTGTCTCTGGTTGTCGGAGATGCCATTATTTTTTATTGTACCTTTCATTCATTCTACCATAGGCAAAATGGAGTACTAATAATTGCCTTAATGGACATCATTTCTCAATAATCTAATTAGCCAATCTGTGCGAAGGTATGGTTTTGGAAATTTGGATTTTTTTGAATCCAAGCCTTTATTAGAGTTCCATAGTGCGGGTAGGATTATTGTTCCAATACCATTAGCCTTAAACATATAGCGGCATGCAATTAACATCCGATAACAAACTTAAGAACTTGATTATTGTTGGTGATCGGCTACTTATCAAATTGAAGAAGCCGAATCAAAAAACATCCAGTGGCTTATATTTGCCACCTGGGGTTCAAGAAAAAGAAAAAGCACAACAAGGTTATATCATAAAAGCTGGGCCGGGTTACCCAATTCCACTTCCGGTACAGGACGATGAGCCCTGGAAAGACCAAAGTGAAAATGTCAAATATATCCCTTTACAAGCAAAAGAAGGTGATCTAGCTGTTTTTCTGGTAAATGGTTCCTTTGAAGTGATGTATGAAGGTGAAAAGTATTTTATCGTCCCTCAAAGTGCTATTTTAATGCTAGAAAGAGAAGAAGATCTATAAAAGCTATTGAATATCCTTTAAAAAGGATGAAGCATTGGGCTTTTTAAATGCCTCATAGGGAGTGTTTTACCATGTGATAAATTGGTTGTTGTATATTGTGATATTAACGAAGTGAGCGCTACCCAGGACAATGGGAGTCTCACTTTTTTTGTTTTAATCAAGGGATTTAATTATTGTTTTTTTAACAATTTACCTCAATATGGAGTTGTTTCTACAACGAGCTATTCGACAACGGGATTAATGAGTTCTTCCATTCCGTTAATTTTGCATTTTATATTTCTTTTAATGCTTTCTGCATCAATAGCTGATTTTATTGTGTATTAAAACAGATTAATTTGTAGCTTGATGGGTGTTTTGTCTCTATAATTGACGTATAGTAAATCATTTATTTCTTATTCACTTGAGAATATTTTTAAGGCAATTCCAGATTTCCCAAATTAAAATAGACGCAATAAGTTGCTGAATCTATTGGAATCAATTTTACGTGCCTTAAAACCCTTCAATCAAAGCAAATGATACCTTCATCTATTTTTGATAATACCACTAAGACGGATCTACTCAATTTTTTACGGTCCCAATACAGTGATGGGATGGTTGCTATTCAAAAAATAGGAGAATGGACGGCTGAATGCAATGAGGGTCTTATTGGTACCCTCGGTTTTTCAGGTAAGGAAGTGCAATTCCCTGGATTATTTGATTTGATGTCCAACCCTGATAAAGATGAATTTTTACTATGTTTAGAAAAGGATCGGCAAGAAAAAAAAGAGGCATTAAAGCATATTGTTAAACTTCAATCAGAAAGCGGGAAATTACTTACCATAAGGCTTAATGGGTTTTTAATAACTGATTCGGAGGCAACTGAAATGGGTGAATTTGTCTTTTTTGTTGAAAATCTAACAGATAGTTTAGAGAAAGATAAATTTCACCATCAATGCAATCTCATTTCTAAAATCGGGTATTGGAGTATAAATCTTGAAAAAGGTATACCAGAATGGAATGAGGTAACTCGACTTATACATGAGGTGCCTGACCATTTTGAACCAACAATGGAAGGAGCCATTGACTTCTATAAGGAGGGTAAATGCAGAGATGCAATAAAGAAGGCCTTTGAGAATACATTAGCTACAGGAGAATCCTTTGAGCTTGACCTAATTCTAATTACTTATACGAAAAAAGAAAAATGGGTAAGGGCCTTTGGTCAAGCTGAATTTGTTGGGGGTAAACCTGTACGGGTTTACGGGACTTTTCAAGACATACACAGTAAGAAAATTGCTCAACTTAATTGGGAAGCAGAACAGGAGAAGTTTAAATATGCGATTCAGGGAACAAATCTTGGTACTTGGGAATGGGATGTTGAGACAGGAGTAACCATTTTTAATGAAAGATGGGCAGAAATTTTAGGGTATAAGCTAAGTGAATTAGAACCCATAAATTTGCAAACATGGCAAGATCTTATGGATCCTGAAGACTTAAAAGTTGCCGATTCAAAACTAAAAGCTTGCTTTGAAGGGGAGACAGACTATTATGAGTGTGAGTTTAGAATGAAGCATAAAGATGGATCCAGAAAGTGGATTCAGGCAAGGGGGAAAGTGTTAACCTGGTCAGAAAATGGCGAACCAAAAATAATGTTTGGTACACATCAGGATATTAACTTCTCTAAAATTAAGGTTCAAAAGCAAGCTATTTTTATTTCTCAGGCACCCATTGCTATTGCTATGTTTGACAAAGAAATAAAATACCTGGCCGTTTCTTCCAAATGGATGTCAGACAATGATTTAGGCGCTAAATCTGTGATAGGGAAGTCCCATTATGAGGTTTTCCCTGAAATGGATGAAAATTGGAAAAAAATACATCAAGAGTGCCTGGCAGGAGCTACTAAAAGTAGTAGGGAAGAAAGATTTGTTAGAAAAGATGGTACTGTACTATGGCTTTCCTGGGAAGTAAAGCCCTGGTATGATGAAGGGAATGTTATTGGAGGTATAATTATGTATACCGAAGATATAACAGCACACAAACTCGTTAGCGAGAAGTTAGACATTTCATTAAACGCCTTTCAGCAGAATTTTGAAAATGCAGGAATAGGTATGGCCATTGTTTCATTAGAAGGCAAGTGGCTTAATGTAAATGAAAAAATATGCGCAATTCTAGGTTATAGTAAGTCAGAATTTAATGATTTAACTTTTCAAGACATTACGCATCCAAAGGATTTGGAATCTGACTTAACCTTTCTGCAAGATGTTATAGATGGGAAAAGACAAACCTATCAAATTCAAAAAAGGTACATTCATAAATTGGGACATGAGATTTCTGCTATTTTGGCAGTATCCGTAGTAAGAGATTCAAAAGGTAAAATTTTATATTTTATTTCTCAACTTATAGATATTACAGCTCTCCGAAGTGCGCAAAATCAAATATCGGCACTACTGAAAACTACTCAAGACCAGAATGAACGGCTAAAAAACTTTGCGCACATTGTGTCACATAATTTAAGGTCTCATTCATCGGGAATGAACATGCTGCTTGAATTATTAGAGTTTGAGCACCCTGATTTGTTTGAAATGGAAATTATTAGCTTGCTCAAAAAGGGTGGTATTAACCTTTCCGAAACCATTGAACACTTGACTGAAATTGTAAATATAAATTTAAATGAGTCAGTAGATTATGAGCAGGTTGAATTGTCTAAAATCTTAAGTAAAACCATAGAAAGTGTTTGCCCCATGGCCAAACAGGAAGGAGTGGAACTCATTAATGAAGTTTCCGATGAACTTTATGTTGCAGGCATCCCTGCATATATTGAAAGTATCGTTTTAAATTTTGTCACAAATGGCATAAAATACAGGTCGCCTGAAAGGGAAAGTTACCTAAAAATAGAGGCGAAAGAGCATAAAGAAACTTTCGAAATCAGATTTGAAGACAATGGTTTAGGAATAGATCTTGAAAAAAATGGTGAATTGCTGTTTGGTATGTACAAAACCTTTCATAGACATAAAGACTCTAGAGGTATCGGCTTATTTATTACTAAAAACCAAATAGAAAGTATTGGGGGGAGTGTTAGTGTGAAGAGTAAGGAGGGTGTAGGAACCACGTTTAGTGTGTTTCTGCTGAAAGATCAGAAACCTTGAAACCCTACAGTATTTTTGAATGATAATTCATTGTTCGCTATAAATGAATATGCATAAAAAAACGCCATGGTTGAAATTTTCACCATGGCGTTTTGTCGCTGTCAATTGTTTTGTTCTAGAAGGAGAACACTCCTGCAACCAAGAATGAAGCTAAATTCTTAGTGCTTTGAAAATCGTTGTTGATGAAGAAATTGCTAGACATCAGGTCTGCTCTAACTTCTGGAATAATAGTAAAGTTATCGGTGATTTTGATATTTCCTGACAGGGTGCCTGCCAATACTCTGCCATCACCAACGCCGTCCAAACCAACAACACCATCTAATCCATCATTAAAAACTTTGAAATACTCTCCTCTTGCTCCGAGAGAGAATTTATCTGAAGTAGCATATTGCAAGTAACCAGCTACACCGTAAAAACCATAGCCATCACCGGTTGCATCTTGTATGGCTGAGCCATTGTACATTTGACCTGCTGCAGTGGTATTATAAGTTGTGTTAAGCCCTAGATATAAAGATTCTGTTAAATCATATCCTGCGGTTAAATCGATTTGAAAGGTATTTCCCATTGAGCTAGGACCAAAGGAGGATAAAGTGTTCATTTCTAATTTGCCGTCCTGGTCTCCATAAAGCAAGTTTAGGTAAGTTCCTCCAGCATCGGTAGTGTATGCCAGTTGGCCACCTAAGGTGTATGAACCGTAGAAGTTTAATTCTGTCATATCAGTAGGATTCATGACTGAAGCCATTAAAGACCAATTGTCAGAAAGTTGAAAGTCTGCTTTAAGTCCTGTATGAGAGAATGGTCCATAGGAGAACATGTAAGAAGTAGAGTAATTGAAGTTTCCAGTTGGGGAGATAACCTCGTAACCCAGATAAGTGTTGAAATTACCAAGAGTAAACGTTACAGCGTCACTAGCATTGTAATACATGTAAAGCTGGTTTATGATTTGAGAGCTACCTGCCATTCCGCCAGCGTAAAGTGGGGAACCAAAGACTGCGTCTTCACCTCTTGGGCCGAATACCAAGTCAGCAACAAATCCTACTTTTTCACCTTCATAGGTCGCGATAATATTCGCCATTCCTAAAGAAAAACCCGGCAGGTTGCCAAAAGATGTTGCTGGCGATTGGGCCGCATCACCTTTGTTAGGTGCATTTATATTGCTTCTAAAGTAAGCATCAACGGATCCCGAAAGGGAGAATTCTGATTGGGTTTCTTGTTCCTCTTGTGCCAGGATAAATGTAACTGGCAATAAAAATAGGATTGCTAAAATTGAATAAAATTTTTTCATTTTGGATTTTGATTAAATTTTAAAATTTGGTTAGAATCAATGGATCCTGCTTTTCTAATCCTTTTATTAAAAAAGCAGGATCCTGTTTTTAAGCTAAGAGAGATTACTTATTCATCATAAATGATAGTGTAACCTCTGATTCCGTGCTCATGACTATCAAGTCCTGATACTTCATGTTCTTTAGAAACCCTAATTCCAATAGTTTTCTTCATTACAAAGAATATGGCAAGAGCAGAGAAGAAAGCAGCAGCGCCACAAATTGCAACGCCAGCTAGTTGCGTTAAAAAGTTGTGATCAGGATTTGTAGAGAATATACCTACAGCTAAAGTGCCCCAGATACCACAAGTAAGGTGGACAGAAACAGCACCCACTACATCATCAAGCTTTAATTTGTCTAATAACAGCGCAGACATCACTACCAATATTCCAGCAATAAATCCAATTAATAGTGCGTAAATTGGATTGATGACATCAGCTCCTGCTGTGATCCCAACCAGTCCAGCTAAGATTCCATTCAATACCATTCCCAGGTCCAATCTTTTGAAAGCAAAATAGGCTGCGAAGAATCCACCTAAACCACCTGCACAAGCAGAAAGTGAAGTTGTAACGAGTACAAAAGACACTAATCCAGGATCAGCAGAAAGTACAGAACCTCCATTGAAACCAAACCATCCTAACCAAAGAAGGAATACACCAATTACGGCCAAAGGAACACTAGATCCTGGCTTATCCATTGTTTTGCCATTCACATATTTCCCGATTCTTGGACCTACCAAGATAACACCTGCTAAAGCTCCCCAGCCACCTACAGAGTGAACCAATGTAGAACCAGCAAAGTCATAGAAGCCCATGGCATCCAAGGCGCCTCCGCCCCATTTCCAGCTTCCTATAATAGGGTATACGATGCCAACAAAGATTACAGTAAATATAAGGTAAGCCCAAAGTTTTACTCTCTCTGCTATCGCACCAGATACAATAGTAGCAGCTGTGGCAGCAAACATAGCTTGGAAAAGAAAGTCTGTCCAATAAGTATAGCCAGCATCTGCATATTCAGTACTTACATCAGCACTTGCTGGGCTAAACCAAAACATGCTCCAACCTGCAGTGTCAAATCCGAACCAACCTGGAACGTCAAATCCTGGATACATAAGGAAGAATCCAAGTAGGCCATAAGTCAAAATACCTATAATAGGAGTGACGGTATTTTTAAAAAGTATATTCACAGTGTTTTTTGCTTGGCCAAAGCCAGCTTCTACACCTGCAAAACCAAGGTGCATAATGAATACAAGTGCCGTAGCCAACATCATCCAAACATTGTTTGTTGTGAGGAGGTTTTGAGCGATTGCATCGGCGTAGTCAATTCCACTAGAACTAACTTGTAATAAAGGTGGTAAAATGTTTTTCATAAAGAACCTAGAGTTAAAGGGTTACAGGTTGAATTTTTACTTTTATTTTCATTTGAAACAAATTTAGGAAATTAATAGTCAAAAAACAACTCATAAAATTTAAATAAGTGTAAAAATTACAAAAATGAGGTAAAAAACAATCAATAAAATAGATTTATTGTGTTTTAAAATATATTAAAGGGTAGTATTAACACCTATATTAATAAGTAAGTATAAGTTTGTTGTTTGTATAATTGTTAAATTAATCTATGGTAGAATGAATTAGTTCATCTTTAAAAAATAGATTTTAACAAAAAAAGCCATCACTTATTTTAAATAAGTGATGGCTTGATGGTTTTGGGGCCTAGGGTAAGTTTTGGTATTATTTCAATATTAAATTTATTTTCAATTATTTTTAAAAAAAGATGAAATAATTACCTAATATTTATAAAATTCATGTTGTTGTGAGTCATTTTGTAATAAAAACACCAAGTTATTGATGATTTTAAAACAAAAGCTACTGTTTAAGGAGTGCGAATTCTTTAGCGAAGTAGGTCAATATGATTTTTGCACCTGCCCTTTTTATGCTAAGTAGGGACTCTGTCATTGCTCTTTCTCCATCCAGCCATCCATTGGCAGCAGAGGCTTTGATCATGGCATATTCTCCACTTACATTATAAGCTGCAATTGGTAAGGGGAATTTGTCATGTAGTAATTTTATAATGTCCAGATAGGCCAGGGCCGGCTTTACCATTAAAAAATCTGCTCCCTCATCAAAGTCCAGTTGCCCTTCAATCAATGCTTCCTGGCTATTTGAAGGATCCATTTGGTAAGATTTCTTGTCTCCGGCTTTAGGAGCGGAGTCCAGTGCGTCACGGAAGGGGTTGTAAAATGCACTCGCGTACTTGGCTGTATAGGACATGATAGAAACGTCTTGAAAGCCATTTTGGTCAAGTATTTTCCTCAAATATCCCACGCGACCATCCATCATGTCCGAGGGGCCTATGATGTCTGCTCCAGCCCTTGCTTGTGCAAGTGTCATTTTGCCCAGAATTTCGAGGGTTTCATCATTCAGGATTTTCCCGTTCTCAACCAACCCGTCATGCCCGTCTATACTATAAGGGTCCATGGCTACATCTGTCATGATGCATGCTTCAGGGAAAGTTTGTTTAATGGTAAAGAGTGCTTTTAAATAAAACGTGTCTTCCCGATGGCTTTCTGTTGCCCATCGATCTTTTTTGTCTTCGGTATATGCCGGAAAAATATCAAAGGTAGTGATGCCTAATTTAAGGCAGCTTTCAATTTCTAGTAACATTTGATCCAAGGAATACCGATTTATTCCAGGCATAGACTTTACAGGTACTTTCTGGTTGATTCCATCAATTAAAAATAAGGGTAGAATAAAGTCTTTGACGGATAGTCTGGTTTCTTCAACCAACGCACGAATGGCTGGGGATTTTCTATTTCTTCTGGGCCTTCTCAACATGGCTTTTGTTTTAAGGTTAGGTATTTAATAGTATTGGTGTAAATAATCGCTCTCCTATAATAGGTAAGCATATGACGTTTTCCTTATTGTAAAAGTTTCTCCACAGTTTGTATATCAATCTCTGAATAGTCATTGATGTACAATTGACAAGGAGGGAGGTCTTCTTTTGTATGTGAGGAAAGCACACCTACTACACGCATTCCGGCGTTGATTGCAGCGGAGACTCCTGAAAATGAATCTTCGAAAACGAGGCAATTTGCCGGATTTACATCTAGCAACTTAGCTGAAGTAAGGTATACTTCAGGGTCAGGTTTATGGTTCTTAACATTTTCACTGGCTAAAATTGACTCCATTTTAGGAGCAAATTTCAATGCTCCCATAATTAAGTCAAGATTGGCTCTTGGAGCGGAAGTGGCTACGCCAGTTCTGAAGCCCTCGTTTTTAAGGTCCTGTAAAAAAGGAAGGAAAACAGGAAGGGTTACGATCTGATCGGCATAAATCTCCCTAAAAAGCCCCTCTTTTTCATTTTCCAGGTTTGTAAATTCCTCTCCAGAGATTTCTCTTCCCAAGAAATGGTTGAAAATGTACTTATTGCTTTTGCCGTACATGTGTTTTTCAAATTCTTCTTCCGTAGGATTAAGTCCTCTTTTACCGAAAAACACCCTGAAAGCTTCAGAGTGGAAGGGGTTGGTGTGACAAATTACACCATCCATATCGAAGATTACTGCTTGATTTTTCATTTTTGACTTGCAGGTTTTTCAAAATTTAAAATGGTACGTTCAATGATGTTACAGCAGTCATCCAATTGTTCTTCAGTCATTACAAGAGGAGGAGCGAAGCGAATAATATTACCATGAGTGGGTTTGGCAAGAAGCCCATTATCTTTAAGACCAACGCAAATGTCCCAGGCAGTAGTACTGTCGGCTGTGTCATTGATTACTATGGCATTTAAAAGGCCTCGGCCTCTCACAAGTTTGACCAGATTGGTCTTTGTGATTAGCTTTTCCATGCGTTCCCTGAATATTTTCCCTAAACGTCTGGCGTTCTGTGCCAGCTTTTCGTCTTTCACCACTTCTAATGCCGCGATGGCTACTTTTGCGCCCAAAGGGTTGCCTCCGAAAGTGGAGCCATGTTGTCCGGGATGCAAAACTTCCATTATTGTATCATTGGCTAGAACGGCAGAAACAGGGAAGAAACCTCCAGAAAGTGCTTTGCCCAAAATTAAGATATCAGGTTCTACGTAAGTTTCCTGTTTTTCACAATGGCCTTCACAGCTGCAGTCCCCGCAAACAGCCAATAAGGAGCCAGTTCTTGCAATGCCAGTTTGAATTTCATCTGCCATTAACAATACATTGTGTTCCAGGCAAAGTTTTTTCGCCACCTTCATGTATTGTTCGTCAGGAGCGATTACTCCTGCTTCCCCTTGAATGGGCTCTATTAAGAAACCAACGCAATCAGGGTTGTTTGTCAATACCGCTTTGAGTGCGTCTATGTCGTTGTAGGGAATTTGAATAAAACCTGGTGTGTAAGGGCCAAAATTGTTTCGCGCGTCCTCATCTGTCGAAAAAGACACTATAGTTGTTGTCCTTCCGTGAAAATTTTCTTTGGCAACAATTATTTTTGCTTGATGTGGTTGAACCTCTTTTTTATCGTAGCCCCATTTTCTAGCAATCTTAATGGCGGTCTCCACAGCCTCTGCTCCAGTGTTCATTGGAAGCACCTTGTCGAAACCAAAATAAGTAGTGATGTATTTTTCGTAAGGCCCTAGAATATCATTGAAAAAAGCCCTTGAGGTCAAGGTAAGGGTTCCAGCCTGCTCGATGAGAGCTTCTTTAATTTTAGGGTGGCAATGTCCTTGATTAACAGCGGAATAGGCCGAAAGAAAATCGTAATATCTTTTGCCTTCAACATCCCAGAGGTACACTCCTTCACCTTTTTTTAGGACCACCGGCAATGGGTGATAATTGTGTGCACCGTATTTATTTTCTAGTTGTATGGCTTCCTGACTTGAGCTGATCTCCTTCATTCTGGATCTCTTTTATGGTTCATTAAAAATATATATTTGCAGTGCAATTGCCCTGTTTGACAAATATAATAAAAGGGTTTTGGAATCATGAATCAAAACCAAAAACTTGGAGCGCAGGGATTTATTAAATAATTATGGGGTACACTTTTGTTATTTAATGAAATCTTCCGATATTTGCAAACCCAATTGAAAAAAGTCAATCATTACTGGATACATATATATCATGGCAAAAATTTGTGACATTACTGGAAAAAGGCCTCAGGTAGGAAATAACGTATCACACGCCAATAATAAAACTAAGCGTAGATTTTACCCTAACCTGCATAAGAAGAGCTTTTATATCCCTGAAGAAGACGCATGGATCACTTTGAAAGTGTCGTCCTCAGCATTGAGAACGATTAATAAAAAAGGAATCAGCGCTGTATTAAAAGAAGCGCAGAAAAAAGGGGAGATTATTATTAAATAAGACTTGCCCCATACCAATATTAAAATAAAAGGAAATGGCTAAGAAAGGTAATAGAGTTCAGGTGATATTAGAGTGCACTGAACATAAAACAAGCGGTATGCCTGGGACTTCCCGGTACATAACCACTAAGAATAGAAAAAACACTACAGAAAGGTTGGAACTTAAAAAATTCAATCCTATTTTGAAAAAGGTGACTGTTCACAAGGAAATCAAGTAATCACACAACCCAAGGGTAAAACGATAATATTATGGCTAAGAAAGTAGTAGCAACACTGAAAAAAGAAGGTGGCGTGACTTATGCCAAGGTAATTAAGGCAGTTAGATCTGAAAAAACTGGAGCTTATACCTTTAAAGAAGAAATGGTGCCAAGCCAAATGGTTCAGGAAGTCCTGAAGAAATAAGGTTACAAGGCGAACAAAAACTTTTACTATCCCTTTCGGTTCCTATCGAAAGGGATTTTTGCGTATATTCGACTCAGAATTAAAAAAATTATGGGAATATTTGATTTTTTTTCTAAAGAGAAAAAAGAAAGTTTAGATAAGGGACTGGAAAAATCCAGTGAAAACCTGTTTTCGAAACTAGGGAAAGCCATTGTAGGTAAATCAAAGGTTGATGATGAAATCTTAGATGAATTAGAAGAAATTCTCATTACATCTGATGTTGGTGTAGATACTACGATTAAAATTATTAAAAGAATTGAAGAACGGGTAGCCAAAGATAAATATGTCAGCACCGGAGAACTTGATCTTTTACTTAGAGAAGAAATTGCAGGCCTCTTAGAAGAAAACAATACCCAGGACCTTGGTGGTTTCGATCTACCAACAGATAAAAAGCCTTATGTAATTATGGTAGTTGGTGTCAATGGCGTAGGTAAGACTACCACCATCGGTAAATTGGCTCACCAATTCAAACAAGCAGGTAAGTCTGTTGTGCTTGGCGCTGCAGATACTTTTCGGGCCGCGGCAGTAGATCAATTGATTCTGTGGGGGGAGCGTGTGGATGTGCCCGTAATTTCTCATGGGATGAATACCGATCCCGCTTCAGTGGCATTTGATACTGTGAAAAAGGCAGTGGAAATGAAGGCAGATGTGGTAATCGTAGATACCGCGGGACGATTGCACACAAAGGTGAATCTAATGAACGAGCTCACTAAAATCAAAAGGGTGATGCAAAAATTCATTCCAGAAGCTCCTCATGAAATCTTATTGGTTTTGGATGGTTCTACAGGGCAAAATGCTTTTATTCAAGCCAAAGAGTTTACCAGAGCAACAGAAATTAATGCGCTTGCCATCACTAAATTGGATGGAACAGCCAAAGGTGGAGTAGTAATTGGTATCTCTGACCAATTTAAAATACCTGTTAAATACATTGGAGTAGGGGAGAAAATGACCGACCTGCAGGTTTTTAACAGAAAAGAATTCGTGGATTCTTTATTCAAAAAGAAGTAAATACTTTTTAAAATAGGGCGTCTTCCCCATAAAAAATCTGTGGAGCTTTAATAAAGGTCACTGTTGGGTGGTTGGGATAAGATTTATAGTATTTGATTACTTACTACTTCAATGGAACGCTACATTGGCTTAAGGCTATTGAAATAGGTTTAAGCCAATTACGTAGGGGGTAGTTATGGGATAAATTTATCTTCTTGCAGGTAAGTACAGTATGGCTATGTGATCGAAAAATAGTACATTTATCGTTCATTAATTCTAATCCCATGTATCCCATTACTACAAGACTTGTGCTACTCTTGCTAGCCATCAATGTTTTCAATTCTTTCCAAAGTAAAGCTCAAAACGAACGTCCCAACATTATATTTATCCTCACGGATGATCAAAGGTGGGATGCCCTAGGCTATGCAGGCAATGACCTGATCCATACTCCTGAAATGGATAAGTTGGCTGAGGAGGGTAGCTATTTCCAAAATGCTTTGGTAACTACGCCTATATGTGCGGCCAGCCGGGCAACTATTTTCACAGGCCTATATGAGCGAAGTCATGCCTACACTTTCCAAACAGGTCCTATAAAATCCGAGTACATGCAAACGGCCTATCCCAAATTGCTTAAGGAAGCAGGTTACAATGTTGGGTTTTTTGGCAAGTTCGGTGTTAACCATAAAGATTTAGATGGACTGTTTGATTCCTTCGAATCTTACGATAGAAACGGAAAGTTTTCAGACCGCCGTGGCTATTATTACAAGACCATTGGAACGGATACTGTGCACCTGACACGCTACACAGGACAGCAAGCACTTGACTTCATTGATGAGGCAAATGCTGATCAGCCTTTCTGCCTTTCTCTCTCTTTCAGTGCTCCTCATGCGCATGACTCAGCCGAAAAACAGTATTTCTGGCAGGACGAGACCGCACCTTTATTGGATGGGGTGACTATACCAAAAGCAAAAATATCTGAGGATCGTTATTTTGATGCCCAACCTGAGATAGTTAAAAGTGGTTTTAATAGGCTGCGATGGACCTGGAGGTATGATACGCCTGAGAAATACCAGCATAGCGTAAAAGGTTATTACCGCATGATCTCAGGTATAGATTTGGAAATTGCCAAAATCAGGAAGCAGTTAAAGGCCAAAGGGATGGATAAGAATACTGTCATCATCTTAATGGGAGACAATGGCTATTTTTTAGGAGAACGGCAACTAGCGGGTAAATGGTTGCTTTATGATAATTCAGTCAGGGTGCCGTTGATTGTAATGGACCCAAGGTTAAAAAAACAGACAGACTCTAAAGAAATGGCTGCCAATGTGGATGTTCCATCCACCATATTGGATTTGGCAGGACTTGATATTCCTGAAGGCTATCAAGGTAAAAGCCTCGTTCCAGTGATCAAAGGAGAAAAACTGAATAGAGATACGGTCTTGATTGAACATTTATGGGATTTTGAAAATATACCACCAAGTGAAGGACTCAGAACAGCAGACTGGAAATATTTCCGATATATCAATGACAAGTCTATAGCAGAGCTGTACAATCTTGCAGAAGACCCGATGGAAATAAATAACCTGTTAAATGATCCACGGTACGCATCAAAGGTGGCGCAATTTGACAAAACATTGGATGCGATGACATCCCGGTTTTCAAACAATAGCACTGCAGCACCGGTGAACATGCATATAGAAATGGTCAGGCGTCCTTCAGGGAAACAAATAACTGATAGAAGCCCCGAGTTTGGATGGCAGGTTCCTGAAGGTTTAGCCTTCCAATCTGCCTATCAGGTTTTGGTTAGCAGTTCAGCTGAAAAGAGTAAAAAAAATATTGGTGATGTATGGAACAGTGGAAAAGTAATCGATAGTAAAGTCTCTGATATTGCTTATATGGGGTCTGGCCTCATCGAGGATCAAACCTATTACTGGAAGGTGAGGATTTGGGATGAAGACAATCGAACAGGAAGGTATTCAGAGAGTCAAAGTTTTCAAGTAGGTGGAACTGACAATTACATTACCACAGCCAACATTTTTGAGTTGGAAGAGATTTCTCCAAAATCTGTGGAAAAAGTGGCCACCAATACCTGGTTAGTTGATTTTGGTAAAGCCGCTTTTGCAACCATGTCTTTTAATTACCCAAACACAAAGAAGGAAACCATCAAAGTAAGGATAGGTGAACAATTAAAAGACGGCAGGATAAATTCTGAACCTCAGGGCAATATTAGGTTTGAGGAATTAGAGATTAAGGTAGTGCCTGGCCAAACAGAATACGTTCTGGATTTACCAAAGGATAAACGCAATACCGGTCCAGCAGCCGTTGCACTTCCGGATAGTTTTCCTGTATTGCTTCCGTTCCGATATGCAGAAATAGTTTCAGCTAAAAAACCAGAAATGCCTACCCAACAGGCTTACTTTAGCTTTTTCGATGACAGCCAAAGTAGTTTCAGCAGTTCAGATACGATTTTGAATCAGGTATGGGACCTTTGCAAATATTCTATGAAGGCGACATCCTTTGCTGGCATTTATGTAGATGGAGACCGGGAAAGAATCCCCTATGAAGCAGATGCTTATATCAATCAGCTTAGTCATTATGCCGTGGATTGGGAGTACCCAATTGCCAGAAGGACAATTGAATATTTCATGGAAAACCCTACCTGGCCTACTGAATGGCAATTGCATGTGGCGCTGATGTTTTATGAGGATTACATGTATACAGGTAATACCGAACTTATAGAAAAGTATTATGATGAGTTAAAGCACAAAACGCTGATGGAATTGGCGAGGGAAGATGGGTTGGTTAGCTCAGCAAATGCTACTCCAGCGTTTATGAAAAAACTAGGATTCAAGGATCCGGAAATCAAAATGAAAGACATTGTTGACTGGCCACCAGCTCAAAAGGATACGGGTTGGAAGTTAGCAACGGCAGAAGGAGAGCGGGATGGTTTTGTATTCACGCCAATTAATACAGTGATCAATGCCTTGTACTTCCGTAATTTGGAAATAATGGGTGAATTCGCTCGTCTTCTCAATAGAAATGATGAAGCCAGAGAATATGAAGTAATGGCCATTAAAGTGAAAAAAGCAGTCAATGAAAAATTGATGGATCCCGATACCGGAGTATATATTGATGGTGAAGGAGCAGGGCATTCCTCCCTTCATGCCAATATGATGCCTTTGGCTTTTAATATGGTGCCGGAAGAAAATGTGGCAGCAGTTGTAGACTTTATTAAATCAAGAGGTATGGCTTGTAGTGTATACGGTTCTCAATACCTAATGGATGGTTTGTACAATGCAGGTGAAGCGGATTATGCGCTTGAGTTGATGACTGCCACTCACGATCGTAGTTGGTGGAACATGATTGCCATTGGGTCTACGGTCACTTTGGAAGCATGGGACATGAAATACAAGCCTAACTCAGATTGGAACCATGCTTGGGGAGCTGTACCTGGAAACATTGTTGCCCGCAAAATGTGGGGGGTCGAGCCCAAAACACCAGGGGCCACCTTATTAAAAATAAGGCCCCAGTTGGGAAGTTTGACATCGACCGAAATAACGATTCCATTCATTACAGGAAAGGTCAATGCTTCTTACAAAAAAGTTAATAATCGTTTGCAACGCTATGTTTTTGATTTGCCTGCCAATGTTTCTGCGGAGTTATTTCTAAAATACAGTGCCAATGATGCCATCTCACTTAATGGTGAAAAGGTCAATACCCGTTTTGGATCTATTCGGCTTTCTCCTGGTAAAAATGAAATTGAATTGCAGGTTAATTCCTTTTAACACAGATCATCCAACACTTTCCAGTTTCCTTCAGGCAGTATTGTAAACGCAATTAAACCAGTCTTTTTAGCTGCTTTATCACTTAATCGATCTATAGCATACTTTGGTTAATTTTGCTAATAGGTGGATGTTACCTTTTATACCTGTTTGTAAATGCTTGAGTTAATTATTGACTCAAGCATTCTAATTCACCTTGAAATAATTTAGTTTCTAACTTATTTGGGGTAAATTAAACACAAATATGAATCCTTTTTTGGCTTGATAAAGACTAATCATGGGAGAACACCATCACCACCATCAATCTGGCAAAAACCTTAAAGTAGCCTTTTTTCTAAATTTGGGATTTACCATTCTAGAAATTTTTGGAGGTCTATACGTAAATAGTATTGCAATCATTTCAGATGCGGTGCATGACTTGGGAGATAGTCTTGCGTTGGGGTCTGCTTGGTATTTGGATAAAAAATCAAAGCAGGGCTCAGATAAAAAATTCTCATTTGGATACTCCAGGTTTTCGCTTTTGGGTGCACTCATCAATAGCATCGTGTTGATAGGAGGGTCGATATATGTTATTAGTGAAGCGTTTGGTCGTTTGTTGAACCCAGAGCCGACTGATGCAAAAGGGATGTTTTATTTTGCGATTGTTGGTATTCTGGTAAATGGTTATGCCGCCTGGAAAATGAGTGGTGGAAAATCATTGAATGAGAAAGTGGTTTCCTGGCACCTACTTGAAGATGTTTTAGGTTGGGTTGCGGTTATGATCGTAGCCATTGTCCTGAATTTTAAAGATATCCCTTTTCTAGACCCAGCTCTTTCCTTGCTCATAACGGCCTATATTCTTTGGGGAGTGGTCGGTAGATTGAAGGAAACCTTGTATGTGTTTCTGCAAGGAGTGCCAAAGGAAATCGATTTAGTGGAAATTGAAAAAGAACTGCTAGCCATAGACCACGTTCAGTCGCTACACCATACCCATATTTGGTCTTTGGAAGGGGAACACCATGTTTTTTCTACTCATTTAAAACTTGAACGAATCACGACTTTTGAAAATATATTGGAGGTGAAAAATGAAGCGAAAGCACATTTGAAAAAATACCATTTCAAACATTTCACCATAGAGACTGAATTGGATACCGAAAACTGTGATCTGGTTTCAGACTAAAATGCATATTGTCTGTATTGCTATTGGGGCAACATTTTTTGTTAATGTTGTCAACCTAACTTTTTTTTATTAAAAGCTTATCCACAACCTGATAATGGATAAACGTAACTTCTAATTTAGTATGGCGTTAAAACGTTGTAGAGCAGGTGAAAAGAAATAATTATCTGTAATATTTTCTATATTGAATCTTCTAACTAAAAAAAGTTAATTGAAGCTTAACAAACTGTCAAAATTGAACCCTACTATTTCATACTAAGTGAGATCACTGCCATTGTTCAGTCTTAATAGTAAACCAATGGATGTTTATGCAGTTATCAATTGACAACTTAAATCCATATTTCGCTATATTTATTATAACCTAAAGATATAAAGCCATGAAATCCCTAAAAAAAGAGGACCTTGACCAGGAAGTTTTTGACCTATATGATGATTATGCGCACAGTAGGATAGAGCGAAGAGAATTTGTTAGTCGACTTTCTAAATTTGCCGTAGGAGGTTTAACCGTAGCGGCAATAATGGGATTTTTAATGCCGAATTACGCCAAAACAAGTCGGTTTTCTGAATTGGACCCCCGTCTTGTAGAGGAGACGATCACCTATGATTCACCAAAGGGTGCTGGTAAAATGAAAGCACTGCTTGTCCGTCCAAAAAATGCATCAGGTAAATTGCCTGGGATAGTGGTAGTACACGAAAATAGAGGGCTCAATCCTTATATTGAGGACACCGCACGTCAAGCCGCTTTAGATGGGTTTATTGCTTTGGCTCCTGACGCATTGTCACCAATGGGTGGATACCCTGGTACAGATGATGAGGGTAGAACGATGCAAGGAAAACGAGATAGAGAGGAAATGTTGCAGGATTTTATCGCTGGTTTTGAAACCTTGAAAGCGCATGAACAATGCACAGGTAAAGTAGGGGTAGTAGGATTTTGCTTTGGGGGATGGGTATCTAATATGATGGCTGTTAGGGTTCCGGATCTTTCTGCTGCGGTTCCTTTTTATGGAGGTCAACCAACAGCAGAAGAAACCGCAAATATAAAAGCGCCTTTGCAATTGCATTTTGCAGGACTGGATACCAGGGTGAATGCCGGTTGGCCTGATTATGAGGAAGCATTGAAGGCAAATGATAAAAGCTATACGGCTTTTATGTATCCAGAGGTTAACCATGGTTTTCACAATCATTCAACGCCACGATATGATGAAGCGGCAGCCAAACTTGCCTGGGGGAGAACCATTGATTTCTTCAAGGAAAATTTGACCTGATTGCATTTTGATTTAGGTGTTTTTACTATTTCAACCTTGTTACCAAAAGGAGTAATTAAATCTATGAAGGAGAGTGGCTAAGGCGGCGGCTTGGTATATCCCATTTCCTGACCCGAAATCTGAAACAGTTTTATTATAAAGTGAATGTATCACTTCGGGATTAGTTATGCCGTTGCTGTTTCTTAATTGCAATGGCATTGTTATGTTTTAGGCTGTTTTTTATACGGTTTAGGTCAAATTAAAATTAGGTTCAAATGAGAATTTTATACGTATTTATTTTTTTATTTTGCTCGCATACAAGCTTTACTCAAGTAACGACGATACAACGTAATCCGGAAATCTTTGAAATGGCCAATGAGGTATCATCCGATAGATTGGAAGAATACTTGTATGAATTAGTGGAATTTGGAACACGACATTCGCTCAGCCAGGACTCGGAAGAGCGAGGAATAGAAGCGGCAAGGCAATATGTATTGAATAAATTTCGCTCATTTGAATCCCAATCTGGGGGTAGACTTTCTTCAAAGATTGATTATTTCACAATTGCCTCAGATGGGAAAAGGGTGACTCAGGAAATCAGGATGGGAAATGTTATGGCGACACTCAAGGGAAGCGATCCAAAGGATGACAGGGTTTTTGTGGTTAGTGGCCACATTGATAGTAGGGTGTCTGACATAATGAATATGGAAAGTGATGCCCCTGGAGCCAATGATGATGGTTCAGGAGTAGTAGCCATGATAGAAATGGTAAGCATCATGGCCAGCCAATCCTTTCCATCCACTATAGTTTTTGTCGCAGTATCTGGAGAGGAGCAAGGGTTGATAGGCGCTACTCATTTGGCCAAAAAGGCTAAAGCCGAAAACTGGAATCTTGTCGCCATGATAAACAATGACATGATAGGGAATAGTAGTTCGAATGGTACGCATCTTCGTGACAATACCAAGCTTAGGGTTTTTAGTGAAGGTGTTCCATTGTTTGAAACCGATGAAATGGCATCCATGAGAAGGCAGACGAACGCTGAAAATGATAGCAAGTCAAGGCAACTTGCGAGGTATATTAAAGAAGTGGGTGAAAGGTATGTAGATCATCTGGAAATCAAATTGCTGTACCGAAATGATCGTTTTTTACGTGGAGGAGACCATACTCCTTTTTCCAGGGAAGGGTTTACGGCGGTACGCCTATGCGAGATGAATGAAAATTATACCCAGCAGCATCAAGACATTAGAGTAGAAGACGGTGTAGCCTATGGCGATAAAGTTGAACACATTGATTTCGAATACCTGAGAAAAAACACAGCAGCAAACCTGGTTGTCCTGACTAGCTTGGTAAGGGCACCCTCCGTTCCCAGAGAAGTAGGGATTGTGATAAGTGAACTCACTAACAATACCCAGCTTACCTGGATGCCACCAGCCTTTGGCAGTGCAGTAGGCTATTATGTGCTGATGAGAGAAACCAGCTCATCTATGTGGGAAAAGAAAATTTATACCAGAGACACAGCTATTGAAATACCTTACTCAAAGGACAATTACTTTTTTGCTGTTCAGGCAGTAAGCGAAGGTGGTGAAGAAAGCCTGGCTGTATTTCCGGTTCCAATACGTTAATAGAGAATAGATTATGTAGGAATTGAATCCCTATTAATTTACAATTGGTATTAATTATTCGTCAGCTATTCAATAGGCGAAATTCACCAAGTGTGCTGCCGAGAAGGTTTTGAACATCTTGTTGAAATAGTCGCAATATTCTGCGAAAATCCCGGGGTTATTGCAATCTATGCCTGTTGAGATCGCCACAATACCCACCCAAATTTCGACCCCCTTGGTACTTGCTTCATACCAAATAATCAGTATCGATGATGAATCCACTTACATCATAGGAGTAAAGTTGCAGGTTATTATTGTCGTGAATAATGAAATAGACGTTTAATTGGGTTCAGAAATTTCTCGGTTGGCCATAGTAAAATAGCTAGCAATGAGAAGATGGAGCTAAACAATAGGGTAACTTATATAAGCCAAATAGTAACCCCATAAACATGCTTATGCGCAGACCATTTAAAATTGCAGGGTATCTTTGAAATCGGCTCGGATTTTGATTAGTCTTCCTATCGGATATCAAACACTTGAACCTTTCATTTCCATTTGTTAGACGTTTTTATTTGAAAGTTGGATACCATAGAAATCAAGGTTCAAGCTTTTAAAACTTGATGAAAATTCTAGAATAGAAGTTGTTTGGGACGTTTATTTTATTGTGAATAAGCTTTAGTTATTTGATTTTATTAACTGGGTGATCTCCTCTTGTTTTAGGGTGACTTCGGTTAGGATTTAGGTTGACGAGTGACAAGAAAAAAGAGAGAATAGGAGAAAGGATGGTAGTAGATTTTATAGTTAGTTAATAAGGAATATCCCCTCTTTACATTATTTATATAAGCTGTAATTTGTTGATTTGAAGTGTGAATTGTGGTGGTAGTAGCTGATAGTTTATGCATGAGAATCTCCCATATAAAATATAAAAATTTAGGTTCTGACTTCTTAAAATTTATAAGAAATAAATAAAAACATTTTTGATAGTGTTTAATAATTTAAGGGTAATGAAAACAATACAACTATGAAGTATTATATGTTAACTTATTTGTTGGTCGATGATTACATGGACAGACGAGGGGATTATAGAAGAGAACATTTGGAACTTGCAGATGATTTTTATAAAAAAGGCCTTTTATTAATGGGAGGAGCACTTTCAAGACCTACAGACAAAGCGGTTTTAATTTTTAGATCCGAAATCGTAAGTGCTGTTGAATCATTTGTGAAAGAAGATCCTTATGTTAAAAATGGCCTTGTAGAAAGTTGGGACATTAGAGAATGGAGCGTAGTTGTAGGTGTGGTATAAGTTTGTTTAGATTAATATTTTTTTTGATAACAGGCATTTTTTATTCTGGATGTTTTAGCTTATTGGACAATAAGGCTAGGAATTTTTTAAATTATTTTATATATTAATCAAGTATTATTTTTTGATCTAATATCGTATCATTGATGTTTGCTCTTTTTTAATCTTTTTTCTTTACATATAGAATCTTTTGTGGTGATCTAACTTGATTATAATATGAGGTACTCTTTAGTTTTTACATTGGTATTGATGAGTGGATATGGAGTTTGTCAATCCACTAATAAAATTGATTCAAATGGAAATATAGGTATAGGTACCTTGAAACCAATAGTGAAATTAGAGGTTGTGGGAGGAACTATATTGAGAGGGATATTAGACATAAGGGGAGATGAGTTTGCTCAATTTATTCAAGGTAGTAATGCAGACGGAAGAGGTGTTGCAATAGGGCCAAATGATTTTGGGTTGAAAACAAGGTACAGGAAGTGGGGCGGTGGTTCAAGGGCATTTAATCAAGTATGGTACGATCAAGGAGGGAGTGATTTTTATTTTGGAAGTGCCAAAACCCCCATTTTCTCAATATCAGAAAAGGGAGTTGGCGTAGGGACTTCCAATACCACTCATAAGCTTACAGTAGCAGGGGCTGGGAAGTTTATGGGTACGAAATCTGACTATACAGAAATTAATTCAAATAATAGTGGGCAATATATCCGCCAATATGAGAATGACGGCTCCAAGGTCAGTTGGCTTATCAGAGGTTATTCTAATAATAAATTGCAGGCTGAATTTAATAGTGGGGGGATTTTAGTTAAAGGTAAAGTTCAAGCAGAGGAAGTAAACATTACCATGGATGCTTGGGCTGATTATGTTTTCGATGCAGATTATCCTCTAATGGACCTTGATCAACTAAGGTTATTTATAGATGAAAATGGGCATTTGCCTGGAATCCCCAATAAAGAGGAAGTGATAAAGGAAGGCCTAAATTTAAGTGAGATAAATACCAAGTTGCTTGAGAAAATAGAGGAACTTACCCTCTATATTTTACATCAAGAGGAGAAAATTCAAGAACTTTTGGAATTAAAAGAAGAGGTGAGTAAACTTAAAGAGGCGATTTTAATAGAATAGTTCAAAGGCTTGATTTTAAGAACTGAGCTGATTTAGCAAGAAGAAAAAAGTAAACTGTCCCATCGGGATTTTAAAGATAGAATATTTGTGATGCTAATGATGTAATTTAAAATAAGGGTCGTAGTCGTAATTTTCATTTGCTATTTTTTAATAATTGGATTGCAATATTTTATACTTGAGTTTCAGTCCCCTTTTTGTCAAAGTGACTGTTATTTATTAAATATTTTTTAGATTAGTAAATTGGATTCCTTATCATGTCCTTGAAAAGTCCTGCCCCAAATGGGAGGTTGGTCAATGGACCTTTAACTGAGGGCTTTAATAATAGAAAACAAAGGCTAGGTTTGATAAAAACCACGTTCCTAACTGGGCCATTGAACGACCAATTTTAGCATTGATTCATTCCCGACTTAAGTGGTCGGTATTATAACCTAAACAATCATTTATAGTTATGTTCTTAAAAACTTTATTTTTAATGGTATTGACCATTCTGACTCAATATACCCATGCAACTACAGAAAAAGATAAAATCAAGGTCCTGATAATAGATGGTCAAAACAATCATACGGATTGGCCTAAAACAAGCTTGATGATGAAAAGCCAATTGGAAGAAACTGGTCTTTTTCAGGTCACAATTGAACGGACAAAATACACCTGGAATGGGGCTGAGAACAGCGCGTTTTTGAGCATGGCTGGAATTGGGGAAACCGAGGATTTAAAAGAACCAAAAGCTGATCCAGATTTTAGTCCAAATTTTAAAGCTTATGATGTCATCGTTTCTAATTTTGGATGGAAAGCTGCTCCATGGCCTGAGAAAACAATGAAAAAATTCGAGCAATTTATTCGTTCAGGTGGTGGGTTTGTAAGCGTTCATGCTGCTGACAATTCTTTTCCTGAATGGCTCGCATATAACGAAATGATAGGAATTGGAGGCTGGGGAGGTCGGAATGAAAAGGATGGCCCTTATGTGTATTATGATGCACAAGGTGAATTGGTTAGGGACAATAGCGCTGGGCCAGCAGGTGCACATGGTAGTAAAAATAGCTTTACAATCAATATCCGAAATGAAAATCACCCGATCACTGCCGGAATGCCAGATACATGGGTGTCCGCAAAGGATGAGTGTTATGCCAGGTTAAGAGGACCCGCTAAAAACATGACAATTTTAGCTACCGGAGAGGATTTGACCAATAAAAATAGGGATGGTAAGCACGAACCAGTTTTTATGGTAATAGATTATGGCAAAGGAAAGGTTTTTCATACCACCTTAGGTCATGATCAAGAGTCCCTCGAAGGAGTTGGCTTTATAAGTTCCTTTACTAGAGGAGTGGAATGGGCAGCTACAGGGGAAGTGACATTGCCTATACCTGGTGATTTCCCAACAAAAGACAAATCCAAATCCAGGCCATTCACCTTTTGATAAGCTACTTTTCAATGAAATCACTTCATGACTTCTTAGGCCATGTTTTGTGTTTTTAGAACATTCACGCTGAAGTCATCGCAGTTTTTATGTAGCTGGTTCCTTTTGAAAAAAGAGCAAGGAGGATAAGGAACTCCTTTTATCAATGATTCATTACGTTTACGAAACCCATTATACGATGAGAACACCCAAAGTCTATCTGTTCCTGCTAAGCTTTTATCTTTTAAGTTGTGCTCCGGAAAAACAACAACAAGAAGTTATAGTAAAAAAGCCAAATATTTTATTCGTTTTTGCGGATGACATGGCCTTTACCCTTCTTGATGAGCTAGAGCAGAATGAGATTTTCACCCCAAATCTGGATAAATTAATGTCGGAGGGTACTTCCTTTACCAAAGCCTACAACATGGGCAGCTGGTCAGGTGCAGTTTGTACAGCCTCCAGAAGTATGATGATTTCAGGCAGAAGTGTTTGGAATGCCTTTGATGTTAAGGAGGAATGGAAAAAAGGAGATAAGACCGACTTGACTTTGCCTAAACTGCTTGAAGAATCGGGATACGAAACCTATATGACCGGAAAATGGCACGTGGATATACCCCCTCCTGAAATTTTTAACCATACCACCCATATTCGTGCAGGAATGCCAAAAGATACTTGGGCAAAAAACAATACGGGGGCGAAATTTGATTCTATAAATAAGATTGGTGCAGATCCAGCCTCCATAATGCCGTTAGGGTACAATAGACCTCTTATTGATCAACCGGATGACTGGTCTCCAACCGATCGCTCTCTTGGGGGTTTTTGGGAAGGAGGAACGCATTGGAGTGAAGTGTTGAGAGAAGATGCGAAATCTTTCTTAGACAGTGCCTCTAATTCAGACAATCCGTTTTTCATGTATTTGGCATTCAATGCAGTACATGATCCTCGACAGTCTCCTGGTAGTTTTTTGGATCTGTATGTCGCTGAAGACCTGCTAATTCCTGAAAGTTTTATGCCTGTTTACCCTTACAAAGATGACATTGGAAATGGACCTGGCTTAAGGGACGAAGCATTGGCTCCCTTTCCACGTACACCTTATGCCATCAAAAAGCATTTGCAGGAATATTATGCCATTGTTTCTCATATGGATTATCAAATTGGTAAAATCTTTGAGGAATTAGAAAGGAAAGGTCTTAGAGAAAATACTTACATCATCTTTACGGCTGATCACGGACTTGCCATGGGGAATCATGGTTTAATGGGAAAACAAACAATGTTTGACCATAGTATGGGTGCTCCTTTCATTATTTCAGGGCCCAACATCCCGAAAGGGAAAAGGCTTGATCATGACATCTACATACAGGATGCTATGGCCACTATGCTGGAAATAGCAGGTGTAGATAAACCAGACTACGTTGAATTCGAAAGCCTTTTGGCTTTAGTAAATGGTGACCAGGACGTGATTCGTGAGGAAGTTTACGGCGCTTATTTGAATAACCAACGGATGATAAAAAAAGATGGTTTCAAGCTTACTGTATATCCAAATGCCAAGAAACTGCTTTTGTTCGATATGGAGAAAGATCCCTTAGAAATCAATGATTTAGCAGACCAGCCTCAATACGAGGAATTGAGGAGGAGTTTATTTACAGCACTTCAACAATTGCAAGGACGGTTAAATGATAAGCTGGAATTAAATGAAATGGATTATGTCTTTTAAAAGGTCGTCTATAGTTTTTGCCATTCGTCCATATTTTACAATGAACAAATCCTTATGGGTTTTGATCCTCTTGTTTTCTTGTAGTAGGGGAAACAATGAAGAAACAAAAGAGACCAAAAGGCCTAATATAATATATATAATGGCTGATGATCATACCAGCCAGGCCTTTGGTGTTTATGGAAGTCGATTGGCAAGCCTCAACCCAACCCCTACCTTGGATAGTTTGGCCAAATCAGGTATGCTCTTTGAAAATTGTTTTGTAAACAATTCTATATGTGTGCCCAGCCGGGCAGCCGTTTTAACAGGACAGCGTGCCCAAACCAATGGCGTTATAGATTTAGAGGGAAGCCTTCCACCGGAGAAGCAATTTTTGTCGATGGAATTAAAAAAATTAGGCTATCAAACCGCTATTGTAGGTAAATGGCACCTGAAGGAAGAGCCTGCTTCCTTTGATTACTATAAAGTGCTTAACCAACAAGGGACTTATTTTGACCCAGTTTTCAGGGTTCAGGGGAATGAACCCTGGCCTTCAAACGAGATTCAATACGAAGGGCATTCTTCTGATGTGATCACAGACCAGGTAATCAACTGGTTTGAAAAAGAAAGAGAAGAAGACAAACCCTTTTTTCTAATGTATCATTTTAAAGCGCCACATGATGACTTTGAAAATGCGCCCAGGTATGAGGATTATCTGGAGGATGTTTTTATTCCAGAGCCGCAAAGTCTTTATGACAATGGTAACAATGGTTCAGAAGCCACGCGAGGAAATAATGATAGTTTGACGAGGTATATCGGCTCCTCCGTCTCACACAGAAACCTTATAAGAAATCAAGCCATGAATATTTGGCAAGGACCAAATTATAAAAATTATCGTGACGCTGAAGATATTCTACCCAATGAATTGGTTAAATGGGAAATGGATGAGGAAGAAAAGCAATACACTTCAGAAGTCTACCAAAGTTACCTGAAAAAATACCTGCGATGCGTCAAAGGGATTGATGACAATATGAAGCGTTTCCTGGCTTATTTAAAGTCCAATGGACTGCTTGAAAACACCATTATTGTTTACACCAGTGACCAGGGTTTTATGTTGGGAGAGCATGATTTTATTGACAAACGCTGGATGTACGAGGAGTCTTTGAGAATGCCTTTTTTTATAAGGTTTCCAGAAAAGATCAAAGCTAACACACGAACTGATGCTATAATCAATAATACTGATTTTGCACCTACACTAATAGAACTTGCAGGTGGGGAGAAGCCAGAATACATGCAGGGTAACAGTTTTAAGTCTATCCTGGAAACAAATGAAGAACCTGAAGATTGGCAAAAATCTACCTACTACAGGTACTGGATGCATTTGGCACACAGGCATGGAAACCCTGCCCACTTTGGGGTAAGAACCAAGGAGTATAAATTGATCTTTTACTATGGGAAATATTGGGTGGATACAGATAACCCCGAAGCTGAATGGAACAAGAGCAGCTGGGGGAATGATTTCACCACACATACACCTGTGGCGTGGGAATTCTATGATTTAAAAAAGGATCCCAGGGAAATGAATAATTTGTATGGGAATCCCGATTATAAGGAGACCATCGCTCATTTGAAAGAAGAACTGAAAAGGTTAAGAGTGGAGCTAAATGAAACAGATGAGGATTACCCGCATATTCAAGAGGTGATAGACAAGCATTGGAATGACTAATTTCTTGTGAAATGATGCTTATTTATAAATTGTAATTAAAAAAATAGAAATAAAATGAAAGCCATAGGATTTAGAGAATCACTTCCCATTTCTGAAAAGGATAGCTTTATTGAGTTTGAAGCAGATCAGCCAAGCCCAGCGGGGTTTGATTTATTAGTAAAAGTGGCTGCTGTATCCGTGAACCCTGTAGATTTTAAGGTAAGGCAAAGCGCAGCGAAAGAGAATGTCCTGGAAGAGCCCAAGATTATAGGCTATGATGCAGTTGGTGAAATTATAGCAGTAGGTGACAAGGTGAGCCTTTTTAAGGAAGGAGATGAAGTTTACTATGCAGGAGACCTTACAAGAAGTGGCAGTAATGCAGCTTTTCAATTAATAGATGAGCGAATTGTAGGGGCCAAACCTAAATCTTTGAGCATGGCTGAAGCAGCAGCCCTTCCATTGACTGGGTTGACTGCCTGGGAATCTATTTTTGACCGAATGAAAGTTGATCCAAAAACAGCTAAGGGAAAGACAATTCTTATCCTGGCAGGTGCTGGTGGGGTAGGTTCCATTGCCATACAGATAGCGAAACAGGTGGCTGGACTTACGGTGATTGCAACAGCTTCCCGGGAAGAAACTGAGAATTGGTGCAAGTCTATGGGGGCAGATTTTGTAGTGAATCACAATGATCTCAAATCAGACTTAGAGAAGATTGGTCACAAGGAAGTGGACTATATTTTGGATTGCGTGGATATAAATGGGTACTGGGAAACCGTTATTGATATCATCAAACCTCAAGGTCATATAGTGACCATTTCAGGAAACAGTGAGCCTTTAAACCTGATGTTGCTTAAAAATAAAAGTGTGTCCTTTTCCTGGGAATTCATGTTCACACGCTCCATGTACACAACGGATGATATTATTAGACAGCATGAAATCCTTAGTGAAATGGCTAATCTGGTGGATAAAGGTATTTTGAAGTCAACCCTGAAAACAGAGCTGAGAGGGTTCTCAGTGGAGAACTTTAAAAAAGCGCATGAGCTGCAGGAGTCTGGGAAAACAATAGGCAAAACGGTCATAAAGTTTTAGGTGATTTACTCCAGATTTAAGACCGGACTTTAAGATCCACTATTTGATAATATGGCTTCAATCAAAACAAAACTAGCGAGAGCTGGGATCAATACATTTTTCTTTTTGTTGCTTTTCACTATTCTATTGGCCTACCTATTCCCTGAGTGGGGTGTGTCTAATGGTAGTATTTCCATAGATGAGGTGACCTATTATGGGGTTTCTTTGATCTTTCTTTTCTATGGAATAAAAATTAGTCCTACCACCCTTCGAATAGGCTTGTCAAATTGGAAACTTCACCTATTGATACAAAGCACTACCTTTATTATTTTCCCGCTACTGATTTTAATTCTCTATTGGTTTTTCGGAAGCGAAAACAATTTGTTCTGGTTAGGGGCTTTCTATTTAGCAGCGCTTCCTTCTACCGTTTCTTCCTCTGTGGTGATGGTGTCTATTGCCGGAGGAAACTTGCCTGCTGCTATATTTAATGCCAGTATCTCAAGTATTATTGGGATATTGATTACCCCATTGTGGATGGGACTTTTCCTTAGTGCTGAAAACGCAAATTTTGAGCTTCTCAATTCGATTTGGGCGCTCGTTCAACAGATTCTTATTCCAGTAGTCATTGGCGTTTTCCTCCATAAATGGCTATTTAAATGGGTACAGAAGTACAGTAAGATGCTTAAAAACTTTGATCAATTGGTGATCCTGTTGATTGTTTTTTCGGCATTTTCACATTCATTTGGAGGGAATATGTTCGAAGGTCAGAATATATTGACCTTGGGTCTTCTTATGTTGCTTTTATTTTGTTTTATGGCTACAGGAATGTACCTATTGGGCCGGTGGCTTTCCTTTGAAAGAGGAGATCGGATTACGGTGTTGTTTTGCGGATCCAAGAAATCCCTGGTACAAGGAGCTGTAATGGGTAAAATTCTATTTCCTGACCCGGTTGTTTTTGGGGTGGTGTTGCTCCCACTAATGCTTTACCACACCTTACAGCTTATCCTTGGTAGTGCGCTGGCAGAAAGAATGGCCCTTTCTAAGGAAGAGGAAGTGAAATGATAATTCAGGTTTAAGTGAAGGATTTGTCTCCAGATGCTTCGGCAGTTATTCTTGCTGCCATTGATTTCCCCAGGTAGCGATCAATCAGCCCATGTCCTACATAAAGTAGGGGCGTGAGGGCTATGGCCACAGAGAATTTATAAATATAGTTGATTATGCCTACGGCAATGATTTGTTCAATAGACCAGTTGCCAAACACATAAAAGGCAATCCCTAGCACCACAAAAGAATCGATGAACTGAGAGACCAAAGTAGAACCAGTTGCCCTAAGCCATATCATTTTCGAACCTGTAATGCTCCTTAATTTCTGGAAAATATAAACATCAAGTAGCTGGCCAATTAAGAAAGCGATAAGAGAGCCGATTATAATACCTAGGCCTTGTCTAAAGATGGTGTTGAAGGCATAATCAATGTTGAAAGGATTGCCGTTGTTATCTACTTCATTTACGTCAAGCCAGAAAGTCGCTGGAGGGAGTTTGGTGACAAGTGAGATCACGATAAAAACATAGGCAATTAATCCTGCGGTAATAAAGCTGATTTTACGCACACCTTTTTTGCCGAAATATTCATTGATAATATCAGTGGTGATAAAAACCACCGGCCAAATCACAGCTCCAGCAGTAAGGTTGAAATCCAAAATGTAAGTACCAAAGAAAGTCCAGTTTGCTGGTGCCAAGCCCAATGTTTCCTCACCAGAAAAAATTTTCACACCAATGATTTCTGCCAAAATGGCATTTGTAAGAAAGATGCCAGCTAGAATTATAAATAAATTGGTTTTCTTGGATTGGTATTCCTTTTCGCTAATCTCCATGTTTATTTGATAGTGTAGGTGACTCCTTCTTCACTCAATAAACTGGGTTCAAAAGTTTCTCTGGCCTCATTCAAAAGTAAATCCAAGTTAGCGTACCTGCTTGAATAATGACCTAGCAAAAGTTTTTTAACATTTGCAGTTTTTGCTATTAAGGCTGCTTCCTTTGATGTGCTGTGTTTGGTGATTTTTGCCCGTTTCTTTTCTGCCTCCATAAAGGTCGATTCATGATAGAGCAAATCTGTGCCTTTTATATAGGGGACTAAATTGAGGTCAAAGGCTGTGTCCGAACAATAGCTGTATTTCCGAGGAGGTGTTTTTTCACAAAATTCTGAGGCCTTGAGAAGCACATTTCCATCATTGTCTTTCACATCTTGTCCTTTTTGAAGGAGGTGAATGTCGGCTACTTCTGGCTGGTGTTTGGCCATCATCTCTTTATTAAGATGTATTCTTGGATGTTTTTCCTCGAAACTAAATCCTGTACAGGGTATCCTATGTTGCAAAGGGAAAGAATAAATCGCCAGCTCTCGGATTTCCGCTAATTGTGTTTTTCCTTGTGGAATGGTGACGTGGAATATTAGTGGGAAGTTCAGGATTGAGGCTGAGTACTTCAGTTGAATGGTGATGATATCATCAAGGCCTTTTGGGCCATAGATATGTAAGGGTGATTTCCTGTTGTTTAGGTTGTAGGTGTTTATTAGCCCCATCAATCCCAAATAATGGTCTCCATGAAGATGGGAAATAAAAATATGGTTAATCTTGGAGTATTTTATTTTGAATTTTCTGAGTTGTTGTTGTGTCGACTCTCCACAATCAATCAAAAAAGATTCACCATCCCAGGAAATCAATTGAGACGTTTGGTTACGGCCATGTGCTGGAATGGCTGAATTGGAACCTAGAATGGTGATTTTAAAATCCAAAGGCTTTTATCGATTATTCTTCTTCATCTTTTTCAGCGCCATTCTCTATTTCGTGGATAAAAATAGCCTCTGCTGCTGCTTCATTATCATCCACTACTTTAAATACTTTATCAAGCATAGATATTTTTAACAACTTCACAACGTGCTCCTGTAGTGATGACAATACAAACACACCTCCGATTTCATTGAAAGCCCTGTTTCCAACCAATAAAGCACTTAATCCGCTGGAATCAGCATATTTTACGGTTCCCATGTCCAAAATTAGGTTTTTATAACCTTCAGCATGCACAGTAAGTAGTTCTGATTTTAATTGTGGAGAAAGTGTGCTGTCAAGCTTTTCTTCCATTAATGTAAAAACGACAAATTGTTCTTTTTTATCTACAGCGTATTTCATTATTTTTTATGTATTTACCTATCTTGAACATATGTGAGGAAATTTTGTTCCATTTGTTCCAAACAGGTGGTTATTTTTGATACCGATTTAAAATTAGCTTAAAAATTGATGGGGCCAAAATGTTCGGTTTAATTAAATATTAGCCAGTATAACCTCTTTGATCCTTTCGGATGCATCCTGACTTTTTGCTGGCTGAAATTCATGCCCTGTGATATGTTCAAACAGCTCAATATATCTTTTTGATATTGATTCAATTATTTCTGGTGTCATTTCTGGAATGGTTTGACCCTCCTTGCCTTGAAAACCATTTTCAATAAGCCATTGTCTGACAAATTCTTTTGAAAGCTGCTTTTGAACAGCGCCCTCCTGTTGACGTTTCTCATAGCCTTCTAAATAAAAATACCTGGAAGAATCTGGGGTGTGTATTTCGTCTATTAGAAGAATTTGATCTCCAAACTTACCAAATTCATATTTGGTATCCACTAATATCAACCCTTTACTACGGGCCATTTCGCTTCCTGACTGGAATAGCGCTCGGGTATATTGCTCTAATTGCAGGTAATCTTTTTCGCTGACAATGCCTTCACTAAGGATGTCTTCCCTGGAAATGTCTTCGTCATGACCTTGGTCAGCTTTGGTTGTAGGTGTGATGATAGGCGTTGGAAGTGCATCATTTTCCTTTAAACCATCAGGAAGGGACACGCCACAAATGCTTCTTTTCCCATCTCTATATTCTCTCCAGGCATGTCCTGCCAAGTACCCGCGAATTACCATTTCCACCTTGAAAGGGATACATTTTTTTCCAATTGTTACGTTGGGATCAGGTGTTGAAGTAACCCAGTTTGGGACTATATCAGCTGTTGAGGCCAGAAAATAGGATGCAATTTGATTCAGCACCTGCCCTTTAAAAGGGATTGGCTTTGGCAATACTACATCAAAGGCTGATATGCGATCAGTTGCAACAACAGCGATTATTTTGTCAAATATATAGACATCTCTTACCTTCCCTTTGTAAAAGTCTACTTGCCCCGGGAATTCGAATTGTGTGCTTTTTATACCTTGGTTCATCGTGCCTTAGATTTTAAACACAAAAATAGAAAATAATCTGATGGATGTTCTAATTTTTCAATGTTCCTGAAAATCTATCGTTAAAATTGTCTGCTAGACGTAATAGATATTCATTGACATTCTTTAGATAATGTTTGACTCAGTATATTTTTTGACCTGTCTTGTAAGTTGACTCTTCTATAATGGCTCCTGACTTGTCTCTGGAAGTAAAATCCCCATGTTTTAAACCACGATTGTACTTTCCTTCCAGGGCCACAATTCCATTTTCATAATAATCTATGTAGTCGCCATCCCTAATTCCATTTTTGTAAGTGATTTCACTGGCCTTGCTGCCGTCTGGGTAAAAGGTGGTGTAAAGCCCCTGGAGGCTTCCTTTGCTAAACCTCTTTTCCTCAATTATATTCCCGGATTCGGAAAATTCTTCTTGTAACCCATTTAAAACACCATCTTTAAATGAATGCTTTTCATGAATTTGACCATTTTCATAATAGCTAGTGTGGACTCCATTTGGTTTCCCATTTGCAAATTCTGTTTTGCTTTTCAGTTTTCCAGAGGGGAAGAAACTTTCCAATTGTCCTTCAATAGCTCCATTTTTAAATGTGGCAACCTGTGATAGTTCGCCGTTGGGGTAAAAGGACCTTACTTCTCCATGCGCAAGGTTATTCAGGAATGGAGTTATTTTAACAGTATCTTGAGTAATTGGGTGAATGTCTATGAAATTTGCCTCTTTTCTCCCATTTTCATACTTGCCGACTTGGATTAACTTCCCAAACTGGTCAAAAAGCTGGTAGGCTCCATGTGCCATGCCTTCTTTTGTTTCAAACTTCTCCTTAATCATGGTTTCTCCAGAATCGTAATAGGTAGTGTGAACCTGAGCGAATCCAGTGTTGGCAAAGCAGGTCAATAGAAAAAGGATAATAAAAGAAGAGAATTTCATTTGTCGTCGTTTTCCTATATAAGACTGGTATGAGTAACGAATAGTTACAATTTTTCTATAACAACGGCAGAGGCACCACCGCCACCATTGCAAATTGCAGCAACGCCTAGTTTTCCATTTTCCTGATGAAGAATGGAAAGCAAAGTTGTAATGATCCTGCTCCCTGAGCACCCTAGTGGATGGCCTATTGCGACTGCTCCCCCGTAAACATTTAATTTCGAATCTGGAATCTGAAGCAATTGCTGATTGGCCAGGGCAACAGCTGCAAAAGCTTCATTTATCTCAAAAAAATCAATGGCATCTATACTTCTACCAGCATTTTTTAAAGCTTTTGGGATGGCCAGAGAAGGTGCAGTGGTAAACCATAATGGATCAGTAGCGGCATCTGAAAAGCCTAGTATTTTCCCTATGATAGGTAAGTTCAAGGATAAGGCTGTTTCTTTGTCCGCTAAAATTATGGCTGATGCACCATCGCTAATGTTGGATGCATTGGCTGCTGTGACTGTCCCATCTGGTAAAAAACAGGTCTTAATTTTGGTATTTTATCGAAGTTAACCTTTTTAAAATCTTCATCTTCCGAGACGAGGCTCGTATCATTCCCTCTTCCTTTAATTGTTATTGGGCTTACTTCTTTATTAAATAAACCTTTCTTCCATGCCTCAGCAGCCAATTGATAGCTTTTCATCGCATACTCATCCTGAGCCTGACGACTTATGTTCATTTCTTTGGCTGTATTTTCAGCACAATTCCCCATTGGGAAGTCATTGTAAACCTCTTGAAGGCCATCTTTTTGGAGTCCATCCACCATTTTCCCATCGCCATATTTATAACCAAAACGAGCCTTGGGCAGGTAATAGGGGACATTACTCATGCTCTCCATACCGCCAGCTACCACAATTTCAGCTTGTCCACACATAATGGCCTGTGCACCTAGCATCACAGCCTTCATGCCTGAAGCACAAACTTTATTGACAGTAGTACATGGGGTCGAATTGGGCAATCCTGCTTTTAAAGCGGCTTGTCTGGCAGGAGCTTGACCTACATTTGCGGAGAGTACATTCCCCATGAATACTTCACTTACTCGTTCAGTGTCCTGTAACCCACATTTCTCTAAAGCAGCTTTAATAGCTATACTTCCTAATTCAGAGGCTGAGAGTGAAGACAATTGTCCTCCAAAACCACCGATTGGCGTCCTTGTGGCTGCTATAATATAAACTTCTCTCATCTTGGTCAAATTGGGTTAATAATCAGGAAGCCCTCGTTTGGGTTGTTGGGTTGGTTTCTTTTTGTTTTGCTGTATATACCTAAGCTCATTGCTATTCATGGCATCGAGAATTTGAGCAGCTTGTTCTGGAGTAATGTTCATTTGTTCCAATCGTTGCTTAAGTTCCTCCATCGCCTTTTCTCTCTCGCTTAGGTCACTTTCCATGCTGTTTTTCTCGTCGGAATTTTCATTGTCCTCTGTTTTCTCCCCACGTTTTTCTTCCATTTCATCAGACTTGTCAGCACCATCTTCATCGGTTTGCTCTTCACCTTCTCCGCTCTCTTGTTCTTCGCTATCCTGCTTCTCCTGCTCCTGCTGGTCTTGTTCCTGGTTTTGTTCCTGTTGCTCCTCGTTTTGTTGGTCCTGGTTTTCCTGGTCTTTTTTCTCCTGGTCTTCCTGGTCTTTTTTTAATTTCTCCCAAAGCGCATTCAGTTTGGCGTCCTGTGGGTATTTTTCAAGGCCTTCTGCCAATAGTTGACTGGTGCCTTGCATGTCCTCGTTTACATATTGTTTTGCTGCCTTGTTAAAGTAATCTGCCTGCGATTGAGATTTCCCTGTAAGTGGAAACAAAATAATTAATAGAAGGACTATAAGGTAAAGGTTATTTATTGATTTCATCGATGTCCTTTAAATGGTCTATAAATTGCTGGTAGGAAGCTACTGTTTCGTCGATTTCCAAGGCTCGGTTCATGGTGTTTAATGCCTCTTCAAATTGAAACCTATCGACCAAATCGTCCGCTTGCGCTTTCATCCTTTTAGCATAGTTTGAAGGCTCAGGTTTGTCTTCCTGATCTTGGTTTTCCTCGTTTTCCTGGTTTTCTTCATTACCGTCCAACCATCGACTTAGTAGCTCATAGTTATAACGTGCTTTTTCATTGTTAGGGGCATTTAACAAGGCCGTTTTGAAATAGGCAAGGGCTTCCTTGTATTTTTTTTCATTGCCCAACATCACTCCTTGTTGGTTAGAGGCAAAGGATGAGATTTCACCAAATGTATTATTCGTTAACGCTTCATAGGTTTTTTTAGCATCTTCTTCTTGCCCATTGTTTTGATAACTTAATGCAAGATTGAATTTGATTTCAGGCTGGTTAAGGCCATGTTCATCTATTAATGCAAGGTGATTCCTTACTGAATTTTCATAGTCTGCTTCCTTAAAAGAGCGTGCTGCAGTGTCAATAGCCTCATTTGTAATTGCTATATTTTTCCAGTCACTCGGTAACAATAATAAAACCCATAGAATATATCTGGAAACCATTGTATTGATTGTTTTTCAGTTGAATTAAAATGACAAGGTTTTGACGGGTAATATCGCATCGATTACCGCCAAAAGGAGCGCAGCCAAAAGGAAGTAGAAATACTTGTTGGACGAGGCTTCTACAGTTCTGCTGGCCATCACAGTACCTTCTAATTTAGAGATCGTATCAATCAAATGAGGGATGTCATTTTGCTCACCACTTAGTTCAAAATAATCTCCACCAGTATCATTGGCTATTTTTTTGAGGTTATCTGAAGTAAGCCTTGAAATGGCAGGTCTGTTCGTTGTTTGGTCGATAACCACGCCACTTCCTCTCGGAATGGTGCTGCCATTAGCAGTGCCAACTCCCATACTAAAGACTTTAATTCCTTTAGAATTCAGCTCATTTAGGGTTTCTTCCAAGCCATCACCAAAATCCTCTCCATCACTAATTAAAATTATAGCTTTTGATTTAGGTTCTTGACTTTCATCGGTTTGAAACTTGCTAAATGCCAGCTTTAAAGGTGCTCCAATATCTGTCCCTGAATTTGGTACCAAGCCGCTATTTAAACCATCTAAATGTAATTGAATCACGTTTTGATCGAAAGTTAGAGGGCATTGTATAAAGGCTTCCGAGGAAAAGATAATGATACCCAGCCGATCAGAACTGAAATTCTTAACCAAATTCTTCAATTCAAACTTGACCCTCTGAAGTCTACTAGGGTTAATGTCCTCAGCATTCATCGACCTGGAAAGGTCAATAGCTAGAAAGATATCTTTTCCTTCTTGCTTTATTTCTTTCATGGCATTGCCTATAGATGGGCCCGCCAAAGCGATAAGAAACAATGCGAAATACAAACTTCTTAGTACCATCTTCCATACTAGCCGCCGTTTTTTAACAGTGATTTTCTGGTTGATTTTCCAAAATCGATACAAGTATAACCCATACAGCAAAATAAATATTATTGCCAGGATTGCCATTAAACTATTGTCAGGATATGCCCAAATCATAAGTTGAAATTAATCATTATAACTTAAAACGAAATGGTTGAAGAATAATTATTGATTTTTTCAAACCTTTAAGCTAAATGTTGTTAAATTTTCAATGCAAACTTAACTATTTTGTTGTGATACCGTTAGCTTCGTAGATCCTTTATTAAAGTTTTTGGGATGTTTCACCAATAATCTTACGATTTAAATAATGATCGGTTCAAACACTGCGTTTTTCAGGTATGTATGTTTTTTATTCGTCTTTGTGTTTTTTTCAAGTTCATTCGAGACAATTGCTCAGGATATAAGCCAGGTAAGTGGACAGGTGTTTGATGGTGAATCAGGAGAACCGTTGCCTGGAGCAGCTATTTATTGGGAAAACCAGCCCTCTCGAGGTACAGTTACGGATCAAGATGGCTTTTTTTCATTACCAGTAGCATCTCTTCCAAATAATTTAAATATCAGCTTTCTGGGGTATAAACTCGCCGTAAGGTCTTTCAAAAACAAGGACGAATTGGTCGATTTAAAGTTTTTCTAAGCCCTGAAGAAGTAAGCCTCTCTGAAGTTGTGGTATCCGAACGGAGGCAAGATTATAATGTAAAGAGTACAGCAATTGGCAAAAATGAAATTTCTGGTGATGAATTAAGACGAATACCTGCCCTGTTTGGTGAGGTAGATCTTCTTAGAAGTATTCAGCTTCTCCCTGGTGTGAATACAGCAGGGGAAGGAACAACAGGCTTGTTCGTGAGAGGTGGGTCTTCAGATCAAAATCTAATTCAGATAGATGGAGCACCGATTTATAACCCTTCTCACTTTTTTGGGTTTTTCTCTGTTTTCAACCCTGATGCCGTAAGTGATGTAGCACTTTATAAAGGGAACATACCTGCCAACTTTGGTGGTAGAGCATCCTCCCTAATAGATATTTCTTTGAAGGAAGGCAATACTCAAAAAATAAGAGGGAGCGGTGGAATAGGGAGTATTAGTTCTCGGTTGACAGTGGATGGGCCTTTGTTTTCAGAAGATGCTTCGTTCTTAATATCTGCCAGACGAACCTATGCGGATATCTTCTTAGGACTTTCTTCCAACGAATCTCTCAAAGACAATCAATTGTATTTTTATGACCTTAGTGGTAAGCTGATGTGGCGGAATGGAGAAAAAAATAAATTCACCTTTTCTACCTACTATGGAAGTGACTTTCTGGGCTTGGCTGAACAATTTGGTCTCGGCTGGAACAACTGGATTAACTCCTTTGAATGGGACAGGCAAATTAACGATAAATTGTTTCTGGATGTAACCGCTTATTATAGTTTCTATAAATACAAAATCACAGTTACGGATGAAGACAATGGCTTTGATTGGTCTAATTATTTTTCCGAATCTGGGGGCAAAGTTGCACTTACCTATATTCCCCGAGAAAACACAGAACTTAAATTCGGAGTACATAGTCAACTTTATTACTTTGCTCCAGTAGACTTACAATTTAGTGATTCAGAAAACATTCAGCCCTTTGAGTCCACCACAAGAATTGGCTTTCAAAATAGTTTTTTCATCGCTGGGAATGCTGAACTCACTGAAAAACTGAGTGTTGAAGCGGGACTTCGCTGGAGTGCTTATCAGCAAATAGGCGATGGCGTGAATTACATTTATGAAAACGGAGACCCAACAATTGATGGGGTGGTTTCTGATACTTTAAATTACAATTTTGGAGAACGGATGCAGTTTTTTGATGGGCTTGAACCAAGGGTAGCGATGAGGTATCTGCTTACTGATGGGCTGGCTTTGAAAGGTAGTTATAACCGTAATTATCAATACATTCAAGTGGCTTCTAATTCTTCTGCAGGTCTCCCTATAGATAGATGGATACCTGCAGGGAAATACATTGAACCGATCCGAAGCGATCAGGTCTCAGTCGGGGTTTTTAAAAATTTAAATGACAATAAGTGGGAGCTGTCTTTGGAGGGCTATTACCGAGACTTCAGAAATATCATTGACCTCAAGCAGAATGCAGATGTATTGTTTAAAGACAATGTAGAAACTGAAATCCTTACGGGGGATGGTTGGGCTTATGGTTTAGAGTTTTTATTGAGAAAGAATGTTGGCAAAACCACTGGTTGGTTGAGTTATACCTGGTCAAGGACCTATAGAAAGATTGAAGGAATCAATAAGGGCTTGCCTTATAATCCGAGGTTTGACAGACCCCATGATTTGAGTCTCGTGCTTACGCATGAAATCAATGATAGACTGTCTTTCTCGGGTACATTTGTCTATACCACTGGTGTGGCCGTCACTTTTCCTGTGGGCTCATATGTGCTGGATAACCAACGTTTGCCAATTTATGACGAATACCGAAACCAAAGTCGTTTTCCCGATTACCACAGAATGGATTTGTCATTAACTCTTAAAAATAAAGACAAAGGTAGATGGTGGAAGGGGAGCTGGAACTTTAGTGTTTACAATGCCTATGGGAGAAAAAATCCATTCTCTTATGAATTTACAGACATCATGAACAACGATATACAATTCGACTCCAGTGATGGATTAGAAGTATTCTCACAAAGACCAGGAGTGGTTAAAACTTATTTATTTGGGATTCTACCTTCAGTAACCTACAATTTTACTTTTTAAGAAAAATGAAAAAATTAGGAATAATTGTAAGCCTTGTTTCCCTTTTGTCCTGTCAGGAAGAAGTGGCCCTTGATTTCGGGAACACGCCAAAAAAGCCGGTGATTGAAGCAATTTGGACTGATGATGCATCAGAGAACCAAATTAAAATAACTTTCACCAGGGACTATTACGACACCTTGGACAATGAGATAGCTAAGAATGCCTCTGTAAGCATAATGGACAATACATCAGGAGAAACAGTTGATTTCATGTTTGTAGAGGAATTGGGGTATTATTTGCCATCAGAGAATCAGGAAGCGGTTATTGGGCACCAATACTCCTTGCAAATATTGTTAGATGGAAACGAATATACGAGTGAAGGGATAACGCAAGAACCACCCATTCTAGACAGCATTACCTATGTGTTTGAGGAAGAAAGGTTTTTTGCCGATGAAGGTTATTTTTTAACATTGTATGGTAAAATCCCTTTTGACGATGGTAATTTTTACCGATTACTAATCACAAAAAATGACACACTTTTAAACAGTTCAAATGATTATTTTCTTTTCGATGATACTTTTGGTAATGATATCTTAGACAATGGGTTTGTGTTGAATGGGTTCGCTTTCGAGGAAAAAGACAAGGTAAAACTACAATTGATTAGATTAAATGAAAACGCATATGATTACCTGAACCAGTTTGTTTCGTTGCTTTTTAATGATGGCGGGCTTTTTAGTCCTCCCCCGGAAAACCCAAAATCCAATATTGTTGCCTCTAATGGTGACGGACAGGTGTTGGGATATTTTATGACAGGCTCTTTAATCTCCAAAACAATAACTATTGAAGGAGAAGAATGAAATTAGTTTTTAGAAAAATCAATAGCCCCTTACTTTTATCAAGTAAGGGGCTATTTTTTGTAGTTTTCTATTCAGAAATAAAGGCTTAATCAGGGGTGGTTTCAGTAAGAAATGGCTGAATTTCGGCAAGGCTGTACTCCCAAAGAAGGTCTCTTAGCGGCTTAGAAGAAGCGGTGGAGTTTGTTTTTGTGGCCTTTGAATTCTTAAAATAACCCCCATTATTACCTGGGGCTTGCTCAGTTGTTGCCAGGAATATCCCCGTTTCTGCCCCCTTTTTCGGACTAATCATGAATGGTTTGGCGAGAAGAAGCAGGAATTTGAAAAAACCATTACTCTGTCCACCAAAATTTGTATTAACTACTCCAGGGTGTAAAGCATAGGCTGAAATGTTTTCATTGCCATGTTTCTCTGCCAAAGATTTTGTGAAGAGGATATTAAATAGTTTCACGTTGGCATAGGCTTTAAAAGAACCGAAGTTGTCTTTTAATTCAAGGTCTTTTTTATTGACATTCGCTGCTTTGTATGCTTCTGAACTAACATTGATGACTTTTCCCCCATTTTCATTTTTTAGTAGTGGAAGAGAAAGGTAAGTCAGTAGGAAATGTCCCAGATGGTTTATTGAAAAAGTCTGTTCATGTCCATCTTTTGTAATTGTTTTTTCTGGAAATATGCCCCCCGCATTATTTATGAGCACATCCAGGCTTTGTGTTTTTTTGGAAAGGGTAGCTGCCGCCTTGGTTACGGATTTTAAGTCGGAAAGATCGCAATAAATTACGGTGGATTTGTTGGCCAGAGAAGGCGTTGATTGGATAAGTTCCCTGGCTTTTTTCTCATTTCTTACCAGTAGGAAAAGGTGTTCACATAATGGAGCCAATGCTTTTACTTTTTCGGCGCCAATTCCTGAGGTGGCTCCTGTTATTGCTATTTTCATTTAGGTATCTTTATAGGTTGTTCAATCGCCTGAAATTGAGAAAGTATGAAGTTGGTATTAAATATACAAAAACTACAATTAAATGCTCGAAGCTGAAAAAATCATTGGGGTGAATCATGAATGAATTGAAACTGACAAATTAATTTCTGTATTTTTGTTTTTGATTTCAATCAGGGAATTTACTGGTTGCTATCTGAAAATTAACAGTATTGAGTTTATAGGGCTGTTTTTCAGGCGGATGCCTTTTTATCGCAATAATGCTAATCCATTAATTAAACAGATAATACGTGACAAAGAAGAAATTCGTTGAAATAGAGAAAGTAATTGGTAAAAAGAATCCTGCTTTATTGAAGTGGATTCCTGGTTTTTTACTCTCTTATATCAAGAGAATTGCACATGAAACTGAGGTCAATGAGATTATGGCTCGGAATGATGATTTGAAAGAATTAGCATTCGTTAATGCCTTAATCAAGGAGTTTGGGATGGAAATAGAGGTGAGAAATGAAGAGAATATCCCTTTAGATGGTGATGTTATTTTCGCCTCAAATCACCCTCTTGGAGGCTTGGATGGCATCGTATTGATGCATGTTTTAGGTGCATTCAGAGAAGATTTGAGGTTTTTGGTCAATGATGTATTGATGAATATACCTAATTTCGGAAAGTTATTTGTGCCCATTAATAAACATGGCGGACATGGGAAAAGAGGTGTTGAGCTTATAGAGGCTACCTATGCTTCAGGTAATGGGGTTATTATCTTTCCAGCAGGCTTGGTTTCACGCAAGCAGGAGAATGGAATTGAAGATTTGGAATGGAAAAAAAGCTTCATTAACAAAGCAAAGAAATATAAAAAAGATGTTGTTCCTATTTATATAGAGGGGAGAAATTCATCTTTTTTTTATAATTTGGCCAACCTTAGGAAAAAGTTGGGAGTAAAGGCTAATATTGAAATGTTTTATTTGGCGGATGAAATGTTTGCCCAAAAAACAAAAAAATTGTTGTCCATATAGGAAAACCGATTTCTTACAAGTATTTTGATGCTTCTAAAACGGATAAATATTGGGCGGAAGAGGTAAAAAAGTAGTTTACAATATAGTCCAAGACAAGTAGGATTTATGCAAGACATTATCAACCCGATTGAAAGGGATGCTATTAAAAATGAATTGATACCCGATCGATTTTTAAGATATGTAAACAATGGGGAAAATGAAATCTATTTGGTTAATCAACACAATGCACCAAATGTGTTGAAAGAAATCGGTAGGCTACGTGAGATTTCCTTTCGCGCAGCGGGAGGAGGAACAGGATTGTCTATAGATTTAGATGAGAATGATACCTGCGAGAAATGCTACGACCAGTTGATCGCATGGAATCCTGAAGATGAAGAAATCATTGCAGGGTATAGATTGATCAAATGCTCGGATGCTGGTTTTACAGATAAAGGTTCTGTGAATCTTTCTACAGCGCACCTTTTTAATTTCTCAAATGCCTTCATTGAAGATTACCTACCCTTTACTATAGAATTGGGAAGATCCTTTGTTCAGCCAAAATACCAACCAAGTATAGACAATAGAAAAGGGATATTTTCCCTTGACAATTTGTGGGATGGCCTGGGAGCAGTGGTAATGATCAATCCAGATATCAAATATCTTTTTGGTAAAGTGACCATGTATCCCCATTATAATGAAGATGCAAGGGATTTATTGATCTATTTTATGCATCATTATTTTCCAGACAGAGATGAATTAATCTTACCAATAACTTCATTGGGTTATAAAACTGACGCGAATAATTTCAAGGGCATATTTGATGGGGTACCTTATAAGGAGGGTTATAAAATACTTAACTCAAAGGTGAGGTCTTTAGGTGAAAATATCCCCCCTTTGATCAATACTTATATGAACTTGTCTTCTACAATGAAGATTTTTGGAACGGCAATGAATTATGAATTTGGAGCTGTAGAAGAAACAGGGATATTAATCACCATTGCGGATATTTACGAATCCAAAAAACATCGTCACCTTGAAACATATACCAGAGACATGCACTTTGGTGTGAAACAAAATTAAGCTTTTGATGCGCATTGAACCTATTGAGAAATGAATACGAAGCCATTTGGTAAAACAGGCTTATATTTTCCATCAATCATCTTTGGGAGCAGTGCGCTGGGAAACCTCTTCCAGACCTATTCAAAAGCAGAAAAAAAAGCCATTCTAAAGGAAGCTTTTAGTAAAACCAGCCCCTATACCGTTTTCGATACGGCAGGTAAATATGGGGCAGGATTGGCACTGGAAGTATTGGGTGAGTTTTTAGCGGAAGAAGGCATTCCTCAGGACAAAGTTATTATCACCAATAAACTGGGCTGGACAAGAATCCCCCTTACTACACCAGAACCCCTCTTCGAACCCAATATATGGAAAGGGATAAAACATGATGCCGTTCAGAAGATAAGTTATAACGGCATTTTGGAGTGTTTTGAAAAAGATAATTTACTGTTAAAGGGCTATGTTCCTCAGTTGATATCCCTTCATGACCCAGATGAGTTTTTGGCCAAGGCCAAGACCGACAAGGAGAGAGATGGATTGTGGAAAGAGCTCTTAGGAGCCATTTCAGCCATGAAGGAATTGAAGGAAGCAGGTAAGGTAAAAGGCATAGGTGTAGGAGCCAAAGACTGGAAAATAATCAAAGAAATATATAACCAGGTACCGCTGGACTATGTAATGGTCGCCAATAGCCATTCACTTATTCATCATCCACCGGAATTAATGGATTTTTTGGAGGTATTAAGGAAGGATGAGGTAGGCTTAATCATAGCAGCCGTTTTTCAATCGGGTTTTTTGACTGGGGAGGACTTTTTTGATTATAAAAAACTTGATATAACGGATCCGGAGGATCAAAGAAAAATTCAGTGGAGAAATTCATTCTTCGAAGTTTGTGAGCGACATGATGTTGCACCTTTTCATGCTTGTATTCAATTCTCTTTAGCCGTACCCGGAGTCACTAGTATTGCGCTAAGCGTCAATAAACCTGAATTGGTAGAAAAAAACATCATGGCTTCAGAAACACCTTTACCCCAAGAATTTTGGAAAGAATTAAAAGATAAATCCTTAATTTCGGATTTCCCTTATTTATAAGAAACCAAATAATCTAAACCACCAATGAGTCAAACAATAAACCCAGTAAAGACAGAATTAATTTCTAAAAAGAATTTCTGGCCATTTCTATTACTTACCTGCCTGTTTATGCTGTGGGGTGTAGCCCACAATATGACGGACACCCTTCTGGCAGCTTTTAAAAGAATCATGAGCATGACTGATTTCCAGACCTCATGGATTCAGTTGGCTTTCTACGGTTCCTATTTTTGTTTGGCCTTACCAGCTGCAATTTTCATTAGAAAGTATTCTTATAAATCGGGAATCCTTTTGGGCTTAGGGCTATTTGCATTGGGTTCTTTGCTCTTTTATCCTGCGGGAATGATGATGTCCTATGGGTTCTTTTTGGTTGCATTGTATGTACTCGCAGGAGGTCTATCTATTTTGGAAACAGCTGCCAACCCTTATATTTTGGTAATAGGACCACCAGAAACAGCGACACAAAGACTTAACCTGGCACAATCATTCAACCCAATCGGGTCGGTTATTGGTGTTTTTCTAAGTAAAATATTCATCCTTTCTAAACTCAACACTGCCGAGGCAATAGATAGAACCAACATGACACCTGAAGCACTTGAAGCAATTCAGGCAGATGAATTGGCTGGTGTAGTAAGTACTTATGTCGGAGTGGCTTTGTTTCTGATCGTAGTATGGTTTATCATTCGTGCCGTTAAGATGCCTGTAGCCTCAGAGGAGACAGAGAAAGATGGCGTGATCAGTGGCTTCAAAAGACTGTTTAAGAATAAAAATTACGTGAGGGGTGTAATGGCTCAGTTCTTTTATGTTGGTGCTCAGATTGGAGTATGGTCATATACCATTAGGTATGTAATGACAGAGCTTGACGTAATGGAAAGTGGTGCATCGGATTACTATTTGATTTCTTTGGTGCTTTTTGCAGGAAGTCGTTTTCTGTTCACGATATTGATGAAGTACTTTAAACCTTCCATTTTATTGGCCTTTTCTTCGCTCTTAGCTATTCTACTTAGTTTTGTAGTGATTTATGCCAGTGGAATGACCGCTGTTATAGCACTTGTGTTGATATCGGTGTGTATGTCGCTGATGTTTCCTACGATCTATGGCTTGGCAGCAGAAGGACTTGGCAATGATACCAAGTTGGGAGGGTCAGGTTTGATTATGGCCATACTTGGAGGAGCGCTTATTACTGCCATCCAGGGACAAGTTTCTGATATTAGCGGTAGTATTCGACTGTCCTATTATGTGCCGATGCTATGTTTTGTTGTAGTAATGTATTTTGGACTTGCCCATTATTTCCATAAGCCTGAAAAAAAAGCAAGAGGAGGTGGTTTGATTAGGATTTCAGCATTGATTTAAATATAAAAAAG
>NZ_ATNM01000090.1 GCF_000427295.1 Cyclobacterium qasimii M12-11B | reverse complement strand
CCATAATTTTGCTATGTTAAAATTAACGATTTAAACTAAAATTCAATTATGAAAAAATTAATGTTATTAGGTGTTTGTTCAATGTTGTTTTTTAGCATCTTGTGTGTCTAAGAAAGAACATGTTGCGCTACAAGAAAAATATCAAGAAACCCAAGACTTATTAAATACTGCAACCGTTAAATTAAACAGTTGTCTCTCTGATGTTGCCGCTGCAAATGCGAGAGTAGAAACAATGAAAGATCAATTGGCTGATTTACGTAAGTCAAATCAAGATTTAATTGATACAAAAGGTGATTTAACTATCTTAACTAAGAAAGGTTCTGAAAACCTTGAGAAGTCTTTAGAGAGCTTAAAAGAACGTGATTTAAAAATTACAAGATTACAAGATGCGTTAACTAAAAAGGATAGTGTAACACTTGCTGTTGTAACTAGTCTTAAGAAAGCTGTTGGTATCAATGATCCAGATATCGAAATTAATGTAGAAAAGGGGTTGTATTTATT
>NZ_ATNM01000089.1 GCF_000427295.1 Cyclobacterium qasimii M12-11B | reverse complement strand
GCCAAGGCACCGTCATTGATAAATACTTCAACGGAGGACCTGTCCAACATTATCCTGACCTCATTTATCTCAAGTCCATTGATGGGGCCGTCATGACCGAAGCAAAACCTTCTTTGAAGTTGGTAAGTCCTGAGTTGGTTCTGTCAATAAATAACGCATCCTCTCTTTTTCCGATAACCAGAATTTCTCCAAATTCATTTTCAAAAGTACCCGAGAAATCACCTGCTTTTGGTTTGAGGGAAAACTCAAGCAATTCATTTTCCAGGGCTACTTCTTCGCCTTCAATAGTTAAGGCCTCATCCCTTAATTGCTCAACCTCCTTTACAGGGTTCGACGCTACCCATAGCTCTTCTCCTTCATCATAAAGGGACAATTCCCTAGGTAAGGTCATTGCGGAACGCCAAACTTCGGTGGGCACTACTTGTGCATAATCCCAATTGCTCATCCAACCAATAAATATTGTACGCCCATCTGCATCAGGAACATTGGACCAGGTCACCCCGGCATAATTGTCTGTCCCATGGTCTAACCATTTTACCTCTTCTTGATTAGTGGTAAAAGTTTCCCCATCAAAATCACCGACAAAATACTGTGTTGCTGAACCTCCATTCGGTCCACCTGGATTAATGCTCACCAATAAAACCCATTTTTGCTCTCCATTTGGCGATTGCAAAGGAAATAAGTCTGGACATTCCCAAACCCCACCATAAGCCGCCCAAGCAGGGTTAAAATCGCTTTCATGTTCCCATTCCAAAAGGTTTGAGGAAGAATAAAAACTTATTTTATCTTTTACAGCCAATGACATTACCCACATTGCCTTGCCATCAACCTCCACCTTAGTCACCTTGGGATCCCTGAAATCTCTAATCCCAGGATTGGCAAGAACCGGGTTTCCGCTGAACTTCTCCCACGAAACACCATCATCCAGGCTGTAGGCAATTCCCTGGGTCTGAAAATCAATCCTTCCGGCATCACCTTTTACATTATTATGATAAGTGTAGATGGCAACTAAAGGTGGGTTTTCGGCTGTACCCAAGCCACTGCTATTTTCGCTATCAAGAACAGCAGAACCAGAGAAAATCCATCCAAGACTATCTGGCGCTATAGCAACAGGTAAGTTTTTCCATTCAATAAGGTTTTTAGAGGTTGCATGTCCCCAATGCATGGGGCCCCAGACATTGCTATCTGGATAGTATTGGTAAAAAAGATGGTATTCTCCTTTGTGAAAAACCATGCCATTGGGATCGTTCATCCAATTGGCAGGCGGGCTGAAATGATACTGAGGCCTGAAAGGCTCATTATAGTCACTAAAAGTAGTAGTCTCTGCAACAGTCTGCTCCTTAACTTTGTTTTGGCAGGAGAATCCGAGTAATAAAATAAAAGACAATGCCAGAATCTGCTTTACTCCTTTCATAAAAAATGTTTTTAAATGATTAATCTATTTCATCCTGTTCTTTGACACCATGCAATACAATCCTAAAAGTGGTTCCCTTCCCTAATTCAGAAGTATTGACAAATATTCTTCCATTGTGATATCCTTCCATAATTCTTTTGGCCAGTGTCAATCCTAAACCCCAGCCTCTTTTCCTTGTGGTAAACCCAGGGTTAAAAACCTTGGCGAACATCTTCTTTTCAATACCCTTTCCTGTATCAGAAATATCAACAAATACGAATTGCTCACTTTCTTTGACAATATTGATCCGAATGGCACCTTGCCCCTTCATGGCATCAACCGCATTTTTACAAACATTTTCAATTACCCATTCAAACAAAGACCTGTTCATTTGAGCGTATATATTTTCAGCATGAGAATTAAGCTCAATACTAACTTTATTTGAGATCCTGGGCCTTAAATAACTGATAGCATCTCCAACTATTTGGTAAACATTCTCAGGTTTAATTACAGGCGTACTGCCTATATTACTAAACCGCTCAGTAACCATGGTCAGTTTATTGATGTCCTTTTCTATTTCCAGAATGACTTCTTGATTTTCATCATAAACGGGAGAGTTTTTGAGATAGTCTATCCAGGCCATAAGAGAAGCCAATGGGGTGCCCAATTGATGGGCTGTTTCCTTTGTCAGGCCGGCCCATAACCTGTTTTGTTCCGCTACTTTACTTTGGTTAAAAAAGGCATAAGCCAAAAGGCCAAAAACCAATATTACAGAAAGTTGAACATAAGGATAATACTGTAGTCGAGTGAGAAGGTCGGAATTTCTGTAATAGATAAAAACATCATCAGAGAGGCTAATGGGTTCATAAAGCGCTTTCATGGATTCCAATTCCTCCAACAAATATAGCCTTATCTCTTCCTCTGAACTGTTCGGTGGAAAGTTGATGTTTTTATACTCAATAGGCTCTCCACTAGGGTTTACAGTAATTACTGGTATGGATTTATTCTCTTGGATTATCACCTGAAAGACAAACGTTAAATTGTCTGAGTTTACGGAGGCATATTCCAAGGCTTCAGCGTACAAATCAACCTGTCGTTTTTCTCGAATCTTAAGCTCCTCTACCAGGGTGTTGGTATAATAGATTGACCCCAAACCTATGACAAAGGAAAAATAAATATGGCCCACTTTACTTTCTCCCTATTTTGATAAAGATCTAAGGATGCTAGGTCTTGGAGTTTTCTCTTCATTGCAAAATTTGGTGTTCCCGAACTTAAGTAAGTTCATAATGAGAAACAATATAAACCACGCATTATTGCCTAGAAAGGGAGAAAATTCTATAACTATTAATCAATTAATGCTTGCCTTTTAATAGGTCGTCGCTAGTTTTGCTTCAACCATTTCCACAACACCTTATAGTTTACCTTGGATCCATGCACCAATATTCCTATGCGGTAGATTTTCCCAGCAAGCCAGGTGGTAGATAAAAAACCCGCCACCAAAAGTGCTATAGAAAGCGCCAATTCTTGCCAGGGCACCCCAAAGCTAACCCGACCCATCATTGCTACAGGGGAAGTAAAAGGAATGATAGAAAGCCAAAAGGATACATTACTATTTGGGTCATCTAAGACAAAAATAAACAGCCCCATATAGGCTACCAACAATGGAATAGTCACAGGAAACATAAATTGTTGGGCATCTGAAGGACTGTCCACTGCTGCCCCAATTGCTGCGAAGAATGCGCCATACAATAGAAAACCACCTACAAAATAAACTAAAAAAGTAAGGGTTACTTGTGCAAAATCTAACCCCTGCACCATCTGCAAGACTTCTAATAACTCAGGATTATCTACTGTCGAGAAAAGCTCTTGTTGGCTAGACATTTCTAGCATTTGCTGTTGGGGCATTTTCATACCGAAATACCCCATGACCACGGAGGACACTACGGTAATCAATAGTATCCAAATTAGAAATTGTGTTAGCCCAACAGCTCCGATACCTATAATTTTGCCCATCATCAATTGAAACGGCTTTAGAGAGGAAACCAAAATTTCAATAATCCTACTAGACTTCTCTTCGATCACTCCTTGCATGACCTGGTTACCATACACAAAAATAAAGGTGTAAATAAGGATTCCAGCAAGAAAACCAATGGCATAATTCACGACTGAGTTTGAAACACGTTCTCCTCCAGCCTCACTAAGAATAATCGTTTGTATGTCCACATTCGTCTTATAAGAAGACAAAATCATGGGGTCAATTCCTGAAGCTTCCAGTCTAAAGGCTTCTATTTTTCTTTGCAGTAACAATTGCAAACTGGTAATCATCGAAATGGGCGGTGTTTCCTCACTATAAAAAATGACCCCATCAGGATTTGTCACATCCAAATCAGGAATGTACAAAAACCCAAACCTTGCACCTTCCTGAACCAACAATTTAGCGTTTTCCTGCCCTAGCTCGCCATAGGAAAAGGAATACAATTCATCGCTTTCTAAAAAAAATGAGTTGTTCTCATCCACCACTTCTATTACCTTTCTGTTCTCACTAGTAGTAGCATCAGACAGGCCTATCCATAAAAACAAACCTAAGATGGTTGGGAAAACCAATGGGGTAATAAGTGTAGCGAGGAGAAATGAACGTTTTTTTTACTCTTGCCAAATATTCTCTTTGGATAACTAAGAAGATTTTATTCGCCATGACTTTCATTAATTTTTTGAATGAATATCTCCTCAATGCTTGGCACAATTTCTTCAAAGCCAAGAATCTCGCCTTCAGCCATAAGCGCTCTCAGTAAATCATTTGGCTTCTGATCCTTCAAACTCAACTTAAACTCCAGAATTCCGTCCTGCCTAAGCAATCCTTCTCCTGGTGGAACAAAATCCACATTTTGAGGAATCATTTTAACTCGAAAAATATTTGTTTTTGCTTCTTCTTTGATGGACTTTACGGTACCGTCTAGTATTTTTCTGGACCTGTTGACCATAGCTATTTCATCGCAAAGTAACTCTACAGATTCCATCCTATGCGTAGACAACAAAATGGTCACCCCTTGATTTCTCAACTCAAGTATTTCATTTTTGATGATCTCAGCATTTACAGGATCAAAACCAGAAAAGGGTTCATCCAATATAAGTAAATCAGGACGGTGGATGACGGTAGCTATGAATTGAACTTTCTGTGCCATTCCTTTGGACAAGTCCTGGATCTTTTTGTCTTTCCATTGGGTAAGGTTAAGTTTTTCAAGCCAATCAGTGATTTTTTGTTTGGCCTCAGTCTTCTTAATCCCTTTTATTTGAGCAAAATACAACAACTGCTCCTTCACTTTCATCCCCTTATAGAGGCCTCTTTCCTCTGGAAGGTAACCGATGTTACGAACATGGTCCATCTTCAGGGGTTGCTCGTTGATAAAAATATCACCGGAATCCCTGTCTATAATTTGATTAACAATCCTAATGAGTGTTGTTTTACCTGCACCGTTGGGGCCCAACAATCCAAAAATCTTCCCCTGACTTACTGAAAGGTCAAAATCTTTTAGTGCAACATGTGATCCATAGGATTTATTTAATGATCGAATGCTTAGTATTTCCAAATGAACAAAAGTTTAACAACTGGTTTGAAACATTATAATGAACAGAGATCACCATCCAAAAATTTAACTATTCTAAAGATACGGAACCGACCGAAACATCTATTAGAAAGACCATGAGGTTTTCAGCACCTTTACTATATCCTTTACTCACGTAGGTTTTTTCCCCTATTTTTTTTCATACTAAAAGGCACCTTCGTCCTACACATGGCAGTTGATTTGATCTTTACCAGATAAGGCAAATCCTTTGGTGGCAGTTTTATATTTACTGTTCCAGCTCCCACCATAGTATGGATTTGAGAGGGGCCTGCCATGGTATCATTAAAAGTTAAATTAACAGAACCATAGTTAACATCAAACATCAGCAAACGAGCATTGGAAAATTGCAGGTCATTGGCATATACCGAGCCCATATTAATTGCAACACCTAGGGTATCCATACTTACAGTATTGGATACCTGACTGGCATAATCTAAAAAAACGTCGGCTGAGGCTGTTTTGATAATGCAATTTGAGACCGGAAGATTTGAAAAATCTAGCCAGGCTTTACCTATTCCAAATTGAAGATGAAGATCGTAAAGATAGTTGGGATCTAGTCCTACATCCCATTTGTGGTCAAAATCATCATCTCCACTGGAAAAAAGCCTGTAGGATAGGTTTTTGCTTAAACTTTCAGATTCTACATTCTTATGTTCAAGTGAGGCATGAAGTACTCCATCTATTAAGCTGTGCGAAAAAGAAGGTAGTATATTGACCTTACCTAATTCTGCATCTACAAACAACGGAACGCCATGATAGGAACGGTTTATATGTGCCGCTCCTTTATAACTGGAGAAATTAAGACTCACCAAATTAATACCATCTTGTTCCGTAACTTCAAAATGACGCCGTATTTGCGCTTCAGAAGAAATGGCAACAAAAATGATTAAACATATCGATATATTTAATTCCTTAAACATAGGGAATTAATACGATTGAAGACTGAAAAGGTTATTAAAAAGAAATGGCCGGAAGTAGGCCATCTCTTTTTAGAAAAATTCTTTAACTTTATCAAATATACTTTTCTCAGAATTCCCTGGATTCGGTTTAAAATTCTCGGAATCCCTAAGTGACTCCAATTTTTCTCTTTCTTCTGCACTCACTTCCTTAGGTGTCCATACATTTATATGTATTAGTTGATCACCTTTTCCATACCCATTAAGTTCTTTAATCCCTTTACCTTTCAGTCTAAGGATTTTACCTGCTTGAGTACCAGCATCAATTTTTATTTTGACTTTACCATCTATAGTAGGCACTTCTAAAGAAGCACCAAGGGCAACATCAATAAAGCTCAGGTATAAATCATAGACCACATTGTTGCCGTCTCTCACCAATTCACTGTCCTCAATTTCTTCTATGAGAATCAATAAATCGCCAGGTACCCCACCAGGGATTTCATTCCCTTTGCTAGACAAACTTAGTTGCATGCCTTCTGAAACTCCCGCTGGAATATTTATTGGGATTATTTCTTCTTTCAATACCAATCCATTGGCATTGGCATTTGGTGGTCTTTTATCAACAATCTGCCCACTTCCTTCACATGTTGGACAGGTGCTTGCTGAAACCATCTGACCCAGCATGGTATTGACCACTTTCTTTATTTGTCCTTGTCCCTGACATGTAGAACAAGTTTTGAACGTAACACCGTCTGCAATCATGTGACGCTTCACCTTAATTTTCTTCTCCACTCCATTAGCGAGTTCTTTTAGGTTAAGCTTTAATTTAACGCGAAGGTTTGTTCCCTTTCTGGTACGCCTGGAACTTCGTCCACCACCACCAAAAAATGAATCAAAGCCGCCACCGCCGCCACTGCCGAAGATATCACCAAACTGAGAGAATATGTCATCCATATTCATTCCTCCGCCACCGTAGCCACCATTGCCACTGACACCTTGATGACCAAATTTATCGTAACGTTGTTTCTTCTCCGGATTACTTAATACCTCATATGCTTCCGCACCTTCCTTAAATTTATCCTCAGAAGTCGGATCATCCGGATTTTTATCTGGATGAAATTTAATGGCCAATTTTCTGTAAGCCTTCTTTATTTCTTCAGGGCTGGCACTTTTTGCTATCCCCAGCACTTCGTAATAATCTCTCTTAGCCATAAGTTTTTAATTTCCTATTACCACTTTTGCAAATCGGACTACTTTTCCTGAAAGCATGTATCCTTTCTCCACAACATCTACAATTTTCCCTTTTAGGTCATCAGATGGAGCAGGAATTTGAGTGATTGCCTCGTGATATTCTGCGTCAAATTTCTTTCCTACCAAATCATCCATAGGCTCCAAACCTCTAGACGATAATGTTTTACTCAATTTATTATAAATCAGCAAGCTTCCTTCTTGGTCATTACCTTCTATTTTAAACGACCTTTCAAAATCATCTAATACCGGTAAAATCTCTTGAATAAGGCTCATAGAAGCTGTACTTATCATTTCCAGCTTTTCCTTTGCTGTTCTTCTCCGAAAATTATCAAATTCAGAGTATAACCTGACATATTTATCTTTCAGTTCCAGGTTTTCCTTTGCCAAACTGTCCGATGCAGTCTCAACTCCCTCCACTTCTTCGTCCTTTACCTCACCTTGGGATTCTTTGTTCAGATCGTCTTCATTTTTAAGGTTTTCAACTGAATCTGTCTGATCCAGACCTTGTTCCTTTTCTTCGTTCACTTTATCTGTCATTATTCAATTCGTTTATCAACAATCAATCTCTCCTAAACAATTAACTTGCCATACTATAGAAATATGACATTCTGACACATTTACTGCAATGCCTTCCAAATCAAATCTTTAAGAGCAGGTAACTGAAAACCTGTAACCGAAGAAAAATAAAGATATGGAATTCCCTGAGGTATTTCAGGTTTCAATGCCTCCATGAGCTCATCATCGAGTAAATCTGCTTTAGAGATGGCCAGAATTCGCCTTTTATCTAAAAGCTCAGGGTTGTAACGTTTGATTTCATCCAATAATATGGCGTATTGTTCACCAATATGCTCTGCATCTGCAGGCACCAAGAACAGAAGAATAGAGTTTCTTTCTATATGCCTAAGAAAACGTAGTCCCAGCCCTTTGCCTTCAGCAGCTCCTTCAATTATCCCAGGGATATCTGCCATAACAAAAGATTTTCCGTCCCTGTAGTCAACTACTCCTAAATTAGGTATGAGTGTAGTAAAGGCATAATCAGCAATTTCAGGCTTGGCAGCAGATACACTAGCCAATAAAGTGGATTTCCCTGCATTGGGAAAACCAACTAAGCCTACATCTGCCAAAAGCTTCAATTCCATGACAATCCATTCCTCTATGCCCTCCTCTCCAGGCTGAGCATAATGAGGCGTTTGATTGGTTGAGGTTTTGAAATGATCATTTCCCTGACCTCCTCTACCTCCTTTTGTCAGTATATATTCTTGGCCATGTTCTGTGATTTCGCACCTGAACTCACCAGTTTCTGCTACTTTAGCAACAGTACCGATGGGGACCTCCAATACGACATCATGCCCGTCCGAACCTTTTCTTCTTCCACCTTCACCATTATTCCCCTTGTCCGCAATGACATGTTTTTTGTATTTGAGATGAAGTAATGTCCATAGTTGGGAATTTCCTCTCAGAATAATATGCCCTCCTCTTCCACCATCGCCACCATCAGGTCCCCCTTTAGGGACATGTTTTTCTCTTCTGAAATGTACTGACCCACTTCCCCCTGCTCCTGATCGGGAGCAAAACTTCACGTAATCAATAAAATTGGATCCTGCCACTACTTTTACAGTTTAATATTAAGTGCTTAATTTTTCATCCCTTAACATTCAACTTTTGGATGAAAAGAAAATGGCCAAGCTTGTAAGCTCAGCCATAAAATTATTATGCAAAGATAGTGATTAATACTTATCTACCACAGCACTAATTTTTTCGAAGATTTCATCTATGGCACCAACACCATGAATTCCGGATAACTTACCCTGATTTTCATAGAAGTTGGCAACTGGTAAGGTCTCTTCATTATATACCTTAATCCTATTTTTAATTTTTCTTCATCCTGATCATCTGCCCTTCCTGAAGTTTTCCCTCTTTCTTTAAGGCGATTTTTCAATTCTTCTTCAGGAACTTCTAATGCTATCATGCCAGAAATTGCCACTCCTTTCTTTGCCAACAGATCGTCTAATGCTTCAGCTTGCGCCACAGTACGAGGGAATCCATCAAAAATAACCCCATTTGCGTCCAATGAATGGTTGATCTTGTCTTCTACCATTCCAATTACTACCTCGTCTGGCACAAGATTCCCTTCATCCATGTATTTGCGGGCCAACTTTCCTAATGCTGTACCTTCACCCAAATGTTTCCTGAATAAGTCTCCAGTGGATATGTGTTCAATATTGTATTTTTCTATCAACTTTTCACTTTGGGTCCCTTTACCTGCTCCGGGAGGGCCAAACAAAACGATATTTAACATAAGTGTAATTTTAATATAAATTAAGTATTAATTTTTCTCAACAATTTGGTAAATGTCTTTCAGGTTTCTGCCTAGGCCCTGATAATCCAATCCATAACCCACTACAAAAAGATCAGGGATTTCGAAACCTATATATTTTACCTTTATTGGCTCTTTCAATGCATCTGGTTTCAATAGGAGGCTGACAACTTCTACACTGCGTGGTTCCTCCTTATTAATTATTCCCAGTAGGTGAGCCATACTTACCCCCGTATCCACAATATCTTCCACAATTATGACATCTCTATCTTTAAGAGATTCATCCAAACCGATCAATTCCCTTACTTTACCATCAGATTTCAATCCAGAATAGGAAGCTATTTTAATAAAACTGATAGACATGTCCATTGAAATCTCCTTACAAATATCAGACATAAACATAAAACTACCGTTTAAAACAGCTAAAAAGATGGGTTTTTTTGCCTGATAATCACGATTTATAGAGATAGACAGTTCCTTCACTCTATTCAAAATGATTTTTTCACTAAGATACGGTTCAAAAAATAAGTGTTTTAACTTAATCATTCTTACAAGTAAGTTTCCCAGATGGTGGACAACGATTAAAAATAATTGCCCTCCAAATAAGTGAAAAATCAAATCCCTTACAAATATTGCAATAAATATTGATACAATTTAAACATACTCTCCATATCTGAAATAGCCACCTTCTCAATAGGCGTATGTGGATTTTCCTGCGGCATCCCTATGAAACACCAATCAATAGGATACGGACTCATTTGAATCTCTCTCCCATCACTTCCCCCATAAGCCTCTACTTCCAACTGAAAAGGAATCCCGGCATCTCTGGCAAAATCTACAATTTTATTTACAAACGTTTTTCGGGGTATGAAACTATCCCTCATTGAAATAACGGCACCATCGTCAAAGTGAACTCCTTCCGTGACCCAGGTAACGTCAGCTATTAAGGCATTTTTTACCTGCCAATTTTCATATATATATTTAATAAGAAAAGGAACTGAACCGCCGCCATGCTCTTCGTAAGTGCTGAAAACCAGAACGCCGTCCTCCAAAGTTTCACATAACCTTAATAAGGTGTATATCCCCATTCTATTGTCCAAATATGCTGCCTGAAGAAAACCATCTTCTATTATAATGTCTTGTTCAAATGAGAGCACGGTTCCCGTTTGAATTTTTCTTGGGAAATCGTGAAAAACGTTTCCATTAATTTCCTTGGCCATACACCTTATAGGACCTGCTTCATCCCTACCAACCAACCACACACCATCCAGAAGTTCCGGGCCACCGATAGGCACAAGTTGATTTTCATACCTTGCTGTAAAACCGACTGTATCCATGTGCGCAAACACAGCTGTTCTAGGCTTACCAAAAACAAGAATAATATTGTCATGAAAACCTTCTCCATAATGGATTTCGGGAATGACTTTCCAAGAGGATTTATGTTCTACTATATATTGGAGGATAAAAGCTGAAATCCTAGATTCATCACCTGAGACACTATCTAAGTGAAGAATTTCTTTTAATAATTTTGTGAATGGCATAGTTTATGTTAATTATTTTTTAAATTTCGGGATCAAATTAGTTTTTATTGAAACAATTGAGATAGATGTTTAAAGTTCCCGTAAATTAATATACATTTGTATCATAAACCGAGTAAAAATCTAATAGCAATCAAAATCATTTAAAACACTGAATGTTGTAAAAAATTTTTTATCATGAAAAAAATAATACTATCAACACTACTAGTTGGTGCTTTAGCTGTAGGTGCTAATGCTCAAGACGACTTCAACAAATGGTCTGTAGAGGTTAACGGAGGGTTCAATAAACCAATGGCTCCAATGACGCCTGGTTACTTCTCTCCTACGTTAAACCTTGGACATGCCGATCTTGGGGTCAGGTATATGTTTAATGAAAAATTTGGAACCAAATTAGATTTTGGTTTCGGTAGCTTTAAAAATGCTGCTGATACTCCTGATTTTTCTACAAATTATTACCGTTTGAACCTACAAGGAGTTGCCAATATTGGCAGAATAATGAATTGGGAAACATTTTCTCAAACTTTCAACCTATTGGGTCACTTTGGTGGCGGAATGTCACAACTTACCCCTCAAGAGAATCAGTTTGCTGATGTAAAAGACAAACAGTACAATATGATTACTGGAATGACTTTACAAGTTAAATTGAGTGATCGAATTGCACTTACTGGAGATGTATCTAATTTTGTTTCAGGTCGTCAATCTGTAGCTTTTGATGGAGCATCTGACATTACACCAGCAACTGACAATGGCTATTACGGAATGAATTCTGTATGGTGGACTGGTACTTTGGGTCTTACTTTCTACCTAGGTGGAAATGATACTCATGCTGATTGGTACATCAGAGAGAGCAAATACGCTACTAAAGACGAATTGGCTACTCAGATCGGTGAGATCAAAGACATGCTGAAAGACTCTGATGGAGACGGCGTTCCTGATTATTTAGATCAAGAGCCTAACACTCCAGCAGGTGCAAGAGTTAATTCTCACGGTGTAACAATGGATTCAGATGGCGATGGTCTTCCTGATCATTTGGACAAATGTCCATTCGTTCCAGGTCCAGCATCTCTTGAAGGTTGTGCACCTGAAGACACTGACGAGGTTGATTACTTAGCAAAATCTATAAACGATCAATATGTAAACGTTTATTTTGCTTTTGACAGTTCTAAACCACTTGGATATTCTGCTTCTTCAGCCAACTATGTTGCTAACTTCATGAAGAGAAACCCTGGTGTTCAGGTAGAAATCAAAGGTTATGCTGATGAGTTAGGACCTGAGAACTATAACATGAAACTTTCTGAGAAAAGAGCTAAATCTGTTTATGATCTGCTTATCTCTACAGGAGTTGATGCATCTAGACTTTCTTACAAAGGATATGGTGAAGATACTAGCGTAGACAAATCTTCTACAGATGCCAGACAAATGGCAAGAAGAGTAAGTTTTGAGATCCAGTAAATAGGCATCTTACATAATAATTAAAACCCGATCTTAAAAGATCGGGTTTTTTTGTTTTAACTTTGTCTTACTATGTTTATTCTCAACCAAAATAACTCCATAGCCAATCATTATCTGGCTGAACTTCGAGACATCCATGTTCAAAAGGACAGGATGCGTTTTAGAAAAAATCTGGAAAGGTTAGGTGAAATTTTGGCTTATGAAGTTTCTAAGCAACTCCCCTATTCCTCTGCATCCGTTTCCAGCCCTTTTGGTAAAGTAGAAACCCCACTGATTAAAGATCAACCTATAATCATTGCAGTATTAAGAGCTGCAGTCCCCTTCTATCAGGGTGTTTTAAATCTATTCGACCAATCAGACAGTGGCTTTATTGGAGCGTATAGAAATGAGGCGGAGGATGAAATTGAGATCACCTTAAACTATATGGCTGCACCTGACCTAACGGGAAAAACGGTAATTATGGTAGACCCAATGCTGGCTACAGGAAAGTCTTTTTTAAAAAGTATACAGGCCCTAAAGAAAAATGGCATTCCTAAACAAATTGAGGTGGTAAGTGCCATCGCTGCTCCAGAGGGAATAAAGCATATCCAAGACAACCTAGACCTCCCACATCGTTTCTGGATTGGGGCCGTAGACGATAAACTTAATCAACAATCTTACATTATCCCTGGATTAGGGGATGCGGGTGACCTCGCTTTTGGTTCTAAAATTTAATATATTCTTTTAAAATGAGCTATTTAATATTAGCCGGAGGCTTTCTTATCCTGTTGTTAGGTGGGAAATTCCTTGTCGACGGTGCTTCTGCTATTGCTGCAAGGTTAGGTTTAAGCCCTGGATTGATTGGACTTACCATTGTTGCTTTCGGAACTTCTGCTCCAGAGTTATTGGTGAGCGTAACAGCAGCATTAAAGGGCTCTAGTGATATCGCTATTGGAAATGTTATAGGTAGTAATATTTCCAATATCACACTCGTCTTAGGTATTAGTGCTATAATTTTCCCCATCTATATTCAGAAAAGCACACTTAAACTGGATTACCCTTTTACTTTAATTAGTTCAGTCATGTTCTATATCATGGCATTCAACGGGCTTATTACATTTTATGAGGGGATTATTTTATTCACTTGTTTCGTCGCTCTTAACTGGTATTTTTTCAAAACAATAGAACGGGTAGAGTTTTCTGAGGAGGAAGCCATCCTGATGAAAAAACAATCCCCCTGGTTAGCTGTACTACAGCTACTGGGAGGTGCCGCCGGTTTGTACTTTGGTTCAGAATTAGTAGTTGGAAATGCTTCATTGATCGCAAGAAATTTCGGCGTAAGCGAAAGGATAATCGGCGTAACTATTATAGCAATAGGTACAAGTTTGCCTGAATTGGTTACCTCAGTCCTTGCGGCATTAAAAAAAGAAACTGAAATGGCCTTGGGAAACATTTTGGGGAGTAATATAATGAACGTCTTCTCCATTATTGGGATCACAGCACTGATCAAACCAATTGATGTAGCCACAGATTTTATTTACACTGATTTTGTTTGGATGCTAGGGTTTACTGTCTTCCTCTTACCTATCATGCGTATCGATTACAAAATATCCAGGTTAAACGGTGTCGCTCTAATTCTAGGTTATTTGCTTTATATTTATTTCATCATCTCATGATTGAGTACCTCATTACGTTTGCAGGAATTTACTTCCTATGCCTTTTTAAATTTGTTGCAGGGCCTCTTTTAGGAGCGGCTGCTGGCTATAGTTTACTTGAAATAGTAGTGGTAACTGTGTCTGGCATGATGACCTCAGTGGTATTATTCACCTATTTAGGAGATTGGTTTATGCGAAATTGGAACGTCCTGATTAGTAAAAAGCCTAAAAGGTTTACTAAAAGAACGAGAAATGTCATCAAGGTGTGGAAAAAATTTGGCATCTGGGGAATAGCCTTACTAACTCCTCTTATTCTGACACCAATTGGTGGAACAGTAGTGCTCACATCATTTGGCATAGCAAAGAAAAAAATCCTTTTAACCATGTTTGTAAGCGCTTTGGTATGGGCCTTTGCTTTCGGATTAAGTATAGAGGAACTATTAAAAATACCTTTCTTGAAGAATTTATTGACATAAAAAAAGGGCTTGAAATTCAAGCCCTTTTTTTATGTCATATATTAATTTACAGAAAGCACCTCTGCCTCAAAGCGTATAGGTGTAAATGGCTTTATGAGGTCTATTTGCTCTCCCATGTTTACCAAATCTTCTCGAATAACAGCTGGGAAAATTTGAATTGATTCATCATAGGCATTGAAAGAAGTAGACAACACTTCAATCTTCTGATCAGGCAAAACTTCAAATAAAGACTCATTCAAAAATTCTAAGCCGGAATTCCCAACAACAACAGAGGTAGGCGTATTATTAGTATAAGACTCGTAAACAGGATCATCGCTACCCAATTCAAATAGCTCAAAATCTACCGAAACGTTGCTACCCAATTTAGACTCCGTTTTTGTATCATCACCCGCAGTTATCGTTCTCACATAAACACCATCTGCGACCTCTATAAAACCCTCTAATTGTTCGGCTGCGATATAATCAGCGATCATGGCCTCTTCACGTTGCATCAGATCCTCTATAGTATATTTAGCAGCATACTTTAATTTAATCACCAAATTAGATGACTGGAGAATTAAGGCCTCATAGCTATAATTACCGAATGCGAGGTAGGAAGGAGAATAAACCGTTAATTCTTCTCCTACGTTAGCAAGACCAGAAGCATAAGTAATGGCTATAGGCCACAATCCATCTTGACTGTATTTAAATATCTTTGGCTCCTTGGTTTCATCCATATAGGAATCTATCAATTGCCCATCTAAGCTTTTAATTTCATAATATACGCCTATATAATCGGCATTTTCAAATTGTTCGGCATCTGGTTTTTCTACTGTTTTGGTGTAATAATATCCTGATTGGGACTTGGTCGCAACAATGTTATTAGAGGCAATGTATTGTTCTAAAATAAGGTCATCTCTTTCCATCGCCAATTCTATCTCAGATGGAGACTCATCAATACAAGAAGTCATCAAAATAATCAGGCCAAGTAGCCAGGTAAACTTGTTCGTTAAAATCATGGTCAATAGTTAATTAAAATTTGGTTTGTTATTTATTTTTAAAGTTGAAGTTCATTCTAAGGTTAACTCCTCCGATTGAAAACTGCTGGTCTGCAAAAGTAAGGCCTCCCAACGGCAATTTATAGAAAGGCTCAAAGGAAAGATAAAACTCTTTATTTAACTGATACTCATAGCCAAATGAAAGGTTTAGAAGTCCAGCTACATCGGTATTGCTTTGCCCGGTTTCAGGAGTGAACACATTACTAAAGCTCTGAATTGAAGGCGTATATTCTAAAGCGCCATTAATACTGTTTGCATTGAATAAGGACTGTGCCTGATAAGATTCTACAGTATTTTGTTTTAAATACACCATGCTTGACAAACCTGTAATCAAATACAAGCCTGTCTGCTTCTTATCATAAATCTTGTATTTTAAATTAACCGGAATATCCAGAGAGGCAAAATTAAGCTGGTAATCGGTATCAATAATATTACTATTGGTTTTTTGATTTTCTGAAGCTGGGGCAGCATCCATCATCAGGTTCATACTTTGGTTATTTTGTGCACCCATACTTTGGTTAGCGTATGCCAATCCAACATCTAATTTTAGCCTTCTGCTCAATGAAATCTCTGACATAATTCCAGCACCCAAATTCATCCCAGATACAGGATTTGAACTTGACTGAGGGCTCACCATCACCCCTAACTTAAAGGACTTTGGTGTTTCAGATACTTGTTTGGATTCTTTTTCAGCATTTGAGGACTTCCACGCATCCACCAAATTTTGGGCATCTGTCTGAGACATGGCTATGGATTTCTCGGAAGTCCATCCCTTCTCTATATCCGTTCCTCCTTCAAAATCATTGAAATGCTTAACAATATCAGCCTGAAATTTATCCCATTTATAGGTAAAGGCCTTTACAAATGATGGTGTTAAGTTTTTATCTTTTTCAGGAATTGTTAAAACAGGAATCCTATTTAATCCACTTTGCCTATCTCCTGTCGATTTATCAGTCGATAGGCTCGGTTTATCTGCTTGTTCAGCTCCTGCAATAGCTTTTGACTTGATTTCTGGTATTATAGTCTCTTTAATTTGTTGCTTTTCTTCCTTTTTAAAAAACGGCGCTTCCTCACTAATCACAGCATCGGCTATTGACTTCACTTTTTGGTCAATTTCTACATGTTTAGGAAAATAAAAGAAAAAGAACAACAAACTTGCCGCTATCCCTGCAGTCATAAAAGGCCAAAAAATAAGCCAGGCTTTCTTTTTGGTTTAAAATAAGCATCAGAAAATTTCTCCCATTCTTTTGGGTCAAAAGGCTCCTCATGTTTGCTGAAGGAGGCTTTAATCTTCTCCGCCAGTTTCTTATCGAACTGCTCCTTCATTTTTTATCTGATTTAATGCAATAATTTTTTCTCTCAATTTCTCCTTCGCTCTGGCCAAATAAGTCCTACAGGTACTTGATGGTATCCCTAGTTTCTCACTAATTTCGGCATGTTTGAACCCTTCTATTTCATACATATTGAAAATCACTCTCAAAATATCAGGTAACTCCTCGAGGCATTTCAAGATATCATCCTTAGATAACTCATCAATAATATCAGGATCATAAGTCTCGGCATGTGCCTTATCAATGTCCATTAACACCTGATGCTTAAGATTTTTTCGGTAATAGTCGACGGAGGTATTTATTATAATCCTACGGAACCACGCCTTGAAGGAATTGTCTAAGCAAAATTGATCCAGTTTATCAAAAGCCTTCATGTAACTATCATTTACGATTTCGCATGCTTCCTCTCTATTACCCGAATACCTTAGCGCAATACTCATAGCATAGCCATAAAAGTGCCTATAAAGCCTTTCAAGAGATTTTTTATCTCGCTTTTGTGCTTCTTGTATGAGATCTTTCTCCAAAAGCTTCTGTTTTACTGGGTAGATTCAAAACCCATACGTTACCAAATCAAAAAACGCTACAATACTTGCTGAAATTTTATTTAATTCCGATTATTTATCTAGAAATCATGTCTTACATTTTAAGAACTGATGAAATATTAACCTTTTTAAGCGTACTGTTTACGTTAAAAATTAGAGCGTTATCACATTGAATTGCATGGGAAAATTGAAAATAATTAATGGCTAAGGCGTGTATTAATTTTACCTTTTTCTTCGGCTCGGCTCAGGAACCGGTTAGGCTTTTGGGCTTCTTTACTTATTTCGACCCACCTAGCCCAGCTAAACATGGACCTGTCTCATTTTGCAGCTGTGTTACTTATGGGATTCCGACTATTTATGCGTCGGCTAAGTGGAGTCGATGTACCCCCTCAAGCCATATAAATATTCATCCAATTCAGGAACAATCCAAAGTCCTTTTGCATGATAAACTTAATCTGTCTATTTTTAATACCTAATAAATAACAATAAATGTAAATTTAGCGTTTAAATTGCTGATCATTTATGACTAAAGAAATGAAATATTTCCTATTGCTCGTTTTTCTTTTAGGCAGTTCTTTCCCTTTATTGGCGCAAGAAGAAGAATCTGGAGACTACGACTATGACAAAGAAGTTCTTTTTGGTATTAATAAAAACACCAATGGAGGGTTAATTGGCGGCATTAGTTTGAAAATTGGCTCAAGAATAGATGACAATCTATTTCAGTTTTTCAATTTAGAATTGGCCAATGTTAAAAACCCTAAAGAAGTCAGGTATCCAACCCCATTGGGTAACACTTATATTTTCGGAAAATCCAATTATCTCTACGCAATCCGGCCTCAATATGGCCGGGAAATAATAGCCTTTAAAAAAGCACCACATCAAGGGGTGCAAATTTCCTTCTTAACCGCCATTGGCCCCACCATAGGTCTTCTAGCACCTTATTACATAGAATATGCGACTAGCCGTACTGAGACCATGCGTGAGCAGTATGATCCTTCCGTGCATCAAAGCATATTCAACATTCTAGGTCCCGGAAGGCTATTCGAAGGTATTGGTGAATCTGAAATTGCTTTTGGTGCAAATGCCAAAGCTGCTATTAATTTTGAGTTTGGTTTTTTAAAGTCAAACGTAACAGGTCTGGAACTAGGGTACCAATTTGAGGGTTTTACCAAAGAGATTCCCTTAATGCCTACTACCGAGAACAGGCAGATCTTCCAATCTGCCTATGTCACCCTTTACTATGGGTTTAGAAGGTAGAGAGTTAGGTACTCATTTGGGTTAACTCATATTAATGACTAATTTTGAACGGACTTAAAAACCCGATATGATAGAATTACCGGTAATTTCTGAAGAACAGACCAAAAGAAAAAACCCAACTGGTTAAGGGTAAAACTACCTGTTGGCAAAGAATATGCGCATGTCCGAAAATTGGTGGACGAGCACAAGCTGCATACCATTTGTGAGAGTGGCAATTGTCCCAATATGGGAGAATGCTGGGGAGCTGGCACTGCCACTTTTATGATTTTAGGAAATGTTTGTACAAGGTCATGCTCTTTCTGTGCTGTGGCTACAGGTAGACCACCAGAGTACGATGAAGACGAACCTAGAAGAGTAGCTGAGGCAATAAAACTGATGCAGGTAAAACATGCTGTAATCACTTCTGTCAATAGAGATGAGCTTAAAGATAAAGGAGCAGACATCTGGTATAGAACAGTTGCTGAAACTAAAAAAAGCTCTCCTGAAACGACTATAGAAACGCTCATCCCAGATGTAAAAAGTAATTGGGAAGCATTGTACCGGATGATAAGTGCGGGACAAGAAGTGGTTTCTCACAATGTAGAAACTGTTGAAAGGCTCTATAGAAGAGTGCGTCCACAAGCCAAATACAACCGATCTCTGGAGCAAATCAAGCTGACCAAGGAGTATGGCAAACGCACCAAGACGGGTATAATGCTCGGACTGGGAGAGACGCAGGATGAAGTACTTAAAGCCATGGATGATTTAGCCGCTCACGGTTGTGATATTTTAACCTTGGGTCAATACCTTCAACCTACTAAAATGCACATCGAAGTTGCTGAATTTATACATCCAGACCAATTTGATGCCTATAGGGAAGAAGGACTGAAAAGAGGTTTAAAATATGTAGAATCAGGACCTCTCGTTAGATCCTCCTATCACGCAGAGAGACATGTTAACGTTTAACGTTCTATCTTTTAGTAAGCTCACGGCTAAATGCATATGATTTGGCCGTGAGTTATGATTTTTTTAGGTATGAAAAGGAAAATGGCTTATTTTTTGTATCTTTTGAGTGTTTATAACTTACCAATAAATTGGATTTTAAACCTGCATTAAAATGACTTTTACCAAATCATTACTATTAGTAATAATCTCCGCAGTATTTTTCAACTGTTCCTCTAAAACACTTGGTGGACTTACTAAGGAGGAGTACAAATCTTGGAAACAGCAGAAAAAGGAAATGAGTATTGAAGCTTTCAAGGCTTTAGTAGAGGAAAGGGCTAAACTGGTACAAGAAAACGCCACTCTCACAGAAAAATCTGCTCACCTTGAACAGAAAATCACCAGTAAAGAAGGCGAAATTGATCGATTGGCACGACAGGTAATGGACTTAAGTACCCAAAGAAATCAAGCTTCTAATGGGAATTTAGAATCCATCACCGATGAATGGCAAAGTGGCGTAGTATTTAAAGTACAGTTGGCTGCTTTCGATGAATTGGACTTAAGAGACCTGACTGAAAATGGAAGTGACCTGAAAATAATCGATGAAGAGGGGTACATAAAGTACGTTTTGGGTCAGTTCAGAGACTATAAAATGGCCGATCAGTTTAAGAAAAAGTTAAGAAGAATAGGTGTAAAAGAAGCTTGGATTGTTCCTTACAAGGATGGCAAGAGGGTAGCACTTAAAGAAGTTCTCTCCGAGGCAATCGACTAAACGGTAAGGAACTCAATGCATGGACTTTAAGTAAATCATTCAATTTTTATTAGAATTATTAAGGTGCGTTTTTAGTTGAATCGCCTGTTTGTTTTGTAATTTACACCCCATGGACTTTAGATGGAAACATAAAAACAAGGCAAATCCCGAATTAGTTGAACACCTTAGCAATGAAATCAACGTTAACCCAACATTGGCAAATGTATTGGTAAATCGCGGTATTGGTGATTTCCAACAGGCAAAAGATTTTTTCCGTCCAGATCTGGATAAGCTACATGATCCTTTCCTAATGAAGGACATGGATGCAGCTGTGCAGAGACTACACCAAGCCATAGAGAACAACGAGAAAATCCTTGTTTATGGCGATTACGATGTTGATGGCACTACTTCAGTTGCCTTATTTTACAGTTTTATTAAATCATTTTATGACAATGTAGCTTTTTATATTCCTGACAGGTATAAAGAAGGTTATGGCATTTCTGAAAAAGGGGTTCATTTTGCTGCAGAAAACAATTTCGGCCTTGTCGTATCATTAGACTGCGGAATCAAAGCCATGAAAAAAATCGCATTGGCCAATGAATTAGGTGTAGATTTTATTATTTGCGACCACCATACCCCCGGTGAAATACTCCCCAAAGCCATTGCCGTTTTAGACCCAAAAAGAAAGATTGTCTCTATCCCTTTAAAGAATTAAGCGGTTGCGGAGTGGGTTTCAAGCTTGTCCAGGCTTACACTACTTTTTCTGATAAAAAAGAAGTTAACCTATATGCTTTCCTTGACCTCTTGGTGATAAGTATTGCTTCTGACATTGTTCCCATCTCAGGGGAAAACAGAATTCTCGCCTATTTTGGGCTTGAAAGATTGAACAATAAACCAAGACCAGGAATTAAAGCCCTGATACTTAAAGGGAAATTAGAAAAAGACATTACCATTACAGATATTGTTTTCAAAATTGGTCCTAGAATAAATGCTTCGGGAAGGTTAGAACATGCCAAAGCTTCTGTAGAATTGCTGATTTCAAAGGATCTAGACGAAGCAGTCAGACGAGCAGAACTGGTAGAGGATGTAAATGCCGCTCGAAAAAATTTCGATGAAAACATTACCAGGGAAGCATTGGAAATGATTGAAAACAGGGAATTGGAAGGAGATTTCAAAAGCACTGTTTTATTTAAGGAGGACTGGCACAAAGGAGTAATAGGCATTGTGGCCTCTAGATGCATAGAAAAGTACTATAGACCCACTATCATACTCACTGAGTCAAACAACAAAGCTACTGGAAGTGCTCGTTCCGTAATTGATTTCAATATCTATGATGCCATAGAGGAATGTAGTGACTTATTGGAGCAGTTTGGTGGACACAAATATGCGGCAGGGCTAACACTTTCGGTTGAAAATGTTCCCGCCTTCCAGGCAAAGTTTGAAGCGGTGGTGAGTGAAAGGGTGAGTGAAATACACATGAAGCCTATTCTGGAAGTAGACGATGAATTGATCCTGGATCAAATCAATTATAAATTTTACAATATATTGAAGCAAATGACTCCTTTTGGTCCAGGAAATCCTGAGCCCGTTTTTTGCGCTAACCAAGTTTATGCAGAAAATGTGCGTGTTTTAAAAGACAAACACCTTCGATTTGAACTCATTCAAGATGGCCAAAGCACTAGACCAGTTTGTATTGGCTTCGGATTTGCAGAGTATTACGAGTTGTTAAATAGTAAAATGCGTTTTAATATCGCATTTGAGATTAGGGAAAACACGTTTAGAAACACCAGCAGTTTGCAGCTTTACGTAAAGGATATCAAATTTGACTAACCATGATATTAAAGGCAGAGCATTTAATTAAAATATACAAGAAAAAGAAAGTAGTAAACGATATTTCCGTTGAAGTAGGTCAGGGAGAAATCGTAGGTCTATTGGGACCAAATGGTGCTGGAAAAACCACCTCATTTTACATGATAGTGGGCCTAGTAAAACCAAATGGAGGCACCGTTTTTCTGGACAACCAGGACATCACGCCACTACCCATGTACAAAAGAGCGAAGTTAGGTATAGGGTACCTTGCTCAAGAAGCGTCTGTTTTCAGAAAGCTAACCGTGGAAGAAAATATAATGGCTGTTTTGGAAATGAGTAATATTCCTAAAAAAGAGCAGAAGGAAAAGGTAGAAGAATTACTTGAAGAGTTTAGTCTTACTCATGTGAGAAAAAATTTAGGAATGGTGCTATCGGGTGGTGAAAGAAGGAGAACAGAAATTGCCAGAGCTTTATCTGTAGATCCGAAATTTGTATTACTCGACGAACCATTTGCGGGAGTAGACCCTATTGCTGTGGAAGAGATACAAACCATTGTCGCCAAACTTAAAACAAAAACATAGGCATTCTCATCACTGACCACAATGTGAATGAAACCTTATCTATTACCGACCGTGCATACCTAATGTTTGAGGGGAAACTCTTAAAGGCAGGAACAGCAGAAGAGCTCGCTGCAGATGAGCAAGTAAGAAAAGTTTATCTGGGTAAAAATTTCGAGCTGAAAAGGAAAATTTAAAACGGACCGAACCTCCACTATGGAATTAATCAATACTTTCATGACCTGGATCCTAAAGAATCGTATAGGCCAGATCGAAAAATTCAAAAATAACCCGCTAGAAACCCAAAGAGAAATTCTTTTCAAGCTGATACATACAGCCAAAAAAACCGAATTTGGGAAAAAGTACAATTTTGAGAAAATTTCCGCTTACGAAGATTACAATCAATGGGTACCCGTACATGACTATGAAGCCCTAAAGCCGTATATAGAACAAACCATGAAAGGCCAGCAGAATGTCATTTGGCCAACCCCTATTCATTGGTTCTCCAAATCCTCTGGCACCACTTCTTCAAGAAGCAAATTCATACCTGTTTCTCCCGAAAGCCTGGAAGATTGTCACTTGAAGGGTGGTAAAGACATGCTTTCTTTATACATCAACAATTATCCTGAGACAAAATTATTTACAGGTAAGAGCCTGACGATTGGAGGAAGCCTTCAAACTAACAATCTTGATTATAATGACAATAGTTTCTCTGGGGACATCTCTGCTGTCATCATGAAAAACCTTCCCAAATGGGCCCAAATGGCAAGAACACCTAGTCTTGAGGTGGCCTTGATGAGTGAGTGGGAGAATAAAATAGACAGAATGGCTGACGAGTCCATAAAAGAAAATGTCACCAGCCTGACAGGAGTCCCTACATGGACGATGGTACTGATTAAAAAAGTCCTCGAAAAAACCAATAGCAAAAATATTTTAGAAGTTTGGCCAAACCTGGAAGTCTTCTTTCATGGTGCCGTAGCTTTTGGCCCTTATAAAAACATCTTTGAGAGCCTTATTCCTTCTCCCAATATGCATTATATGGAAACTTATAATGCCTCTGAAGGTTTTTTCGGCATAAAAGACCAAAAGGATTCAGATGAATTGCTTTTAATGCTAGACTATGGGATTTTTTATGAATTTATCCCAATGGAAGACATAGAAAGCGAACACCCTAATATTATACCCCTTGACAAGGTCAAGGAAGGTAAAAACTATGCCTTGTTGATATCTACTAATGCAGGCCTTTGGAGGTATAAAATCGGTGACACGGTGAAGTTCACCTCTACAAATCCTTATAGAATTAAAATCAGTGGGCGAACCAAACATTTTATCAATGCCTTTGGAGAAGAGCTGATCGTAGAGAATGCTGAAAAAGCGATGGAAATCACCTGTAAAGCTACCGGTGCCACCATCAGCAACTTTACAGCAGCACCTGTATACTTTGATGAAAATCACGAGCAAGGCACCCATGAATGGATTATTGAGTTCGTTAAGCTACCCACTAATAAGGACGATTTTCTCCAAAGGTTAGATCAGGAATTAAAAAATGTAAATTCCGACTATGAAGCCAAACGATACAAGGACATGGTCTTGAAACTACCGATTCTTCATTTTGCTTCCGAAGGAATATTTGAAAAGTGGCTCAAATCAAAGGGGCGCTTGGGTGGCCAAAACAAAGTCCCAAGACTTTCCAACAACAGGGAACACATAGATGAAATCTTGAAGTTTCTATAAACCCTTAAATGAATTGCTGTTCTATCTGGGAAAAAGAGCATTCTCTAAAAAGTGTAATGAAGTTCCATTGAATTACCTGAGTTAAACAAAATAACGGCGGATAAAAAACCGTAGGTTATGTTAAATTCAGTTGCAATTCTACATTGTCATTGCTTAATAACCTTTAAAATCAGGTCAAAAATCATTTTCAAAATTTATTCCAAATTTGCTTTCTCGACAGCTTAAAATCCGGATTAAAGATTGGCTTATAAGGCACAGGTAGTTACAGATCAAACAAAAAAAGTTACTGATTTAACCATAATTTTCACCTTATAAAATGCTGCTAGTGCCCATGCTTGAATAAACCAAATAAGATTCTATTTTCGGGTTAAATCGAAGCGAAAAACAAATGGCTGTAAATCATTAAAACTTCCTGAATTACGGTCAAAAACAGCCTTTACTTATCGCATTTGAGGAATGAAAAAAGCAAGGAATATTTATCCACATTTCGGACATGTTATCCACAGGCCTCAAGAATTTACGCTTAAGTGATTGATTACGAATTAATTAAACCTTATAAAAAAACCGCTAAATTGTGGAAAACTTGAAAAAACAATATTTTTTACAAAATAATCTAAGTCTAAAAGGTGGATAACCCTATGTTCAGAATTTTCTTTTAAAACACCCAGTTTACTCCTTACTTTTTGCTGCTTCCCAGTAAGCATCCATTTCTTCCAAACTCATTTCAGACAAGGTTTTACCTGATGATTTCGCCTCTTTTTCCAGGTATTGAAATCTAAAGATAAATTTCCTATTTGTCCTCTCCAATGCATCCTCCGGATTAACCCCAATGAACCTTGAATAATTAATCAAGGAAAACATCAGGTCTCCAAATTCTTTCGTAGCTTCTTCCTTATTTACAGGCTGTTCATTAGTGGCATCGAAATTTTCCCGAAACTCTGCCAATTCTTCTTCCACCTTTTCCCAAACCTGGTGCTTTTCCTCCCAATCGAATCCTACTCCCCTGGCTTTTTCCTGGATACGCATGGCTTTAATCAAAGCTGGCAATGACTTTGGCACTCCTCCAAGCACGCTCGTGTTTCCTTTTTCTTTAAGCTTAATTTTCTCCCAATTTTGCTTTACCTCTTCTTCATCTTCAACATTCGTATCTCCATAAATATGAGGATGTCTTCTAATCAATTTTTCATTTAGCTGCTCGATTACCTTCGCAATATCAAAAGCACCTTTTTCATCTCCTATACGCGCATAAAAAACGATATGCAATAAAATGTCTCCAAGTTCTTTACTAATTTCTTCCAGATCATTGTCCAGTATAGCATCCGAAAGCTCAAACGTTTCTTCAATCGTAAGATGCCTTAAACTCTCAATGGTTTGTTTTTTGTCCCACGGGCATTTTTCACGGAGCTCATCCATGATCGTCAATAGTTGGTCAAAAGCTGCAAGTTGCTTTTTTCTTTTGTCTGGATTAATCATAAAAAGAGAGGAAACTTAAATTTCGGTATGAACGTTTTGAAAGTAATACGTAAATTTGCAGAAATAAAATTGATATGACAACCGTATATTTAACATTGGCATTCGTGGCATTATTTTTCATTTTGATGTCTGTAAGGTTAATTTTCCTAAAAAACGGACAATTCAAAGGAACATGCGCCTCTCAAAACCCCTATCTTAATAAGACTGGCGAAACTTGTGGCTATTGTGGTAAAAAAGTAGATGACGCAAGTTCTTGCGGCAATCCTGACAATGAAGTTGACAAGGTGATGGCAAAATTCAAATAACCATATCCCTTAATCCTAATTTTTATAACCTTCCATTAAATTCTTTAAATGGCATTAATTAAATCGATTTCCGGTATTAGAGGAACTATTGGCGGAAAACCTGGTGAAGGACTTTCTCCTTTGGACATAGTGAAATTTTCAGCAGCTTACGGGGCATGGGTTTTAGAAAACTCACCCAATAAGACAATCGTTCTTGGCAGAGATGCCAGAATCTCTGGAGAAATGGTTTCACAATTGGTAGCCAGCACCCTTCAGGGTTTAGGACTACATGTAATTGACCTGGGACTAAGCACTACCCCTACAGTGGAATTAGCTGTACCAAGAGAAAATGCAGGTGGTGGCATCATCATTACAGCCAGCCATAACCCTATCCAATGGAATGCACTTAAGCTACTGAACGCTCAAGGGGAATTTATTTCGGACAGTGAAGGTAAAGAAGTACTAGACAAAGCTGAGAAAGAAGATTTCACTTTTGCTGAAGTGCGCAAACTTGGGAAATATACCCAAAGAGAAGATTATCTTGACATCCACATTCAACATGTGCTTGATTTAGCATTAGTGGACAAAGAAGCCATTGCTGCTAGAAAATTCAAAGTAGTTATTGATTGTGTGAATTCATCAGGGGGGCTTGTAGTTCCAAAATTACTCACTGCCCTGGGAGTGGAAGTAATTGAGGAAATGTATTGCGAACCAAATGGTGATTTCCCTCACAATCCTGAACCTTTGCCTGCTCACCTCCGGGATATTTCCTTGAAGTTGGAAAATGGCAATTTCGATCTCGGAATCGTCGTGGACCCGGATGTTGACCGACTTGCATTTTTAAATGAAGATGGTAGCTTTTTCGGAGAGGAATATACCCTTGTTGCTGTAGCTGACTATGTATTGGCCAATCAGAAAGGAAACACCGTTTCTAATCTTAGCTCAACCAGGGCTTTGAGGGATGTAACTGAACGCCATGGAGGAGAATATCATGCCTCTGCTGTGGGTGAGGTAAATGTAGTTACCAAAATGAAAGAGACGAATGCCATTATAGGTGGTGAAGGCAATGGAGGAGTCATCTATCCGGAGTCTCATTATGGAAGGGATGCATTGGTAGGCATTGGATTATTCCTTACCCATTTGGCTAAATTCGGTAAGTCAGCCAGTAGATTAAGGGCTACCTATCCTGGTTATTTCATCTCAAAAAATAAAATTGAACTTACTCCTTCTATCAATGTAGATAGTATTCTGGACAAGATTCAACGCAAATATCAAAATTACCCTGTCAATACAATAGATGGTGTAAAAATAGAATTTGAGAAAGAATGGGTTCATCTTAGAAAATCAAATACCGAACCTATTATTCGTATTTATTCAGAATCAGGAACATCTGCTACGGCCGATCATTTGGCAAATAAAATCATTTTAGACATCAAAGAAATAATCTCAGAGTAATAAGCTAAGATTATTTTAATCGGCATGACCATGAAATCAGCACCAATATATTTTGACAATGCCGCAACTACTCCTATGGATGAGCGGGTGCTGGAAGAGATGTTGCCTTATTTTAAAAATAATTTCGGCAACCCTTCTTCTGTCCATAGTCATGGCCGAAATGCTAGGGAAACCTTAGAAAAAGCCAGAAAAAAAATAGCAAGCCTGCTAAATACCAGCCCTGGGGAAATTATTTTCACCTCAGGTGGTACTGAAGCAGATAATACAGCTATATGTGGCGCTATTGAAACATATGGCATAAAGCATATCATCACCTCTCCTATAGAGCATCATGCGGTTTTGCATGTGGTAGAGCATGAGGTAAAAGAAAAAAACATTCGGCTAAGTTTGCTTGAATGTGATGCTGAAGGCAATCTAAACATGGATCAGCTTGCCTTACTGTTAGAAAAAGAGCCTAATAGTTTGGTCAGCTTAATGCATGGCAATAATGAAATAGGAAACTTAAACGATATTGAAAGAATAGCTGCTTTGTGTAAACAGCATGGCAGCTATTTTCATTCTGATACTGTTCAGACAATGGGGCATTACCCTATAGACTTGAAAGCCCTTCCCATTCATTCCTTATCTGGATCTGCGCATAAGTTTCATGGCCCTAAAGGAGTTGGTTTTATTTATATTAATAAAACCAAAAAGATAAACCCATTGATGCTGGGTGGTGGGCAAGAAAGAAACAATAGAGGTGGTACTGAAAACATTGCTGGGATAATCGCAATGGCCAAAGCACTTGAATTGGCCTTCGACGACCAAGCTTCACATGCTGAGGAAATTCTGCAACTAAAAACCTATCTTAAAAGTCAAATAGAAAAGAACATTCCTGGTGTCACTTTTAACGGACTCTCTGGAAATCTTGATAAAAGCTTATATACGGTTCTTAATGTAAGTTTCCCTCCCTCAGAAAACAATCAAGGCATGTTATTATTTCATCTTGACCTGGAAGGAATCTCAGCTTCAGGAGGCTCTGCATGTTCGAGTGGCGCCCGTCTTGGCTCACATGTACTTAATGCGCTTGAAGCAGACCCATCTAGAGAAAACGTCAGGTTTTCACTCAGCAGATTCAATACCAAGGCTGAAATAGATCATGTGGTGAAAATATTAGCTGGCTTGTACCAGGCTTAGTAACCGCCTGATTGAAGCCACAAATTCTATAACCCGACAAAATAACTTCCTGATGAGTGATTGCGGGAAACACTATTGAATGTTCTGGTTTTAAAAGGCAACTTTGACAAGTCTACATTTCCTCCAGATAAAATAATCCCCACCTTTTGCCCTTCAAACAAGCTTTTGTTTTTTAGAACCACTGCCAATGGGACAGCACAACTCGGTTCTATCACAATTTTCATTCGCTCATAGATCAGCCGCATTGCCGATATAATTTGGGCATCACTCACGGTTAGTATGTCTTGAACATGATTAGAGATGATATTAAAATTTATTTCCCCAAGAGAAGTCAAAAGACCATCAGCAATCGTATTCGGCTTTTCCATAGGTATTCTATACCCTGCGACAAAAGACCTTCTGGCATCATCTGCCCCTTCAGGTTCCGCACCAATGACTTTGGTGTTAGGAGAATAAAAACTTGCAGCCAAAGCAGTACCTGCCAATAATCCACCTCCACCCACAGGTGTCAACAAGGTATCAAGGGAATATCCAGCATCGAAAATTTCCAATGCGCAGGTAGCTTGCCCTTCAATAACATCAAGATGGTCATAAGGAGGAATGAATATTGCCCCAAATTCCTTCACCACATCCTTCAATCCTTGTTCCCTTGCCTGAAGATTCGGCTCACATTCGATCACTATTCCACCATATCCCTTTACCGCCTGCTTTTTCACTTCAGGAGCATTTGATGGCATCACAATATAGGCTGGTATTTTTGCTACCTGAGCGGCACGTGCCAGAGCAGCGGCATGGTTTCCAGACGAATGAGTGGCAACACCATTTTCACGGTCCTTTTTAGACAATTTAAGCACGGCATTGGCAGCACCTCTTGCTTTAAAAGCACCTACTTTCTGAAAGTTTTCACACTTAAAAAACAAATCACAGCCTGCCAATTCGTTTATCGCAGAGGAATGTAATACAGGCGTTCGGTGAACCATGTGATCGATTCTTTCTCTTGCCTCTCTTATACTTTGAGATGAAATATTTGGGCGAGTCTCCATATACCAAAATTGCATATAATCTGAACAATAGACAATAAAATTTGGTTGATTTACTTATCACAAGAAAAATGATGTCTATCCTTTTGCTACAAACTAAATTCCCTATCTTGAAAAATAATTTCAAATTGCCCATTTATTTTATTTAAGCAATATGTCAATCAAAGGTCTGGAATTTCATCCCATAATGGGAGAAAGTCTGAATGATAGCAATACCATTTTGATGGACATGAGCGAGAACAATTTAGCGCTAAAGCAAATAGATCTGCTAGACACTCCAGCTTTTGAAGCATACGTTTCTGCTCTATTGAAGCAAAATAAAAAAGGTTTGGAATCGGAGGTTACCTGGAAAAACGCAATATTTACCAAAGAAGCAAGGTTTTTGAGGAAACGGCCGATTCAAAATACCGAAACATTCACCTAGGGATTGACATTTGGGCGCTTTCTGACAGCCCGGTTTATTGTCCGGAGGAAGGAGTTGTACATAGCTTTCAGGATAACAAGGGCTTTGGCAATTATGGACCAACCGTTATTCTTGAACATTCCCGAGAGGGCGGCATTATCTACAGCCTTTATGGCCATTTGAGCATAAAGGATTTAAAAGAATTAACAATTGGCCAAAGGATCAAAAGAGGAGAGAGAATAGGACACTTGGGATCTTCATTAGAAAATGGCAATTGGCCTGCCCATCTTCACTTTCAAATGATAAGAAATCTGGGGGATAATTCAGGTGATTACCCAGGGGTTTGTTCTGCTTCAGAGAAAGAACGGTATGCAACAAATTGTCCAGACCCGGCTTTATGGCTTGGTATACGAGCTGATATTATATATTGAAAAATTTAAGATGAATTCTAATATTAAAGAAATAAGTACTTTACGAAAACAGCTTCACCAAGCGCCTGAGGTCTCTGGAAAAGAACAAAAAACATCCGATCAAATTAGAGCGTTTTTTGAGGATTTATCACCAGATGAAATCGTGGATGATTTAGGTAAACATGGTTTGGCCATTGTTTTCAATGGCCAGGAGAATGGACCGACCACATTGATTCGTGCTGAACTTGATGCTTTACCAATCTTAGAGAACAACAGTTTTTCCTACAAAAGCAAAAGTAATGGCGTTGCCCATTCTTGTGGACATGATGGTCATATGGCTATCCTGTGTGGAGTAGGACTAAAATTAGCTAAAAAGAGACCCAAATACGGAAGGGTTATATTGTTATTTCAGCCATCAGAAGAAACTGGTATGGGAGCAGCACAGGTAATCAGCTCACCTAATTTCCCAAAAATAAAGCCTGATTTTGCCTTTGCCTTGCATAATTTACCCGGTTATGATTTAGGTGAGGTAGTACTAAAAAAAGGAGCTTTCACTGCAGCATCCAAAGGGATGATTATAAATCTAAAAGGAAGAACCAGCCATGCTGCTCACCCTGAGGATGCAATAAGCCCTGCCAATGCCATGTGTCAATTGATTTCAGGCCTCCAAAAATTACCTGAGGACATTCAGGAGTTTTCCTTAGTAACAGTAATTCATGCACAACTGGGAGAAGTAGCCTTTGGCACCACTCCTGGGACAGCCACTGTCATGGCCACCCTAAGAACTTTTGACAATGAGGTCATGAACACATTGACGGAAAGTGCCATGTCCCTATCGCAAAAAATATCCGACCTCCATGGTTTGGAATGTAGTATTAGTTTCACAGAAGAATTCCAGGTGGTGGAGAATGATATTGAAGCCTATAACCCAGTAGATGATGCCGTCACTAAACTAGGCCTTCATAAACGGATTTCCCAAACTCCCTTCCGATGGTCAGAAGATTTTGGAGCCCTATCAAGCACTACCAAAAGCATGCTCTTTGGTTTAGGAGCTGGTAAAACACACCCACAATTGCACGAAAATAGTTATGACTTCCCAGATGAATTGCTACCCATCGGAGTAGATTTGTTTTATACGATTATAGAGAAACTAAACCACTAAAAAGATGGAGCACACCTCTTACATAGAAATTAGTAAAAGTGCCTATAGCAATAACATTAGGTTTATAAAGAGTCAAATAGGTGAGAATGTTACCATCTCCTCAGTCATTAAAGGCAATGCCTATGGTCACGGCATAGAAAATACAGTAAAAATTGCTGAAAGTGTGGGCATCCGACATTTTAGTGCTTTCAGTACGGATGAAGCGATCAGGGTTCAAAAATCCTCCACTAAAAACAGTCAGGTAATGATCATGGGAATGGTGGATAATGAAAATTTACCCTATTTAATTGAGAATGAAATCAGTTTCTATGTGTTCGAAATGGACCGGTTAGAGGCTGCCGTTCAAAAAAGCAAAGAATTGGGAAAGAAAGCAATGATCCATATAGAAGTAGAGACAGGCTTTCATAGAACAGGATATGAATGGGACGAAAAAGAAATGCTTTTAGAATCCTTAAAAGAAAACAGCAATCACTTACAATTGTGCGGACTATGTACGCATTATGCCGGTGCTGAAAGTGTTGCCAATTATGTTCGGATACAGAATCAAATTAAGCGATATCATGAATTCAAAAACTGGTTCAATGACAATGAAATTCATTTTGATCGCTACCACACCGCTTGTTCGGCAGCCTCATTTAGTTATCCTGAAACCATAATGGATATGGTTAGGATTGGAATTGCTCAATATGGCTTTTGGCCAAGTCAGGAAACGTACATGTTTAAATTTAAGCAATTGGCTCCCAATAAGAAAAACCCCCTTAAGCGACTGATCAGTTGGAAGAGTAGCATAATGAGTCTTAAAAAAATTAAAATTGGAGATTTCATAGGCTATGGCAACAGCTACATGGCAGCTAGAGACATGACCATAGCCCAAGTACCTGTTGGCTATTGTCATGGTTTTGGTAGAAGCCTTAGTAACTTGGGTAAAGTGCTTATCCATGGAAAAACATTGTCTGTAGTGGGGAATGTCACCATGAATTCAATCTCGGTAGATGTCACTGACTTAAAGAATGTCAAAAAAGGGGATGAAGTGGTCATCATCGGCCGTCAAAAAAGAAATGAAATCACTGTTGCTTCATTTGGAGAATCAACACAACAGGTGAATTACGAATTATTGACCAGACTTCCGAACGACATCCCGAGAAAAATCGTCACGTAAATCACTTGATAGAGGCTTACTTTAGGTTAAAATCCCTCATAGGTTCAAGTCAAATATTATTTACTTAAGACCTAGCTAGCTCGGTGCGATTGGTGCATTCTTTACCAAGATTTCCAATGCTTTCTTATTTGTTAACTACTTGATTTAAAGTTACCCAAGAAGAAAAATTCAATCCAAACTATTTTTAGAACAGTGTTTGTGGTGTTTAACATAAATGAAGGATAAACCAATCCAATGTGTAAAACTAAACGAAGAAATAAAATGAATTTCGACCTTAAAACAAGCCTAATTCTTCTATTAATTGCTTTCTGTTTTTCTTGTAATTCAGAACCTATTGAACTATCAAACCATGATTGGAAGGTGACCGACCTTACAGGCTCTGCTGCTACCAAAAAAGATTTATCAAAACTTTCTTTAATCTTCAAGGAAGATAAAAAATAGGTGGTTTTGCAGGATGCAATAATTACAGAGGAGGGGCAACCTATAATGAGGAACAGATAAAATTTTCAACCCTCTATTCAGACAACAGCTCATGTGAGTACAATGAACTTGAGCAACGGTTTCTATCCAACCTTGAGTCCAGCAAACAATACACTTACCATGCAGGAAACTTAATACTACAAGATGAAAATGGCAATATCCTTATAGAATTGGAACAAATTTAACTCCAAATCCAAGACATGAAAAGGAAAGCAAATCTCCTTAAGCGTGGAGCCAAAAAAGCCCTATCTTTTCCGTTGATTGAATAGATAGGGCTTTCCTATTTAGTACTTTTTGCTACTTATTTAACAATAGACTAATTGAAAATTATCGTTCGGTTTCCGACCACTTGTACTTTCCGTGCCAAATGATATTTGATGGCTTTGGACAATACTACTTTCTCCACGTCTTGACCTATTTGCACCAGATCTTCTACTGTGTTGTGGTGACGAACGCGGGCAACATCCTGCTCAATTATAGGCCCTGCATCCAGCTCTTCGGTTACATAATGGGCAGTTGCTCCAATGATCTTCACCCCACGCTTGTAAGCCGCATGATAGGGCTTAGCTCCTACAAAAGCTGGTAAAAAGGAATGGTGGATATTTATGACATTGTTGGGGAAGTGTTTCACAAAATCTCCCGACAAAATCTGCATATACCTCGCAAGTACTACAAAATCAACCTTATGTGCTACCATTAATTCAAGCTGCTTTTTCTCTTGTTCAGCTTTATTCTCCTTGGTAACGGGTAAGTGATAAAAAGGAATACCAAATGCCTTCACAACAGGTTCTAAATCTGGATGATTAGAAATCACCAATGGAATTTCCACGTTAAACTGACCGGAATAGTATCTGCTTAAAATATCAAAAAGACAATGAGATAGTTTTGAAACAAAAAGAGCCATTCTTGGCACAGGGAAGTTGAATGAAAGCGAATAATCCATTTCAAACTGCTGCCCCACCTTCGCTTTAAATTCCTGCAAAATGTGGTCTTTATCAATATCAAATGTATCCAATTCCCACTCAGCCCTCATAAAAAAATCACCTAAATCATCGTCAACATGCTGATCTACTGCTAAGATATTCCCATTGTTTTCATATAGAAACTGGGAAACTGCTGCTACAATCCCTTTATTGTCTTTGCATTGTACGATTAAAATTGCTGTATGCATTTTATATTTAAGGTAAATTTTTTAGATGTTTCATTTATTATTATACCGAGAGTCATTAGTCAAGCAATGCCGCTATATCTTCTTGGTTTAGGCTTTTAATAAAGCTCTCTTCGGTACTTATCAATTCTCCTGCAAGTGCCATTTTCCGCTCCTGAAGCGCCATTATTTTTTCTTCAACAGAATTTCTGGTGATGAACTTGTAGATGATAACCTTATTTTTCTGCCCAATCCGATGCGCTCTATCTATTGCCTGGGCTTCTACTGCTGGATTCCACCATGGATCCAGAAGGAAAACATATTCAGCCTTGGTCAAATTAAGGCCTACTCCCCCCGCTTTAAGAGAGATCAAGAAAACTTTTATATCAGGATTTTCTTGAAAAGAAGCCACTTGTTTTTGTCGATCTACGGTCGCTCCATCAAGATAGGCAAAGGGTATTTTCTCTTCATTTAGAAAAGATTTTACAATACTTAAGTGACGAACAAATTGACTAAAAATCAACACTTTATGCCCTTCGCTTACTGTAGATTTCACCATGTGTGAGATATCTTCCAATTTCCCGGAATCCCCTTTATAATTCTCATCGGCCATTTTAGGATGATTAGCCATTTGCCTTAATTGGGTAAGTCCACGTAACAGCGTTAGGGATTTTTGAGATTTACCTGGCAGACTTGCTTCATCAATTATTTTCTCTCTGAAATAATTTTTAACTTCCTCATAAGCCTGTTCCTGGTCAGGTGTCATCGTAGAATATTTGACATTGATCACCTTCTCTGGAAGATCAGTTGCGACTTGAGATTTAAGCCTTCTAAGAATAAAAGGTTTGATCATCGCATTTAATTTCAGGATTTTATCCTTATCGTTCTTCTTCTCAATGGGCAAAAGAAACTGTTTTTTGAATGCAGCCTGTCCACCTAAAAGCCCCCTGTTGATAAAATTTATCTGTGACCAAAGGTCCATTGTACCATTCTCCACAGGTGTTCCTGTAAGTATTAATTTGTGGTTACTTTTCAATTGAACCACTGCTTTTGAAATTATACTGTCCGGATTTTTTATGGCCTGGCTTTCATCAAGAATGATATAATTAAAATAAAATTCCTTGAGAATATCAATGTCTAGTCTGGTAATGCCATAAGAAGTCAAAACCAAATCATAACGTCCAAATTGACTACAGTCCTTGATTCGTTGTGTTCCTGTGTAGATTAGAATTTTTAATTTCGGCGTAAATTTTCTGGCTTCTAGTTCCCAGTTATAGATCAGGGAGGTAGGCATTACCAATAAGGAGGTCGTACCTTCTGAGCGCTCCTTTTCCATGGCAAGCAAAGCAAGGGTTTGAACCGTTTTACCAAGCCCCATATCATCTGCCAGGCAACCGCCAAAATTGTATTCATTTAGAAAGCGCATCCAATTGTACCCAGCCTTTTGATAGGGCCTTAGGGTTCCTTTAAAAAAATTGGAAAGTGGATAGTCATCAATGGTAGAGAAATCTTTAAGCTTGTTAAGCCTTTCGCTAAGCCCCAATTTAAGCAGGTTTCCCTTTTCCAATTCTTGAGCCAAAGCAATATGGTGCTTCTTTAATTTGAAATTACCGTCTTCATTTTGCTCCTCCTCGATAAAAGAGAAAATTTCACCATAATTCACAAACCATGATTTAGGAATAATCCCTATTTCTTTGTTAGGCAATTCTATTTCAGACTTTCCTTTGAGCAGTAATTTCCTGAACTTTTGGAAAGAAATCTCAAAGTCCCCAAATGTAACAACGGCCTCTACGTCAAACCAGTCGATTTTCTCATTGATTCTAACTGTGATCTTAGCCGCCCCGATAAAGTAATTTTTCCCTTTCTCGTTAGCTGTTTGCTGGATTTTAATGCCCAAATCATCCAATTCAGGCCGGTGATTAATAATCCATTCATAGGCCTCTCTTTTGGGCATTGACTGCCTCCCAGTACGTACTGAAAGACCATTCTCCTTCAAATAATTGCCATAAAAGCTTTCCTTCTTCAAATCTCTTACCACCTTATAAAAGATGTATTCATCTCCAATCTTCTCCAGTTCTACATTGGTTGGTTTGACTTGATCTGCTTTAAAGGAATAATCGCCATACTTAAACCTTAGGTCGAAAACCATTTTCTCTTCTTCATCTGCAGATATCTTTTTGCCGAACATATCCACTGAAGGATTTCCTTGCAATTCACCAAGGTAAAGTACAGGTTCTGGATTGTCCCGTGCTACTTTTATTTCAAAGCCTTTGGCATAAACATCAAATGAGGCAACCAACTGCGTAACAAATTTCCGGTAATAGCTATCTTCAACTTTACGAGGTATAACGATGAATTTTTTACTTAAGAAAGGCAATAATTTCTTACCATCTACGGCCTTTTCAAAACTAACCAGCATAGCGTCTACCACCAACCATGCTGGCTGGTTACAAATCAAATAACTGCCTTTGTACTGCCATTCAATTTTCTCTCCCTGGTACTTAATTGTTGGGAAATAATGCGTGTTTTCTTCATTCCTTCTAAAGTGGAATAAAACAGAGGCTTTTTCAGGCATTACGGCAATTTCCTTCCAAACAGGATTGCCATCATTACCCATTTCAAAAAGTCGCTTCTGCTGAATTTTCTCTAATATTTTAGCACGTGTAATTTCTAATTTTGCTTCTATTAGTTTTTGTACTTCCTTATGGGATTGAATTGAATGCTCTTTATCAAAGACCTTCCTTAAGAATTCTTTGGGTTTGTTGTTTTTCACATTGTACTTCTTGACAATGGCTTCCTGCTGCATGCTGTCCATCAATTTGATCAGCTCCAAATCTGTATCGTCCAACCTCTCCTCAAACTCCCGGGCATTTTGATAGGAAATATTCTGATAAGCAAATGACAATCTTCCCTTTTCGTCAAGTTGGACGGCAAAGGACTCAAATAGAATTCCTAAAAATTCATGGTTAAACAGGGAATAAACGATTTCAAATGGCTTATCTGAAGCTACTTTCATTAAAACAAGATTTAAACTAAAATGTGCTTTTTTAAGAAATTGGCAGTTTGCAAATTACAGAAATATTTAAAACAATTAAATAAATCCTACATTTAAAACCTTACAAATGATCGGTAGTGTTCACTCGAGAGGCTATCAATGCAGGACGATAAGAGGCTATCATTGTGATAATTACCACACTTAAACTAGTGTATAAAAAATCTGTCCATTGCATTTTGACAGGGTAGGCATCTATTACAGATGAGCTTACCCCTAGTGAAACAAGTCCATAGGTGTCTTGCGTCCAACAAATCAAAAAACCCAAAACCAGACCAACCAAAGCACCAGTAAAAGCAATAATGGCACCTTCCTTTAGATAGATGGAGCGGATTAGTTTTTTTGTCCCTCCCATAGCGATTAATACAGCAATGTCTTTTTTCTTTTCTATGGCCAGCATACTTAAAGAGAAAAATATATTGAAGGAAGCAACCGCCAAAATAAATGTAAGCGTTAAAAACACGAATAATTTCTCTAATCTAATTGTCATCAAAAGACTTGCGTGTTGTTCATCACTGTCTTGAACGATAAAAGCCTCTCCAAGCAAGCTTCTTAATTCAGCTTTCACTGTTTGTACATTATACCCTTCCGCTACCATAATTTCAAGGCCCGTTCTTCTGTTTCCATATTCCAACAATTTGGAGGCAAAATCCAAGGGCACAATAAGAAATTCATCATCAATTTGCTTTTCTACGCTAAAAATCCCTGCGGGCTGAATGACTTCCCTATTGTACATGCTTGATGGATCTATGCTTCCTGATTTGGGATCTTTTGGGTAAAAAACTTGTATCAAATCAAATTCATTGTCAAGGTTGAGCAGTAAAAAATAAGATAACCCACGACCTATCAATGCCTGAGGCCGGTTTTCCTCCCCTAAACTCAATTCTCCATTGAGATAACCATCTTTAAACCTATCTTGAGCGAGGAAATTACCCGACACGCCTTTCAACGTTGCGACAACCTGGTGATCTCCGTACTTCACCAAGGCGTTATCTTCGATAACTTCTGTCAGAATCTCTATCCCTTCTAGTTTGTTAATCTCTGCTAAAAAGGCATCATCAACTTCAAAAGACTTCCCTTCATAAGGCATTACTTTAAGGTCAGCATCAAAGGAAGCATACAGTCCTTTTATCAAGTCTTCCAAACCATTAAAAACCGACAGCACCACGACCAATGCCATTGTCCCTACAGCAACTCCTACCATCGATATTCTGGAAAGAACGGTTATAAAATTCTTCTTGGCTTTACTTCTAAAATACCTGGATGCTATAAAATAGGAGAGATTCAATTTTGTCTAATTAGCCTTAACCTGAAATATACAATAGCTATTCTTTAACTTTATAAAATTAGTATTAAATAAAACCTTTAAAAGGTTTAACTCGGATTATGCAATAGGATTTCCCTTAACTAACTCGTAAAAGGATTTAGATACCTAATTTTCCACCTATTGCATATTTCGATTTTAATCTTCGTCTTCCTCATCATCATCCTCTTGCTCAGGAGCCTCAGGGATATTGAGTTTGGAAATGACGCCATCCATATGCTGGGCATAAGCTGCTGATTCATCTAAGAAGAAAGCCAACTCAGGAATGATCCTTACAGATTTCCCTATTCTTCTTCCAAGAAACTTTCGAATCTGTCCTTTATTACTATCAACTTTATCAAACAAAACCGTATTTTCGCCTAATAAGAAGCTCAAATTGATTTTTGCAAGGGCCAGATCTGGGCTCATTAAAACCCTGGTAACTGTAACCATGGCCTGACCAACTATCGCTCGTCCTTCCTTCTGAAATATTTCACCCAACTCCTTTTGGATCAGTTTGGAATATTTTTGTTGTCGTTTACTCTCCATTTTAAAATATTTAATCTTCACAAATTTAGTGAAATATACGGGTAACCTTTAATTTCGTAAATTGAGTTATAAAATAAATATAGACCTTGCTGGAATTTTTCAAAATTAATGACCCACTAAGAATGATTGGAATTCTTTTCCTATTCATTCTGCTACAGATTCCTTACTATCTAATGCACGTTCCCCTATTGCAACCAGAACTAATCTGGAGGCTTTTAGGGCAACAAATGGCTGAAGGAAACCTCCTATACGTGGATATTATTGACAATACGGGTCCATTTTCTGCCATGGTCTATTGGGTGAATGACTTGCTGTTTTCCAATTCAGTTTTTTCCTTCAGAATCATCGCTTTCTTGATCCTATTTTTTCAGGTGTTTTATACCAATCACATGCTCATACAAAATAATGCATATGATGATTCAAACTACCTCCCTGCTTTTGTAATGATGGTCTTGTTTCAACTGTCTTTCGACTTCATGACACTTTCTCCGGCCTTGATGGGTAGCACCTTTGTTTTGTTGGCACTCTCAAGACTTTTAAGCCAAACTTCCGTCAATACCAACACCGTTCCATCTATTCTACTTATGGGGCTTTTTGCAGGTATTGCATTTTGTTTTCATTTTCCGTACTTATTGTTTTTACCCTTGTTGATTTTCTCTGGATTACTCATCAATGGATTTTCTTTTCAGCAACTTTCGCTCATACTTACGGCATTCCTTTTACCGGTAGTCTTTTGTGCTTTGTTTTATTTCTGGAAAGACGGGTTGTCCAATTTCATAGAAATGTATTTCACTTTGGCTTTAAAATTAGAGAAAATCTATCATGTCAATTTTAAAGACCTCAGCTATCTCTTCACTTTGCCAGTTGCAATTGCCATCATAGGTTATTTCAAAAACAATGTTCTAAGGAGAATGACTGTAAACCAGCAAAAGCAAAATCAACTTTTCTTCCTCTTCTTACTCTTTAATATAGGCATGTTTTTTTTAATGGACAGGGTAAGCCCCTTCCAGTTTATAAGTACCATACCGGTATTGGCATATTTCATCACCCACTTTTTCACTATCACAAAAAATAAACTGGCACAAAATGTTATCGGCTACAGTTATTTTCTAATTGTCCCGTTGATCGGGTACAGTTGGACCTTTTATTTGTTAAATGACGCTTCTTTTGACAATTATAAACAAGAAACTACGGCTCTGAATGAAATACCCGAAGGCAAAACAGTAATGGTTTTGGGGGACAATCATAGCGCTTACCAAAACGCTGTAATGGCAAGCCCATACCTGAATTTTAGGCTTACAGAAATCTACTTTGCTAAAATGGGGGAAATGAAATGGAAAACAAGATTCTATCAGGATTTGAAAAAAGAGAACCCTGATATAATCATAGATGAAGCAGCTGTTTTTGACTCCTGGATCCAGGATCTACCAAAATTAAAACCCCTATATACCAGATCCGAAAATGGACTAATATATAGGGGAGTACAGGAATAAACCTGGTAGAAATTATATTTCTAATTATTTACAGGCGATTTTATCTACCCTTCGGGCATGTCTTCCACCTTCAAATTCTGTTTCAAGGAAAATATCAACCATTTTTTCTGCTAGCTCGAAAGTAACAAATCTGGCTGGTATCGATATTAGGTTAGCGTCATTGTGCTGTCTGGAAAGTGATGCCAATTCCTCATTCCAGCAAATAGCGGCCCTAATTCCCTGGTGCTTATTCGCTGTAATGGCAACACCATTCCCACTGCCACAAATAATTATACCGCGTTCAATTTCTCCAGAAGTTATCGCATCACACAATGGATGGATAAAATCAGGATAATCAACTGATCCCTCAGAATAAGGACCAAAGTCCTTTACTTCGAAACCTTTCTTCTGCAGCACTTCTATTAACTCTTGCTTATAGGTGAATCCTGCATGGTCTCCTCCTATTGCGATTATTTTTGACATACCTTTGATTTATTATTTGTCTTCCAGTTCTTCTTCTCTACGTTTTCTTTCCAAACGTTTTGCTATCATTATACCTGTTTCATAAAGCACAAGTATAGGCATCGCAATCAAGATCTGACTGATCACATCTGGTGGTGTGATTACTGCCGATAACACTAAGATCACAACAATTGAGTGTCTTCTATATGCCTTAAGCATCGTAGAGGAAACAAGTCCTGCTTGTGTTAGGAAATAAATAACTACCGGAAGCTGAAACATCACTGCCGAAGCCAAAACCAACATTACCAATGTTGAAACATAGGAGGTAATATCAAACTCATTCGCTATGGACGGATCCAGTTGATAGTTTGAAAGGAAGTTGATGGAAAGCGGTGATAAAATAAAATACCCGAAACTGGCACCTAAGAAGAACAATAAACTTACAAAGAAAACAGCTCCTCTTGCAGCACTTCGTTCCTTAGAGTACAAGCCTGGACTGATAAATTTCCACACTTCCCAAAAGACATAGGGGAAAGCAACTATTAACCCAACCACCAAACTGGAGGTGACGTGCATAGAAAACTGCCCTGTCATCTGCCTACTTTGGATGATAAAAGGGAGTTGATCAATGCAAAGGGCTGGAAGTGACAGTATATCCGATAGCTGACAAAGCAGTCTATAGGTAATAAAATCTACTTTGGAAGGACCAAGGATTACCTGACCAAACACAAATCCTTTGGAAAGAAATGCAAGAACCATAAAAACAAGAATAGCCGATACCGATCGCAGTAAATGCCATCTCAACTGTTCTAAATGGTCCAGAAAGGACATGCCATTCTCTTCTTCCTCTTCTTCTTCGTTATATTGATCCAGTGCCACTTATTTTTATTTTAATATAAAGGAAATTGTACCATCCAGTCGTTAACAGTAGCCTTAATTTCTGCCAGTTTCGCATCGTCCTCATGGCTCGAAAGCGACTGATCTATCAATTCTACTATTTTCAACATATCCGCTTCCACTAGCCCACGAGTAGTGATGGCTGCAGTACCGATACGCATTCCAGAGGTAACAAACGGAGACTTGGTATCGAATGGAACCATGTTTTTATTAATGGTTATGTCCACTTTTCCAAGCGTATTTTCGGCAATTTTGCCAGTAAGTTCTTTGTTTCGAAGGTCAATCAGCATCATGTGATTGTCCGTACCACCAGAAATGATTTGGTAGCCTTTTTCTACAAAAGCTTCTGCCATTACAGCCGCATTTTTCTTAACCTGGACTACATATTCCATGTATTCGTCGGATAGTGCTTCTTCAAAAGCTATGGCCTTAGCTGCAATTATGTGTTCCAAAGGACCGCCCTGAGTTCCAGGAAAAACCCCAGAATCCAATAAAGCAGACATTTTTCTCAATTCTCCTTTTGGATTTTTCAAGCCAAATGGATTATCGAAATCATCTCTCATAAGGATCAACCCTCCTCGAGGACCTCTAAGCGTCTTATGCGTTGTAGTAGTAACCACATGACAGAACTCCAAAGGATCATTCAATAAACCTCTGGCTATAAGCCCTGATGGATGAGAAATATCTGCAAGCAATATTGCACCTACTTCATCTGCAATGGCTCGTAATCTTTCATAATCCCAATCACGACTGTAAGCAGATGCGCCACAGATCAATAATTTAGGATTAACTAGTTTAGCTTGTTCTTCAACTTTGTCGTAGTCGATCACACCAGTTTCTTGTTCCACCCCATAAAAGTGAGGATCGTAAAGTTTACCTGAGAAATTTACAGGAGAACCATGTGTAAGGTGTCCACCGTGAGAAAGATCAAAACCTAAAATGGAATCACCTGCATTTAGACAAGCTAAAAATACAGCTGCATTGGCTTGTGCTCCAGAGTGAGGTTGAACATTTGCCCATGATGCTCCAAAGAGTGCTTTGGCGCGATCTATAGCAATTTGCTCAATTTCATCTACTACTTCACAACCACCATAATACCGTTTTTTTGGTAGACCTTCGGCATATTTGTTAGTCAGCACACTTCCTGCTGCTTCCATAACCTGCTTACTAGTGAAATTTTCAGAGGCGATCAGCTCTATCCCTCTTTTCTGTCTATCCTCTTCCTTCCCTATCAGGTCAAATATTAATTGATCTCTTTTCATGTAATGATCTGTTCTTTGCTCTGAATTTACATTCCTCGTAACATACGTAAAAGAAATGGAAATCAGACTTATTTCTATTTCGAAAGCCAAAATTACTCTTAAACAATGTATAATCCAATTGTCTTTTCAATTTGATTGTTGCTAAATTCAATAAATTTGTAGCTTTTCTAAAAGGAAGATGCTCCAACCACTCAGATGGGCGAATTAGGGTACAAGCAAGGCAAATTATTAGCAATATCCCATCACCAAAAATTGGCTTATTGTGAAGCTGTCTTAAACTTTGCTGATTTCAAGTCAATTTTCATAATGTAACCAGTTCTATTGGGTAATCCTACCTGGAGACCTATTGACTTGAGAACTATCTAATTCTTTAAAAAATCATTCCACTTCGGCTTGGAGAGGGATTTGGGTGGGGAAATGGGGTGTACCCCTCTAAAAGGAGCGACTGCCATACCCTTTCCCCGAAGTTGCTTCCCTATAAGCGTTTGTAGTGATGATTTAAAGGCCATTGTCAAGACCATTTAAGGTCATCAGTCTTGATTAACTATTTATACCATTTTAAGGGATTTGGTTTTAATTTCAAATTAGCGCTTAAATGACATATATTTGCCTGAATATGAATTTTGACTATCAACCAAAGACGTATTTCAATGGAACAGGTGCCAATGCACTTATAGCAAAGCTTACTTACCCTGAAAGTCAATGGGGTGAGGAGATTTGCATTTTTGCCACCACAATTGACGGATTAAACCTTTATGAAATTGTAGATTTCTATGGAAATGAGTATTCCATCAAGCCTGATGAAAGTAGAAGCCCTTTACAACTGCAGGAATTGATACTTTTAATAGAATCCATGGAAGTAGAAAAGAAAGGTGAAATGGGCGCAATTAACCAAACCCTTTTGGGCATACCTGTTGCTGAAAGCACGCTTTACCCGCAGCTAAAAGATTATTTTGATCAAAAAAGAAACCACTTTGGATTCGTTTGATTAAAGAAAACGGTAATCAAATTTCGAAATGCTGTTGTCCGCTATCACCTTAGTCCCAAGAATTTATTATCATGGCCAATATACTCATCGTCATTACCTCCATCCTGATAGGTATCATTTTACAGAAAGTTAAAAACTTCCCTGTTGAAGCACCAAAGGCGTTAAATGCTTATTTGATATATGTAGTATTACCTGCCGTTTCCCTCCTTCACATTTCCAGATTGGAATTGGGTCCAGCTTTGCTCTTGCCTATCTCGGTAGGGTGGATCATCTTCACCATCACCTGGTTACTCTTTGGCTACCTGGGTAAACGATTTGGTTGGAACAAAAAAACAATCGGTTGTTTGATAATTTGTGGCGGTCTTTCCAATACTGGCTTTATAGGCTATCCTGTAATCGAAGCGATTTATGGAGGCGAAGGTTTAAAAATAGCTGTATTGATAGACCAAACGGGTTCTTTTTTAGTAGTGAGCAGCCTTGCAATAATTGTGGCCTCATTGTATGGGTCCGAAAAAATGAGAAAAAGAGACATCTCAAAACAGATGTTATTCTTCCCTCCTTTCATCTTTTTTATTATTGCGCTGTTACTTAATATTTTCAAGGTAGAAATTAGTGGCGTGGCGGAGAAGGTCCTTCAGAGTTTCGCCGGAACGTTAACCCCCATTGCGTTGATAGCTGTAGGCTTACAAATAAAAATAAGACTTGAGGACATAAAGGACAATTTCCTATGGTATGGATTAACCCATAAATTATTACTTATCCCACTATTGATCTATAGCATCTACCATTGGATCCCAGCTGACAATCCAGATCAGAATCTCATTTTTAAGGTAAGTGTTATGGAAGCGGCTATGGCGCCCATGATCACTTCCTCCATTATTGCCACCAATTATAACATCAGACCCAAGCTTGCTTCTCTCCTTGTCGGAGTAGGCATACCTCTTTCCGTTGTTACACTTACAATGTGGTATTATATTTTAGAATACTTCCGTTAGACGAAAAACCAATGAAGCTCTTCCCATATGGTCTTGCCAGGTGAGAAGAGCTTCAACTTTTCGGTTTTTGTAAACCCACTATTCATACGATTACCACAACCACCTGCAATTATTCAGGTGTAGGCTTTTCAGTTTCAGTCGTTTTTTTCTTATTGGTAAAACCTTTGAGGAGGTTTTTAACTTCATCCACTGCTTTCTCTTTGGTTTGATCTATCAATTTTGTCGCTTCCTGTACGACACTGTCTTTAGCAACTTCTGATTTTTCTTTAAACTCTTGTTTTAAACTGTCTTCTTTCGCTTTAAAATCAGCAGTAATTTTTTCTTTGACATCTTCTTTCTGACCGGAAATTTTGCTTTTCAGTGCATTCGAAATATAAGCCTCCAAACTTTCAGAAGAAGCCATTCCTACATTCGGCCTGGCGTAGCTACCACCAATATTAAAGGCCAGGGGAACATTCGTATCAGATAAATCTGTTCCAACCAAACCTGTGACAAGACCGTTAATTTTTGAACCAAATTTACTTGCAGGCACATCTATGTTTACCAAGTAATTGATCCTTCCATCAAAGCCAGTGCTTCCTTGAATTTTCGCAGGGTAATCCCATAATTTCAATTCAAAGGGAGGAATATTCAACATGCCGTCTTCGATTCTGGCTGTGATATTCATAGGTTTTAAACTAATGGTAGCTGTATCGTCTAATTTGGTTAGGCTGGTAATTCCCTTAACGAGTGGACTGTCCTTTAAGGCTGTCTCTGCCAATTGGATCAATCCTGAACCATCAAGACTTGACAAAATTGGCATCATGTCCTGACCCAATAAACCAGAAAAAGAAAATTTGGTGGAAAAAATCCCTGTTACATGCTGGGCTATAGGGGCAAATGTTTGGACCGTTACAAAGGATTTGAACGCATCCTGAACTCCTAGCTTACTGATATCTAGCACCATGTCAAAAGAAGGTTTCGAAACATCCTTGCTATTATAAGTACCGTCAAATACCAATGAGCCTCCCAACATATCGGTTTTAAAACCTTCTAGTTTAAGTACCGCATCTTTAACCCATAATTTCCCCGAAGCATTGTTTAATGTAAGGTTATCGTAATAGATTTTATCCGCTTTTACCGACATGGTAAAGTCAATATTGTCAGGTAAGGCAACTACTTCCATTGCGGTAGTATCTTCACTTGTGCTTTCTACCCCTGTCATCCATTCATTGACATCAAAACTACTAGAATAAATAGATAAATCCCCCTGAAGGTCATTGCTACCTTCTTCACTAAGTAAGAATGCCATGTAATTGGACAATGTACCAGTTGCCTGAACTGGGCTTTTCCCAAGTCGAGCATCCATTTTCACCAGATTTATGGTCTTTGGACTAAAATTAGCGGAAGCTTCATTAATCCTAACGCCTTGAGGGTAATCTTTATCTGCATAGTAAAAATCATTGACCAGCAATTCGCCTTTGGTATCAAGTTGCCCGAAACGATTGGCTTCAATGGCTTCATAACTTCCTTTGGCATCTAAATCTGCCTTAATCTTACCCTCCAACAAAACATCTTCCATTGGTACGATGGCTGCTATTTTCCCTAAGTCTACAGCCCCATGCACCGAAAAATCATAATTCAAGGCCGTTAAGTCATTCAATTTTAAAGAGCCATTGATTTTTTCACCCTCCAGTTCAAAACCGAATGTGGGAACATTAATTGCAAAATCATTCATCTTCCCAGTTTTATTATCCGCTACCGCCCGAACATTGATATTGTCTATTGGCGCTGGATAGGCTGCACTTTTAACATGACCATTGGTCAGTTCAATTTTTGCATTTATGACAGGAATTATTTGGGCTACACTGTCATATCGCCCTTTTGCGGTAGCGTCTATGGCCAACTGCCCTTTCAACTCCATGTCTTCAATTGGGAATATAGAGGTTAATTCCAATAGATCAAGCTTCCCTTTTAGCTGACCATCCATTTCATAATTAATCAGATCCTTAACCATAAACCTTCCGGAAACCGGTTGATCTCCGAACTCAAGAGAAAACCTGGACAGATCAATAGCGGTATAATTCAAATCACCTGATTCATTGACAACCTTTAATTCCATATTCACATGCTGAACGGGTCTTGGTAGATCCGGATATTGAAACATCCCTTCGTTTATGGTAAGCCCAAATTGGAATGCTGGGAATGAAGTCTCACTATAGGTTCCTTTGAGCGCGCCGGAAAAATCCATTTCTCCAGATGTTTTCAAATCATCAAATGAGGCAGAATATACTCCTGGAACTAGAGAAAGCGCACTTTTGAAGTCATTATCTTCCCCATAGAATTTGGCGTCCAACTCTATGTCATCACCAGGCATAGCCAAAAATCCATCAATCCCAAAGCCGAAGTCATTAAGCTTCAAGGAAGCTCCATTCACCCCAAATTTCATGTTTTTTAAGTCGACGTTAATTTCAGAATCAATCGCAAGGGATTTATTTGAGAGGTATTCTACGCCTTCATAAGCAACATTAACAATATTGCCATCACCTTTAATCATTAGATCATACACATCTAGGGTCAGATCACCACTTCCTACAAAGTCCATGGCTGACATCACCATCAAGAAGTCAAGTGATCTGTCGTCATATATAAAGTCAAGATTTTCTATTTCTATTAAATCTATGCCCAATTGAAAGTTTGAAGAAGTAGTATCGACAGGCTCAACTTCCTCACTTTCAAACATGATATCATAATTGGCCTTTCCATCCGCTAATACCTTAATATAAAACTGGCCATCCTGAAGCCGAATTCCTTTTAAACTTGGGGTATCGCTAAAAATAACGGACCAAATATCTAAGTCTACCTGCAATTCTCCCACATGTACCAAAGTATCGTTTTGGAAAGGTGGATTGCCTTTAACCCCAAAATCTCCTAGACCGGCTGATAAGCTGGGGAAATTACTGAAAACACTCAAGCTGACTTTATCACGGTCATAATAGACCGTAGCATTTACAGACTTGGCTAGCTCCTGATCAAGCTTGTCAAAGATTTTGTCCTTAAACAAGTAGGGCACTGCCACCAGAGCCAAAAGGACTAAAGCAAAAAAGGCAAAAATAAAATAAGCGATTTTTTTCATGGCGTATGTATTGAAAGAAAAATTAAAATTCAAGAATTAAATCTTAATTAGGTTACTTCCTTCAAATTGCGCACAAAGGCTACAATAAATCGATTCAAATTTAATTTGTTATACACCATCAACAGGTTGATAGCAACGAAAATCCGACTTTATAGTAATCTCAATACGTATTAAAAAGCGGGCACCTAATTCGGTAAACATAATTTGAAACGCAAGTCGTTCAAATTAATTTATAAACAACAAAAACAATACCGATAAAAATAGAATCTTAAAAAAACAGGTTATTAAACAACATAAAGAGAATTAGACAGACATTAGTCTGAAGTGACAATCACCCGATTTGGTGGTAGAGATTTCTTTACTAAGGTGATATACAGCCTCTAGCAGGCAAGCATTTTTAATGGTCCCTGCATCAATAGCCTTAAAACCTATAAGTTCAATCAGCTTTTTGACAATCAATTTATCTTTATTATTGTCCCCACAGAAGTAGGTTTCTTTAATGAGTGCTAAAGGATCGGATTTTGGGTAATCAATTCCGAGATTGTTAAATGCTTTAAAAACACGCTCATGTCCAGTCTCCTGTCCAATAAGGGTAGTATTACAGGTTACGCTTTCATCGTTAACTCCATTGGTGCTATCGATAAACAACATGTCTGGCGAACCAAATTCTCTTAGGTAATTACACACTATGGGCAGAAATTCATTTTCACAACAAATAATAATTACATCCGAGTCAGTGATAGCATCGGCGTAATTTAAGACATTGTGATTTTGCATTTTAAGAATTTTCCACTCAACCTTCCTTGCACTGAACCCTTCCCTCACACCAAATGCTACGTCCATTCCTCTAGCAATAAACTTGTTGCCAAGGTTAGTTGCCAAATTCGTACCTCCTAAAATTCCTATTTTCATTTTATTCGAATTGTTAAATAGTAAACAGCCCATTTCGGTAAAATACGCGATGCCCAACAATAGATGAACGGGGGGTGATAAGTCCGAAAAACAGGTTGTTTTATTAAATGATTGAAAGCTAATCAATTATAGCGAAAATACAAATTATTTTTTTACATATGAAATTAATTTTTTTGAATTATGTTTTTTGTAGTTAATCACAATATATAGGAAACAATTATATCTCCTTAAAACACAAATTTCTCAGACAAAGCTATTTGAAAGGTGTCATGTAACTTCTCATTAGAAGCTAAAATTTGCCCGCCAAAAATGAAATCCTGACCGCCACTAAAATCAGTGACTTTCCCTCCCGCTTGCTTGACGATGAGAGTACCGGCTGCTACATCGTAGGATTGTAAATTATATTCCAAATAGCCTTCCACTCTTCCACAAGCAACGTAGCATAAATCAACAGCCGCTGAGCCAAGTCTTCGAAGACCATGACTATTTTTGATAAAATATTTCAACAGCTGTAAATACTCTTCAAGTTTCCCTCCATCATCATAAGGAAAACCTGCGGCTACCAAACTATGGGAAAGTTTACTTACCCCACTTACTTTTATAGGAACCCCATTACATGTGGACGGAGATCCTTCATAAGCGGCAAAACTCTCATCAAGATTAATTTCATAAACAACCCCTACGACGATCTCTGTGCCTCTCGCAAGGGCTATTGACACTGCATACATCGGGATACCATGAACGAAGTTAGTGGTACCATCTAATGGGTCTACAATCCAGGTATATTCTTTGTCCCTCTCTGACCTTGTTCCTTCCTCTGTGATAAAGCCAGCTTCCGGGACAATCTCTGCAAGCTCCTTGACTATTATTTCTTCGGCTCCTTTGTCTACATAGGACACTAGATCATTGAAACCTTTTTGTTCAACTTTGTCCAGATTAAAGTTCTTGCTTTCCTCACGGATAAATTTGCCTGCTTTCTTGGCAAGCACTTCTACTTTTCGGGTGATTTCCTGTAGTTCCATATTAGTTTTTTCCGGCTACTGTAAGTACTATTTCACCTTTAAGGGTGTTTTCTGTATAATAATTTAAAAGCTCCAAAAGGCTACCCCTTACATTTTCTTCATGGAGTTTGGTCAACTCTCTGCTTACACAAGCTGTCCTATCTGGACCAAAGACCTCCATCAATTGGTTAAGGGTTTTCAATAGCCTGTAAGGGGATTCGTAGAAAACCATCGTTCTTCGTTCGTCCTCCAATGCCTCTATCCTTGTTTTCCTACCTTTCTTATGCGGCAAAAAGCCTTCAAAAACAAACCTATCATTAGGTAGTCCTGAATTAACAAGTCCTGGTATGATGGCAGTAGCCCCAGGCAAACTGCATATTTCAATATTGGCTGCTATGGCCTCACGTACCAAGAGAAAACCGGGATCAGATATCCCAGGAGTACCAGCATCGGTGATGAGTGCAAATACAGTTCCTTGCTCCATCCGCTCAATAAGCTTGCTTATACTTTTGTGCTCATTGTGGATGTGGTAGCTTTCTAAGGGACGCTTGATTTCATAATGTTTAAGAAGCTTACCCGAAGTTCTGGTATCCTCTGCTAAAATGACATCAACCGCCTGCAAGGTTTCCAGGGCCCTTAAAGTAATGTCCTTAAGGTTACCAATTGGTGTTGGGACTAAATATAAACAAATGTTTGTGGCGATTGACATACTAAATTAAACGGTCTATGGCTTGAGCTAAATCACGGTCTTTCTCCGTCACAGTGTTTCCCTTATCATGTGTGGCAAGGTCAATATGAACTTTGTTGTATTCATTGCTCCAATTGGGATGGTGCTGTTGAGACTCTGCGAGGAAGGCTACCCTAGTCATAAAGGCAAATGCTTCGCTAAAATCTTTAAATTCAAAGGTTCTCGATAATTTATTATTTGCTTCTTTCCACATACAAATCGTAATTTTTATAGTGCGATTACTCCTTTAATTTTTGACGCTTTTTCATATACGTCGATAATAGACTGGCTGTCGCGCATCATTGCTTTGATGGTAGCGCTAACATACTTCCCTTGTGAGGATGATTTTAAGACCATCTCATTATTAGGAAGCAAGGCACCAATCTCGTTTTCTTTGCCGTTAGGCACGATAAACTTAAACATGTACAAGGATGGAAAACTAGTTTCCATCTCCAGCTTTTCTTTGAAAGTTGAATTACTATTTAATTTTTCCATTAGTTATTCAACCAATTTTTCATAAAATTAAATCCCTGGAAACT
>NZ_ATNM01000088.1 GCF_000427295.1 Cyclobacterium qasimii M12-11B | reverse complement strand
CCCTCCCACGACTCCATAGTGGCACCGGTTTTGAATTTGTTGATCCATATTGGAAAGTAAAACACCAGCCAAAAACTTATCTGCCCAAGAAACATTTGTATATCCAAATTCAGCTTTACCACCTTGTGATCTGTATCTATCATGAAAACGTTTCGCTCGAATGTAAACATCAGGCGTTCCTGCGGAAAGTGCTACAGCAACTTGGTCTCCCCAAACTTCATAATCGTTATCGGCATAGTTTACAAAGGCAGAACCTCTAGCTGTAAAACCATTTTTATTGTTTCTATAACCACCATTAATATCTGTGCGGTAGGTGCCAAATGATCCCGCCGAAATAGACGCTTTTAATTCATTTTTAGTAATATCATTTTAGCACAACATTTATGGCTCCACCCATGGCATCATCAGATAAATGTGGAGGTACAACACCTTTGTAAACTTCAATACGTTTAATTAAAGACGGAGGAATACTGTTTAATGAAAATGAAGGTCCAAAATTTCGAATAGGAACACCATCAATAAAAACTTTTACAGAATTCCCTGTCATTCCGTTTAAGTTATAATGTGCATGAGATCCTAAACCACCAGATTGACGCACTCTAACTCCTGCAGATTGGTCTAATAACTCATTAACTTGAATCGATTGAATTGCCGCTTCTTTAGTTTCTATAACATT
>NZ_ATNM01000087.1 GCF_000427295.1 Cyclobacterium qasimii M12-11B | reverse complement strand
ATGGGTCTTTTTTATGCTTTTTAACCTGAAATATATACTGATTAACGAAATTAAGTGGGCGTTAGCAATAGCAATCACGAAGATTTAGGCGGCCCGGCGCAGGGGACCCACCTCTTCCCATCCCGAACAGAGAAGTTAAGCCCTGCCGCGCCGATGGTACTGGGGTTACACCTGGGAGAGTAGGTCGCCGCCTTCATTATTATAGACCCGTAGAATTCTCTACGGGTTTTTTTTGTCTTTTTTAATAAAAATGGGGTTTAAAATGGCTGCATCTTATTGAATAATGGATAAGTCTGTATTCAATTTTAAATGAAGTGCAGTATGCGCCTGCCTGGAATTAAGAGATGGATAGAGATTACAAAAGCATATTGGTGTACCTCCTTCTTGGATGAGAAAATTACACATTAAATGGCATGCTTTATTCTTTGCCTAAATTATTGTTTGATTTAGAATAGTTTGCAAAAAGACGCTTGCTATCTCTCAAGCCATTGCCTTATTCTATTATTTAGGCTTCTTTAATTGTACTGGTTCACAAACCTTGCCTCTAGCGCCGCTTGATAACGTAAATGCACTAGTTGCTTTTAATGTTAGATTTCCTGCCTCCAGATCTACGAATTCAAGCGGAATAAAATGATACATGTTATCAGTATCTGCTTTGATGTTGGGTGAAAATGCCAAATTGTCTTTGAAAATGTTTTGGGGAGCATTGTCGGCAGTAATTAGGTTGCCTTTCTTTCCGTAGATAACATTTGAATGGATGATATTATCGTACGGAGCAATGGTCATGTCAAAGTGCGTTCCATATCTGCTGGGATTTCCTTGTAGTTTCTTTTTGTTAGTCGGATTGCTCAACAGATCCCTTTCGCGATTGGTGCCAATTTGTATTCCGGGACTTCCGGCGTCTACAATTGTATTATTCTCAATTGTGCACCCGCTTACTGCTAAATAGAAAGCAGGTGCTTCATTGCTTACGCCATACATGAGACTGATTCCGGAGCCCTTACTTTTCCACATGACATTATTTCTTACCCTATGGTTCTTGCCAGACAGTCTTATTCCTCCGGTACAGTTTTCAAATCGATTGTTCTCGATGGTGCAACCGACACCGCCGCGCAAGACCAATTCCCCTTCGCATTCCTGGAACAGGTTTCCAATATAACGGTTGCCGGAACTTTTGTTACTGATGATTTCTGATTCACCGCTACACTTTATAAAGCGGTTGTTTTCCACCAGTGTATTGGCTTCAAATTCTCCATAGACTGTCTGACTTTGGCCTATCTGGATGGTCTCACGCCCATTCCCTCCGATTGGTGGTACATCCTCGAACAGGTTGTCGCGAATGATTGTTTCCACCGGCTCACTTTTATTACCAATTATTATTTCGATATTTTTCGATGGGTTTTTGAAAAAATGGCATGAGGTGATTTCATTGTTCTTCCCATTTCCTTCGATCTTGATAATCCTCTTGGCCGTGATCTTGGTGAAGGAGGCATTGTTGACCGAGCAATGGTTTGTCGAGCTAAAGGCTATCGCTGTTCCTGAATTGTTTGAAAAGGAAAAGTTTTCGAGATTGATGTAAGAGGACTCTTTGATTTGGATCGAACTCATGCCTGTAAAAATTGTCTCGGCCTTACCTTGGCCTTTGATTATGATTGGGGCCTCCTTTGTTCCGGAAGTCTTGACATCAATCGTCCAGTCTTCTAGGTTTCCGGCTGGCAAAACCATAATATCCCCAGGATCTGCACTCTTGAGGCGCGTTGCCAGTTCCGCAGCCGTCTTGATTTCATATATTTTTGACAGGACTTCAGCGTTGACTGTATCTTGAGCAAGTAGGCTAACTTTGAAGTGCTTATACCGGGCCCCGCGAGTGTACATGTGACGCAGTCCAATTTTCCCTTCAGTAATCGGTGGAAACTTTGAATTAATAAAATGACAAAGCATCTCTTTCTGCTTGTTCTTTATATGCATATAGATGTCCCGGTCACGTTTTATGATCGTTATCTTGTGTGGAACGCCTGGGTCAAAGAATCCTGTATGCTCATATTCATTGTCTAGTTCCGTCCCATTTAGTCCGTTTGCCATATAGCGTCGACCTCTAATGTAGTCTTTCCCTGGAACAGTGTTATCCGTGCCGAAGGCAGCATAACTGATATGAAGAGCATTCATGTTGTTGTAGTAGCTCTTCATGGAAGGGACATTTCGCTTATCTGCCCATGCACTGATGTCTTTGTCAAAGCCAGGCCTTCCGCTTCCAGTAGCCTGAATATAGAGAATGTTTACCATCCTGAGTTCATTGTCGAGCCGGGTGTATTCATATTCGATTTTGAGATCACCCTTGAAGTCTTGTTTTGTCCAGAGCACAGCATGGTGCGCATCATTGAAAGCCTTCGGGCCGCCGATGAAGTCCATACCATCCCTTTGGTTTGTGATCGTAGCTTTCTGTCCGTCGAGGCTCCATTGATTCCTCCAATCTTCTGTGCATGGATCGTAGAAAACCTTCTTCCATTTGGAATCTGAAAGTTCGACGAAATTTCCCATGGCTTTATCCTCACCTTTCGCACCTTCTTGGGCAATGGCGAAATTGACCGCTAAAGTGGAGAACAAGCTGAGCCCAACAGTCATGATGTTCCTAGTTAGTGTCATGTTTTCTTTTATGGTATATATTATTCTGTTACCATTATTGGCTTTATTCTAAACCTACAATATCCTATACGTTTGGTCAAAATATATATTTATTCTCAGTATAATAGTACATATATTAGAAGATGAACCAAAAATATTCTATAACTCGCATGAAGCTTCGATTACCTCACATTCTCACTGGTCTTGGTTTGTTTTTGTCCCTCACGGTCTATGGGGTAAATCATGTGGATTTTCCTGAGAAGAATGTTATGGCTGATGCTTTGGGAATTCCTGAAGGATTTGAAGGAGAGCGGAAAAAGTCAGAAAATCTGCAGCCCTTGATGATCAGACACAGTAATATGGTCCATATTATTAAATCACATCGTGCAACCCTACCCTCGCTTAGGGGGAATCATCCTTTCCACAGCTTGTTTAATTTCGACGACAAGAAACCCACCAGCTTATCTCAACCTCAAATTGACTCCATTCCCACTCGAATCCTAAGAGTTCCAGCGGAATTCCCAAGTATCGGCAATGCAGTTAAGGAGGCCAAGGAGGGGGACTGGATTATTATTTCTCCAGGGAAGTATTTTGAAAATAAGATAGAAATCAATAAATCCATTACAATTTCTTCAGAATGGAAAGTAACAGGAGATTTGTCAAAAATTAAGGAAACCATTATTGATTCGGAAGATGAAAGTCTTTTTAACATCTTAGCAGATGGGGTAGAGATTAGTGGCCTAAATATCATTAATGGGGATCATACATTAAACATTATGTCCGAGGTTATTGTCATGAATAATCATTTTGTGAACAACCTCGATGCCATGAGTTTTGAAGGCCCCGGAGGAGGATACGTCGGATATAACACAGTTGAAAATGACAGGGATGATGGCTTGGATATAGATATTGGATCCGACCCGGACAATATAGGCAGCGATATATTGGTGGAGCACAATAGGATCATTAACAGCAAGGATGACGGAATTGAGATCAGGTTGTTTTCATACCCTGACCAGAACATTAATTATACTATTCGCGATAATTCTATTATTGGCAGTAAAAATGCGGGGATTCAGCTCATCTCTTATGATAAATATACGGGCAAGGAATTTATGATTCATCACAATATTATAAGGGGCTGTAAAACAGGCCTGGGTTGTATGGAAGGTTCAAAAACTGTAGAAGATTTAAGTGGCGCCTCAAAAATGGATGAACTGGTTTATTTTTTCAATAATACCTTAGTGGATAACCAAATGGGGGCTACAGGTGGTAATAATATCATTGCGGTTAACAACCAGGTACTAGGAAACGCATTGGGAGGGTTCAAGAGATTTGGTAGAAATTCTGCTATCGTGCATAATTTGTTTTTTAGAAACGGAGGTGATGATTTCATTGAGCTTAATAATAATTTAACCAAAGAAGGAAATATTTTTTCTGTGGATCCACTTCTTGATAGAATCAGCTTTATGCCGGATGAAAACAGTCCCAGCATTGATGCAGGGATAGACAAGTACGAATTAAAGGACATAGGTTTTCTGGAAATACCTGGAACTTATATTGCCGGATTAGCGCCTGATATCGGAGCTATTGAGTATAATACTGATAACAAGATTATTTCCCATCAACCTAATTTATTTGTTGATGCCGGTAAAGATGAGGTGTTGTTGTCTCCTTTAAATGAAGGGGCATTACACGGGGAAATAAACAATGGTTCGGAGAAATCTTTTGATTTTTACTGGAAATTAGAAAACGGTCCGGGGGAGGTTGACATTCTTGACTCAAATAAAATTCAAACCAAGGTGCGGTTTTATCAATATGGAATATACCAATTTTCCCTTGTTGTTTCGGAGGCTGCGAAAATCGCAACAGATAATAAAATTATCAGGTATGCGCGCGATGGGGAGGGAAAGAAATTATTTCTGAATGATGAAAACACAAATATTATTGAAGCTGAGGATTATTCCTATTCCTATGGAAATGTTTCGGTGCTTAATGATGCTGAGTCCACAGCTAATAAATTTGTTAAGACGGAAGAGGGAGATAGTGGACAACAAACTTTTATAGAATACTCCGTGGGCACTTCTGAAAATGTGGATATTTTCATCTGGCTTTTGGTCAAAAATCAAAATTCAGGTAAAAGCACTGTTCAGGTAGTGTTCAATAATCAAAAATCTAAAAGCTTTTCTGTTTCTAATAATAAAAAATGGAAATGGATAAAAGTTCCGGTGAGAATAATTACCACTGCAGGACAATGGCCAGTAATTGTAAAAAATGAAGAAGGGGCAATTCTTATTGATAAAATGCTGTTCTCTTTTGATGAAAATTATAGGCCAAAATAAATTATAATTCAAGGGAAAACTTATCCATTAGACCCAATCAAGCAAGTTAGCAAAGCCAAAACTCCTAGGTAGTGAGGGGTTTGTGGACTGAAGTCCATTTCTATTGAATTGTTTTCTTCGACTATGGTATAGGTGACTGAGCGGAGCCGAAGTCAACCTAAAAAGCGCTTCTCTTCAATACCAAAAGTTGAAAACTTTCTTCATGATAGGTCTAAGTTACGCTTCGCTAAACTTGGACCAGATCGGAGTAGCTCGATAAGCTCATCGAAGTGATATAAATAACAGAGGGAAAAAAATAGGAGGATTAACCCATGGGTATACGGTGGTGGTACAATCAATTAGCTCAAATATACAAATCAGAGGTATTTTATGCCCAAAAGACAAAAAATAAAGTATTTTGACTGGAGATAAACCAAATTGGCTACGATTAGATACCCTTTGTCTTTTTGCCAGTTCTTAAACCGGCTCAAAAAACCAAAAGGGTTTTTAAATTAGGTAGTCAAGTTATACCTAAATCAAAAGAATATAATGAAATCAACAAGAAGAACATTTCTAAAATCAGCTTCAACGGCCGGTTTAGGAGCATTATTCATCCCTAATTTTATTGAACGTCCACCAAGTACAAAATTGCGTTTTGCAATGATTGGTGTAGGAGCCAGAGGCCGTGCCAGTTGGAGCCAGGTTGCCGTAGAGGATATTGTAGCCATGTGCGATGTTGACGACAGAATGACTGAGCATGCTTACAAAACTGTACCTAATGCTAAAAAGTACAAAGATTTCAGGGTGATGTTCGACGAAATGGCCAACGAAATTGATGCCGTTATGATTGCTACACCTGACCACACCCATTTCCCAGCGGCAATGGCTGCCATGCAACTTGGAAAACATGTATTGGTTGAAAAACCATTAGTGCATAATATTTGGCAATGCCGTACCATGAAAAAAGCAGCACAACATTATGGTATCGTATCGCAAATGGCAAATCAAGGACATACAACCAATGGAATTAGATTAGTAAAAGAGTGGTATGATGCAGGTGTTCTTGGAGAGGTTAAAGAAGTAATTAGATGGGGAGGCCCAACGACATTTAATCCGGATGGATATTTCTCGAAGCCTGAAGGGTTTCCATTTCCAGAACATGAAGTACCTGAGGGTTTAGATTGGGATTTATGGAAAGGTCCAGCAGCTGATCGTCCTTTTAATAATGAATATGCACCCAAATCATGGAGGTCTTTCTACGATTTCGGTAGCGGAGCAATGGCTGATTGGTGTTGTCATACTTTAGACGCTCCTTTTTGGGCATTGGATCTTGGAATGCCACATACAGTAGATGCCGTGGTTCCAAACCCTGAAGTTCCGGATCATAGTATGATTGCCAGGGAATCAACGATAACATGGCAATTTGGAGCTCGTGGTAATAAACCACCTGTTACTATGAAATGGCTTGAAGGCATGGGCACACCCGAATTAAAGGAAGAGTATGGGCTTAAAGAAATGCCAGACAATGGGATGATTATGATTGGTTCTAAGAAGACACTTTACCATGGAGGGCGTCCAAACAATCCTCGATTACTTGTTCCTGAAGAAGAATGGGCAGATTTCCAAAAGAATAAACCAGCAGAGACCATTCCGAGAGTAGCCGAAGAAAAACCAGTACAAGAATGGGTGGCTGCCATTAAAAACGACACCTTGCCGGGCTCAAACTTCGAATATGGTTCAGACTTAACAGAAATGGGACTTGTTGGTGTACTAGCACAACGTTTTGGCGGAACGATCAACTACGACGCAAAAAACATGAAGGCCATTGGTCGTCCAGAGTTAGATGCATACATTAAAGAACCAGTTCGCGAAGGTTGGTCTTACGGAGAAGACCTTTGGTAAAATTGAAGACATTAATAACCTGAGCTGGTAATAAAATGGAGCCTATCCCCTTTAAGGGGATGGGGGACGTTTTCAAAACTGTAAACCTATATCATTATTTAATCAATAATCTGTAACCTTATTTTAAAACGGGTCAAAAACAACCATTTCAATTTATAATTTAGTAAAATCCTTTTACACCTTATAGGAGGGATTTACCAAATTTTACTTAGAAGTTAAATCAGAGACGCGGGATAATAATACTTTCAAAGTATTTTGAACACAACAAGATGCATTAGAAAAAGCCTGTTACACTGATTACTGGGGAAAATTAATAATCATTGTTCCGAACCTAAGGTTTTATACGGATACGTATTGATTATTCTTCATTGGCCTGTTGAAACGATTTACTATACCTATAATCAAGCCAACTCTTTTCGAAGAAATAATTTACCAGTCCATTCAGCTATTCATTTGGCTTTTTAGGAAGACTGTAGTAACTTTTAGGGGTTGTTTAACCAAACCCATATAGCCTTGAGACTGAAGCCCTTTAATACAAATGACTATTCAACAGCCATTTATTTCGGCAGGCAACAGAACCATCCGAAAAAAGGCCACGAGGGGAATTGCATTAACCGCCGTGACTGCCTAGGGATCTTAGGTGGATCACTTGCTAGCCTTGCCCTTACTTCGAGGTCGAGGGCCGAAAAGGCCCACAGCGATCTGCCGGTTGTCGATACCCATCTGCATTGTTTTGCCGGCCCCGATAGCAATAAATTTCCTTATCATCCCAATGGACCCTATCAACCTAATTCCGCTGCCACTCCAGAGCACCTGCTGAGCTGCATGGACGGAGCAGGGATTAAATACGCAATCGTTGTTCACCCTGAACCGTACCAGGACGACCATCGCTACCTGGATCATTGTTTGGAAGTTGGAGAGGGCCGACTGAAGGGTACCTGCCTGTTTTTCGCTGACCAGCCTGATTCCCTGGCTGCGATGCCATCATTTTTGAAGGACCGTGAAGGGAGTATTATTGCGTCCCGGGTTCATGCTTACGCTCCCGATCGGTTACCTCCGTTTGGGAAACCGGAACTCCGTAAATGGTGGCGTAGTGTTGCTGATGCCGGCGTTGCTGTGCAGTTGCATTTCGAACCCCGCTATGCTCCAGGCTTTGAGCGTTACATCCAGGAATTCTCTGACACCACCGTGATCATCGATCATCTTGGGCGGCCGTTTCAAGGATCACCAGAGGAATATGCCAGGGTATTGCGCTGGGCTGACTATCCTAACACAGTAATGAAGCTAGCATCGATCCCAAAAGCAGAGCACTATCCTCACCAGGATATCAGGCCGATCATCCGCCAATTGACCAGTGCCTGGGGCGCCGAACGGATGATCTATGGCGGGGGCTTCAATACAGATGCGACACCTGACTCCTACCGCCGCTACCGTCAGGACCTGCTGGGGCACCTCTCGCACCTCTCATTACAGGAGCAGGCAGCAATACTAGGTGGTAATGCAGCACAACTTTTCGGCTGGAGCTAAGCAAACGCTATGGAGTCTATTGGAAATAAACCAAAAAAGTTCCTTGGCTAACCAAGGAACTTTCTATAATTTACTTCAGGACTTTCTCGCGATTAAGATACAGTGATTTGTTTCACTCTTTTGTCTTCTTCTTTTTTCGGAATGACTAGTTTAAGGATTCCATCTTGGTATTGCGCGTTGATCTGATCTACGTCTACTTTATCTTCCTCAATTAAGAAACTCCTTTCAAAACTTTCATACTGAAATTCAGTTCGTTTTACCTTATGACTTTCAACTTTTTCTTCCGTTTCGGACTTTTTACTTGCAGAAATGATCAGGTGATTTTTTTCAAAGGAGATATTGAAATCTTCTTTTTTCAAACCAGGTGCAGCTACCTCCAAAAGGAATTCTTTGTCATTTTCTTTAATGTTTACTGCTGGACTGTTTCCATTGAATCTTTTCTCAGGATTTCCCAAAACAAAAGAGGAGGGTACATCAAATAATTGGTCCAACCAATTGTTAAAATCAGGAGCCTGTGGTTTTCTTCCGTTTGTTTTTATAAGTGTCATGGCTATTTTTTTAATTTTTAACTTCTTTTATACACATTAATCAAAGTAAATGCCAATCCTATAAATGTCTTAAAAGACTGATAAACAAGACAATACGTCATATTTTAAATACAAAAAATGACATTATGACTGAGTGCTATGGTTAAACGTGACGATATGGCATATTTTTATTGTGGGAAGCCCAACCTTGTAACGGATTGCTTTTTCCCCATAATTTTAACTTTCATTAGTTATGGGAAATACTTATCGATTTGTGTGGGGTTTGATCTTTCCATGCTTGCTAGATAGTGTAGAATAGTAATTTTTCAGACAGTTTGATGGAAAGTATAATGGTTCATTAATTTTCAGCGTTGCAGTCTCACCTATTTTTTTCCGCACTGTTCTGGCTTGTTGCGATATTAGGAGAAAAGGGCTTAAACTGCTATATTCCAAGGTTAACCGTTTAAGCGAGACCCATTAAACAGGATTTCTTGCTTTGAAAAAATGTTTTATAGGAATTGAAAAGGATTTAAGATACCGGATTTATGAAAACAATGGACAATACAAACCCAGAAAATGAAATAATTAAAAACGACAGCTCACGAAGGGATTTTTTAAAAACAGCCGGCTTAGGTATGGCGGGTATGGGCCTGATTAGTCCATCTCTATCCCATGGGGCTGAATTTGCCGAAGGCCTTAAAAAGAAAAGGTGGAAATGGCCATTGCCACCATTACAATGGATGGTTTTGGAGACATGAATTTTGAAAAAGCTTTTCATTACCTTCCACAACTTCCCTATAAGAATGTGGAATTCAATTGCTGGTATGGTCGTAACCTTACGCCCAATGGCCTACGCAGTATCAAGGAACGCTGTAAGCAACATAAACTTCGTCCAATTTGTATACAGGGTACTTCTTTTGGAGCGGATCGTAATATTATCAAGGATGTTACCCATAAACTTTGGAACATGGAAGCAGCCAAACAATTGGGCTGCAGAAGAGTAAAATTTACAGGAGGAGGAAGAGGGAAAGTAGGGGGGCTTGAAGCAATTATCAAGGTTTTGAAGGAAATAACTCCCGCAGCAGAAGAAATGGATATGCTGATACTGGTTGAAAATCACGCCAATAATAACCTCGAAAACATTGAAGATTACGACAGAATTTTTCAGGCCATTGACTCTCCCAATGTAGGCATGTGTATGGACAATGCCCATTTTGATGGGGCCAATGTTGACCTAATGGAAGTGGTGGAGCGATTCCATTCCAAGATTTTGCACATGGACCTCAAGGACACCGTGGAAATGGGAATCCACAAGGTGGTTAACTTTGGTGAAGGGGTGACTAAAAATGATGCGGTTATCCAAAAAATGCTGGAGCACGGCTATGAAGGCTATTTGGTCATAGAAATGGTGCGGACTGATCATGAAGCAGATTTTGTAAAGGACCTTACCAGGGCTTACAACCTTTTTGAAAAGTATGAAAGGTAAATCAACGCCTGCCAAATTTTCATAAAGGTCCATTAAAATAGCCCCAAAAAATGCCGCATACGACTTCACTTATACGTTTAAAAAGCCCATCATTCCTCCTCTTAATTCTAATAAGTATAGGATTATTTTTTTCCTGCGCTCAAAATAGGGAATCCGAGATCCCGATGCCGGATGGTTTTCAACTCTTTGATGATAGATTGAACTTATCTCTTGTAATGGAAGATCCGGACATCGTTACTCCTATTGGCATTGCGATAGACAGCCTGGACCGACTTTTTGTATTGGAGTCGCACACCCATGTTCCTCCCAAGGATTATAAGGGGCCGGATGGTGATTTAATCAAGGTATTGTCGGATAGCAATGGGGATGGAGAGCTAGATTCCATGTCTGTTTTTGCTGAAGGCATTCATGAAGGCTTGAATATTGCTTTTTCACCAGAAGGCCATCTATATGTGGTAACTTCCAAAGAGGTATGGGCGTATTATGATGAAGATGGGGATGGAGTTAGCGAGAATAATAAAAAGTTATTGGGATTGACGGAACCGGCCCGGGTTTATGCGCATGCCGCTATTTTAGGCATTGCATTCTCACCTGATGGCTGGATGTACATAAGTAGGGGCAATACCGGAGGAATTGCCTGGTCTTTTCAAGGAACGGATGGCTCCACTGTTTCAGGTTATGGGGATGGAGGAAACATCATGAGGGCAAGGTTGGATGGTTTCCAACTGGAAGAATTTGCTACTGGTTTTTGGAACCCATTTGACTTGAAATTTGATAATTACGGAAGGCTGATGGTGGCAGACAATGATCCCGATAGCCGTGGCCCCAACCGTTTGGTACATGCCGTTCAAGGGGGAGATTATGGCTACAAATCCATGTTTGGCGGAAGTGGTATTCATCCCTATTCCGCCTGGGATGGGGAATTGCCAGGTACTTTACCCTATGCAGTGGCCTTAGGAGAAGCCCCATCCGGTTTGCTGAATGCCAGTTTGGCGAAACTTCCAAAGGACTACCAGGACCAGATGCTGTGTTCTATCTGGGAGGAAAGTTCCATTGTACGCACCAATATGCAGGGGAATGGATTGTCTGTTTCTGGTACTACTGAAGTCATTGTATCTGGGGAAGAAGATTTTAGACCAGTTGCTTTTGCTACGGACAGCAAGGGTACCATTTATTTTACCGATTGGGTCTTGAGAAGCTACCCAAATCATGGAAGAGGGAAAATCTGGAAACTGACGACCAAAAAAGATGTAGAAACCCTGGAAATGAGGCACATGTTTGACCCCTTCCTGCCTTGGGAGCCGCAGGAAAAGGCAAATGCCAATATCACCTCCAATCCAAAGTTTGAGAACCTGGTACAAAATCTGAAATCTGATGATCCATTCCTGGTCCATGCCACTGTAATGGCCTTGAGTAAGGAAGAATTTAAAGACAAGCTGTTGAAAAAAATAGCTGATGCCGATCCTGCCATTCGGCTTGGAACTTTGTTGGCCCTCCAAAAATCTGGAGACAAGCAAGTAGAATTTGTGGTGAAACAATTTTTGACTGACCCTGTTCCAGTGATAAGGAATAGCGCTCTGATTTGGATTGGCAGCAATCAAATTGCCGAAAGGAGAAATGACCTGGAATTGGCACTTAATGCAGGGGAAGTGACTAAAGCACTATTTGAAACCTATCTGGAAACGGTTAAACTCCTTCAGCCGGAATTTATGGCAGCTTACAAATCCAAAGAGATAAAGAATTCTAAATCCTTAAAAAGGCCCTTGCCTGATCATTTTTTATCCTCCCTGGTTGCTGACCCAAGTAAATTGGGCAAAATTCGGGTTTTTGCCCTGGGATATATGGAAGACAATTCTAGTCAGAAAGATCTTTTTCAGATTTTTCTTACAAAGGAAAATGATCCTGAAATAAGGTTGGAAATCGTCCGGATGCTGAAGAATCATCCGGACAAGGAATTGGCAAACCAATTATTGGAAATCGCTCTGGATCCTGGCAATCCCGAACTGCTTAGGGCCGATGCAATTCTTTCCCTTTCGGGCCAGCCTTTGCAGGATTGGGAACGGCTAATTGGGCTCCTTGAGGATGAAAAGGAAAATGTGCAAATTGAAGCCGCCAGGTATCTTCGTTCCAAAATCAATACCGCATCGGTCAAAAAAGCTTTTGAAGAAAAACTGTCAGCCATGGGAGAGGACAACAATTCCCCACTAAAACAGCAATTGGAAATAGGCTTGAATCGGGGAGTATTGTCAGGAAGGCCGGAAAACACCGATCAAAAAGAATGGCAAGCATTGTTGGCATCCAAAGGGGATGGGGAACGTGGGCAAAGGGTTTTTTATTCCAATATGGCGCTTTGTTCGACTTGTCATGCTATAGAGGGTAAAGGAGGCGACCTAGGCCCGGACCTAAGTAATGTAGGTCAGTCCAAAGACAGGAACATGTTGATTACTTCCATTTTGCTTCCTTCCCATGAAATGAGCCCAGAATGGCAAGGCTGGTTTATTAAATTGAAAGATGGCACAATCCATCAAGGAAGGCAGATAGATGTGGGAGAAACAAGCATCGTGATATATACTTTAGCAAAAGGCTTTGTTACGTTTTCTAAGGAGGACATAGCCGATTATGGCTTGATCAAAAGTTCATTGATGCCCGAAGGTTTAGAAAGGAATCTTACAGACAGCGACCTCAAAGATTTGCTGTCTTTTTTACTGGAGCGATAGGCAGAAATCTCATTAAATTCTGATGCCAGGGTATTTGAGAGTGAACTTTGTTGGCCTGAGTCATTAATTTGGAGGTATTGTTCCTGAGAAAAAGCAACCCTACTCCTAAAACCATTAAAAGTCTTAACACCGAACCGAAAGCTGGTACTTTTGCTACATAAATATCACCCTTATGTTATAGTGTTCTTTATACCTAGGTATGCAGATTGAAGTGTAAAGAAAAGTGTTGTTTTCTTTACATGATGCTCTCCATATGTATAGATTTTGATTGTTTTCTTTACATGACAATCTTGTCACGAGTAAGAAATCTTATAAACTACCAATGATAGCCTTGTCGTAGTTAAGTTCTTCTATTATTTGCCAGTCATGAAAATTTTCCAATATTTTGTAAAAGCATGAATAGATCTGTATTGATACAATAATTGTCTTTCCAAATTCTCTGTTTGCTCAAAATTCCAATTTTATCTAACTGGTTGAGATACTTCGCCGCTGTCTTGCGAATTACCTTAGTATCCTCCATTGCGAAGTAATTTTTGTGTAAAGGCACCGAAACAAGATAATCAATAAATTTGACTATATATTTTTGGTAATTCAGTTCTCATTCGCTGTTTGTGGGCTTTCATCAATTCCTTAATTAAGAATAAAGCTTTGCCCTGGTTTCCCATTTTCCTCTGGTGAAATCAGGGAAATCTACTGGCCTGCTTTTGTCGGCTACTGATGCACCGGTAAGGGGGATAATGGCGGCGCTGGTTACTGAATCGTACACGTCCCAGTCTGGCTGTTTGTTTTCTTGCAGGGCAAGGATCAACCGGTGCCAGTTGATGGGGGTTTGGGTTATGCCACCACTGCCATGTCCGCGAATGGCGCCTCCCTTTCTTTCTGGAGGGGCATAGTTTTTCATGATATCATGGGCGTATTCTTCTAAATAAGGTGCTGCAGGTTCCCACTGATGTGCCTCCGGGCTTCTTCCTTCAATGTAAATGCGCTGGGCATCTCTTTCTCTCAAATAAATCCCTTTGGTACCTTGAAGTCGGAAACTTTCCCTGGGGTGAGGGGTATGGGTATCATGGTTGAGGGTGATCATTTTTCCTTTTACGGTACGGATAAGCGAAGCGTTATAATCGCCCAGGGCCATCTTTTTAGTGGCATAAGGGTGCTTTTCTCCGTATTGGGCTTTGGCGTATTCATTGAGCATGCCCGATTTGGTACTCATGGAAACCAGGTAATCGAATCGGTCCCCATGGTTGATGTCCAATAAAGGCATCATGTTTCTCATAGGGTGGTCAGGGTAGAGGTTGCCGTTCTTGTCTATGGCAGGTTGCAATCTCCAGGGTTCTTCTTCAGGATTAAATTTTACCATCCTTAGGTCATGGATATAACCACTTTCTGCATGGAGTATGTCTCCTAAAAGTCCTTTTCGTACCATATTCAACATGGTCATGTCCCCAAAACCGCCCAGCACAATGCTGGCCCACTTCCCGGTTTTTTCAAAGGTTTCTACCAGTTCCCATGCTTCTTCTAAGGTCTGGGCAAGGGGTACTTCGCAGGCTGCATGTTTCCCATTTTTCATGGCCGCCAGACAAACGGGTGCATGGGTATCCCAAGGGGTCGCACAGATTACGGCATCCAGTTCTTCTTCTTCACACATCCTGATAAAATCTGTAGGGCCTTTGTCATAAAGTTTGGGGCTCGGTTGACCGGATTCTTCAATCCATCGCTTGGCTCGGTAAAGGTTTTCGGGATCAATGTCACAAATGGCGGGGATTTCTACTCCGGTAATTCCCAGTGCGGTGTCAAGATGGTAAGAGCCTCGCCCTCCTATACCGACAAAGCCGAGCCTTAGGTTTTTTTTGAAGCCCCTTGCCATGGAAGGGTTGGATAGCAAACCTGCTGTCATGCCTCCGAGGGCTAAGGTGGATAGTTTGAGGAAATTTCTGCGGTCCAGATAATTCATAGTGTTTTAATTTTAAAGTTTTAACCAGAAACAGGCAATAGCTTAATTTCCCTATGATTACTCCACTTTTTTAGGGAGTCCGGAACCCTATTGTAGTATTACCTCTAACTCTTTAATATTTGTATTTTTCTATATTAATAGTTAACCGTATAATTAAAATCATTATAGCACTCAAGCCATTGAAACTTGTTTTCTCTGTTCATTTTTGCCCCTGATCCACTTCGCTACTCAGGGCAGGCTTGCATCAAAAACGAACCAAAAAAATCAAGGCCGTAAAATGCCTGTTATAACATATTCTCCTGCAGTGCTTCGATAACGAAAACCATCCTTTCCTTCAATAACTGAAATTGTAATTTTTATGCTTTTGTTTTTTTTCTTGAGGAATATGGTGAGTGCGGTAACTAAGAAAAAGCTAAGTTCTTCAGATTTGCTTCTCTACCATACGTCTTTCCAATGTTATCGAATTCGTGTTTAAAAACTAACGGAGGAGTCCGGGATACCATTTTTCAGCATTGTACCTGTAAATCTTATCTACCACGGCTTTAGGCAACTTCAAGCCTTTGAAAGTACCATCTACTTTCGGCACATTCATTTCATCGTCTGCAGTGAAAAATTGCCAATGCCTCAACCAAACCTCGTGGGCATGGGCCGCAATCTCATCCGCTTCGGTCAAGCCCTTGGCCTGTATGTCGGATGCACCGGTTCTCAAATCCGTTCCATAAATAAGCCTGTCCTGATACTTGATAAAGAAGTCATGTACCCCTTGCCAGTTGGTGATGGCCTGGTATTGCAGATGTGAAATTCTCTCGGCCATGTCCACGGCCATATTGGGGAATTGGTCCAGCCTTTTTGCCAATTCATTGACATCGTATTCCAAACTTCCCAAGTGTGCCCCAACGAACCTCAAATCAGGATTATTGGCCAACATCTCATCTCTTGCTCCAACCTGGTCTTCGTAAGAAGGGAAATCCGGGAAATTGTACATGTGGTACTTGGGATTTTCACTAAAATAATCCTTGTCTCCCTGTACGGTCATTTCCTCCAATGGCAACCAGGTATTTTTGGGTTCACCAAGATGACCCAATAAGGTAATGTCTTTCTCCTTTAAGAGTTTTAAGATGGCTTCAAACTTTTTGTCATTGATGGTCACCAATTCACCACTTTCATTTTTCAATTCCATGCCTATGTTTTTCCAAACTTTTACCGCAATGGCCCCATGAGCAATGGATTTCTCCAGGTAGGCCAGGGTTTTGCTTTCCCAATCCTCTTCATTGAAACCATCCAGGGAAAATGTGGTGGCATAAGAGACGATATCAGGATAATCGCGGACCATTTTTAAAGAGAAATTTTCTTGGTCTTCTGGTGTCCTGGTCGGTGAGGAGTATACACTTACGGTCAGCATACCGAAGTTATCTTTGGCTGCCTGCTTTATGAAAAGGGTGTCGAATTGGCTGCGAAAGTGTACATGGGTATCAAACTTCTTTACCTTCCCAAAATCTTCCATGGAATAGTAGGTGTCTTGTGTTTGCTCAGCCATTTTTTCCTGATTTTGTGGAGATCCACAGAAAGTGAAAAGTGCCATCATTGATAAGGAAAAATAAATGACTTGGCTCCTAGTATAATTTTTTTCATGGTCTTGGCTGTGTGGTTTTTGGTATAAAATGAATGTTTTGAAGCAAGGCTAAGAAGCATAAGCTTTGGTCATATATAATTATAATATTTGCGTCTTGGATTCATAGCTTATTTTTCAATGCTTTAATTTAGCCAAAGGAATTATTAATATTAGAATTTTTTTAATGTTTTTATCTATTGAGGACAAATCAAACAGTAGATTAGGGATATCGTTTTGAAGAATAGGGCGATTTATGAGCGTAATTAATGTATCAAGGGTAGCAAGCTTATTTGCCATTTTGATTTAATATGGAAAGAGATGGGTGATGCGGTTTTAGGTAGCGAGTATTGGTTGTGATTTTGTCAGCATTGTTGCGAAAAAAAAAGCAACAATACCGCCAAAATCAAATGGTATTCAATTAGTTATACACGGGTTATCACCCGTGTCTACAAAAATGTCACCCCTACCGGGGTTCTCCGTTATAATAATATTTAGCAGTCAGTTATATCGATTTCGATTTTTACCGATAGATGAAATTTATTTGGCCAGGCGTTTTAATGCCACCAAAAAAGCTTCAAATTTATTTTGCCACAAATTTCTCTTGGTAAGGGCGGAGGGCCTTTCCCGACAGGGTCGGGAGGGATTAATGGGTGAATGTCCGATTATATCAACCTGATATTTTAGAATGTCTACAAAAAAATCCCCCTTAGTCCCCCTTTGGAAAAAGGGGGATTTTGATATTTCTGGATTTACGGTTTCGAAACTGATTTTGTATTTCTTTAGCCCATTTCAATATCACCAATTCAGCAATAAATTCTCATATCCACAAATTCCATTGGTCGCCTTGATTGGAAGGAATCACCCGTTCGAGACTTAATCATAAAACAAGCCGGGTAACCACAGGCTTATTTCAGGGATATAGGTGATCAATAAGAGTACAAAAATACTCACCATCAGATAGGGCAAGCCTGCCACGGCTATTTTTTCAAGGGAAATGCCACCTATACTGGAAGCCACAAACAAACAAACCCCAACCGGAGGAGTGGTTAGGCCTATAACCAGGTTAAAAACCATGATGATGGCAAACTGCACAGGATCTACTCCCACATTTACTGCTACTCCTAATAAAACGGGAAACAGTATAAGCAAGGCAGCAATGGTTTCCATAAAGGCACCCACAAACAACAGGAGTAGATTGATCAATAAGAGCAACATAATCTTGTTGTTGGTCAACTCTAATAAGCTATTGGCGATCAACTGTGGCAACTCTTCCACCGTCATGATCCAGGCAAAAAGATTGGCAAAGCCTACCAGCACCATCAAAGCGGCTGTAGTTTTTGCCGACTGAAGCAAAATGGCTGGGATCATCTTAATTTTTAACTCTTTGTAAACCCAAAGACCGATGGCGATGGCATAAATCACCGCTACAATGGATGCTTCTGTTGGGGTAAATACACCGCCTATGATGCCAAAGAGGATAATCACCGTCATCATAATGGCCCAAAAGGCCTGAAAAAAGCTTTTGAAGATAAAACCAAATGATTTCCGCTCTCTTTTGGGGTACTTTCTTTTTACGGAGATCAAGTAAGTGATCAGCATGAAACCTACCCCCAATAGCAAACCAGGAACTATTCCAGCCACAAATAGCTTCCCAACGGAAAGCCCGGTAAGCGTGGCAGCGATGATCATGGGCAAACTTGGAGGAATAACCGGCCCTATTGTGGAGGATGAAGCCGTAACGGCACAGGCAAAAGGAACATCATAGCCTTCTTTTTTCATGGCAGGTATCATTACGGAACCAATACTGGCGGTATCGGCAATGGCCGTACCGGATATGCCCCCAAATAACATCGATGCACCTACATTGGCCAATCCCAGCCCTCCCCGAATATGTCCCAAAAGGGCATTGCAAAAATTGATGATTCTGCTGGTAATGCCACTGGCATTCATCAGGTTTCCAGCCAGAATAAATCCGGGAATGGAGAGCAATACAAATACATCAATCCCCGCATACATTTTTTGAGGAATCACCATTAGGGGGATGTCACTGAACAGCAAATAGGTAAATGCAGAAATGCCCAGGGCAAAGGCGATTGGAAAACCTATGGCCAAAAGAACCAAAAAGACAATGAATAAAAGTGCAGTCATCTATTTTTTTCAATTAATTTCAAGGTACTGTAAAAGGCTACTGATAGTCCCATAATGGCCATCGCGCCATACATAAAGGCCATATTAAGGTTCATCGAAGGGGATCTTTGTATGCTTACTATCTCCATTAATGGCAGGCTCACTACAAATTGGGTAAACATCAAGCCAATGATGCAGACCAAAATAATGTTTTCCAAAAGGGATTTGTATTTGGGCGAAAGACGGTCCAGTAAAAAGTTTACACTTACATATCCGTTGTCTTTTACCGCCAGTGCGGCGCCCATACTGACCAAATAAATAAAACAAAAACGAGCCAATTCCTCTGTCCAATTGGGAGCCCAAGGCAAGGCATACCGGGCAATGATCTGCAACAAAACCACTGCAATCATTAATATAAAACTCATGTTAACCAGGAAACCCAGTACTTTATCAAGGGTAGGGAAGGGAGATTTTGTCATTTCACTTGCAGGATTCTGTTTAAAAGATCTGTTTGTTCTTCATTAAAGGATTGCAAAACGGCCTCCTTTGCAGCGGTTTGAAAAGCTTCATTGTCCACTTCTATGAACTCCATTCCTTTTTCCACAAGGAAATCGTAGTCTTTCTTTTCCTGGACTAAAAACAGCTCATGTTCGTATTCTTGCATTATTGCAGCGGATTCGTCGATTACTTTTTGCAGGTCTTTTGGAAGACTGTCGTATTTTTTACCACTCATGACCACATAGGCCCAGCTTTTCACATGGGAGGTCAGCATGCAATATTTTTGGACTTCATACAGTCCAGCATCTTTGATCAATGCAAAAGGGTTTTCTTGCCCGTGGATAGTGGATTGCTGCAAGGCGGTAAAAACTTCGGAAAAGGCCATAGGTGTAGGCTTTGCTCCCAAGGCGCTCCAGGTATCCACATAGAGGGATACAGGAGGTACACGTAAAATCATTCCTTGCAGATCGTCTGGATGGCGAATAATTCGGTTGGAGGTAAGGTTTCTGGCGCCTCTTTCAAACCAGGCAATGGGTCTGAATCCGGCCCCATCCAAAATATGCTGTTCGATTTCCTTTCCTAAGGGGCCACCGGCTACTTTTTTTAAGTGATCAGAATCACGGATGGCAAAAGGTGTAGCGCAAAGGATGGCTTTTGGCAGGCTCCAGCTCTGTAGGGATTCACCGGTAATCATAATGTCTGCACTGCCCACCAATAGCCCCGTCAAAACGTCCATTTCCTTTCCAAGTTGTTCGTTGGGGTAGACCTTTACTTCTATTCTGCCATTGGAACGCTTTTTTACCTCTTCGGCAAATTTCAAACTGGCAAGGTGCCAGCCGTGCTGGTTGTTGGCCAAATGTCCAAAGCGAAGGACATATTCTGGTTTCTTTTCATCAGAAGGCGCACAGCTCCAAAAACTGGCAACCAAAAAAAGCAGCAGCAAGGGAATTAATCGTTTTGGGTTCATTGTAACATCGTTATTAAATTTCCCACTCATTACTGGAAAATCAAACCAAAGTACAAAAAAATATGGGCCAAGACATCCGAATATTAAAATTTAGTGCCTACCACTACGGTTTTTTTGATATGTTGTACATGGCCATTGGGATGAAAGAGTTCTGCGGAAATCACATAATAGCCCGCGCCTACCTTTTCTCCTTTTTCGTTGGTACCATCCCAGGTATAAAATCCTTTGGCTGCCCAAAGTTCATTTTGACACAAAAGCCTTACCTGAATGCCAGTAGGAGCGAAAATCCTTAGGGTTGCCTGATAATTGGGCTGGTCCATTTTGTAGGAAATGGTCGTAAAGGGTTGCTCTCCTGCTGCATGGGGAACAAATATTTCCGGTGAGATCGTCAATCCTACCCCTGCAGCACTGCCATCATACACCTGTGAGTTTTTATAGCCGGGAGTTGCAAAATTTTCACTACCCGCAGCAGAATGCCAGTTGTTAGGGTCATTTGCCGATTTGTCCAGTGCATATCTTTCCAAAGAAATTCCTTTTGCATCCCTCAAAAAGCCATGGTGATAGTCTTCATCATAATCGAACCTTTCTGGCCATTTTTCATCAGGGTCCAATAAAACTACTGTGCCAGAACGGATGGGATAACTTGGTAGACTCATCTCCAAAACTGGACGATTTACCGCTTTTGGAAAGTAGGTGATTAGGCTTTGTCGATCTGTAGTAAGTGCCAGGTAGGAGAAGGGTTCTAGGATAAGGTCTTCAGTAGTTATTATTTTTCTGTTGTCTATTGCGCCTTCTGTGGCATTGGCCAGTTTCCAGTTTTTAAGGTTGATCAACTTACTGGAATTGTTATAGATTTCCACAAACTTGGGTGCAGCTGTTGGGGGATTGAACAGGATTTCATTTAAAATAAGTTCACCCTCTGCTGGCAAACCTGGAATTTTAATTAGAGCCGTTTTGCTTTCTTTGTCCAAAGCATTTCCCGAGCAACCCCTCCAATTTTCAACCGTAATTTCATAGGATTGATTTACTTTTAAAGAGTCTTCAAGACTTAGGATCCACTGAAAAGGGTCATTGGGGTCTTTAAAAGCATTTTTAATTTTGGTCGATGGAACAATTTCAAAATTGGCTACCTCGCCAGTGCCTTCCGCAGAAGGCTTAGAAAATTGCAATACGATTTGGTGTTTGTCCTTGACAAAAGCTTTGATCAGTTGAGGAGCAATGCGATCTGGACTGTCGTCAAAAACGGAGTTGATGGTTCCTGGGGTGCCTTTGGCCTCACTCCTGGAAGGCGCATAATTGCTTAGCCCTTCACAAGTGGCCCATGGATTGACCAATTCCAAACTATAACCGTTGGTTAGAATCTCACTGGCTAGTGGGATTTCAGGTCCATAATTCATCTTGTCCACAAGCTCGTCTTTGTGATTCAGAAGTGAAATCTCGTCTCCACCGTTCAGTAAGGTAGGCCAGGGACTTAAGCCAATCACTTTTCCGTAGTTGGTAAAAGCGGCTACTGAAGAGGATGGGCAAAGGATAATATATTCTCCTGGCTTTATATCTTCCCGGGGAAGCGTGCTTTGTGTTCTGGAATTGGCCAGTTTCATGCCTCCAAGATTAAATGTGCTGCCGGTGGAATTGAATAGTTCTATGAATTCAGAAGCAGGCAATGCGCTTCCTTCTCTAGGGGCTGGCATGAGTTCATTGATCAACAATTCTTTGAATCCGGGAATGGCTACTTGCTGATAGACAAAGTCAAAAACAATTAGGTCGATTTCATTTCCGTCCAGATCTTCGAGTTGACGGATTTCCAGGGAAAGTGCGGTACTATCTGACCAGGTATTTTCGAATTCCAAAATCACTTCTTTTCCACTGTCTTCCAAATGGACGGCTTGAGGAGCTTCATTGCTTATGCTATAGAATTGAGGGACTATGGCCAGAATAGGATCCAGTTTTTTGTCAAAATACAAAGCCAGTTGTTTGTCTGGTAGCACCACTACATCCAATAATTTTGGAGGGAGCGGGTTCCAAGATATCTCCCTTAAACTTCCAGGCAAAATCCGATTGCTGTTTAATATTCGTGGAGGGATTTTCAAGGTCAATTGAAGGCCTGTAGTAAGTGGAGGAGAAATCAGCACCTGAATTTGATTGGCATAGGTCTGACTTAAAAAGGGTTCCAATTGATATTCTTCTTCTATTAAGTGAAAAGCATTAAGCCAGGGCTGGTTTCTTTGAAGTCCTTCTTCATGATTGATCACGAGTAGCTGCTCGTTTTCTAGCCATAAATCAGTCACTCCATCTTCATAATGCAATTCCTCTTGGAATAAATTTCCCGACAGTTCTGGCTCATCTTGAATGGGAGCTATTTCAAGGGAAATGGTTTTTTCCAATGTAAAGTTTTCGGACAAATGTAGTTTGACCTGATAGGTGTTTTCCTGGCTAAGCTCCTTGGGAAACTCCCCATCGATTTTATATTGCTCCCGAAATATAACCGTAGCTGGATCATAAAATTTCGTGAATGTAATTAAGATGGATTCCTCATCCCAAATCATAGCCTTTGCTACTGAGAGTAGGCGGTTGTCAATGGTGTAAATAAGGTTTTTCGCAGCCTCTCCACTTTTGCTGGTAACGAGAGGAAGTTTTATTTCTAATGAGGTTCCAAGCCAGCCCGTCTCGTTGTTGACCGTTATTTTTTTTCCAGCATCTGTAAGCTCAAATTCGGTATACAATTGATTGTTGATCAACAATGAATCCGGTGGATTAATGTTTTTGCTCCAAATAATTTCCAAAGCATAAGGGTTGATCACAAAGGCTGTATCAATTGCCGGGGCAAGCGTATCCCAGATGAAGCGACGTTTTATCGGCTGCTTCATTTTTACTCCATAGCCGTCTTCAAGTCCATTGATGGTCAATTGGTATTCCGCACCGATAATCCATTTAAAAGGGAACTGCAATAAAACCTGTAGTTCATTGATCATTTCCAGTTCATGGGGATGTTCATTCTTGTCTTCTATCCCGTAAACTTGTGGCAATAAAGCCCATTTTGGATCCAGTGCTTTGTTGAAAGTCAACAGGAGGCTTTGGTCGGAAGGGATTTCCAGTTGCTCCAATATGATCGGTCTGGTATCCCGGATATAGGCTTTTTTTATGGTAATTCTGTCTTTACCTTCTGTGTCTTTTATACCGCGTACCAGCAAATACTGGATTTCGTTTTCCGGAATTTCTGAATCAAAGACCAAAATAAAGGTATTTTTCTCTTCCTGATCTAGCAGGACTTTGACAGGATGCATAAGGGCTGATCCAGCCGTATAATTTTCTGGGTTGGTTGCCGTTTCCAGGTTTAGGGTTTCTGAGAATATTACCTTCACCATATTGGGAGAATGAACCATGGCCGTATCCAATACATCTTCCCAATTAAAGGAAATGGTATCTGAAAGAATCTGGTTTCCTGATAGATCGGCAATATTTGTTACGGCCAAGTTGTAAGTTTCACCAATGAGCAGCGTGTCTGAAAAGCTTAGCTGAACTTCGTTTGGTGTTTCTTCAGTAACACTGGCCTGGAAACTTATTTCCTCGCTTTGAACAAACTGATAGTTAGCTGACTTCAGGGCTTCAACTGGATCAATGGCCTCATCAAATACCAAAATCAGGGTTTTTTCATCTATACCCCAGACATCCATGGCCTGTGGAGGGCTGCCATCATAGGTAAATGTAAGGGTGTTTTCTTCCATTGGCACAGCATTGCAATCCTGTAAATTGGAGATGGTCAATTCGTAACTGTCTCCGGAGATCATTGGTGCTGGAGTTGAAAGAAGCAGGGTGTAACCACCGAGTTCCAGCAGTTCCAATTCCTGCCCATTGAGTAAAAAAGTTGCTTCGGGCGATAGTTTTTGAGGAAGTGTTTTAGAAAAGATAAGCTTAATCCGGTCCGAAGCTAGAGGAAGGATTTTCAGCACTTCAAAAACTCTTGGGTCTGCCGCTTCGCTGAACCTATCGTTTATCTTTCCAGGAGTTCCCCCATCACTGGCCTGAGAAGCTTTCCAATTGTAAGGATCATTACAGTTGAGAAATGGATTGACCTGCTCAATGGACCAGCCTCCGTTTTCTTTTTCTTCATCGGCATACAGGGAGCGGTCATAGTTTAGACTATCTATCAGGTTGCCAAAACCATCTCTTAAGAAAATATCCCCTCCGCCATTTACCAAAGTTTTAAATGAATCCATGCCAGCAACCTGTCCAAAAGGCTGAAATAATTCCTGATTTGTGCTGGCACAAAGGATCAGGTATGCCTGTGGACCGAGGCTTAGCTCTGGAATTTCTGCTTCATTAATGGTGAACTTGTCTAACCTGATGGGTTTGTCAGTTCGATTGAAAAGCTCAATGAATTCTGCATTGGGCAAGATTGGGTTGGAAGGTGCTTTTCCTTTTGCGTTGGGATCAGGCATGAGCTCATTGATAACGATTGCTCCTTTTGGCGTTGGCTGGTTAAAGTCAAAAGTAAAAGTCCAGTCTTTGTATGTCTCGTCCGAGGACAAGCTTTTTATTTGTTCAAAAGTAAGCTTGTAAGTGTTGTTATAGAGGTAATCGTCAAATTTCAGGAGTACCTGATTGTCTTTTACCTGAGAAATTTGTTTGGCTTGGCCATAACTATTGTCCAGCCTTACAATTTTTGAAATCAGGGATACAGGTTGGTTGAATTCCAATAATAAGGAACTGTCTAGGTCTGTGTTTAAAAGCTTTGCAGTTAGGGATTCAATTTGTTCTACTGCGTCCGATAAGCTAAAGTCATCCAAAAATAATCTGGCTGCACTACCAGTGCCTTCTCCATAGATTGCCTCCAACTTAAACGTTATTGCCTGCCTGTTGCTGAGTGAATCAGGCAGGGGGAGGCTGTAAAGCTGATAGCCTGTATCTTCATTTGGAAAGCTATTTTCTGTGCCTATTTGGAAGGGATCACTAAATGAATTTCCTTCATCTGTAGAAAAAGATAGTGTTAAGGCAACCGGTCTGTTGCCAGATCCGTTGTTTTTAGTCTTGGCCCAAAAGGAAATTGTAGGACGTTGTAACCCAACAGTCAATGTTTTTATGTAAATTTGCGCATTGAAACTACCGGTAGTTTGGATACCCAGCGCCTTGGAATTAGCGATTCCTTCGCCTACAGCCTGAAAGACCCTGGATTTTTCTGCGCGAATCAGATTAGCTGACCAGCCAGTTAAAAAATCATAAGGGTAGGAGGCAATGGTAAATTCAGCTTCAAAATCCTGATTGGTTAAAATTTCGGATTGAGTTGAAATTGAAAAACCAAATAGAGGTATAGCGATGAAAGTCCAAATTAAAACAATGGTTTTCATAGCTTTAAGATAACTAAAAGTATACTAAATAAGTATTTACATAGAAGAATTTTTTCTCGGGACGATACCGGGAAAGTTTAATCGGTCAAAATTATAATCAAAATGAAGTTAGCCGTAGTTGGAGCCACCGGACTGGTAGGCTCAGAAATTCTAGAAGTGCTTGGAGAGCACAATTTTCCTTTCGATGAATTATTGTTGGTTGCCTCTGAGCGTTCTGCAGGGAAAAAGATTGCTTATAAAGGTAAGGAGTATACGGTAATTGGCCTGAAACAGGCAGTAGCAGAAAAGCCTGATGTGGCAATTTTCTCTGCTGGTGGTGGTACTTCATTAGAGTGGGCACCTCAGTTTTCTGAGGCTGGTACAATAGTGATTGACAATTCTTCTGCTTGGAGAATGGATCCTTCAAAAAAATTGGTGGTACCAGAAATTAACGGTAAAAGCCTTAGAATTGATGACCGTATCATCGCCAATCCAAATTGCTCTACCATCCAGATGGTACTGGCATTGGCACCCTTACATGAAAAATATGGTATCAAAAGAATTGTGGTATCTACTTACCAGTCTGTGACGGGTACAGGTAAAGATGCCGTAGATCAAATGATGGCTGAAAGAAGTGGAGAAACTGCGAAGATGGTCTATCCTTATAAAATTGATTTGAATGTACTGCCTCATATTGATGTGTTCCAGGAAAATGGATACACCAAAGAGGAGATGAAGATGATCAATGAAACCAAAAAGATATTTGAAGATGATTCCATTCAGGTTACTGCTACAGCCGTAAGAATTCCTGTGATGGGAGGCCATTCCGAAGCTGTAAATGTTGAATTCCATAAGGATTTTGATCTTACTGAACTTAGAGCGCTATTGTCAAATACCCCTGGAATTATCGTTGAAGATGATCCTGCAAACAACATCTATCCGATGCCTTTGAATGCCCATAAAAAGGATGAGGTATTTGTTGGAAGGTTGAGAAGGGACGAGACGCAAGCCAATACACTTAATATGTGGATTGTAGCGGATAACCTTAGAAAAGGGGCGGCTACCAATGCAGTCCAGATTGCCGAGTATTTATTGGAACACAGCATGGTTTAAGTGAACCTTGAAAATATATATCATCAGGAATTGATGCAATTTGTGCAGGATCATCTTACGGAAGATCCTGCACATTTGCTTTTAAGCCATAAGTCCCTTCCAGGGATGGACTTAAAAGCAGCAGCACAGCAAATTGCCATGAGGCAAAAGGCGGCTAAAAAGCTTCCTTTCTGGGCGAGTCACCCATCCCTTATTTTTCCGCCTTCCTTGTCTATGGAACAATGTTCCTCCGAGTTAACGGCCAAGTACAAAGCCAGGCTTGTGGCAGGAAAGACTTTTATTGACCTCACAGGAGGTTTTGCTGTAGATACTTTTTATATAGGCCAGCATTTTACGGATGTTACCTACATCGAAAGACAAGAAGAACTGGTTGAACTTGCCCAACACAACCTTGCCAAGCTATTTGGAGATCAGGATATTAAATTAAAAGTGGTTCATCAGGAATCTGTTCATTATATCCAGGAGACCCAGGAAAAATACGATGTGCTCTATATTGATCCGGCAAGAAGGGGGACAGGAAATCAAAAAATGTATCGGCTTGAAGACCTTGAACCAGATATCACCCAAAACTGGGATTTGTTCCATCAAAAAGCCAAGGTGCTTTTGATAAAAGCTTCTCCCATGCTTGACATTCATGCGGCGCTCATTGCTTTGCCAGAAGTAAATGAGGTGCATGTAGTGGGGGTTAAAAACGAGGTAAAGGAACTGCTTTTTCTATCCACTGATTCAAAGGGGCCTGTTAAAATAATAGCTACGGAACTAAGTGGTAATAGTGAGCAACAATTCTCATTTACGCTTGATGAAGAATTAAATGCAGTTGTCAAATATTCTTTGCCGCAAAAATACCTGGTGTTGCCTTATTCCTGCATTCTGAAAACGGGCGCCTTTAAAAGCTTCGCTGTTCGGTTTGGGTTAAGTAAACTGCATCCACATACCCATCTATATACTACAAATGAATTGCCAGATCCAGTGAATGGGAGGGTTTTTGAAGTTTTGGAGGAGTTGAAGTTGGATAAGAAAATCCTTAAAGCACGTTTCCCAGATTGGAAGGTAAATGTATTGACACGGAATTTCCCAATAAAGCCTGACCTTATCAAAAAGCGGTACAAGCTTAAAGATGGTGGGAATGAATATTTAATTGCCTGTACATTAATGGATGGTCAAACTTCTGTATTGAGGTGTAGACTTTCGCAAGAAAGTAAATAAACTAAAATCCCTCTTTGTTTTAAAGGAGGCAGGGGGATTTTTTTGTACTTACTCGTCCTAAAATTAGTTTACCGATTATTGTTTAAATACTGGTATAGGTTTACAATCCCGTATAAATCCCCCTAGCCCCCTTTAAGGGGGAATTGCGGCAAAATGACAATTTAAGCTCTTTTGGTTTCATTGTTACGGGCTGAGGAAATATAAGATCAGGTACGCACTCGTAAGTCTTGAAAGCACAATATCCCCCTTTTCTTCAAAGGGGGATTTTTTCGTAAACATTCTAAAATATAAGCTTGAGATAGTATGACAATGATCCGAGATTGCTGCACCCTTTCCCTCCACTGAATCTCCCCAAAAAGGGTTCGCAGTGATTTAACCTTTCATTAGGTTTTGACTTAGAGTATTTTAGCTTAATAGTAAACTTTCTTTCAAATCAATTTCCTTTTATAAGAAAAAATTTTACCTTTGTTAACCAAACGGTTAAACCAAACAGTTAAATGGCCGAAAAAAAGTTTAATCAAGATACAGAGGTAAAAATCCTGGAAGCTGCCAAGGAGGTTTTCCAGCAAAAAGGGATGGATGGAGCCCGAATGCAGGAGATTGCAAATGGTGCCGGCATTAATAAAGCCATGTTGCATTATTATTTCAGAAGTAAACAATTGCTTTTCGAAGCGGTATTCAAAAGCGTTTTTTCTTTATTGGCTCCCCAGCTCAATAAAATCCTGAATGATGATTCTAGCATTGAAGATAAGATAAAAGGTTTTACCCATAATTATATTTCCTTTATCAAAAAGCATCCCTATTTGCCGAATTTCATTATCCAGGAGATCAATCGTAATCCTGGTTTTTTTGAATCAATTCAAAAAAACAATGGTTTCCCATCACTGGATAAATTTAAAAAACAAGTAGCAAACGAAGTCGAACAAGGAATTTTGAGACCCACTGATGGGGAGCAATTATTTTTAAGTATTGTCTCGTTGAATATATTTCCCTTTGTGGCGAAGCCTCTTATTAAGGGGTTTTTGAAATTGGGAGACGATGAATTTGAAAAGTTAATGGAACAACGTAAAACTGTTGTTTCAGATTTTATTATCAACTCAATAAAAAAAACATGAAAGGGATTTTAACCTTTATCCTGGGCATGGTCCCCCTTCTTTTACCTGCACAGCAGTCATTGACATTGGAGGAGTGCCTTTCCCTTGCTGAAAAAAATTATCCGCTTGGACGTCAAAAGGTTTTGTTGGAGCAACAGTATCAGTCTGAGGTCAATGTCCTCGAGATGCAGAAACTTCCAAAACTGGATTTGAATGCGCAGTCCACCTATCAATCTGAAGTCACCAGGATTCCTATTGATTTGCCCAATACCACCATCCAACCTCCGAATAAGGATCAGTACAGGGCAACGCTGGATGTTAACCAATTGATTTATAATGGTGGAAATATAGCGGCAAATGCCAGGTTGAAAGAGGCAGAATTAAAAACCCGACAGCAAGAGGTGGAGGTTACCATTTATCAGGTTAAAGAGCGTGTCAATGGTACTTTCTTTAATGTTTTACTCCTTCAGGAGCAAGAAAAGCTTTTGGATTCAAAAATGAAATTATTGCAGGAGCGCTTCAACGAAGGGGTGTCTGCTGTAAAGAATGGAATGGCACTACCTTCCTCCACTCAGCTCTTACAAGCTGAGATTTTACTACTGGAGCAACAAAAAGTTCACCTCAAATACGAACGCAAAAAAGCTTTGGAAAGCCTGTCCTCCCTAATTTTTAAGGAAATAAACTTGAAAGACACACTGGTAAAACCTGAGATTTTATTGTCTTCAAATAACCCTTTAAATCGACCGGAACTAAAACTATTTGAGTACAAGGAATATCAGTTAGAACTTTCTAAGGATTTAATTGATAAAGAAAAATCCCCCAGTGTAATGGGATTTGCACAAGCAGGTTATGGAAATCCTGGTTTAAATATGCTGGACAATTCCTTTCAGGATTTTTATATGGTAGGCTTAAAGTTTAACTGGAGGTTATTTGACTGGGGCAAGGCTCAGGAAAAAAAGCACAGTGTAGAAGCATTGAAGCAAGTAGTGGCTACAGAAAGAGAAACATTTGTGCTTAACAATGAAATCCAATTGCAAGAAGCTTTGGAGGATATTAGCAAGTACAAGGAAATTCTTCAGCATGATGCATCCATAGTAAATTTGCGGGAAGCAGTAATTGCATCAAAAACCTCCCAATTTCAAAATGGAATCATTACTTCTTCTGCCTATATCATTGATCTCAATAAGCTTTATGATGCAAAAATTAATCAAAAGTTGACCGAATTACAATGGGTGATGAGTCAAGCCAGGTATCAATTAATTAAGGGTGACTTTTAAAATGCGAATAAAAATGAAAACCTTCAAACTATTTTTATCAAGTATTCTTCTAATGGGTGTCCTATCCTGTAACGATGAAGAGAAAGCAGATGGTTATGGCAATTTTGAGGCAACTGAAATTACCGTTTCAGCCGAATCTGCTGGGAAGCTATTGTTCTTAACCGTCGAGGAGGGGCAAGTGATCGAAGAGGGGGCCATGGTAGGTTTAGTAGATACCTTGTCTTTGTTTTTGAACAAGCAACAACTGTTGGCCTCAAAGGAAACGGTATTCTCAAAATCCGGAAGTGTTTCTTCGCAGATTAATGTGCTTAAAGAACAATTAAAAAATGCAGTTTTAGAATTTGACCGTGTCTCAAAAATGATTGCCGATGGAGCTGCCACCCAGCAACAATTAGATCGAGGGAGCAACCAGGTGGAAGTACTTAAAAGACAGATTAAAAACGTACAAACCCAGCAATTGCCTATTGAGAAAGAGGCATTGTCTTTTGATGCCCGTATCGCTCAGATCGATCACCAAATTGCTCAAAGTACCCTTAAGAACCCAATTAATGGAACTGTTTTGGGAAAATTCGCTGAGGCAGGTGAAGTCGTTGCTTTTGGAAAACCGCTCTATAAAATTGCTGACCTGAACGAGATGCTTTTAAGGGTTTACATCAGCGAAACACAATTACCCAATATCACCATTGGGAAAGATGTAAGCGTGAAGATAGATTCAGATGACGGGATGAAAGCCTACAAGGGTACTGTTAGCTGGGTTTCATCAACTGCAGAGTTTACCCCTAAAATTATCCAAACAAAAGAAGAAAGAGTAAACCTGGTCTATGCAGTAAAAATTAATGTAAAAAATGATGGAAGCCTTAAAATAGGTATGCCAGCAGAAATGTGGATAGAAAAAACCGAGACAGAATAATAAACAATACAAAATTTAGACAATTTTCACTATGGAAAAACATGAATACAATGTAGATCTCAATTGGCAAGTAGATAGAAAAGGCCTAATGTGTTCTCCTGAATTTGAAGAGAATGATGCTGGAAGTTCTAATTGTATAGAAGTGGCCACCCCTCCGGAATTCCCTAAGGGGATGCCCAATATTTGGTCCCCTGAACATTTATTTACTGCTTCAGTATGTAGTTGTTTGATGACCACTTTTTTGGCAATTGCGGAAAACAGTAAGCTGGCCTTTTCAGCATTTAGCTGTAGTGCCAAGGGGGTATTGGATAAAGTTGATGGCAAATTTGCCATGACGGAAATTATTTTATCCCCAACAGTGACGATTGACGATGAAAAAGACAGAGAACGCGCGGAACGAATTGTGCAGAAGTCGGAAGCTGCTTGTTTAATATCTAATTCTATAAAATCTAAGATCTCCCTGCATATTACCATTAATATAAAGCCATAACAATGGGGATATCCCTTGACAATATCAGCAAATCCTATAAGGGATTTAAAGCCATTCAGAATATATCATTTGAGGTGAAACCCGGTGAATTATTTGGAATTATCGGCCCTGATGGAGCTGGGAAAACCACCTTGTTTAGGATTCTAACCACCTTGCTCGTAGCAGATTCAGGAACTGCCAGCGTAGCCGGAATGGATGTAGTGAAGGATTATATTGGTATTCGAAAATCTGTGGGCTATATGCCTGGGAAATTTTCCTTGTATCAGGACCTGACGGTGGAAGAAAACCTGCAATTTTTTGCCACCATTTTCGGGACTACGCTTGAAGAAAACTATGATTTAATCAAGGACATTTATGAACAGATAGAACCCTTTAAAACCCGCCGTGCAGGGAAATTATCTGGAGGGATGAAGCAAAAGCTTGCCCTTTGTTGTGCTTTGATTCATAAACCCAAGGTGCTTTTTCTAGATGAACCTACCACTGGTGTAGATCCGGTGTCAAGGAAGGAATTTTGGGACATGCTGAAGCGCCTTCAGGAAAAGGAAATCACGATTTTGGTTTCCACTCCTTATATGGATGAAGCTGCTTTGTGCGATAGGGTGGCCCTCATGCAAGATGGGCAGCTCCTTGAAATTGACAGTCCGAAGCATATTGTGCAAAAGTACCCTAAAGCAGTTTATGAAATCGGGGCAAAGGAAAGGCATAAATTAATACAAGTACTCCGGGATTTCCCAAACTTGTACAGTGTCTATCCTTTTGGGGAGTTCGTCCATTATACGGATAAGCGGACCGATTTAGAAATACCTGAATTGGAAAATTACCTGAAATCAAAGGGGCTTTCAGAAATTTATATTGGGCTTACCGAACCTACCATTGAGGATGTATTTATGGAATTGGCAAGAAAATGAGCGAAGAAAATGTTATAAAGGTCGTAGAATTGACGAAAAAGTTTGGCGCTTTTCTAGCTGTTGATGCCATAAGCTTTGAGGTAAAAGCGGGTGAGATATTTGGCTTTCTGGGGGCGAATGGGGCAGGAAAAACCACGGCCATGAAAATGCTTATTGGAATTTCGAAACCCAGCTCTGGTGAAGCAAGTGTAGCAGGCTTTGACGTCTATACCCAAACGGAGCTTATCAAGAAAAACATTGGCTATATGAGCCAGAAGTTTGCGCTTTACGATGATTTAACGGTAAGGGAGAACATTACCTTTTTTGGTGGGATTTACGGTTTGTCCCGATCCACCATAAAGGAAAAAATAAAGGTATTAGTAGCTGACCTGAAATTAGAAAATATCATAGACCAATTGGTTGGTGCTTTGCCCTTGGGCTGGAAGCAAAAATTATCTTTCTCTGTTTCCCTTTTGCATGACCCAAAAATCGTTTTTCTGGACGAGCCCACTGGAGGTGTTGACCCGATTACCAGAAGGCAGTTTTGGGAAATGATCTACCATGCTGCAGACAAAGGCACGACCATATTTGTAACGACACATTATATGGACGAGGCGGAGTATTGCGACAGGGTATCTATCATGGTCAATGGAAAAATTGAAGCCATGGATCGTCCAAAACGATTAAAAGAGCAATATGAAGCAAGTAACCTTAATGAAGTTTTTCTGCAATTGGCACGTAACAGTAACCCGGAATAAATAAAAAGAAATTTAATTTTTCGAAATGAAGCGTTTTATTGGTTTTGTAAGGAAGGAATTCTACCATATCTACAGGGATAAAAGGTCACTTTTTATCCTTTTTGGGATGCCTATTGCTCAAATTTTATTATTTGGATTCGCCATTACCAATGAAATCAATAAGGTGGAAATTGCTATCCTTGATCATGCGAAGGATGCCACAACCATTGAAATTATTCATAAAATGGCTTCTTCCAAATACTTTTCTATCAATCGATACTTAGATGCTGAATCCCAAGTAGAGGGTGTTTTCAAACAAGGGAAAATTAAGGCAGTAATAAATTTTGAAAAGGACTTTGGCGAAAAGCTTATAAAAGAGGGGCAATCGACCATACAAGTAATTGCAGATGCAACTGATCCAAATACAGCCAACTCTATTACCAATTATATTCAAGCCATCATTCAGCAATACAATCAATCTATAAATAACAATCAAGCAGGGAGCAGTCAAGTCTTTATGCAAACTCATATGGCATTCAATCCTGAAATTAAGAGTGTTTTTATGTTTGTACCAGGTGTGATGACGATTATTCTAATGTTGGTTTCTGCCATGATGACGTCCATATCCATCACACGAGAAAAGGAGTTAGGCACCATGGAAATTTTGCTGGTATCTCCTCTAAAACCCTTTCAGGTGGTTTTAGGTAAGGTTGTACCTTATATTTTGCTTTCCATCATTAATGCCATAATCATCGTATTGCTAAGCATTTTTATATTTAAGATGCCGGTTCAGGGAAGCTTAATTCTGCTGGGTTTAGAAAGTGTATTATTCATTATTACCTCATTGTCTTTGGGGATTTTAATATCAACCATAGCTGAGACCCAACAGACGGCCATGATGATCTCATTAATGGGACTGATGTTGCCTGTAATCCTCTTGTCCGGGTTTATTTTTCCTATTTCCAGTATGCCACTGCCCTTACAGCTTATTAGCAATACCATTCCGGCCAAATGGTTTATCATTATCATTAAAGGGATCATGTTAAAAGGAGTAGGGATAGCCTTTATTTGGAAAGAGACTGCGATTCTTATTGGAATGACACTATTTTTTATGGGAGTTAGTATCTACAAATATAAAATCAGGTTGGAATAATGAAAACCATCGGATATTTGATTCAAAAAGAGTTCAAGCAGATCTTTAGAAATAAAGGTATGCTTCCTATTATATTTATTTTGCCTATCATTCAACTTCTAATTCTTTCAAATGCAGCCACTTATGAAGTAAAGGACATTAATTTCGGATACATTGATTCGGATCGCAGCAGTTCCTCTCGGGCGTTGATTGAGAAGTTCAGTTCTTCTTCTTACTTCAATCTACTGCCTCCCTTTTCCTCTTTTGAAGAGGCAAATTCAGCAATGCTTGAAGGCAAGGTAAATGTCATTTTAGAAATCCCCAATAATTTTGAACGAGCGCTGATAAAGAATAAAAAAACGGGCTTAGGGCTCACCGTTGATGCCATAGATGGAGCAGCTGCAGGGGTGGAGAGTGTTTATGTTAATCAAATTGTGCAGGGCTTTAACCAAAGTATTTCACTCCATGCTGCTAATGGAAACAGTGGAAATGGGTCTTCTGGGGTCATCACGATTATTCCCTCTTATTGGTACAACATCACCCTGGATTATAAAACTTTTATGGTGCCGGGTATTTTGGTGCTCCTGGTCACCATGATCACCTTGTTTCTTTCGGGAATGAACATTGTCCGTGAAAAAGAGGTCGGAACATTGGAACAAATAAATGTAACCCCTATCAAAAAGAGTCAATTCATTATCGGTAAGCTCTTCCCATTTTGGATTATAGGCTTGGGTTTGTTGACCATTGGGCTGGTGCTTGCAAAAATTATTTTTGATATTCCCATACTTGGGAGTTTGGGCATCCTCTATTTTTATACGGCTATTTATTTATTGGTGATTCTGGGTATTGGTCTTTTTATTTCCAATTTCACAGACACCCAACAGCAAGCCATGTTTATTGCCTGGTTTTTTATCGTGATTTTTATTCTTATGAGTGGCTTGTTCACGCCCATAGAGAGCATGCCAAAATGGGCGCAAATGATTACGACCTTTAATCCCATTCGGTATTTTGTGGAGGTGGTAAGAATGGTAATGTTAAAGGGCGCGGGATTTACAGACATTCTTCCTCAGTTATGGAAGACCCTGGCTTATGCTATTTTAGTCAATGGATTGGCCGTATTAAGTTATAAAAAAGTCAATTAACCTGGATTTGTACACCAGGAAAAATGTAACGTAATGAAAATAACTTGAATGATTTAGTCAGCATTGTTGCAGAAAAAAAGCAATAATACTACCAAAATTATTCAATATGCTTAAGAAAAAATACCCCCTTTGTCCCCCTTAGAGAAGGGGGATTTTGAGTTTTT
>NZ_ATNM01000086.1 GCF_000427295.1 Cyclobacterium qasimii M12-11B | reverse complement strand
TCCCACGCCGTCGGCTTCGTCGGCGAAACCGGCGCTGGAACCCCCGAACACTGCGGTGTCTCCGACCGGGTCGACATCATCTCGGGCACCCTCGGCAAGGCACTCGGAGGGGCCTCCGGTGGCTACATCAGTGCCCACTCCGAGATCGTAGAATTGCTGCGCCAGCGCGCCCGCCCCTACCTCTTCTCGAACGCCGTCGCGCCCTCCGTGGTGGCCGGCTCGATCGAAGCGCTCAACCTCGTGGCCGAAGGGGCCGAGAGCCGCGCCAAGCTCACGGCGAATGCTGAACAGTTTCGCAGCGGGATGGCTGAGGCCGGGTTCACGCTACTGCCAGGTGAGCATCCAATCATTCCGGTCATGTTCGCTGACGAGCACGAAGCTGTTGCCATGGCGGATGCTCTGCTCGAGCACGGCGTCTACGTGATCGCTTTCTCGTTCCCCGTCGTGCCGCTCGGCAAAGCCCGTATCCGCGTGCAGGTCTCGGCCGGGCACTCAAGCGAGGACATCACTCGCTGCGTTGAGG
>NZ_ATNM01000085.1 GCF_000427295.1 Cyclobacterium qasimii M12-11B | reverse complement strand
CAGAGTTTGATTTCGGTGAGAGGCAAAGCTCAATAACTGCGTTGGCCAGCGGGATTCGCGCTTCAGGAAACCCGACTCGCTCAGCGGTCTGAATAGCGTTCAGCACTCTAGGACCGGCTTGCGGGCTTGCTAAACCGATATCTTCATAGGCGATAACAAGCAATCGTCTTGCGATGCTCTCCAGATCACCGGCTTCAATTAATCTAGCCAAATAGTGAAGAGCAGCGTTGGCATCAGAGCCGCGGATCGATTTTTGAAAAGCGGACAGTACATCATAATGCGCGTCACCATCTTTATCGTGAGAAAAGCTTTTTTTCTGCAAGCATTCTTCCGCGGTTTCTAATGTAATGTGAATTTCACCGTCTGCTGACTCCTTCGTTGACAACACGGCAAGCTCAAGCGCATTTAAAGCGGAGCGGACATCTCCTCCGCATCCGTGGGCAAAATGCTCCATCGCCTGATCATCAATGGATACAGAATAGGTGCCAAGGCCCGATGCTCATCATGGAGCGCACGTTCCAGTGCCTGTTTAATCAGATCAGGTGTTAACGGTTCAAGCTCAAAAATCTGGGTCCGGCTTCTGATCGCCGGATTAATGGCATGATACGGGTTAGCCGTCGTTGCTCCGATCAAAATGATCATTCCGTTTTCTAAATAGGGTAATAGAAAATCCTGTTTTCCTTTATCCAGCCTGTGGACTTCATCCAGAATCAAAATCACTTGGCCGGACATCTTGGCTTCCTGAGCTACGATTTCCATATCTTTTTTATTGTTAATGACAGCATTCAGCTTTCGAAAAGCAATACTTGTTGAACCGGCGATTGCTGTTGCGATTGATGTTTTTCCAATTCCGGGCGGCCCGTACAAAATCATGGATGACAAATATTTTGCCTGGACCATTCTGCCAATAATTTTATCTTCAGCCACCAGATGCTGCTGGCC
>NZ_ATNM01000084.1 GCF_000427295.1 Cyclobacterium qasimii M12-11B | reverse complement strand
GTTTGTAAATGTTCTTTACTCTCATCAATAAAGACATCTAAATACTGATTCATATCCATTTGAATCACACCCTCNCTTTTTTCACACAGCTTGTGATGGATGCTGCGATATCTTCCACATGTTTAATCTCATGAATGAGACCCGCTTTAACAGCAGCTTTTGGCATCCCGTATACGACACAAGATTCTTCAGACTCCGCAATGGCTTTCACATTGCCGGCTGTTAGCATGTCCTTTAGCCCAGCAGTGCCGTCACTGCCCATTCCGGTCATGATAACCGCTACTTTTTCATAATCTGTCAGTTTCCCGACAGAACGGAATAAATAATCAGCAGATGGTTTATGACGGCTTGGTGTGTCATGGTTATCAAGCACAATCTGGAGTCCTTCGCTGTTTTTAATAACGGATATGTTTTTTCCGCCCGGTGCTATGTAAACACAGCCGTTAAGAGCTGCTTCACCATCTTTTGCTTCTTTTACCTGAATGTCAGATAAATGATTCAGCCGATCAGCCAAAGAAGCAGTAAACCCTTCAGGCATGTGCT
>NZ_ATNM01000083.1 GCF_000427295.1 Cyclobacterium qasimii M12-11B | reverse complement strand
GTATCATCAAAGATAGGGGTTGAATCTAGCTCTTAAAATAACTAATAGTAGGTATTCTTTTAAATTAATGGTAACATCTTCACATAGCTATCCTTTACCAAGAGAGTTTCTGGTATACGTGTTGTATACCAAGTACCTATGATTTATTAATGTATTTCAACTTAATAAAAATGTTTAATAAATACACTGTAACGTCGTAAGTTTTTTAAAGAAAATTTTAAAATTGTGTTTTGTGACGGTATTTATTATCTTATATTAAGTTTTAAGAATAGAGGATTATTCTATTTTCTTAAATGTAAAACAATCTTTAAGCTTAATAAAAAGTCTGAAATTCGCTCTTAAATTCTTTTTCTAGTAGATTTTAGCGACTAAAAAATAAACCTATACATTGGAAATATGGACAGTTAATTCATTAATATTTTGACGCTTAAAAAATATGATGAGGTAAACTATTTCCCATACTAACATTAACCAACCCACTAAGAGGATACTGGCCTGTGAATGGTTACCCTATGTTAGTCGAAGAGTTAGATCCCTCAGAATGTTTAGTTTTAGTAATAGGTTTTATTCGAATAGGTTGTTATATAGTTCTAGGTAGTAAAGATGGCTTATCATTTTCTTCTTCTCTAAGATACTTATTTCATATAATTTGGTTGAATAATCACGAGCTGTATTCTCTGTAAATATTCCATCATCGATCAGGTGTTTATCTTTCCGTGAAGCACCGAAATACAAGGAAGGCACAAGACTCGTACAGCCTGCCCTGTTTTTCACAGGGGTTGACCGGGAGGGTAATTCGCCAAACTCAGCAGGCCTGTGAGGGGTGCAATCCCGAAGGTTCGGGACAGGCTTTAGACTTATCGCCTGTGGACATCCACTCGGTTAGCAGCAGTTACAGTTCATTTTTTTTCTTTGCTACTATAAAATAGCTTGATGCACCTTTATAAATTTTCTCGGAATCAACTGTCTGAAAATTTCCTTTGGCCATTAAATGATCTAAGTCGGTGCTTTTCAGTATTCTAATCGGAATGGGGATTATTCCAATTTTACAAAGTACCTGAACAAGTCGAATCTGCAAGCCTACTACAAATGACAATTTGTCTCCTAGACTGGGTGTTACAGAAATAAATAATCCATCAGGTTTTAGTAATTCGTTTATTCTTTTCGTCACCTTTTCAGGATTAGGGATAGTATGCAGCATATTGAATGCTAATATTCTATCAAAAGACTCTTTTCTCAGGTTTTCATCGAAAATATCCCCTTGAGCGAATGTCACATTTTTAATGTTTTTTTTAGTTGCTTTTCCTTTGGAAATTTCGATCATTTTCGATGATATATCGATGGCATAAATCTCTTTAACGTCATTAGCAATCTCGCAAGCTGTTGTGCCCGTTCCACAACCATAATCCAAGACAACATTAGTGCTTTCTATATGTTTTTTAGTGTTTTCCCTTGACTTTTGATGGATGTACTCAAACCGTTCCTCTGTTTTATCGTAATTTTTCGATGCATTGTCCCAAAAACTCCTCGTCTTACTCATTCTTCTTGTGTTTAAAAATTGATGTTTCTGCAAAGTTCCAAAGGGTTTGGTACAAGCGTCCTACACAAGGGCTCAATTAATGTTCATTTTGGCTCAACCTGAAATCTAAAGGAGAAATACCAAACCTATTTTTGAATGATCTCGCAAAACTGGAGGGATCAGCGTAGCCACATTCGTAGCAAATTTCACTTATTGATTTTTGAGAATGAATGAGTAGTTTTTTCCCTCGTTCTAATTTCTTCTCTTTTATGTAGTTCGCAGGAGAGTTGTTGTATATTTTCCTGAAGTTTCTTTTAAAGGAAGCAAGACTATTATTTGTCATGGCAGCCAAACGGTTCAAATTTAAAGGTTCATATAAGTTGGCTTCAATAACTTCTTGAAATGAAAAAATTCTATCTGAAAATAAACTCCTTGCGATTGCATTTAGATTTGAAGATTCCTGAGTTTGCAGAAGTAATAACACGATCTCTTTTAGTTTAACTGATAAAATGTCTTCGTTAAGTGCGTTTTTGTGATTGAATAAGTCAGCAACATTCAAAAAGTAAGCGCTCACTAAAGCTGAGGCATCTTGTTGCGCAATGTCTTTTTTTAATGGGTGTTTGAGTTCTTTCCAAAATTTAGGCTTTTCGTAGTTGAAAACCTTTTTTAAAACCTCTCTATCAAAATGAACGATAATTGTACTTATAAAAGCTGTTTCTATTTTTGAAAGGGAATTACCAACTGTTTTTCCGCATAGAGAAAGTATAACGGTTCCTTTTTTAGCTAAAAAACCTGAATCCGTTAAGTCTTGATTATCCCCCTCAAGAATATAAGCAAAACAAGACTCGGCAGGTAAATCTAATTCCCTATCAATGGCCAAGGGTAACTTATACCATGTAAACAATGGTTTTTCAAAGAGAGCAATTTGATTAATTTCATTTGCCATGTCGTTTCTCTATGTGCTCATTTCTTTTAGGCTTTCTCTTTAATTGGGTGTGCCCAGCATGGGCATCTGGTATCGAAGATACCAAATTAATCCAGCCGGTGAAAACCTGTGGCGAAGCATTAACAAGTAGCACTGTTTTTCCACAGGGGTGGTTTGCTGGGAGTAGTTTGGTGGCGGCAGGAAAGGAAAAGAGGCTGGGCAGTGGCTCAAAGTCCAATCCTGATTACTACGATCACTTTGTCACGCCTAAGAAGAAAAGGAAATGAATCCATGCTTTCCTATTAGTTCAAAACGCAACCTATAATCCGGTGAACTGGGGCTGAGCGTAAAAAATGATCTCTTTGGAATATTTTAGTGAAGAGCCGGAATGCAGGGCAGGTACGAGACTCGTACAGCCTGCCCTGTTTTTTACAGGGGTCGACCGAGATGGTGTGAGAGACTCAACCTGAGCTATTTGTCTCAGGTTGGGCTACTTGATTCTGCTTTGATGGTATTTTTTCATTTCTAATATCTTCATCAATTCTTCATTTAAGTAAAGTTTTTCCTTACCGACTCGGATTGACTTTAGATACCCATGCTCTTCGAGTAGAATTAAATAATTACCCACTGTTTTAGGTGTACCTAGTCCTGCATCCACCAAAGATTGTCTTTTTGTATAGGGTAGCTTAAAAATCAATTCGATTAAATCTTTAGAGTATACCTTTGGCAAAGTAGTTTTAATTTTTTCTCCAGTTGTTCCCATCAATTCGATTATTGACTTTAATCTTTGAAGTCCTGTTGTTGCTGTTTGTTCAATCATATCCAGCATGTAAATTATAAACCCTGCCCAATCTTGTTGTTCAGTTACTGCTTTTAAATGTTTGTAGTATTCATTCTTATGCCGAATGATGTATTCACTCAAAAATATTGCTGGTATATCAAGTAGTTTTTCAAGTTTAAGGTAAAGGAGTAATAAAATTCTTCCAGTTCGTCCATTACCGTCAGAAAATGGGTGAATGGCCTCAAATTGATAATGCATTATGGCCATTTTAATTAATGGGTCTAATGAATTGTCTGTATTAATGAAATTTTCGAGATTAGCCATTTTCTCTCTGATGATATTTTCGCCTGAAGGAGGTGTGTAAATCACTTTTCCATGTGTGTTTGATAAGGTTGTTCCTGGGGATGTTCTAATGCTTAAATTATTTTGCTTAATACACTGAACAATTTCAATACATAGGTTAGTTGTTATAAATGGTTTTGATTCAAGTTTATTTAAGGCAGTCCAAATTGCTTCTTTATAGTTTATGACTTCTTTGGTAGCAGGATTATCAAATTTCTTATCGGCTACGACCGATTGATAAAGATCATCATTTGTTGTTATTATGTTTTCGATTTCAGAGCTAGCTTTAGCCTCTTGTAAATGTAGGCTATCAAGAAAAAGACTTGGATTAGGAAGATTTATGATTGCTCCGTTAAGTTGAGCTAATGCTCTACTAGCTGATATATTCTTTTTTAGTACTTCTTTGGTTTCTATCTCTGTTTCGGGAGGTAGTAATGGCAAATCGTTATAAGGCAAATTTTTATCAAATGTTGTCATTTTCAGAAGTATAAGTTTCACTTGAAGTTTTAATAAGGGTAAAAATAGTGAAAAAATACTCTCGTTTAAATAATGAGCGTAATAATTACTCTCGTTCTTAGTCATGAAACACAAGGGGAGTGTAAATGTAGTGCGGAATTTCGAAGCGATTCACTTTCTATAAACCGCAATTTCTTTAGAAGCAAAAATGCTCATTTTTAACCATTCAGCCTGTATTCCGCCTAATGTTAGCATTTCGTTTTTATTTTCTTTTAAATCTTCGGGAATTTTGTTGTTAAAATAGTACACATTCCTGTCAATTGGATAGTCTTGATTATGAATCACCCAATTCAAGTTATCTTCAAAATAGAGATTGATTCCAAAACTCATTGATTCAGCTTCTTTCAAAACCAACTCTTTGAAGTCCAAAAGCTTCTTTCCAATATATTTTTTGAATTCAGGAAAATGCTTGTCTATTAGTTCAATCGGATATTTAAATTCATTGTCACCATAAAATTCAATTTCATCAATAGCATCTTCTTCTATTTTAACATTTGTCATTTCATCAGTCGAAACGACTCTTAGCCAACAATCTCCAATTTTCAGGAAGGTCACATTTATTCTATCAACTAGTTCTCCTTTCAAATAAAAGGATTGGAGTCGTCCGTCTTCCAATGTTCGCCCAATTACTTTCTTTAAATGATCTTCTCCTTTCATTTTTTTCTTAATGACTAGTTCGAATATGCGTAGTGCGGGATTTAAAGGCTCTTCCCTTTCAAATCGCTATCAATTAACTTATTGGGACAGGTATGCCCAAATGGCAAAAACAGCCTAAAATTCGCTCCAAAACCCTTTAACTAATGAATAATAGCTACTAAAACAAAGAACCCTAGGTCAAAAAACAACTTAAAATCAGTAACTTTTTCATTCTCCCAACGCTAAAAAAACAAATGGGGAAAATCATTCCCCATAGTAAGCCAAGTTCCTGAAATCGAGAAATGATCCCTTAGCACTGTCCCGAAGCTCGGTCTCTGAGCCTGTCGAAGGGGTCGAAGGGCCAGCCATCAGAATGCTTAGTTTTTGTGTAGCGTTTTAATTTCTTGTTTTTGTTCAAAAGGGTCTTTTTTCCACCATGTTTCTGCTTCGTCCCAGAGTTCGATAATCTCTGTGGCTAATTTTTTATAAACATCAGTTAATATTGATTTTTTACCATAGTCGAACCAATAATCCGTATCGTGTTTTTCGCTTCCGAGTCTCAGTCTATGTCCCATGTCATGAGCGGTCACTTTATTTTTTGAAATTTCTTTTCCCCAATGGGTTGTGATTCCTTCAGGTGGACAATTGGCTATTTCTACAACTAATTTTGTGTCATATAGACTGTGTTGAAAAGTCAAAAGGTTTATTCCATCTTTGTTTTGTCGTCTGAAATGTGGAAGAGATCCCTTAAATCCTTTTTCTCGCAAAAATGGTATCGTAATATCCCTAATCGCTTGGTCAATTTTTTGTCTTTTCTCTTTTCTGTCCATTTTTTTAATGCTACGTTTGGCTAAACTGCGTTTTAATGCAGTTTAGGTTTTATTGGGCTTTCGTTTATTTATTGCTTTTTTTCAAAAATGGACTGAAAGCTCTCTTCAATTGCTGAAAGTTCTTCATCGGTGATATCGTCAAACTCGTTCTGTCTTTTATTCTTTGATAACCTACCTTTATTCTGATTTAGCAACTTGATTAATAAATCCACTTTGGTGTCTGGCAAAGACAAATAATTGTTTATGAATTTAGTCATCCGATCATATTTTTCTAAATAATCCAGTTCTTCTGGTATTATTTTCTCGATGGTTTCTTCTACGCATTCGTATAAAAATTCTACCTGTTTGGTTAGGTCGAAATAGCGATATAGATCAATTGTGTCATTAAGAATTCTAACATTGTGATCTGCTGTTGGTTCCCATTCTACTAACTCTATTCTTTGAGATGAGTATGACTCTAGAATTGACTGGTATTCGTCAATCCGGTTTAGTATGGCTGCTGATACGGGAAAAATCATCCCCCTTTTAGTATGCCCCATTCGAGTCAATATATGATGAATCAGGTATCTGTGTATGCGGCCATTGCCATCAGAGAAAGGGTGAATAAATACAAATCCAAATGCTATTGTTGCCGCTGCTAAAACCGGATCGTAACTTGAGTCTTGCAGCAATTTATTTGTGTCTAATAGCCCTTTCATCAAAGATGGTAAATCTTTAGACTTTGCTGATATATGGTCAGGTAGCGGGGAAAAAGTATCACGATCATGCTCTCCGATAAAGCCTTCTTGCGTTCTTAATCCCATGTTCTTTAGTTTTTTAGTTCCAATTACTACGTCTTGAAGCCTTTCTAATTCTTCTATTGTTAGCTCTTTTTTTCCTGATTGTCCAATTGCTTTGCCCCAGTTTCTTGCTCTAAGATTTGGGGGGTATTCTCCTTCGATGGCAAAGGAGGCTTTTGAGTCTTTTAATAACAGAAATGCAGCAGTTCTTCTAATGAGATCTTTATCCCTACCATCTAAGCCTTTTTCGATTGAACCAGATAAATCTTTAGCTATAAAGCTTTCGATTTTATCGGTTTTACTAATCATGGGACAAAACGCTGGTGTACCTGGTAAATTATTTTTTATTCGGTGTCTGGTCGAATTAATTGAAGAACTCGTGAACTGTAGTTTGGGATTGACTATTTCGACATATGTTCCTGTCTTTAGATCTGGTATATCAAGTACTTCATCCATTAGCCATTCATAGAGGAACCATACTCTCCTGCTATACTGACTGGTGGGCTCTTTCTTTATCATGTGGAGAACGGGCTCCTTACCTGTGTGCTCAAAAAACTTTTTTTAGAATGTATAGATCAATTCCTTCGTACTTTATTGCAAAAGCTAAGTGACTGGTTAAATCATTATCAGGTTTGTGTCTGATTGTAAATACCTGCCATTGTTCGGTATTATACCGTTGATGTTTTTCAGTAACAATAGCAAGTCTGTCAGGTAAAGGAACATTTACCCCATTTTCTTCTATAATAGTTGCTAATAATGCGTACCCAGCAAGTAATCCAGGCTCTGGAGTAGGTTTTCCATGAAATGCAGTTACTTGTTGTGAAAAATAATTACTCATTATACTTTTCTATGAAATACGATTATAAATATAGCATGAAAATCAATTACTTTTCATGAATTATAATTATTAATTCGTTTATTTCATGAAATACGATTACAATTGTATGAGTGAAAATCGGAATGAAGCCCAACGTTTCCGCTAAGATAAGGCGGGATTTCAAAGTGCGTTTCTGTCCAACCGTGAAAAGCTAACTAAGGCAAACACAGCTACGGTAAACACTTCGCTCCCGCTCTATTTTAGCGATTTTTGAACGAATCATGCTAAGGCAGGAAGCCGGCTTTATTGCCGTTTCTTCCTACATTAGACTTATTGTTAATATTCAACACTTTAAGCTATTAAAAAAAAGCAATCTATCATTGAAAAAGCCTGTGAAAATGTACAAGTCTATGGTTTACAACTCAAAAGGCTCCGAAGATCGATAACCATTTCCGGTAAAAGTTAAAGGACCCTCACCAACTATGCCTGATGTTTGGCCCATATGGGAATGCATCTCAATTCTAATCCGCTTGAACTTGACGACGAAGTCATACAAGACTACCTCCATTTTCTCAAGCGTAAGCACAATACACCCTCCGACAGTTTCTTTAAACACACCGTTTCAATGTTTCATTGAAGTTTACCCTGAAGATTTATCAAGGTTCAACACTGCATTCAGACTAGGCTGTTCCAGCCGTCAGAATGCTTAGTTATTGTGGCTAGTGTTTATTTTCCGTTTGGTATATATTTTTCTTTACAATATTTTTCAATTTCTGTATCGTTGTCAAAATAGGTGTCACAAAATTCATCGAGTTCCTTTTCAGTCGATTTGTAATAACGTTCTTGGGCTGTCATTAATCTGTCCGTTTGCTCAATAAATTGCTCAAATTCATTATTTATTTTACAAAGTTTATCGATTGTTTTAAAGTCCAAATCTCGATAAGTTGCAGGAAATAAAATTTTACTTCGGTACGGATTGGCATTTAATTCAATGATTCCTATTCCGAATGATTGATTTAGTCGTTCCATCTCGTCAGATAAGCTGTCGCTAAATTCAAATGCAACTAAATAGCCGTAATTAGCCCAACTTGAATTTGAAACTGCTTGGAAATAGGCTTTTTTCAATTCAGAGTCCGAATTGATTTCTTTTTTATTTCGTAAGAACTCAATTTAAATGTGTCAACTCTATTTATTGACTTTAAAAAATTCTGGCTGATTTTGGTTTGTAAATTCAAAAACTTAACTCCAACCACATCTGGATGTGTCCAAATTTGATTATTGTCTTTTCCATATTTCGACTGTTCGTGAAAAATTGTTTTGGAATATATTTTGGTGTTTTTCAAATAGCTACTCAAAAGTTTATGTAAATCCCTTTCGTTATATGATTTTGTGTTGACCTTTGGAAGTTTTATAGAAGTTGGTTCGGTTGAGCCTGATAAAATTTCAATTCCAATTTCTTGTTCATTTTTGGTCAGATAATACGCGTATGAACCGCCTTCTTGTTTTATCCTTTTGACACGAGAATCGCCATTTCTTATAAATTCTCCTAATTGTGCTGAAATTGTCGATGGTGGCGTTTTTGCAGGACCAAAGTCGTAATAACCATTTTTTAAAATGTGGTCGTGAACTTCCATATAGTTTGTCAGTTCGTTAATGTCGTCAAGACTTTTTAAAATGGCTTCTTTTATTGTCATATTTTAAATCTCATTTTCGGCTTTTCCCACATTAGCCGCAACAATTGTATATACATGTTTTACCAAACGAGTTGCATATTAATGGAGTATGCATCCAACCCCTTTGGTTTATTATTGTCAAATTAAGGATTTCGGTCAAAGATTCTAGGGGAGAGACCACATTTTTATTGGAAACAGCCAAAAAAGGTCTGTAAAACCCATTTGTAATGGAAATGCAGGACACCAAAACCAACTTAAAAAAAATGTTACTGAGGTAAAGCCTTATAAGTACCCCACCATTTCCTCCAAATACTTCCGGTCCACTGCCTCAAATGCATTCAATTGATCAGAATCAATATCCAAAACAGCAATGATCTTCTTTCCTTTGGATACGGGAACCACTATTTCTGATTGGGAGGAGGCGCTGCAGGCAATATGGCCCGGAAAGGCATTGACATCTGGTACCAGCTGTGTTTCCCCAGTCTCCCAGGCTTTGCCACATACGCCTTTTCCTTTTTGGATCCGCGTGCAGGCTACCGGTCCCTGAAAAGGGCCCAAAACCAATTCACCCTTTTTGATTATATAAAAGCCCACCCAAAAAAAGCCAAAGGCCTCCTTTAGCACCGCGGACATATTGGCCATATTGGCGACCAGATCTTCCTCTCCGGAAAGCAAGGCCTTTACTTGTGGCAGAAGGGCTTTGTATATTTCCTCCTTGTTGGCATTTTTGGGTAGATTGATTTCCTCAGTCATGGTTCCTATAAATTGCTAGTAAATCCTCCTTAAAAGTATATTGGGCAGTGGGAATAGTTGTCATTACGGGGGCAGGGATGCCCAAACCAAACTCGGCATTTCCGGTAAAAACCCTTGCCTCATCCCATAAGTCATTCGCTATAAAATCCCCCAAAACCGCTGCTCCACCTTCTACGATCAGACTCTGAATGTTTCTGGCATAAAGGTCTGCTACGATTTCTTTGGCATCGATGCGAACATCCATTTTTGCCCATTCGGTCTTTCCGACTGTCTTATTGAGTTTGTTATTGTAAATGATGGTATCCTGCTGTCCATCAAACAAATGTAAACTTTCCTCCAATTTCAATTCTCTATCTACAACCAACCTCAGTGGGTCTTTTCCATACCAATCTCTGGCATTCAGGCGGGGATTGTCATAACGTGCGGTATTGGTGCCTACCAAAATGGAATCCTCTTCTGTTCGCCAGCGGTGTACCTGCTGTCTGCTAAGCGAGTTGCTGATCCATTTACTGTCGAAGTTGGTACGGGCTACAAAGCCATCTTTTGTTTGAGCCCACTTTAGAATAATATAGGGGCGCTTTTTCTCCATCTGGGTAAAAAACCGCACGTTCTGCTTTCTAACCTCCTGCTCTATCACTCCTGTCGTCACGGCTATTCCTGCTTGTTCTAACTTCTGAATTCCTTTTTTCTCTACCAAAGGATTGCTGTCTACCGCAGCGATGATGACTTCTTTTAATTGATGCTTTACAATTAAGTCTGCACAGGGCGGCGTTTTTCCAAAATGAGCACAAGGCTCCAGGCTTACATAAAGGGTTGCTTCTTTTAAAAGTGATTTGTCTTTGACCGAAGCAATGGCATTTACCTCTGCATGGGCTTGACCGTATTCTTCGTGATACCCTTCCCCTATAATCAATCCATCATGTACGATCACACAGCCCACCATGGGGTTAGGGCTGACACTTCCCCTGCCTAATTCAGCCAGTTCAATGGCCCTTAACATGTACTTTTTGTGCTGATCTTCGGTCATAAGCTTGGCAAATATATCAGGGGGAGGTGGATGCTTGTAAGGTGATGGATTCCAGTGTCAATGTGCTGTCAGGATAAGTCAGAAGTGTAAAAGTAGTGTCCTGATATCCTGTAGGAGCGGCTATTTTGAATGCGTATTCATCTTCAGGCAAACCACTAAGCAAAAAACCACCATCATCGGAGGTGAGTGTACTGAAGGTGTCCGTTGCGGAAATCGCCATGACATGTGGGGCAATGCTGATGGGGAGGATTGTTCCAGTGATTTCTGATAAACCAGTGCTTACAAAAACCCTAAGATGAGGTACAAAATTAAAACCACCACTTTGGTTAGCGACTACAGATTGTGCCAGGTCCAGATCCAGGATGATATCATAAGAGAAACCACTTTGGGTGCTAATGTCTACATCCAATTCCAATAGCGCTTCGCTATCTGGGGAGATGGTCATATCCGTTCTCACATCGTCGCTGATCAAGTAGACTACATCACCAAGGAGAAACCTAACTTTGGAAATGTCGCCAGCAGGAATTTCTGTTCTTCCTATTAGAAGCTGTGTGTCGTCGACCAATGCACTTACCAAAACCATATTGCTGGCTGCCTGGTAGGGGATGCTCACCCAACTGGCATTTTCCTCACTGCCGCGAATGCCTGCTGGTAAAATTTCTACCCCATCGACTTCTACCCAGACTTCATCAAAGTCCCCCGGGGCGTCTATAAGTAGTAAATTGACCAATGCCCGTGTTTCTGTTGCTTCGGTACAACCAAGGCAAGTAAGGCCAAGTAGGCATAATCCAAAAAAATAGGTTTTGTTTTTCTTCATGATTTGATCGATTTTGCTTTGTAAGCGGTCACGATAATTTTGAAAGCTTTTAAAACGGGGTTTATTTTTTCCATACCCTGCTGTCTTCTGTTATAAACCAGTATTCTCCCATGGAAGTTGCCGGACTGGATATTTTAAACCAGGATTTTGTAGCTTCTATGGTCACATCTGACAGGGGAGTATTGCTATTTAATTCAGTCAATTGGTCGGTATAATGACCTTGGATAGTGAAAAAAGCCTTTTCTGCATCGTATAGTTTTCGCAATTCATTCTTTATTTGTTCATCAGGATCAATAACAAATAATTTGTTGCCCTGCCCAACTTGTATGTCAGAAAACTGAACATATCCCCACCTTTCCGGCAGGTGCATATTGATCAGTCCCATTGGTGACCATACCCAATTGTCTTCTGGATAGGATTTACCAGTTTGTGGGTTGATTTTTTTGGTATAGCCATTTTCGGTGGGTTCAATTTGCCATTGTACCCTTGAAAAATTTATTTTCCATTGGTCGCCATTGGTTGGCGCTTTGTAGGAGGGTCCCGATTGAGAAAGGCTTTTCCAGGGGATGGCCATCTCTATGGACCAGTAATTGTCTTCGTCTTCAGGATCATTTAAGGAGCCATCAAGATGAATGGCATATTCAAAATCGTTGATGTTCCAGCCATTGATAGGCTTGCCTCCATTTTTATAGGGCTTGGTAAGTAACAAATCCCACAGCGTTCCCAAAGCATTGATCTCTACCTCGTAATAATTATGGGTGTCTCCATCAGGATCTATGAATATTTCAATATCATTTTCATGGAATATTACAGATTCTCTTTCAGTGTAGGTGGCCCAGATGTTTTTCTCATTCAGCTTGATTCCTATGAACAAAAAGTTTTCGTCCCAAAGCATTTTCATTTGGGTCAACTGATTGGGTACAGGGAAATTAGCTCCCTGTATGTCCAGAAAAGGGGTAGACCAATTTGCCGCCTGCCAGTTAGCCTCCTCCAACTTACCATCTATGGTAAGCTTATCTGTGGCCAGATAAGCCATATAACCTTTTGGTTCGGGAATGTTTTGAGAAAACACATGGCATTGAATCATTGATAAGGCTATCAATAGTATCGGTTTCTTGAACATTTTATAGTCTTGGTATGTGCACAAATATACAACAAGTAATAGAATCAACAGGCCGTAATTGCAGTGACTTCTTGAAAAATAGTTAGGGGCTTATTTATCCATGATATAGCCCGTTGGTAGGAGATAAAGGTAAGTTTGGCAAAATCTATCTGGGTTTTAACAAAATTATTGTATTATTTGTAGTTGCTTTAAAGTGTAAAAATTACATCACTTTAAGTTTTGTATAAGGGTAAAAACAGGTTTGGTATTGAATATGAGCAGAATAAAATTAAACAGAGTCGGGATATTTGCATTTTTTATTCCGATGGTTGTCATTTTTTCATGTAATAGTGGCAAAGAAGGAGGCAAAAAGGCTGAATCAATCAAGGAGTTCCCCGTAATAGAGGTAGTGGCATCGGATACCATTATGCAAAGGGATTACGTGGCAGATATCAAAGCCATTCAAAATGTAGAGCTTAGGGCCAGGGTACAGGGCTTTCTTGAAAAGGTAAACGTAGATGAAGGGCAGGAAGTAAGAAAAGGCCAGATTCTATTCAAAACCAACGAGCAAGAGTATAAAGCAGAATTGGCCAAAGCTAAGGCCAACTTTGAAAGTGCTAAAGCAGAAGCCAAAGTGATAGAGTTTGAAGTCGGCCGTTTGAAAATAATGGTGGATAACAACGTGATATCAGAATCTGAGTTGAATCTAACAAAGGCCAAATACGATGCTGTAATAGCTAAAATTGAAGAAGCCAAATCAGCAATGGACAATGCAGAAGTGCAGTTGTCTTATACCAACATCAGGGCTCCTTTTGACGGGATTATCGATAGAATACCTTTGAGGACTGGTAGTTTGGTAGAGCAAGGAAGTTTGTTTACCACCGTTTCTAACATCAGTTCTGTACATGTTTATTTCAACGTGTCTGAAAAAGAATACCTTGAATACATCAAGTCCAAAGATGAAACCAAAGAGAATAATGTGGTTCATTTGGTGCTTGCAGATGGAGCTCCTTATTCTGAAGAAGGTGTGATTGAAACCATGCAAGGTGAATTCAATGCCAATACAGGGTCTATTGCTTTCAGGGCTTTATTCCCTAACCCTAGTAAAATACTGAAGCACGGAGCTACAGGCAAAATAATACTTACCAATAAGGTGAGCAATGCCATCATCATCCCTCAGAAAGCGGTCTTTGAAATTCAGGACAGGAGTTTTGTGTATGTTGTAAACAAGGACAATGTAGTGGAGATGCGCAGTATTGTTCCGAGAGCAAGGTTTTCCCATTACTATATCGTCGAGTCTGGATTGGAAGTAGGAGAGCACTTCGTATACGAAGGCATCCAAAATGTCAAAGACGGAATGACTATTCAGCCTAAAATGGTAGCTGATAAAGCTGGTGCTTTCTTGCTAGAAAAAGACGATACCATTGCAGAAGTAATTCCTACCAGTACAGAACAATAAGCTATGTTTGATTTATTTATAAAAAGACCAGTCTTATCACTGGTTATTTCCCTATTCTTTGTTTTACTGGGGCTCTTGTCTTTTTTCACCTTACCAGTTGAGCTTTTTCCAGACATTGCTCCTCCATCTGTTTCCATCCGTGCCAAATACAGGGGCGCGAATGCAGAGGTTGCAGCGAAGACGGTGGCCACTCCTCTTGAGAAGGTGATCAATGGTGTTCCCGGAATGACTTACATGACTTCCGTAAGTAGTAACAGAGGTACCGTAGTTATAAAAGTATATTTTCAGGCAGGGGTAGATCCAGATCTTGCTGCCGTGGAAATTCAAAATCGGGTGTCGACCGTAGTCAATGACCTGCCAGAGATTGTGACCAAAGCAGGTGTAACGGTAGAGAAACAGGTCGAAGGATTGCTGATGTACATTAATATTGCCAGTGATGACCCCTCACTGGATGAAGCCTTCATTTATAATTACACCGACCTTAATGTACTGCAGGAATTGCAGCGGGTGGACGGTGTAGGATTGGCAGAGATAATGAGTACCAAAGATTACTCAATGAGGATATGGCTCAAGCCTGACCGAATGACTGCCTATAAAGTTTCGACAGATGATGTGGTTGCGGCCATCAATGATCAAAATGTTGAAGCAGCACCGGGGCAACTCGGGATTAGTTCTGGTAAGGACATGCAGGTGCTTCAGTACGTATTAAAGTATACGGGTAAATTTTATGAGCCCAAACAATATGAAAACCTGGTAATAAGGGCCAACCCTGACGGGTCTATTTTGCGATTGAAAGACATCGCAGATGTAGAATTTGGTAACCTGAATTACGGAAGGATAGCAAAAATGGATGGTAAACCTGCCGCTTCGGTGATGGTTATCCAGCGTCCAGGATCCAATGCCAGTGAGGTGATTGCCAATGTGAAGACGAAGATTGAACAGATCAAGCAGGATAACTTTCCTTCTGGAATGGACTATAATATTTCCTATGATGTATCCAGGTTTTTGGATGCCTCTATTAAGGAAGTATTGGTGACATTGGCAGAAGCATTTATTCTGGTGTTTATTGTAGTGTTCATCTTCCTTCAGGATTTCCGTTCTACCTTGATTCCTACTTTGGCCGTTCCGGTAGCCTTGATTGGTACCATGTTCTTCATGCAGTGGTTGGGCTTCTCGATTAACCTGCTTACCCTTTTTGCCCTAGTACTTGCCATAGGAATTGTGGTTGATAATGCCATTGTGGTAGTGGAAGCTGTCCATTCCAAAATGGAGAAAGAAGGTTTGGCCCCTCGACCTGCGACTTTTGCTGCGATGAAAGAAATCAGTGGAGCGATTATAGCCATTACCATGGTGATGTCCGCAGTGTTTGTTCCGGTAGCATTTATGTCCGGACCTGTAGGTGTATTTTACCGGCAGTTTTCATTGACACTTGCCGTAGCCATCTTTATTTCTGGTGTTAACGCATTGACATTAACCCCTGCCCTTTGTGCCATCTTGCTTAAGAATCACTATGGGGAGGAAAGGAAGCAAACGCTTTTGCAGCGCTTTTTTAACAAATTTAATCAGTATTATAATTTCTTCGAAAACAAATACCTTCAGTACATCACCTATATTGTTCCTAGAAAAGGAATCACAACGCTAATATTGTTGTTTTTCTTTGCTGCCACTTGGGGAGTAAGTAAGATTCTGCCTACTGGCTTTATCCCTACAGAAGACCAAAGTATGGTTTATGTAAATGTCACCACTCCAGTAGGAGCGACAGTGGAAAGAACGGAAAAGGTATTGGATGAACTTGTCCAAAAATTAGAAGGAAATGAGGCCGTTGCTGGGGTTTCCAGTTTGGCAGGTTATTCCTTGGGTAATGGACTTTCAGGTGCTTCTTACGGTATGGCAATGGTGAACTTGAAATCCTGGGACGAAAGGAAGGACCTACCGATTCAGCAAACCCTGGATGAATTCGGAGCAATGGGAGATGAGATTTCTGATGCCAAAATTGATTTCTTTCTGCCTCCTACGGTATCTGGTTTTGGTAACTCAAGTGGATTCCAGATGAAACTTCTGGATCAGACAGGTACAGGTAACCTGAATCGTTTGGCCACAGTGACCAATGACCTTGTGGAAGACTTGATGGCAAGTCCTGAAATAGGCTATGCTTTTACAGATTTTGACCCTACTTTCCCTCAGTTTCTCATTAGAATTGACCAGGACCAGGCGGCTAAGAATGGGGTAACCATTGCAAAAGCTCTTGGTACCATGCAGGTATTGCTTGGCGGTCAATTTGTGTCAGATTTTGTTCGATTTGAGCAGATGTATGATGTGATGCTTCAGGCAGGGCCTGAATACAGGGCTAAGCCTGAGGATGTATTGGCCCTTCAAGTTAAAAACAATGAAGGAGAAATGGTGCCTATTTCTGCTTTCCTTACGATGGAAAAAGCCTACGGACCGGAGCAATTGACACGATTCAATATGTACAATTCTGCAACCGTGAAAGGTTCTGCAGCGCCAGGCTATAGTAGTGGGGATGTGATTGCTGCCATTGAAAGGGTTACGGCTGAAAAGCTGCCTCAAGGGTACAATCATGACTGGTATGGGATGTCTCGTGAAGAGGTTACTTCCGGAAACCAGGCCATTGTCATTTTCCTTATCTGTCTGTTATTTGTTTACCTCATCCTTTCAGCGCAATATGAAAGTTTCCTTCTTCCGCTACCAGTGATTCTTTCACTACCTGTTGGGGTTTTTGGTGCTTTTATTTCCCTTTATCTTTTGGGACTTCAAAACAATATATATGCGCAGGTAGCCCTGATTATGCTTATTGGTCTGCTGGGTAAAAACGCCATTTTGATTGTGGAATTTGCCATTCAGAAAAGAGAATCAGGACATTCAGTAATTCAGGCGGCTGTGGAAGGATCTGTAACCAGACTTCGACCTATATTGATGACTTCCTTTGCATTTATTGCAGGATTATTACCATTGGCGATGGCTACTGGAGCAGGTGCTTTGGGTAACCGATCAATTGGTACTGCAGCAGCAGGAGGGATGTTAATAGGAACCATATTTGGATTGATAATAATCCCTGGTTTGTATGTGATTTTCGCTCATTGGACCTTTACTAAAGAGGAAAAGGATGATGATCCTTCATCTGAAAAGAAAGATAATTCTCAAATATCTTTTTCAAATAATTGAACCAATACTACATGTTTTTAAAAAATAAATTGATCCTTCGTCTTTCAATAGGCATCCTTACGGCGGTATCGATGTTTGCCTGTAAAAGTATAGAGGCTCCTGTAATGCCAGAAATGGAGCCACTTCCAGCTACCTTTTTGGATATAGAAGATTCCGCCAGTATTGGTAATATATCCTGGGAAGCATTTTTCAATGATCCGAGTCTTGTTTTCTTAATCGAAGAAGGACTTGAAAACAACCTGGACATTCTTACTGCTTTGGAAAGAATTGAAATAGCCAGGGCGCAATACAGAATCTCAAAAGGAGCCATGTACCCTACTTTAAATGGAATGGTCCGTTATAGGTCTGGCGATATTCGCCCTAACCTTTTGGGTGGCACGATAAACGGTGATAGAAATGTTGTCAATAGATTAGAAAACAATTTTATAGGCTTTCAAAGTACCTGGGAAATTGATGTCTGGGGAAAAATCAAAAATAGAAAAGAAGCAGATTACGAAAAGTTCCTGGCTACCGGCATGGGCAGGCACCTGGTGGTGACCAATATGGTGGCAGAGATTTCTAAAATCTACTATCAATTGTTGGGATTGGACATTCAATTGGAGACCATCAATAGAAATATTGAGTACCAGGAGATGGCATTGGAGTTGATCAAAATTCAGAAAATGGCTGGTAGGGCTACTGAACTGGCTGTTCAACAATTCTCTGCTCAATTGCTATCTACCAAAAGCCTTTCCTATGAAAAGCAGCAAGAAATCATAGAAACGGAAAATGAACTGAATTTTATTATTGGTAGGTATCCACAGCCCATAGAAAGGGCTTCTTCATTATTGGAAATCAAACTTCCTTACGGTATGGAAGCAGGTTTGCCTTCTGAAATGTTGCTACGTAGACCAGATATCTTACAGGCTGAGCATGAACTTAGAGCTGGTAATTTTAATGTAGCTGCTGCTAGAAAAGAATTTCTACCTTCTTTTAGTCTTACTCCCTATGTTGGACTAAACGATAAAAGTTTGCCTGAAGCCTTGAAAATGCCAGGTGGCTTGACCATCGGTATCTTGGGAGGATTGACAGCCCCTATTTTTGCGCAAAATCGTATTCGGGCCGGTTACGACCAGGCCATCGCCAACAATAAAATTGCTTTGTACAATTACCATAGAACTATTTTGGATGGTTATCAGGAAGTTTCAGGTAAACTTCAGCGTGTAGGGAATCTTAGAAAAGTATACAGTTTAAGAGACGAAGAAACGGCTGTATTGCTTAACGCTGTTTCTACCGCTAATGAATTGTTCCGAGGAGGTTATGCTACCTATCTTGAGGTAATTACAGCCCAGTCCAGGGTTTTGGAAGCAGAGCTGGATAAAACCAATACAAGGATCGAAATGTTTCTTACTGTAGTGGATTTGTACCGTGCATTAGGAGGTGGTTGGAAATAGTCCAGCCATTTCTTTTTTACCTAAGCCTACACTTTGTATTTTTGAGGTGTTATGATGAATTGGGAAAAATTACTTTTGCTTGAAGGGCTAAAACCTTCAGATACCGACCTTCAAAGAAGTCAATTTGAAAGGGACTTTGATCGGATTATCTTTTCTGCGCCTTTTAGAAATCTTCAGGACAAAACGCAGGTTTTTCCCCTCCCGGAAAATGACTTTGTGCATACCCGGTTGACGCACAGTCTTGAGGTTTCTAGTGTAGGCAGATCATTGGGAAAGACAACAGGCAAATTCCTGTTGGACAAGTATCCCGAACTGGCCTCAAAAAATCTGCAGCCTTTTGACATAGGTGGAATTGTAGCCACTGCAGCACTCGCACATGACATTGGCAACCCGCCTTTCGGACATGCAGGGGAAGAAGCCATCTCAGATTTTTTTAAATTTCATGTCATAGGTAGAAAATGGGAGAGCAGGTGCCAGCCAAATGAATGGCAGGACCTTATCAATTTTGAGGGGAATGCACAAGGTTTTCGCATGTTGGTAGACACCAAAAATGGGATGAATATTTCGCCAGCCACCTTGGCGGCCTTCACCAAATACCCCAGACCCGCCTGGTGTAAATCCTCAGACAAAAAACGAAGAAGCCAGAAAAAATTTGGCTTTTATACCAACAACCTTTCAGATTATCAATTGCTGACGGAAAAGATGGGGATTCCCCAACTGGCAGAAAACTGCTGGATGAGACATCCATTGGCATTTCTGGTAGAAGCAGCCGATGATATTTGCTACAGCATCATTGATTTGGAAGATGGTTGTACCCTTGGTTTGGTTTCTCTTGAAAAAACCATTTCCTTGATGGGGGATATTATAGGTGAGCGATACGATCCCAAGAAACTTCAAAAATACAGTAGCCCAAAGCAGAAATTAGCCATCATGCGTGCAATGGCCATTAGTCAGCTTATAAATGAAACGGCCAATGCCTTTAAAGAAAATGAAACCGCTATTTTGACGGGTGAATTTGACGAGGCTTTGACTGAGATCATTCCTTCGGCCAAAAGTTTGGAAGCCATCACGAAGCTTTCAGTGAAAAAAATCTACCGCTCTCAACCCGTACTGGAAAAAGAAGCAGCAGGATATCAAGTGCTGGAAGGTTTACTGTCTACCTTTTCCGAGGCGCTTTACAATTTTCACTTTGATAAGGATAGGTTTTCCGGCCACAATAAAAGCATTTTACGCCTTTTGCCCGAAGAATTTGAGCTACAAACAGACCGTGAGGCTTATTTTTTAATGAGAGGACTCCTGGATTTTATTTCAGGAATGACAGACAAACACGCGCTTTCCCTTTATAGAAGGGTAAAAGGAATCACCATTCCAGGTACCTGATTTTGTGAGAGAGAAATATGAAATCAGGTACGCACTCTTAAGTCCTGAAAAACCAAAATCCCCCTTTTCTTCAAAGGGGGGACCAAGGGGGGATTCTTTCGAGAACGTCCTGACTTGTCCTAAAATTAGTTTACCGATTATTATTTAAATACTGGTATAGGTTTACAGTCCCGTATAAATCCCCCTAGCCCCCTTGATTAAGGGGGGATTTGCGGCAAAATGACAATTCAAGCTCTTTTGGTATTCTTGTTATGGGCAGAGGAAATGTAGAACAAGGTTCAAACTCGTCAGTTCTGAAAGCACAAAATCCCCCTTTTCTTCAAAGGGGGACCAAGGGGGATTCTTTCGTAACTTTCCCGACAGCGTCGGGAGGGTTTTTTTGACTAGACCATTATTTTGAGAAAATCAAAACACATATTCAAAAGTCAATTTTAATAGAAGGTATTTAAAAACTTCTCCAAATTTTTTTTAAATTTTAGTATGTATTATGTGCCATACAAAAGAAATTTAAAAGAATATTCTCGGATATTAAGAAATCACTCAACCTTATCTGAAGTATTGCTTTGGCAAAAGCTAAAGGCAAGTCAATTTAGAAGCTATGCATTCAACAGGCAAAAGCCTTTAGGAAACTTTATTGTGGATTTTTATTGTAAAAAACTACAATTGGTCATCGAAATTGATGGCGACAGCCATTATTATGCTGAATCTGTTGTTAAAGATCGGAGAAGACAATTGATATTGGAGAAAATGAATCTTTCTTTTTTGAGATTTTCGGACAAAGATGTTAAGAAATCTATGCCATTTGTCCTTCAGGAAATTGGAGCGTTTATAGATGATTGGGAACTTCAAAATCACACGCCAAAAACTAGCTTTTAGCTATGAAACGTTCAAATATTAGGTTTAAATTGTTAGAGACCTTTCTGACTCGTCCTGAAAAAAGTTTACAGATTATTGTTTAAATACTGGTATAGGTTTACAATCCCGTGTAAAATCCCCCTA
>NZ_ATNM01000082.1 GCF_000427295.1 Cyclobacterium qasimii M12-11B | reverse complement strand
ATGCCACAATTAGGGTGCGTGGTTTGCAGACAGGTAAGAAAGTCAAAAACTTGGAGACCGGCGTATTTTATACCACTGCCATGTACTATGATGAAAAGGGGCAGTTGATACAAGCCCTATCCGAACAGCAACTAGGAGGAACCATCAGGCAGTCTATCGCTTACAACTTTGAAGGACAACCCATAGAGACGGTGGTGGAACAAAACCATCCATCTCCCCTGCAAATTTACCGAACCATGAAATACCATGTATCGGGAAGCCTTGCAAGTATGAAGCATGGTATTAACATCAGCTCCGAAGATCAGATGCAAACCCTTGCGACCTATACCTACAATGATCTTGGGCAACAGACCGTAAAGCTCTTTGGGAATGACGTTGGTGATCAAAACTATGACTATTCTATCAGGGGATGGCTAAAAAGCTTGGGTAGTACTAATACTGGCGTATTCAAACAGGATTTTTATTATCATAGTGGTAGCGAAGAAAAGCACTACAATGGAAACATCGCCGGCATAGAATGGTCGGGGCAGGATGGGAAGTCTAGGAGCTATGCTTACCAATATGACAATGCCAATCGACTGTTAGCTGCAAAATTTAATGCAGCAGGGGAAAATAACCATTATTCCCTCCAAGGAATCAGCTATGATGCCAATGGCAATATATTGACTATGGCTAGGTTTAACGAAAAGTCAAATAATACCTATGGAAAAGTGGATGATTTGACCTACAAGTACGATAGCAATGAGGACTTAGGAGGTAGCTATTCCAATAAATTGTTACGCGTCCAAGACGGACTGGTCTCCAATACCTATACGGCAAAAGATTTTAAACCCAATACTGGTTCTCAAGAAGATTACAGCTATGATGCAAATGGTAACCAAACCACCAATCCCGACAAGAGGATTTCTAAGATCAGTTACAACCATTTGAATTTGCCCGAAGAGATCACATTTTCTACAGGAGGAAAAATTAACTTTGCCTATGATGCAGAAGGGAATAAACTCAGTCAGACGGTAAAGGAAGGAAATGGTAAACCCTCCCAAACCCGAGACTATATTGGAGAGCTGGTGTTTCTAGACGGAAACTTGGATTACATGATCCATGAAGAAGGCCGGGTAACTTATGAATCCGGAGTATATCAATATGAGTATTTTGTTAAAGACCATCTAGGCAATGTTCGACAGGTGCTTAGACAGCCTAAAACCGAAACAAAGTTGGCGACCATGGAAAGTCAACATGCCACTAAGGAGAAAGAGAATTTCTCGGGGCTAAGTGCTTCCAGACAAACTGATGTGGAACAGAATGTAACCCTAGGAGGAGATAAGGTGGCTTGGTTAAATGCAGAAAGGGGTAGAATATTAGGTCCATCAAGTACTCAAAAGGTCTTTGCAGGAGACAACATTCACTTGCGCGTCTTTGGCAAGTACCAGGAAGACAAGATACAAAAAACCAATGCAGCGGGTTTCCTTAGCAGTGGAGGGAAAAACAAAATCCTAAATGACCTCAATGAATTGTCCAAAAGCAGCCAGCAAGCAGGAACAGCCAACCCCATAACATTATTAAATATGATAGGGATAGTGACAGCAGACCTTCAGCAAAAGGAAACACCGGAAGCTTACTTGCTGTATGCACTTTACGACAGCGACAATAACCGTTATGAAGTAGGGAAACAGCTCCTTAGCAGAAAAGCCGCCAATCAGCATGAGATTTTAGAAGAAAAATTGTATATTTCTCGTGACGGATACATGGAAACCGTAGTGGTAAATGAAACAGCCGAAGACGTTTGGTTCGATGATTTTAGTATTTCTCGTACCCCCTCAATAGTGATCCAAGAAACACATTATGATCCTTGGGGTTTGGAGTTGACAGGATTGGGGTATCAAAATGGAGGGCTAGATGAAAACAAGTACTTGTACAATGGGAAGGAACTGATAGAAGATAACGGGCTGGAGCATTATGACTACGGGGCGAGGATGTATGATCCGGTGTTAGGTAGGTGGGGAGTTGTGGATCCTTTAGCGGACCTAGCACCAGGTTGGACACCGTACAGGGCATTCTTTAATAATCCAATAACTTATATAGACCCAACAGGACTTTTTGAAACAAGGGCTGAAGCAAAAGAATACAGAAAAGAACACGGTATTAGAGGAAGAATCCAAAAGGATAGTGATGGACTTTTTGCAATTAATGACAGAAAGAACAGTTCTAGCTATTTTAAAGATAGTTCATTAGATGGTTTTGATAATCTTATAGGCCGAGGAGAAGATGGTGTTATAAAAAGCGTATTAGTAACACCAGAGGAAAGTAACTCCACAGCTAGAGTTGTAATGATAATTGATGGCACTGGTGGATTCGGTCAAGGGATGGTTCAATCAGGAGGAAGTATTAGGGTTAGGAATGGAGCATACAATGGCAATCAACTAAGTCCTAAATATTACCAGTCTGGATGGACTGGGGGAAGTAGAGCTCAAATTACCACATATAATATGACAAGAGTTGGTTCCAATATTGGAAGAGGGTCATTGTATGGAAGTTTAGTTTTAGGAGCGTATAATATCAATGAAGCAAATATCCAAGATGGAAGAAGCTTTAGATATAACACTCAAATGGCCACAGCACAAACAGCTGGAGGAATAGCAGGCGGTTGGGCTGGTGCTAAAGGAGGTGCAGCAGCAGGAGCCGCAATTGGTGTTTGGTTTTGGGGAGCAGGAGCTATTCCGGGAGCAATTATAGGAGGTGTATTTGGAGGAGTTGCAGGTGGCTGGATTGGCTCAGAGACAGCAGGAGCAGTAGTAAATGAAATCCATTACAGAAAATAGAAAAGATGGCTTGGTTATCAAATATTGTTTTTTACAATCTATTTAGGTTTGAAAAAAGAACTCAAAAGTTCTTTTCCTATCCAGTATTGTTGTTTTTGAAAAATAAGAAGGTTAAGGAAAGTTATAAGAAAAGAGGGGTTAACAATCCTGAAAAAGAAGTGGTCAAAGCACTTAAAAACCCAGAAGTTGGGGTAAGTAGCATATTATCTGGGGGCCATTTTATTGTTTTATTCTTTCTGTTGACTTTTGGAGTTGTAAATTTTGTTTCCGGTTATTTAAGGACAGAATTTAATCTAAAATTAGCGCATTTTGCAGCTATGGCCTTTTTTTCATACGGTTTTGCTTATTTGTTTTCCTTTCGTGAAGATAGATATCTTGAATATTTTAAAGAGTTTGAAAATCTCCCTAAGAATAAAAAAAATGGATCTGCTTGGATAACATTTTTTATAATATTGGGAGTTTGGACATTTGGTATTGGCAGTTTTGTTTTCCTCAATTACAGGCTTTAATCTGTTTGATATTTACCAAAAGCCCGGCAAGTCCGCAAGCTGGGTGTAGTATTCACTACACCCTTTTATTCCAAACCTCCTTTGAAGTCGTCATCCTTTTCATGCCATTTGAAATGGCATACTAAGGCAGTTCCTAGTAAATGAAAGTTTAAAATTCTGACCACTGTAAGGCTAAGGCTCGAAAATGGCATGCAAACTGATACAAGGTTATCCCATTAATCGGTCAGTATTTATTTGTAATCCCTGTGGAGATAAACTATTTTTAGTTGTAGGAAAGGATTATAAGGGTTTTATCCTGCAAAAACTTAACTTATTGCAAAAATCGACCATGACCAGATCATCCAATTGAGGGCTGAATACTGTTTCTAGATTTCAAAAAGTTAATCAGCAATAAACTGCTCAAGACGATAGTTGAAAGGTCTGAAGATTATTTATGCGCTAGTACTTAAAATTAGGCTTGGTTGAAGTGGAATACTGATAATTCCATCAGTTTTCAATTTAAATTGATAGAAGGGTGTTTTGCAAATTACCCCCATGTTAGATCTTTTGCAAACTCCGTCAGTGGCCTAAAAAAATGATTTCGCTGAGAGGGATACAAATCTTATTCCTTATTTTTCATTATTAAATAATCGCAAAATTTCAAAGTGTAGACTATAACTCTATTATAATAATAGCTGTACATGTTACTACCTAATATTTTTGGACTAGCAGAACAATTTTCAATATAGGTGAAAATTGTTCTGTTAAGTTTTTGATCCAAATTCTTTTCAATAAAACTTGGATCCACTATTACCAAAGATAGGTCTTGCCTGTGTCTCAAGGCAGTTTTGATACACTGATTAATGTGTTCGTCACTGAATGAATAGCCAATAATATAAATAATATTTGTTTTAAAACAGTCTCTGTCAAAAGCAAAATGCATTTGCTTAAAAGGAGGAATCATTGTTTTTTGTGCTTTTTGAAAACCTGTTATTATATTACTTATTAAAATAGGCTTTCCTCTTTCAATTTGAATATTAGAAATATTATAGTTTCCTTGAAGTTGCGGCATATTTGTGCTTAGTATTTCTGGCGAATTTATCCTCCTGTTTCTATTGTCTACTTTCCAGTAAGCCGAACCATGGAGGTTATAAAAAATATTGGAATTTTGATCCTCTAAAATTCTCGATATATCGCATTTAAACTCTTGACTATCCGATTCATTTTCATTCATTTCAAAGCCATCAAAACAGTCTATGCTAACATCATTTAGTAAGACTTTGAAAATCCGATCATAATTTAGAGAATACATTCTTATGGCATTATTTTTTTCTAATGTAGAAATCCATTTTTTAAAATTAATACTAATCTCGGAGTCCTTCTTAATTTCTGATAATGTGCTATTATGAAAGGCATAATCAAAAATTCTATATACTATACTAGTTAGCAGACAAGACAATTCATGTTGTAAATAAAATTGATTAGGGTTTTCATTGTTAAAAGCGTGACGGGCACTATCGTAATCTTGTCCCCTAGGAATTTGAAGTTTGTAATTTGTCTTTCTTTTTCCACCTTTTATCGAATAGTCAAATAATTTCTCAAATTCAAGATCATTTATAAATGATCTCAATAGTGAGGGAGACTGTTTCCCTTTCTTAAATTCAGAATAATAAACAGATAATTCTTCAATTACATTGATAATTGTTTCAAAATTTACGTCATCTTTATCATATACCTTAATTAATTGTTCGTAAATATAGTCTGTTAGTTTTTGTTCTGAATTTGATACTTTAAAACCTTCCTTTCTAATTTGTTCGGTAAGTTCTTGAGTTGTCGGTCCCGCCCAATCAATCATAGCTCCGGCACCAAATAAGAATACGTTATTATTTTTGTTCATTTTCCTTTTCGTTCCTGTCTAAATATATGGACTTAAATAAATAATCCAAACTTCAAACTAAGAATGATTTATGATTTCACAATCCTGTAATCCTATAATGGCTAGGTAATTGATTTTAAATAGCTATTTAATTTTATTTAAAGACGACATAGTTATAGTAAAATGATTGACTACACCCGATAG
>NZ_ATNM01000081.1 GCF_000427295.1 Cyclobacterium qasimii M12-11B | reverse complement strand
AATATTGCACTTTTTCACCTACTTCACCGCAGCTGAGTTCTTTTCCGCTGACATAAAGCGTACGAATAATGGCAAGCCTTGATTCATCAGACAGTGCTTTAAAAAATTTGCGCTCTGATTTGATCATCTGATTGTTTCATAGTCATAAAACTATAATACATAATTGATGTTGAAAAAGCAACTTATTAGAGGAAGGAGGAATTCAATTCCAATAAAAGCGTTTTCAAATAAAGATAGGAGGAAAATCACCCGTAAAATACAATCATATAGGAGGATTACAGAGCATTTAGAAGCATAAATAAGATCATGTGGTCACATGGATGTTTATAAAGAAATGGTACAGAATAAAAGAGAATATGCTGTTTGTGTGGGAAGTTACATAAATGTTACGGTAATAAAGATTGCTTAATATGGAGGGAAAATATGAGTGTAGATGAGAAACCAATTAAGATAAAAGTCGAGAAAGTCTCTAAGATTTTTGGGAAACAAACAAAGAAGGCAGTTCAAATGCTTGCC
>NZ_ATNM01000080.1 GCF_000427295.1 Cyclobacterium qasimii M12-11B | reverse complement strand
ATTCCTCCGGAGCTTAGACCGATGGTTCAGCTAGATGGCGGACGTTTTGCGACTTCTGATTTGAATGACCTTTATCGTCGTGTCATCAACCGTAACAATCGTTTGAAACGCCTTTTGGACCTTGGTGCGCCTAGCATCATCGTTCAAAACGAAAAGCGTATGCTTCAAGAGGCTGTCGATGCCCTAATTGACAACGGCCGCCGCGGACGCCCTGTAACAGGTCCTGGTAACAGACCGTTAAAATCTCTTTCTCACATGCTGAAAGGGAAGCAAGGCCGTTTCCGTCAAAACCTTCTTGGTAAACGTGTCGATTACTCCGGACGTTCTGTAATCGTTGTTGGTCCTCATTTGAAAATGTACCAATGCGGATTACCGAAGGAAATGGCGCTTGAACTTTTCAAACCTTTCGTTATGAAAGAACTTGTTGAAAAAGGTCTTGCTCATAACATTAAGAGTGCGAAACGCAAAATTGAGCGCGTGCAGCCTGAAGTTTGGGATGTACTAGAATCAGTTATTAAGGAGCACCCGGTACTGCTGAATCGTGCCCCTACACTTC
>NZ_ATNM01000079.1 GCF_000427295.1 Cyclobacterium qasimii M12-11B | reverse complement strand
GACGGTAAATAATCGTCATTGCGAGGCTTAGCGAGGGCTTTGCGGGGAGAAAGCCGTGGCAATCCCTCGTAAGCTAGAGACTTCCACAGTATGTCTTGGTTTTGTACTTTTTGTTGATAAATTCTTGTAAATACTTAACATACTGAGATTGCCGCAGCCTTCCCTCACTTTTAGCCACCGAAAAGGGTTCGCAAGGACGATTGATCGGGACTGCCACATCCCTTCCCCTACGCCTGCCCGCCCTAAAGGGTTCTCAAGGACGATTGATCGGGACTGCCGCAGCCTTCCCTCACTTTTTCCCTCCCAAAAGGCCTAGCAGTGACGAATGGCCTTCCCGAAGAACACCCGTCCCATAAGCTATCAATTGCCCATAGGAGGTCAGCACTGCCAGGAACCTGGATTGAATGCTGCCTGCCGCACTTAACAATACAGCAACGGTCCAGAGAAAATAACCCACTGCAATAGCCGCTCCCAAGGGTGCATAAATAAACAATGCAAATGGTAACAGCAGCAATCCTATTAAAAAGACCACCGGAAGTAAATGCACAAGCTTGAGTGCATCTTTGTGAAACTTTGTAATGAAAACCCGATTCCTACCAAATTGGTGGCTTTGACGGATAAAGGATAGAAAATCATTTTTTCGATGATGGTATACAAAGGCTTCACTCACCAACTCTAACCTAAAACCTGCTTTCTTGATCCGTATGCTCAGTTCAATGTCTTCTGCCATATTGGGATGAATAAATCCCCCTACCCTTTGATATACTTCTCTGGAAAAGCCCATATTGTATCCACGGGCCTGGTATTTTGCAGGGTTTTTCATTTTACCCCTAATGCCTCCAGTGGTCAAAAAAGAAGTCATGCTAAAGTTCATGGCTTTTTGCCAGGGAGAAAAACTTTCCCCAGCATCATCCGGACCACCATGGGCATCTAATTTTTTGGTTTCTAGTACAGCATTGAGAATTTTAAAATAGTCAGCCGGAATCACACAATCGGAATCAAAAAAAACAAAATAGTCCCCTTTTGCTAGTTCTATGCCTTTGTTACGAGCAAAACCCTGTCCGGTATTTTCCTGGAAATGGTAGTTTACGTTGATCCTGTCATAAAAACCCCTGACAATCGCTTCGGAAGGATGCTCGGAACCATCCTCAATTACCACTACTTCGAAATCACTAAAGGTCTGAAGACACAGGCTTTCAAGTAAATTTTGTAGTTCCTCAGGGCGATTGTACACGGGGATGATCACCGAAAAACGCATTAGGCTTCACAATTAATTTCGTCGGAAATATTATAGTCGCTTTTATGGGTACTATTGGAGGTCATCATCTCTGCCATAAATCCGGTGAGAAATAATTGAACGCCAACGATTAGTGCTACAAGTGCAAGAAAAAATAAAGGTTGATCGGTAATTTCTCTTACGTGCAAACCATTTCTAAGGCCCGAAATTTTCTCATAAATTAACCAAACGGTGATCGCAAAACCTGTCATAAACGAAAGGGAACCCATACTTCCAAAAAAATGCATGGGATTCTTCCGGTACCTGTTGACGAAGGAAACGGAAATCAGGTCCAAAAAGCCATTGACAAAGCGTTCAATTCCAAATTTAGTTGTTCCGTATTTTCTGGGGCTATGGGCTACTTCTTTTTCTCCAATTTTGCCAAAGCCATTCCATTTGGCGATAAGGGGTATGTACCGGTGCATTTCCCCGTAGATGTCAATGTTTTTTACTACTTTGTTGGAATAGGCTTTCAAGCCACAATTGAAATCATGAAGTTTGATTCCAGAGATAAACCTCGTTACTCCGTTAAATAAACGAGAAGGGATGGTTTTTGACATAGGGTCATGGCGTTTGCGTTTCCAGCCACTGACCAAGTCAAATCCCTCTTCTGTGATCATGCGGTAAAGCTCCGGAATCTCTTCCGGGCTATCCTGCAAATCAGCATCCATTGTTACCACAACTTCACCTGCAGCCTTGGAAAAACCTACATTTAAAGCAGCGGATTTACCGTAATTGCGAATAAATCTGATGGCTTTTACATTTGCATCCCGAAGGGACAAATCTTTTATCACTTGCCAGGAATTGTCTTTGGAGCCATCGTCCACATAGATAACTTCATAACTGAGGCCTTTCGTTTCCATTACCTTTACAATCCATGCCTGCAGCTCAGGCAATGATTCTTCTTCTTCGTAAACAGGTATAATTATAGAAATTTGAGGCATATTCAATTAAAAATCAGTTGATTTATCTCTTTTTTTGATAACTGCTCCTAGAATTAAAGAAAGGATGGCGTAGATGATTAAAGCAATTCCGAAACTTTTGATTTGTCCAACAAAGGTATAGGCATCTTCCATATCCCTACGCATGTCTTTAATTTGGTCACTCGAAAGACTTTCGCCTGCACCGAAGTTATCGAGCATTTCCATCATGTTTTCAAGTTGAACTTTCACAAGCATCTCAGAAAGACCTGGATGGATTACATGATACAATAGTATGTTACCTACCATGGCTATCAATCCAGCAATAATTAAAGTGACGAACGCAAACTGAAAAGCTGTACCAAATGTCATAAAACCGCCCAGTTCTTTACGGTATTGCTTGCCAAAATAGATTACAAGTCCAAAGAAAATAACGAGGGAAGCAAAACCATACCAAGCAGATACTAAATAAGTATAGTCTATAAAGTAAATTAGAAAAGTAATCACCAACATAATTAAACCAGTGACAAAGCCTGGTTTAAGTGCGGCCTTAGATGGGGATATTGTTTGTTGCTCTATCATAATTAAAGACGATTAAAATTCAACGTTTCTCTTTAAAATTATGGAAATTATGATAGTAAAGAACAATCCTGGGAATATTTTTCGCAAAAAATCGTTTAATGCAACATCAAAAATTGTCATTTTCGAAATATTCGCATATGTTTCTTCATAAGCGGCTACATTTAATTTTTCCTCTAAAATCGTTTTATTGGCGCTCATCAACTCTAGGTTGATTTGTCTGAAGGTTGTAAACAATTCCTCATCTAACTGAATACTCCCAAAAACATACATGGCGGAAATCATTGCTATAATCGTGTAGGTGAAAAAACCTACCGTCATTCCCTGTCCAAAATATAGGTTCCCAGCGTTAAAATTGTCTCGGAAACTTTTTACACTAAAGAATACAAAAATGGGCGTAACGAGGTAACCAATAATGAGATTCATACTAATAGGCTCAATATCCAACCAATAGATGGTCAAATATCCCAAGAAACACAAGCCTCCACCATATAGCCCAAATGGTAATGCAGCTTTTAAATACCTATTCATTTAACCCTTCTATTTTGCCCTGGTTTATCAGGTATTTTACTTTTCCATTTAATGTTTGATTGAAGTATGGGTTGTTGGCAGCCAAAGAAGCATTGCTCTTTTCGTCAAACAACCATTCTTCATTAGGATCAAATACAGTAAGACTGTTCCACTCATTGGCTTCGTTACCTAAAATGGCCTGAGGTCCTTTGGTTAACTTTTCAATCAATAAGGGATAGCCCAACTCTTTTGACAATTTAACCACTGCCGGCACAAAGGTAGGCAAACCAGCCATCCCAAATGGGGAAAGGTCAAACTCCATGTTTTTAGCATCTAGCTCATGAGGAATATGGTTGGAGACCAAAGCATCGATCGTCCCATCCTTTAGCCCTTCAATTAGGGCTGCTTGTTGTGATTTACCCCGAAAAGGAGGCAGTACCTTAAGTCGGGTATCAAAATCCAATAAATCATCGTCAGTGAAAAGCAATTGATAGATGGAAACATCCGCAGTCACTGCTAAACCTTCTTTCTTGGCTTTTCGAATTTGCTCCACTGCACCTCGGGTGCTAACTGTTTGGAAATGAAGCTTCCCTCCTGTATACCGAAGTATTTCCAGGTTTTTTTGTACCGCTACTTCTTCAGCGAGATCCGGGATACCTTTTAATCCCAACATGGTGGATGAAATGCCTTCATGCATTTGACCAAAAAGTGCCAGCATTGGATCCTGACTCTGATCAAACAATACACCATTGAATTTTTGAAGGTATTGTAAGGCCTTCATCATGCGGTCTGAATGAGACAGGGATACCAAACCTTCTCCAAAAAGGTTTACACCGTAATGGTTCAAGTCCAACATTTCTGTTAGCTCCTTGCCATCAAAATCTTTAGTGACAGCCGCCTGAACATTAAAGGTCGGAAACAATAAATTGCTGTGGTTCTTTAAATAAGCCACCTCACTTTTAGACTGAATAGGGGGATTGCTATTGGGAAGTAAAACTGCTTCAGTCATGCCCCCTTGCATAAGGGCATTTGCCAGACTTTCAAGCGTCTCGCGGTACTCCTGACCTGGTTCACCAGAAAAACACCTTAAATCAGTCCATCCCTTAGAGCCCAAAAGGCCCTTGCAATCAACCAGTATTTGGTCTTCTGTAGTATTATCGCTGTTTGCTGTTTTTATGGTTTCTCCATCAAATACATAATCAGCGGCAGGTAGGATTTCTTTTTCTGTGATGATTTTCAGTGACTGGAAGCGTACGGTCATGAGCTGTTTTTATTTTTGCAAAACTGCAATTTTATTCCCTAAAATGGAAATAAAACGGAGGAAAGCCTTCAGCAATTGTAATTTTAATCCTCACTCAAACCATAAACACACAAAGACCAAGCTTTTTAGGTGAGGGAATCACTTCTGAGAAAAAATCATGCTACCAGCCATTGAACACATGACAATTTAAAGCTAATCCAGCCATTACCTCAGTTAATTATCCGAAGTTACTTTTTCCAGGCCTGATTATTCCACCTAACTATTCCAAAATGCAAAGGTAAAATCAATAGCCAAGGGATTTAATCCAAGTTAATTGCCCTGCCTACCTATGCCAAGACCTTTGAATTTTAAGTAACTCTTTACAGCTTTACTTTATTTGTAGATGATGACTGTGAAATTATAGGAATTCTGAAACTCCAGAGGAGTGATATTTTTGTAGCCAAGGGCGAAAGCCCTTGGTAAAAACAATGAGCATAACACGATTTTGGCGGTATTGTTGCTTTTTTTTCTGCAACAATGCTGACAAAATCTCCACCTATGCCATGCTCTTAGAATTCAATGAAATTCTTTACAGCTTAACTTTACTTTCTATCTTGATGATGATTGTAAAATTTTAGGAATTCTAAAACTCCAGAGGAGTGATATTTTTATAGCCAAGGGCGAAAGCCCTTGGTAAAAACAATGAACATAACAAGATTTTGGCGGTATTGTTGCTTTTTTTTTCTGCAACAATGCTGACAAAATCCCTTCGAATCAGATTTTAACAAAACTAAACAGCCATAAACGAGAATTGGATACCCCAAAGCAAAATTCTATGCTTTGAGGTATCCAATACGTACTAATAGGAATGTAATTAATTTACAATCCAGCCAAGTTCTCTTTGGCAAGTTCAAAATCAGGATTAACAGCCAATGCTGCTTCGAAAGCGGTTTTGGCTTCAGCAACACTTCCTTGATCTTTATAGATCAATCCTTTAAGGTTTTCGGCTGCAGCCACCATACTTACTTCCTGCATCTCATTGTTCTCTCCTTTCGGGAAGTTCAATTTTTGCTCTGCGGCTTTACTGTCCTTAATCAACATGTTAACTGAATTAAGGCCTTCATCATATTTCTTTAAAGTATATTGAAGGTACCCAGCTTTATACAAGCTAAACAAGTCACCTGACAATAAATGAAGTGACTCGAAATGTGGCAATGCACGTTCTAATGCGCCCAATTGCTCAAGAGAGAATGCAGCCACTTCTAAGGCCGTCAAACTTTTGTCATTTCTTTCCAGCAAATCCAAAGCAACAAGGGCTGCAGAACCATACTGTTCCATTTCAAAATACATGGAAGATAGGGTTTCAGCATAAGCAAGATTTCCAGGGTTCCTTTCCATCAGCTCATAGAGCTTCAATTTGGCCACAGATGCGTCATTGTATCTCATGGCAAGCGAATAGATCCTGTTATCCGATTCATTTTTAGCTTTTATGCTTTCACTGGATTCCTTTGTAGCAGGAGTGGTTTTTATTTCTTCCTGGGCAAGGGAAATATTTTGTGCGCTGATGCACAGCAACAAAATCAATACGGCAAATTTCATTTTCATCATCTATCTTAAGTTGTTTTCACTATTCCTTTTTTTGCAGCTAACTTGTACATTAACTCCAAGGCTTCATTTTTATTGTTTTGTATATGTCCTTCCAGGATGGCTTCTTTGATTTCTTCTTTTAAATCTCCGACCACCCTTGATGGTTTCAAACCAAATATAACCATGATTTCGTCACCAGATACAGGAGGTTGAAAATTTCTTACCTGATCTTTTGATTCTACCTCCTGAAGTTTGAGTTCTACCCTGTCAAAATTCGCTAGGAATTTTTTGACTTTGTTGTTGTTTTTCGAGGTAACATCAGCCCTACAAAGCTGCATTAGGTCATCTACATCGTCTCCGGCTTCAAAAAGAAGTCTTCTTACAGCTGCATCCGTCACCGTCTCATTGACTAAGGCGATGGGTCTGAGATGTAATTTTACTAATTTTTGCACATATTTCATCCTTTCATCCATAGGAAGCTTTAATCTTCTGAAAATTCCAGGGACCATTCTGGCTCCTTTGTCTTCATGTCCATGAAAGGTCCAGCCGACTTTTTGATTAAATCGCTTGGTAGGTGGCTTGGCAATATCGTGCATAATGGCGGCCCACCTCAACCAAAGGCTATTCGATCTGGAAGCAACATTGTCCAGTACTTGTAAAGTATGGTAAAAATTATCCTTGTGGGACTTGTCGCCTACTGAATCCACTCCCTGAAGTGCCACCATCTCTGGAAAGAACTCTTTCAATAATCCACTGACAAAAAGCAGCTTAAACCCATAAGAGGGCTTATCGGTCATGATGATCTTATTGAGTTCAACAATGGTTCTTTCACCAGAAATTATAGACATTCGGTGGGCATTATTTATGATCCCATCAAAGGTACTGGCTTCTATGTCAAATTGTAGCTGGGCAGCAAATCGAACCGCTCGCATCATCCGCAAAGGATCATCGGAGAAGGTAATGTTGGGATCTGTAGGTGTACGAATGATTTTTCTTTTCAGGTCTTTGACACCATCAAAGGGATCCAAAAGTTCTCCGAAATTTTTAGCGTTCAAGGAAACACCTAGGGTATTGATGGTGAAATCTCTTCTTTCCTGGTCCTCCTGAAGTGTTCCTGCCTCTACTTTAGGTTTGCGTGAATCGGTTTGGTAAGATTCTTTCCTTGCACCTACAAACTCCAGCTCCCAGTCATCCATTTTAATCATGGCTGTACCAAAGTTTTTAAAAACCGAAACTGGAGGTTTGTTGTCCAAAGATTCAGCCACAGCTTTTGCCAACTTAATTCCATCACCAATGCATACAAAGTCAATGTCCTTGCTTGGCCTTTTTAATAGTATATCCCGAACATAGCCACCTACTACATAGGATTCCAGGTTTAACTTATCAGCTATCTCACCAACCTTTTCAAAGGTTTGAATATTTCCTAAAGAATTTGTCAGATTCATCCATTTATTATTTTCACTCTACCGTCTTCATGTAGCTCCATAACCCTTGATTTCCTGTTAAAAGGAAAATTTTGAGTCCCTTTGATAGCTGAAGGCAGTACCTCATCCTCCCATTTCAGAAATACTATTTCCCGAATTTGGTGAAGAAGCTGCTTCCAATAGGCTGAGCTTACCAATGCAAACTTAATTAATCCACCGGATTTACCCTTATTTAAATTCCATGTTGGTTGTGGGCTTAGAAAAATCGTCTGATCTGCTGCATACTCTACAATATCCAAGGCAACATCAGAAAAGTTGCCTACCAGTGATTTTAATTGGTAGATTTCATGCACCAGGAATACACCCTCCATTTCCGGTTTCCAAAGGTCTGCTTTTATCAATTCAAAGCTTGTTCCGCTTTTGTCCTGAAAACTTAATTGACCTGTATTGGCAAATTGCCTACTTACTTCCTTATAGTCCACAATTTTATTTTTTTATGGGTTAAAACCCGAAATAGGCAATAGATATTCTATTACGGGATATAATCACTTCAAAATCAATCACTTCGTTGCTATTTTCGACCTCAACATAGCATGGCTATGATTCAGTCTCCAAATAGCTCGATTTTTTTATGATTAAATCCCTTCCCGATTAATTCGGGACAGGAATTACGAAATCTATTGCATAATCCGGGTTAAAACCCGAAATAGGCAATAAATATTCTATTACGGGATATAATCACTTCAAAATCAACCACTTCGTTGCTATTTTCGACCTCAACATAACATGGCTATGATTCAGTCTCCAAATAGCTCGATTTTTTTATTGATTAAATCCCTTCCCGATTAATTCGGGACAGGAATTACGAAATCTATTGCATAATCCGGGTTAAAACCCGAA
>NZ_ATNM01000078.1 GCF_000427295.1 Cyclobacterium qasimii M12-11B | reverse complement strand
GCTGCGTCACGCCGATTGCGCGCGAAGATCCTGATTGGAGTCGTAGTCAACCTTCACGATCGTGACACCCGAAGGAACTCCCTCAGCCTCAATGTCGCCCTCCATCGAGACGCATTGTGGGCACCAAGGAGCGTGGAAGAACAAGAAAATGCGGCCCTCTGCATCGGCAATTGCGGCGGGGCTGTAGTCAACGTAGGCGCCGCCTCCGTCGTTTTCGACACTCCCAGTGCTTGCGCTATCGGAGCTTCCCGACAAGGAACTCGAATCTGCAGAGTTGTCTGGGCTCTGTGCTGTGCCGATCGAAATGGCAGCAACTGCGCCAATGACAACAACGGCAAGAGCAATGACGATCGCAAGAATTCGCTTGTTCATGCTGACCAGTAACCCGTGGAGCCGCACATTTGTTCCGCTGCTAGCTCAATTCCCGGACTATACCCAGACTTCAGCTTTGTGGGAGAAGAGTTTAAGATCTCCGAAAGTAAGCGCACCGGTGAAGCGCGCTCGCGTATAAGGCAACAAAACCATCAGCGCTGCTCCAGCACGGTGCTCTATCCGAACCTCAATAGCGTCCGTCTTCTGTGCGGCGAGCCGTGTGTTTGAGACGATCGCGCTGCAGCGGGAGATGTTGGCCATCTGACGGAGTTGAGTCACCGTCTGGTCCAAGAGCGCTTGAGCGTTGAGATGCTTTTGCG
>NZ_ATNM01000077.1 GCF_000427295.1 Cyclobacterium qasimii M12-11B | reverse complement strand
GATGGCATATGAACAGATTGGCTAACTAATGACACTTCGGTAGAAAGGCTAGTAGTTAAATCGGTTTGAAACCTTCCTTTAAATTGCTACCCATTCCCTCAAGGAGTGTTTTAAGATCCACCACTTTCGACAATAAACTGGTAATTGTTAATTAATAATTTTGTGCCATATGGTTCGCCGAACCGAGTTAATATTGATGATACGTTAAATTTGGTGGACTCCCCCATATGGCCAATCAAGTAGGATGTTGATTCGGATTACATCATTCCTAAGGGGAGTAGCAGAGCAGCCTAACTCCTGATTGAACAGTATATCATTTCAGGAGAAGCAGTCCACCAATTGATCAGGGATGATGGCCATTGAACAGATTGCTTCGAACGAGAGGGAAGTTGGAAACTGATGCCGCTTAAGACAGACATATTAAGACCTTCCCTTAGATATCTCAGGTTGCTCTCATAGCAGAACATCCCTTGGGAACCTTATTCTACCGGGAAGGCAAAAGCATAAGCTTCGACCTTCTATTGGATGTATCTGCTACAGCCCTCCACTGAAGGTGTTGATCCCATAGAGGAAACTAAAAGTGGCTTCATCTTTATTTCTATAGATGCAACTGCAAAAATCCTCCCTATATACCGCACTTCACCGAAAGGGGCCATATTTCGCCTTGAAGTGTGTAAAAGACCACCGAAAAGCGACTTTGTTTTTGTCTAAAATCAAAGGGTCTTCATGTGATATAAACATGATCGGGAGATGCTGTTTAAGAAGTGCAAAATTTCAAGTTAAGTAGAGTTGGTCCATTTATTCATAACAAATTGGACCCGGGGGGTTTTCCCATATTTTAAGTTAAGGGGGTGTATTTATATGGTGTGCCCGTGTTTGAACCATATAGTATAAAAAAATTCTAGTGAAAAAAAGGAAGGGGTTTAATCCCCCTCCTTAATTGCTTTCTTCGTACGGCTATTGATTGCTTCGGAACCGTAGATATTCCTAATGGCTTCCATATCGAACTCTACTGACGATCTTTTGCTGTATCCGGTAGGCGAAAAGTACCACATCTTCTTTTGTGCAGAAAAACCACGCTTATAGTAGTCATTCGTTTGAATCCCTTTTATCCGTTCCTTATTCTTCAGGGTATCGCCGGAAATCCAAACCCAGGAACCGCAGATCTCAACGACGATGTCGGGAATTTCGATTAGTGCTTCGATAATCCCGGAATAGGCCTTGGAATTCCAATCGTTAAATTCGTTCTCATACTTGAACTCACTCGGTTTAAAGGCATGAAACTGATTAACCAGCTCCTTAAACAATTCCTCATCACCACCTTTATCCGGGTGGAGTTTCATTGCCAAACGATAGTAGGTCTTCCTTGCTTCATCCAGAGAGGTGCAATTCTTGAAATAATCTGTCTTAGTCATATTAGTTTAATTTGATTTGACTTTGACAATCAGTGTTGAGGCCGTACGGATAAATAATTAAATATTCATTAAGGAAACTAAACCTAGCTACATTAACAGTGAATCGGGACAACTACAACGTTTGAAATGATCGATAGCAAAGGGAAAGATTTAGCCATATTGAGGACTTTAAAAATAACGCTTAGACACCTCCTAAAATGCAGGAAAGGGAGATTGACGAATCGGTTATCAACTTTCCTTTAAAGGAAAAGTGGAGCTATGATATGAATTTGTTCTACTAAACCTTGGTTGATTCTAATTTCCATGAACAATTTGGCACAGCTCCTTAACGTAGTTGGACGGACCAGCTGGAGGTCTTCCTTATTAGGAGAAGTGAAGCTGCATCCGTCCCTATAGTGGATATTCCGGTGATGCTGGTTTACTGTCCTAACCTGTTTTATCATTGGGTATTAGGAAGTCTTGAAAATACCGTAAAAAGGGGCGGTCACGATCGCCGGAATTAAGTGATCAGCATCACGGAAATATTCAAATGCTTTCTAATTTGTTTTAATTAAGCTAAAAAATACTGGCTTTCAAAAGCAACTTCCAGGCATCTACCATGAGAATAAAAAAGCTCTCTTCTCGGAATTTGAAACCGGGTTTATTGTATATCTCAATAGTCGATAATGCCGAATGACCGGATTCTTCTAGTAAATGCTGACATCTGGCTTTTCTTGACATAACTGCTAAATTTTTACGCCATTGGTTTTATCATACTTTCAAGAAACTCGATTTCTACTTCACTCAGGTTGTATTTTATGTACAGCTGTTGGTCAATTTCAGGAACGGATTTGTTCCAATCTATGTCTGAGTTTTCTGTGAAGTCTTGTAGCGGTACAAGATTAAATTTATCACGCGAAAGATTTATGGAACTCAATGATTGAAGAATTAAAAAGCGAGTGAATTTGGATTTAATATATTTAAGAATTGCTTCAATTTCTGACTTTTTTGCATTGCCTCCGATCCTTAAATATGAATCTGTACAAACTTCATTTGGTAACAATATCTCGGTCCTTGAAAGAACTTTAAACGATCCGTCACTAGATGGCTCTCCAGCATGTTCAGATGTTATCCTGCTGACTAGTACCTTGTAAGATTTAAGGAACGAATTTCCGGTTTTAATTTCTGATTCTGAAATGTAACTCTCACCATCACTGGATAAAAGCTTAACAGAATTCTCAAAGGGTTCATTGCTTCCTCGAACGTTAGTTGAAAGGCCGAATGGATTTCTAGAAGAAATTATTGTAGACAAACTCTTTTCCTCTTTAGAAAAAACTTTCTGAATAGTTATTACAGCTTGATTGTACCTAATTAGCGTATCAAATTCACCGAGAAGTCTATTCATCTTGTTAGGAACCCCGTTGTGAATATTAGTGAATTCACATTGACCCTGATATGTAGAATCCCATAAGAAGTAATTTACTCCTCCACCTATGCTTGATGTTGGAAAACAATCCTTTGAGTTTACAAAGTCAATCATCTTTCGAATATGCAGGTCTGAGAGCATTTGAGCTCTAAATTGATCTAGCCCTTTACCTCCCGCAAACCATCTAGAAGGGGTTATTAACGTAAAATAATCAGGATGGATATTTTTGGAGATTTCAACAAAGTGCTGGTAAATTGGGCCTGCGCTAGAACCAGCTCCTCCATCCATTTCTTGATAAGGTGGATTGCCTACTATTGCATTAAATTTCATGTCGTTGTTATTATTTGCTTTCCAATAAGATTGTCCCTTTTTGATTTTTGCGATAAACTTTTCGGGACGTTGGGTAATTTGCCGAACCATGTCTTCAAAATAATGGCTGTTTACACTTGCTGCTCTAAAGCCTACCAAAGTTCGTTTTGTAATGCTTTTTGCCATTGGCGTTTTGCAAAGTACAAACACATTTTCTGCTACCGTTTTATCCCATAGTTTCTGCTGTTGTTCAATTGTGAGTGTATTAGGTTCTTTGTCAGGATACTTTTCCTTTACTCGATTGCGGAAAATGGAATAGGCCACATACAAGGGGTAAAGACCCGATTTAGAGTTGATCTCTAAAATTCGAGCATCCACTGCAAAAACATCTTCGGTTACCTTACCTTGTGTGATGTAAGTTGGATGTGCAATTGTTTTCTCACCGTTTTCGCCTAAAAAGACGTAACCGCCTAAACAATCACCCAAGTGCATATTTACTACGCGCCAAGGGGTCAACACAGTTTCTTTGTCGGGGTTTTTAAAGGTGCTAAAAATGTGGGTGATTCGCTCAATGCGTTCTTCAATAATTAAGTGATCCGTGGCACGCACTAAGGCTCTGATTCGTTTACCAGCTGCACGAAAAACATCTGCCTCATAATATTTCTTGAATTTTCTAAAGGTGGCTTTAGTCACTCCTTTGGGCATAAACTCCTCCCAAGATTGGTTGTCAACCAAGTCGGTAAAATTATCAATCGAGATTTCGGTTTCTTCATTCTGAACATCAGCACCATAAATCAACAATGGCATGCGAATAGAAATACCACGAAGAATAGAAACAGCAGTATCGTGCATTTTTTTCTGCTCTTTGTACCGTTCTAAAAGCTCATTATCTAAGGGGCTGAGTTCCTTTCTCTTCTTCTTTTGAGCTTGTTCTATTTGCTCGATTTCTTCATCTGTAAAACCTTGTTTATTAACTTCTATGTCTTTGCTCTTGGGTATGGCTTTCGTGCTGCCAATCACTTTTTTGAGGCCATTGAATTCTTCCACTTCCACATCGTCCAATTGCATCAATTGGTCTTTGTTGTATAGATGTATGTCTTCAAAACCATTGTTTACTACTCGCTCGATATAAACTTTTTTGAGTTGTTCGAGCATACCATTTACATCATATTCGGTCATTCGCGAACCGTCAAAAGCAATGATGGGACAGAAATTCAAAAACTCGCCCATGATGGTGCGATTCGTATCTGTTGTTTTACCTGCCTTTGCTGAAACTTTAGCTGTTTCTGCAATAACTTTTAAGGTACGGTCTGGAGCAAAGTCAAAAACAAAGCATTCTTCTTTCACCTTACCATTAATGTTAGCAGGGGTTTGAACTCTGAAAATTGTTTGCATATAAGCGGAAGCAGAAGTATTGTGAGAGCCTGAAAGCATAAAAACAGCGGTCCAAGCCTTAACAGAAACACCTGTTGTTAAACGTCCACAAGAAAGGGTAATGGTGTAGGTGTCATGCGGATTATCACCAATGGCTTTTTCAACTTTTTTAAGGGCTTCCTGGTTCGCCTCTTCTTCGTCACCGTCTCCTGCAACATTTACAATGTCAAATTGGCTAAAAACAGGGTGAGTTTTAAGCATTGCACTCAAAGCCCTAGCCTCTTTCACCCCTGGAACCATCCAAAGTGAGTGTCTGAAATTATCACGATACTCCTCGGTAGCATAGGGATAATTGCTTTCGGAATCGTCTTTACAGATAAGATTTAAGAATGAACGCACATCTTTTTCGTGGAGAAAGCTTCCAGTTTCGCTCACTCTAAAAAATTCCCGAAAATTAAAAGCTACTTCTTCATCAATATAGCCACTTAATAATTTACCAAGGTCGTAGGTGAATATATTCAGTTTTGGAAGGGTAGCATATGGGTTAGGATCTCCAAAGTGAATTTTATCCCAATCCACTTTGGCTTTTTGTTCCATCACATAATCCCAAGTATAGATTTCTTCTTCTTGGTAATTATCGAGTAAATTGAATGGTGTCCCCGAGAGGTGTAGGAACTTTGTGTTTTCTTGTTTCAGTTCGCTCAGAACATTTGTTCCTAATTCTGTTTGCGTGCCTTCATGTGCTTCATCTACAATAACAAAATCCCAAGTTGTTCCAAAGATTTCATCATTTTTATTGAAGATACCACCTACTAATTCAGAACCTCGAAGATCTTGCATGGATGCAAAGTAGATGTATTTGGAATTTCCTTTTTTACATTCTCTCGCTAATGTAGAAAACTGGTCTCCTTGATTTTTTGAACCATAAAAGTATTGTGGAGAATCGTAGAATATTTTCCCAAAGTCATCAAACCAACCCTTATCAACAACCGGGCGGTGTGTTAAAATAAGCGTTCTGGTAAAACCATGCTCTTTTACAACTTGAAGTGCAGAAAGGGTTTTACCAAACCGCATTTTTGCAAACCAAAGCATTACATTGCTTTTTTTGAATTGCTTATTGGTTTTGTCAATGGCATCTTTTTGTTCGGGTCTAAATACGATCGGGCTTTGAGTTTCTGAAACTTCACTGGCATGGAGAGAGTCTTTTCCCTCTTTTACTGCTGTGATTGCTTTTTTGATGGTTTCAAGGTCTGTTATGAACCACTCATTGGCTTTATTTTTTGAGTCAAATACTTTCTTTTGAACTCCGGAGCGAGTAAGTACATTATGGACCTCATGGTCTGAAAACGATTTAAGACCATATTTATCATTGTAAATTGTGAGTTCAGTGTATAGCAAGTCATATGCAATTCCTGCTGTCTGTGTGTATTGGTCAATACGCTTTTTGGCAGCTTTATTAAGTGCTTTACTGTTTGGCTCAAGTCCATAAATGTTATCATTATCAGAAGTTGCTTCTCCAATTTTCAAACACCCTCTATGTGCTTCATCATTGATGCGGAAAACATAGATTAACTTTAGTTTTAATGATGATGTAAATTTCATTTTTAATTATTACTTATAAGGTCAATGAACCTGATTTTTCTACCTGTCTTTCCTGTTTTAGAATCTTTATTACACCAATCCTTGATTAAAGCGTATGTACCATTGTGTTTACGGATATTCCCTTTTTCACACCCTTCACAAAAAGTATGTTTGGTCTCTGTTTCTCCAAAAAGATTCACCCTTGTTTCAGCTATATGACCACAGCTGTTAGGAATCACGCCTTTCAGTCCATCCATTTGCCACACATTCCAAGAAATAATGTAGGCTATATATTGAATTGATTTTAGCATTGGCTCTTTGTCAAATTTTATCGAGTAGTTTTCAATGAATGTAGCAAGCATGGCTTCTCTTGCAAGTAGCAAGCTATCGCCTTGCCATTCGAAAGCATAAGTGTTTTTAAAAGCTGTTTGAGCTGCCTTAAGCCATTTACCAGTGGTATCGACATTTTCGTTTATTACTCTCAGTTTTCTATCTAAAATTCCAACTCTATTTTCAACTTGAATAAACTCTCCTTTGGTGCTGTCATATCTACTTGCAATGTATGGAGCTTCGCCACATGCCATTTCAAGTCGAGTGTCCCGAATATAATCTTTCCAAGTTTTCCCTTTCGGGAAAGTTATTTTTTCACGATTCACTTCCCATTTATAGACTCCATTATCTACAGGGATTTCTGAATTAAAAACATCATTTCTACCAAACCATGCATTGTCTATCAGGTTGTTCTGTGCGTTACAAATCCAAGATGGCGTAAAGACCTCAGCCATTTTTTTTGATCTTGATCGCTGCAATAACTTATCTTTTTGCACTCTTGGCATTATAATGTTGCCATAGTCACCGGTGATTAGTTCAGGCAAAATTTGTGAATTAAAACTATAAGCCTTACCAAGCTGTTCATAGTTGTCAGTTGCCCAGAAAATACTTCTTTGAGTAGTATGGTCACGCAGTAAAATTTCTAGAACACTAGGATATTGATCTACAATTTCGTTTTCTAATATGTCAATCCCCGTTCTCACTGTATTTTCTCTTTGTTCGATTTTAATAGTTCCTTTACATCAATTTCAAGAGTTTCAGCCAACCATATTTGCTTAATTCCTTTCTCTTTAAGTTTTTCTTTTATTCGGTTCAGGTTCGCATAAATTTATGTTGCTAAAATAGCCCGAGATTTTCGTTTATATCATTTTTCAACATACTTTTCATTCAACGAATTGTAGATTCGTCCTTGATTGGGCAAAAATAATAGGCTTTTTGCATTTGGCTTATGTATTGGCAAAAACCAAATGTGCTAATAAGTGCAGCTGGTTTATTTCTCATGAAGCATAACGGTCAGAAATGACTGTGGTGTGGTATTTAGAAGAACTTCACTTTCAGTTTTCCGATATAATTAATATTTTAATAGTTTAAAATTATCGCTTTAACCCGCACCACTCTTATATAATATTAGGTTTTGCCGTTAGATTTTAGTTGAGTTTCACTTTGACTGGTCAGAAATTGTGCAATAAAAGAAAAAGTTAATTGCACCATACACTTCATTTAACGCTAAATCTGATGAATTTAATCCAGTATGTGCAATTCGATTTCGCGATTCTACATATTCCTTAACTTGTTTCTTCAAAGCTTTTCCAGTTTCTCTTGGGTTTGTAGTGCCTAAAAATTCCTTAATGTCCTCACTTGACGAAAAATCATCCCAGTCTATCTTTATTCCACAATCCTTTAAAAATGCTAAAACATTATCTAATTCAAGAATACTTTTAATAAAAAAGCTAATTTCTTCATTAAGTTTAACTTCCTTAGAGTAGCATGTACCTAATTTTTGAGTGATTCTTTGATAATCTAACTTAACATGAGATGGAGGTGAATACAATTGTGATAATGCCACTCCAGATAATTGTAGATTTCGATTTCTAATTGCCTCTGGTATATTATTGCTACTCTCCATCTCTCTTAAGACACTTGACAGCAGATTTCTTAAAAAATTTTCAAAGCCAGAAACAGAACTCATGAATAATGAATTTGACACAGTTCTATTGGGAGCAGCTTCAATTTTAAGAAATTCGTTAATGGAATTTCGTTGTTCATGTTGAAGGGTTTCCCAACGAGTTGTTTCGTTAATAATTGCTCTTACACGACTTGACAATTCAAGGTTATCTATTATGAGTTTCAACTCGTCATAAAATGCAGCAAGTGTTTTCGAGTGTATCTGAATTGGTGACATTATATAAATTCCTTAAAGTGTTTTTGCATAAAGTCAGCGCGATCCTTTATTGAAGGTGCAGTGCCCAATTTACCAACTACAAGTTCATATGTTTTTTGACTTAGAAGTTTTCTATCTAAAGAGGCTATTAACTCTTTACTTTTTTTCTTCAAAGTTTCAATATGATCATACTCACGATCTAAGGCAACCATTACTGCATCAAAAAGTGGTTGAGATAATCTTGCTTTTCCCTTTTGATCAATAATCCTGAATGTTCTATCTCCGAAAATTGATTTAGCTGCTTCCAGTCTAGAAATAAATAATTCACTAAGCCTGGTTATTTCATCCGGCCCTAGGCTTTGATTCCTGATCATGCAGTTATCAAGAATCTTTTTGACAGCTCCTTTCACATGTGATCGCTGACGAAATGCAAAAAAACGAAGTACGATTTCGCAATCAGTCATTCTTTTAAATAGACTATTTTCAGCCAGTTTTGTGTTAATTTGATCCCCTCTTATATTGTCACTGTACCTGGGGATTTCCCAAATGTCATCAAATAAATCGTTGCCAGCTAATTCGACTATCAAATTATTAAATAGACTAGAATAAAGACAGTTCCTTAATTCCTGCGCGTTCAGTTTTTGACCTCCAGTATTTAATCTTTCAAAAACAAACCTCCTTAAGCTACTTCTATCATCATCACTTTTGGCACTTTCTGCTAAAATTACTGTTGCGGAAATTCTTCTTCTGTCAAGCGCCTTTTTAAGTAATGGTGGTAATTCAGAAAATGATTTACCTGTCAGATCAGACCATTGTTCAAGACCAGTTAATTTGTATTTATTATCATAAAAATCAAGGACAGAGGAAAGTCTTTGTTGACCATCCATAACCTCATATCGGCTATAATCCCATTCAAATAAAAAAATTGGCGGAACTGGTATGTTTAATAGTAGAGACTCAATAAATAGAGATTTTTTCTTTCTATCCCACACTAGCCGTCTTTGATATTCGGGATGTAAGTTTAACCACCTCTTTGTTTTAACAAAATCAACGATTTGAGGCAAAAGGAAATCACTTCTTTCTTGAGTTAATTTAAAAGAACTTTGTTCGTATTGTTCTTCTAGTTCTCTATCGCTTATTATTATTTTTTTGGCCATTCTGTAAATTAATATATTATTTCCGTTCTCAGGTTAAGCCTAACTACTAGCTAACGAGAACTCATGCACTTATTTTCCTTATAGTCTGATGGGAAATGATTGCTAAATATAGGGAAATTACCAAAACCTTTAACAAGCTTTTCATTTCCATTCATCGTAATTGTCAAGAATTCCCTTGAGCTACAGGACCCGGGGCAGGGGTTTGCTGCTCATAGGGTGTTAACCTTAGTGGTCCTACTTGATTGGTGTCCCATAAGCTGTTGAATATACCGCAAATTCGTACTCCCTCCAATAAATGGGTGGCATAATTACCTGGACGATTGACAGGCGATAGATGAAATTAGATTGACTTTTTTTAAGGTACTGCTTATTAACTTAGGGAATGGGATAAAAAAGTCCTGGCACTGGCAGATGATTCCGACAATTCTAAATTTACAAAAAAAAATTGGTGATATTTGCACAATTTTTGCACCAAATTTCTTAAAGTATCCTGTAATCATCATTATGGGCCACCTGAGCTCTCAGGGTTTGCCCTAGGGTGGCTAATTATGCTTTACGGAAGATTCGCTATTATTGCTAATGGGTAGGCGTGGCAAACAGCCAATGTAGACTCTCACCACCTGGGTGCGTGGCATGGGGGGAACAAAAAAAGCTACAGAATTGAATCTGTAGCTCTCTTTAACCCTGAAATGATAGAAAGTAATATAAAAAGTTACTTCAACTACCCGTACAACATTTTGGTCAACATTTAAAGTAATACGCTGACCATCAGCTGAGTATGCTCCTCCTCTTGGACTCGAACCAAGGACCCTCTGATTAACAGTCAGATGCTCTAACCAACTGAGCTAAGGAGGAATTTTATTTCTTCAATTTTCAATCTCCCGAACAATAGGTTTAAGGACCCTTCCCGATACATCGGGATCAGATGCTCTAACCAACTGAGCTAAGGAGGAATTTGTTGTTTTCTAAGGCCTTTGCCTTAATTGAGATGCAAACATAACAGGTTACTTAATTTTTTCCAAACATGGGGAGATGGTTTTTTCAATTATTTTTCAATTGGAAAAAAATGCTCTTCTAAATCAAGGACTTATAGTATAAAATATTTTTAGAAAAATCGCTTGAATTTACTTGTGCTTCTTCAAATTCCATTTCCGTTATTATTTTTGATTTATATCGCTTTTAATTGATCAAAAATAAATTAAATTTGCCCTTCCTATTTAGGTAAACAATAAGGCATGTTTCAATAGGAGAATAACTCGGGGTGTAGCGCAGCTCGGTAGCGTATCCTGACAAAGGTCAGGAAGGTCGTCTGATCGAACTGTCGTTAAAATTGAAATAGTAACAATTAAATAAGTCTCGGGGTGTAGCGCAGCTCGGTAGCGTGTCCTGACATGAGTCAGGAAGGTCGTCTGATCGAACTGTCGTTAAAATTGAAATAGTAACAATTAATAATCTCGGGGTGTAGCGCAGCTCGGTAGCGTGCTTGCATGGGGTGCAAGAGGTCGTCGGTTCAAATCCGGCCACCCCGACGAGAAGCCAGGCTGGGGTAACCCTGGTCTGGCATTTTTTATGAACTATTCTGTCTACATATTGTACTCTGTTTCACTCGATCGTTATTACGTAGGTCAGAGTAAAAACCATATAGAGCGGTTTGAGCGTCATCAATCGGGTCGGAATAAATCTACAAAAGGAGGGATACCATGGAAAATAGTTCATGTTGAATATTTTGAAGATCGTCCCTCTGCAGTTCAAAAAGAACGTCAAATTAAAAATATGGGTAGTCGCAGGTACCTCGAAGGACTTAACGATAAATAGTCAATAACAAACGAGATAGCTTGTCCTGACAAGAGTCAGGAAGGTCGTCGGTTCAAATCCGGCCACCCCGACGAGAAGCCAGGCTGGGATAACCCGGTCTGGCATTTTTATGGATTATTCTGTCTACATATTGTACTCTTTTTCACTCGACCGGTATTACGTCGGTCAGAGTAAAGAATCATTTAGAGCGGTTTGAACGTCACC
>NZ_ATNM01000076.1 GCF_000427295.1 Cyclobacterium qasimii M12-11B | reverse complement strand
TTATGCTAATATTTTATTACTAAACTATTCGTATTAGTAACAAAATCAAGCAGCTTAACTAATAAATCATTTTTGCTTATTGCTAAATCCATCACATTTATATCTATTTCATTTGTATTTAATCATTAAATTATCTTAATATTATCAATTATTGATGTTTGCAGCTATTTGAAAGGAGAAGATTTTTAGAAGATTGAAATTCCAATCTTACTTTTTTAGCCTCATTTTCCACCGATTGCAAAGATGAAATATTAATTAATTAACAATAAACCCAAATCAAGTATGCCTATGACATAGAATCAAACAATCGGTTATGATTAAAAACCTAGAGGCGTAGAACTAGCCCTCGGTTTCAAATGAATTTTATTTTAAAATGACAAAAAATGATGAAAAAATTATTTTGTGGGGACTTTGTGAATCTTCCCCTTAAAAAGATGCAGATTAAGCAGTTAGGTCTGTTTCTGTTAGTATTAAATACTGCGATGTTGTTTAGTACTACTTCCTATTCTCAGGGTCAAACCCAGCAAAAAACCGTTACCGGTTTAGTAACTGATACCGAAGGACTTCCTTTGGTTGGGGTTGCGGTATTAGGCCAAGGAACCAACAAAGGTACAGTAACAAACCTGGACGGTGATTTCTCACTAACAATACCGGTAGACACTAAAATTTTACAATTTTCTTATATAGGTTATCAACCTCAAGAAATAGCAATTGGATCCCAGTCAATATTCAACGTAAAAATGTCTGATAATATTGTTGGGTTGAATGAAGTAGTCATCACAGCCTTGGGTATTTCTCGTGAGAAAGAGTCATTGGGATATTCGGTAGGAACAATCGGAGGGGATGAATTAAATAAAACGCCACAGGCTAGTGTGCTTAGCTCAATGCAAGGGAAGATAGCTGGTGTACAGATTTCTCAAACCTACGGAGTTAAAGGTTCTTCTATGAATATGGTTATTAGAGGAGCATCATCTTTGAACTCTGACAATCAACCTTTGTTTGTTATCGATGGTGTTCCGGTTTACAATACTACGAATAACCTATTCAATCAGGCTGACCTTGGAAATGCTATTTCAGACATTAACCCGGAAGATATAGAGTCAATGTCAGTATTGAAAGGACCTAGTGCTGCGGCGCTTTACGGTTCACGTGCAGCGAATGGTGTAGTACTTATTACAACGAAATCAGGCACAGATAAGAAAAAAGGTCTAGGGGTAGATTTCAATTCATCATTCATTATGGATACTCCATATGCCTATCTTCCTATTCAAACTGAGTATGCTTCAGGCCAAGAAGGTGCATTTGTATTTGAAAATGATGCTTATGAATTTTGGGGACCAAAGTTAGACAATGGTTTTATCGCCCAACAAAGAAATCAGGATAGTCCAAGCGAATTGGTTTCTTATGAAAACAATATAAATCGTCAGCAAGATTTTTACCAAAATGGCTGGACTCAGGCAAATAATGTAGGTGTTACCGGGAACTACGACAAGGCTAACTTTCGCGTTTCTATGGGTAATTACCTTAATAAAGGCATTATGCCAAATGTAGACTTGAAAAAGAACAATATCAGCATTAATGGAACCATGCATTTAACGGATAAATTGGAGGTGACTGTAATGACCTCTTTGAATGAGTCAAGTTCCGGAAATAGGCCAAATACCAATGATGGTTTTCTCACACCAACAAGAGCCATTTTAACTGTTGGACCACAAGTGGACATGTCTCTTTATAGCAATCCGGAAACATGGTGGATACCTAACCAGGAAGGTATAGTACAAACCCGCTGGAAAGAAAGATGGAACAATCCTTATCTGATGCAAGAGTTGGCCACAACTAGTTTTGATCGGGTTCAGGCCATGACTAAAGTACAAGTGGGTTATGAGTTTTCTAAAGACTTGCGTTTTACAGCAAGGTACTTAAGAAGTCAATTAAACCAAAGAGCAGTAAATCAAAGGCCCTGGGACACAAATAGTATGCCTAAGGGAAACTATGATATTCAAAATTCCAGTTTTAGGGAACAAAATTGGGAAGGTCTTTTCTCTTATAACAAAACTTTAGGAGCTTTTGATCTACAAGCCAATGCTGGTGGAAACCTTAGATACAACTACCAGGAAAATATTCATAACTCAACAACTAACCTGGTTATTCCCGGCTTGTATACCATTAGTAATGGAGGTCCTGGTTCGGTATTGTATAATAACTTTTTGAGTAAAAAGAAAGTGAACAGCCTTTTTGCTCAAACCTCTATAGGCTATAAAAATACGGTATATCTTGATCTGACGGCTAGGAATGATTGGTCAAGTACATTACCCGAAGAAAACCGCTCGTATTTTTACCCTTCAGCTTCTTTAAGTGTGCTGGTAAATGAAATGTTTGACATGCCGGCTTGGGTTAGCCTGGCCAAGGTTCGTGCAGGTTATGCTCAGGTAGGTAATGATGTAGATCCTTATCAGCTTCAAAGGTATTATAATTTTGGCTCAGATTGGGGAGATACCAAACGAGCCAGTATTGACAAGGTTGCTAAAAATGCCCAGCTAAAACCTGAAATAGCTACATCCAAAGAAGTTGGTATTGACTTGTCATTGTTCGATAACAGAATATCGTTAGATGCGACCTACTATACCATGGATAATGAAAATCAGGTTCTTGGTATTAATACCCCAATTACTTCAGGGGCAAACAGCAAACTAATCAATGCAGGGTTGGTAAGGAGTAATGGCTGGGACATCACGCTAGGTACCTCTATTGTTAGAAAAAAGGATTTTTCATTTGATTTAGGATTAAATTTCTCTAGAAATAGAACTAGCATCATAGAGTTAGCTGATGGGGTTGAATACTTTGGGTATCAGCAACAGTACGCTTATTTCTATACCTATCCAGGAGATCAGGTAGGAGATATTTATCAAGCGCCTTATTTTAAAGTGGAAGATCCAAATTCTGAGTATTATGGTCATGCCATCATATACAGCAATGGTAAGCCTGAAAGAGATCAAAACCCTGAGAATTTTGAGAAAATTGGTAACTACAACCCTGATTTTGTATTGGGTATTAACCCAACTGTACAATACAAAAACTTTACCCTTACTGCAGTTTTTGATTGGAGATCAGGAGGTTCATTCTATTCTGAGACATTGAGACAAGGAAAGAATGATGGAAGGTTTCCGGAATATATTAATGGAAGTGTAGATTTTGATCCTAATATGGACATAGTACAGCAAATCAAAGATAATCCTGAGAAATTTTCGCATGAATGGGTTGGAGGTCGAGATGCTGACCAGGGAGGTTTTCCTTGGCCAACAGAGGAACAAAGAGAAGCCAGAAGCTATATCAATGCTGAGGGGGTAAAAGTTTATGTAGAAGATGCTAGTTTTGATGTAGGCGTTAGAGAAGATGGTGAAGGTGGTTATATCGAGAATTTTGGTGGTCCGGGAACAATATGGTTAAGTCCGTATAATGCACAAAAAGGCGCCGATAGATATTTGGCATCAGCTAATCTGTATAGTTCAACTTATGTGAAGTTAAGAGAGTTATCCATTACTTATAGGTTTCCAAAAGCTGTAGTAAATAAGATGAAACTTCAAAACATGTCTTTGTCTTTGTTAGGTCAAAATATATTTATGTGGACAAAACACAATGTATTCATCGATCCTGAAACTGCTTACACCGCCGTAGGAAATAGAAATGAACCTGGGTATGAGTTTTACTCGGTGATTCCACGTACCCGTAGCATAGGTTTGAAATTAAATGTTGGGTTTTAATTGTAATAAATATTGATCATGAAGAAATTTATAATAATAATATTATCCATTGCATTCATTCCAATCTTAAACTCATGTAGTGATTTTGATAAATTGAATGTAAGTCCCAATGATGTAAATGAAGTTGATCCAAACTTTCTATTAACTACAAATACTGTTAATTTGGCTAGTACGTATAGTGGGTTAGGTTATTGGAATTCAAGGATTCCTTCCTTATTGCAGTATTACCAAGTGGGTGACGGTTATAAATCGGAGGAATTGAATGCGCTGTATTGGACGCCGGGACAAAGTAGCCCATGGGGAGGTATCTACTCCAATTTAGTTGATGTTCAAGCCATGTCTGACCTCAGTATTGAGCAAGGAAACGTTTTTACTGAGGCAGTAGCTTTGGTATATCGGGCTGCATTAATGGACTTAGTTACGAAGATTTATGGAGATGCTCCCTTTTCAGAAACGAATCAGCTGGAGGAAGGAATTGTTTTCCCAAAGTATGATCAGCAGAAAGAGATTTATGAAACGCTGTTGATGGATTTGAAAACAGCAAAAAATATGATAGAAGGGATTTCAGGCAATGATGTCCCGGTTTTGGATGGATATGATTTGCTGTACAATGGAGATAAAAGTAAATGGATAAAGTTTATTAACTCCCTTAGAATCAGGATGTGCTTGTTGTTAAATAATAAAAAAGGAGAGTTAAGTATCGATATAGACGCTGAATTTCAGGATGCTGCTCAAAATGTTTTCACAAGTAGTGATGACAATGCTGTTCTCGATTATATTGGAAATTCTTCGGCTACATCTTTTCAAGGTGGCCCATTCAGGTCTTCTGAACTTACTTATGCTAGAAGAATGGGCTTAGGTTTTCTTAATTCATTAAAAGATCAAAATGATCCGAGATTGTATAGGTGGTTACGACCTGTTGAAAAGAAATGGGATAGAGATATTGCTGCAGAAACAACGATTCAATATACGGATCCATTAGGACAGACTTTCCCTGTTGAAGTATTGCCATACCCAAATGGCTATGATAACCTAGATACAAGTCTGTATGTAGGATTACCAGTTGGTAGTCAAGCTTCATGGACTTCCTATAATGCAGGTCCTCAAGCCACATCAGTTGAACCTAAAACCACTCCGTTTAATAGTCGTCTCAGCGATATTTATTTCCAAAATGCAAATGAATATGTAGGGATGAATATTATCACCTATTCTGAAGTTGAATTTATATTGGCAGAAGCAGCAGCTATTGGGGCATTTGGTGTCAGCGGTGCAGAAGCCCACTATAAAAATGCTATTGAAGCTTCTATGGGTGAATGGGGAATTTTTGGGGACTATGTAGGAGGCTTTGATTTTGATGATTATTACAGTCAGGAAGAAGTCGACTTGAGCCAAGCATCAAATAAGCATGAGCGCATCATGACTCAAAAATACATATCTATGTTTTTTAGACCAGAGCCATGGTTTGATTGGAGAAGAACTGGTTATCCGGATTTTGTACCTCCGTACGATGCCGCACAGCCTGCTATTCCTCTTAGGTACCATTATGATTCACCCAATCCTCCCGATCCTCAGTATGTTGAGAAATACAATGAAGCTGTTGAAAGGTTGGAAAAATCTGAATTTGTACAGGTGCCAACTAATGACGATACCCGTTCGAAAATGTGGTTATTACAAGGTACAAACGTGCCTTATTAAGCCCGAAAAAGGCAATAGCACTTCTATTGCATCATTTGGATTAAACTGGCTAAATACCTAAAAGTTATAGAAGGGTTACTGAAAGAGATTTCAGTAACCCTTCTTTTTTTATACATAAATGTACAAGCAATGAATACAATTTTGACGACGTTGTTTTTATAGCTCCTGCCTAGGAAGGGAATAATATGACATGATTTTGGCGGTTTTGTTGTTTTTTCCTGCAACAAAACCGCCAAAATCTCACGGGTTAGGTTCTTCATAGTGTTAGATTTTTCTTTGTCTTCAAACCCGAGTCAAAATCAAAAGTGGTATTTTTTTTTCCACATCTACCCTCTTTGATATTCTTAAATTAAAAGCTGCACTAATCACCTTTTCTAAATAGTGGACTTCGGGTTCACTCCTCTCCTATTCATGCTTCCTGGATAAGCATCATTGCAAGGGTTAAATACTTTGGTGAATAGAGGTCTTACCTAGCGGGAAAGAAAAATGTACTGAAATACGGTAGAAATTATGCTATTGTTTTATTATTAAATCAGCCAAAATTCACCTCAAAATTACCGGTACTTCACCTGTAAATTATTCAAGTATTACCATTCTATGATGAATGCTGATATGGCGGAAATGCACCTTGTATTTAGGTTTGGAATTACAATCTTGCCTTTCGGTTTGGAGTTGAAACCTTACGTTTTCAGCCTCTATTGGCCTAAAAAGTGAAAATTAAAATATTATTAATTACCCGTAAAAGCCAGAAAAGTATGCCTATGTGATAGAAGCAAACAAACGATTTGACATTAAATTAAACTGAGTTGTTTAATAATCAAAACTCAGTTTCAAGTGAATTTTATTTAAGAATTAAAGAAGAAATGAAAAGAAAATTATTTTGTGGAGATTTTGTAAATCTCTCCAGTAAAGCAAAACAGATAATGCAGTTAAGTCTGTTTTTGTTAGTATTAAATATTGCAATGTTCTCAAGTACAGCCTCCTATTCTCAGGGTACAAACAATGAGCAGTCCCAACAAAAAACAGTTACCGGGATAGTCACCGATTCTGAAGGGCTTCCTCTTATCGGTGTTGCCGTTTTAGGACAAGGGACCAACAACGGTACCGTAACCAATCTGGATGGAGATTTTTCATTAACCATTCCAGCCAGTACAGAAGTATTGCAGGTATCCTATATTGGATATAAAAAGCAAGAGATTGTAATTGGATCTCAGTCAGTTTTCAATATTACAATGCTAGATGCTGTTGTTGGCTTGAATGAGGTAGTGATTACCGCATTGGGCATCTCCCGAGAGAAAGAATCACTTGGCTATTCAGTGGGAACAGTTAGTGGGGAGGATTTAAATGAAACACCTCAAACCAGTGTACTCAATTCCATGCAAGGGAAGGTCGCTGGCGTACAGATATCTCAAACCTACGGGGCAAAAGGTTCCTCTGTCAGTATGGTAATTAGAGGAGCTTCATCGCTTAACTCTGACAATCAACCTTTATTTGTTGTCGATGGTGTGCCCATTTATAATTCGGTGAATAATCAATTCAATGAAGTTGACCTTGGCAATGCTGTATCCGACTTAAACCCTGACGATATAGCATCAGTATCTGTATTAAAAGGACCAAGTGCTGCTGCGCTATATGGTTCACGTGCAGCAAATGGAGTTGTTCTTATTACAACAACAACGGGTGAAAATAAGAAAAAAGGACTTGGCGTTAGCTTTAATACATCACTTATCGCAGATGTACCTTATGAATATTTCCCTATACAAAATGAGTTTGCATCAGGACAACAAGGTGCGTTTGCATTTGAAGGTGATGCTTATGAATTCTGGGGCCCCAAGTTGGACAATGGCTTTATTGCCCAACAAAGATATGAAGACAGTCCAAGTGAATTGATTTCTTATGAAAACAATAAAAATCGTCAGAAGGACTTTTATCAAACCGGCCTGACACAAACCAATAATTTGGCCTTCAGCGGTAATTATGACAAAGCCAATTTCCGTGTGTCTGTAGGTAATTACCTTAACAAAGGTATTTTGCCGAATGTAGATTTAAAAAAGAACAACATTGGCATAAACGGAAATATAAAACTTCACGAGAAATTGGATGTTACGGTAATGACCTCTCTGAATGAGTCAAAATCAGACAATCGTCCAAATAACGATGATGGTTTTATCACCCCAACAAGGGGGATTCTAACTATTGGACCACAAGTGGATTTGGAACCTTATATCAATCCTGAAACATGGTGGTTGCCTGGCCAGGAAGGTGTAGTACAACGCAGATGGAAAGACAGATGGAACAATCCTTACCTGATGCAAGAATTGTCAACAACTGGTTATGATCGTACACAGGCAATGTCTAAAGTGCAATTGAATTGGGAAATTTTTGACAACTTTAATTTTATAGCTAGTTACATGCGTAGTAGTTCAACCCAAAGGGTAGAATCAAAAAAACCATACAATACTGTAAATGCTACCTATGGAGGGTATGATATTCAAAGCTCTAGTAACAGAGAAGAAAATTGGGAGGGTAGGCTGACCTATACTAAAACATTGACTGATTTCGACTTATTGGTTAATGTTGGTGGAAACCTTCGGGACAATGTTAAAGAAAACATTCGCAATTCTACAACAAATTTGGTTATTCCTGGCTACTATAATATAGCAAATGGAGGGCCTGGTTCTGTAATCTATAATAATTTCTTTAGTCAAAAGAAGGTTAACAGTCTTTTCGGGCAAGCTTCTTTAGGATATAAAAATACAGTATATCTTGACGTCACAGCAAGAAATGACTGGTCTAGTACACTTCCAAAAGACAACAGGTCGTATTTTTATCCATCGGCTTCTCTTAGCGTACTATTAAACGAAATGTTTGAAATGCCCAAATGGGTTAGCCTTGCCAAGTTACGTGCAGGATATGCTCAGGTGGGCAACGATGTAGATCCCTATCAGCTTGAAAGGTACTATAGTTTTGGTCAAGATTGGGGAGATGCCAAACGAGCAAGTTATGGGCTAACTGCAAAAAATGCACAGCTGAAACCTGAAATTGCAACTTCAAAAGAAATAGGTGCTGAATTTGCTTTATTTGAAAACAGATTATCATTGGATGCGACCTATTATGTTGTCGACAATGAAAATCAAGTACTAAACATTAGTACACCAATTACTTCAGGAGCAAATAGTAAGCTTATAAATGCTGGATTGGTTAGAGGAAAAGGCTGGGAAATTGCGCTTAATTCATCCATCATTAATCAAAAAGATTTCACTTTTGATTTAGGTTTAAATTTCACAAAGAATAAGACTACTATAATAGAGCTTGCTGACGGAATAGAATACTTTGGCGTAAGCAAAAGAGGCGTAAGTTTTTTCACTTATCCAGGTGGAGAAATTGGAGACATTTACCAGGCACCTTTTGAAAAAGTAGAGGATGTAAATTCTGAGTACTATGGTCATGCTTTGATTTATTCCAACGGGAAAACACAAAAAGTAACAAATCCAGATAATTTCGAAAAGATAGGAAATTACAATCCTGATTTTATCCTCGGTATAAACCCTTCTTTTAAGTATAAAAACTTTAGGGTTTTCGCGAATTTCGATTGGAGATCAGGAGGAGAATTCTATTCTGAAACCATGATGTTTGCCAAAAATGATGGAAAACTGGAGGGTTATAATGGAGGCGAAAGTTATGACATGGACGGGGATATCGTCCAACAAATCAAAGACAATCCAGATAAATTTATTGATAAATGGGTTGGAGGACGTGATGCTGAATATGGTGGTTTTGCCTGGACTGATGAAGCTCAAAGAGAAGCCAGAAGCTATATAAATGCATCGGGAGAACAAGTTTATGTAAATGATGCAAGTTTTGCAGTTGGCGTACAACCTGATGGAAACGGTGGGTACATTGAGAATTTTGGGGGACCCGAAACAATATGGTTGAATCCTTATAATGCCAACAGAAGTCAGGACAGAGAACTTGGAGAAGCCAATCTTTACAGTTCAACTTATATCAAGTTAAGAGAACTCTCAATCACCTATGATGTACCGAAAGCATTGGTCAACAAAATGCAACTTCAAAGACTTTCCATATCCCTAATTGGTCAAAATTTGTTTGCCTGGAGAAAGTCAGGAATTTTCATCGATCCAGAAACGGCTTTTTACGCTAACGACGGAAGTGGTGCAAGACAGGGTGGATATGAGTATTATTCTGTGATTCCTTATACCCGTAGTTTCGGTTTTAAACTTGGTGCTGAATTTTAATTCTAATAAAAATGAAGAAAATATTTAAACTAATATTAACAATAGGCCTTATTCCTCTTTTAGTTTCATGTAATGAATTTGAAGAAGTCAATAAGAGTCCTAATAATGTAAGCAATATATCACCCAACTTTTTGCTTAGCTCTACTACAGTAAGTTTGGCAGCTTCCTATACTAATCTTGCCATGTTTAATGGAAGAGTTTCTCCTCTATTACAATATTACCAAAAAAATGATGGTTATAAATCTGAGGAGTTTAATGCTTTAATTTGGTTACCTAATACCAGCAGTATATGGCAAGGAACCTACTCAAATTTGGTACATGTGAAAGCCATGTCTGACCTCGCTGTAGCGGAAGACAATGTTTTTATAGAGGCAGTAGCTTTGGTTTACAGGGCTGTGTATATGGATCTAATTACGAAAATTTATGGTGATGCTCCCTTTTCTGAAACCAATCAGCTTGAGGAAGGAATCGTTTTTCCAAAATACGATGAGCAGAAAGAGATTTATGAAACACTGCTAATTGATTTGAGAACGGCCAAAGAAATGTTAGAGGGAATTTCTGGCAATGAAGTTCCCGTTTTGGAAGGATACGATTTGCTGTATGATGGAGACAAAGACAAGTGGATAAAATTTGTTAACTCTCTAAGAATCAGAATGTGTTTACTGTTGAACAATAAAAAAGGGGAATTAAGTGTAGATGTAGATGCTGAATTTCAGGATGCTGCCAAGAATGTTTTCACAAGTAATGAGGACAATGCTGTTATCTATTACCTGGGAACTTCTGAAAGTAATTCTTTCAGTGATGGTCCTTTTAACAATTCAATCATTTCTTTTTCTGAAAGAGTTGGAGAAGGTTTTCTCGACAGTCTAAGACAACAGAACGACCCGAGAATGTACAGGTGGTTAAGACCTGTTGAAAGAAAATGGGATAGAGATATTAGTACAGAAACTACTATCGAATATGCAGATCCACTTGGACAAACCTTCCCCATTGAATTGCTACCCTACCCGGCTGGCTATGAAGATTTAAATACAGACATGTATATTGGTATTCCTATAGGAAATGATGTCTCCTGGACAGGTTTTAATGCTGGACCATATGCCAATAGTGATGAGCCTAAATTTTCTCCGTACTTGTCTCGATTTGCAGATATGTACTATCAAAATGCAAATGAATATGTTAACAGGAAAATTATCACTTATTCCGAAGTTGAATTTATTCTAGCAGAAGCTGCAGCTATAGGCGCTTTTGGCGTCACTGATGCGGACGCTCATTATAAAAATGCCATAGAGGCATCAATGGATACTTGGGGAATATTTGATGATTATGTTGGCGGTTTTGATTTTAATGATTTCTATAATCAGGAATCGGTTGACTTAAGTCAGGCAACAAATAAGCATCAACGCATTATGACCCAAAAATGGCTCTCAATGTGGCTTAGACCAGAGCCATGGTTTGACTGGCGTAGAACAGGTTATCCGAATTTTGTAGCACCCTACAAAGCCGATCAACCTGCCCTACCCATTAGATTTCATTACGACACTCCCAATCCTCCAGATCCTCAATATGTACTTAAATACAATGAGGCTGTAGAAAATTTGGAGAAATCAGAATTTGTGCAAGCTACATCAACAGATGACCACCGCTCCAGGATGTGGTTACTACAGGGTACAAACATGCCTTATTAAACCTATAAAAACCACCAATTAATAATTGAAGGTTTACTGAAAGAGATTTCGGTAAACCTTCTTTTTTAGTTAATAAAAGGTGTTGGTGTAAGGAATGTTTGAGCCCAGTTTAAAAAGTGGGCCCTAATGGCAATTAGAATTACTACAACATGATAATTGATGGTGAATGTTTTATTCTTCATCAAGCCGTTTCAATTTTTGATCTAATTTATGGCTATCGAAATAATTCCCTTGCTTGATAACCCCATCAATCCGAGTAGTATTTTTAATGTCTTCTAAAGGATTGGCATTCAGGATAACCAAGTCAGCCCATTTCCCTTCCTCAATAGTGCCTAATTCATCTTCCAGATTAAAGTATTTAGCGGGGTTCAGTGTAGCGGTTCTTAATGCCTCTAGTGGCGTTAAACCAGCTTCGACCAATAAAACTAACTCTTGGTGTAAACTTCTTCCAGGAGTTAAGTAGAAAATTGGACAATCAGTGCCTGCCATTATATTTATACCGCTTTTATGCATTTTCTCGGTAATATTTAAGGTCCATTCAGTCCGTTTAATATTAGCTGCGGAAATATCCCTATTTGATAGCTTATCAATGCCCTGATTCCAATCGTCTTCAACAGTTTTTGGTAAGAATTTAAAACTTTCCTTAAAATCCATTTCAGCAAAAGGAAGCTTAGTAGAAGCAGTATTAAGTGTCAATGTTGGAATTTGCCAGGTATCATTTGCAGCTAAAACATTGAGCACCTCTTGGGCTTTATTTTCATCATAATTATCAATAGCTATTTCTCTTTGGTCCTGATGAATCTTTGACCGTAAAGCGGCTCCTTTCATGTCTTTTCCTGATCTTAAACTTTCTTGACGCTGTTGTAATAATTCTTCTGCATTTGACGCACATGACAATTCCAGGTTACGCAAATGTTCCATACTATTTAGCCCTGCATTGGAAGCACTTATTACATCCATACTTAATGGCACATGCCCAGTGACTTTAAGTCCTTTTTCTTTCCCAAGCTTTGCTATAAGGGCAAATTGCTCAGGGCTTAACATTTCGTATGCTTTTAAAAAATCTACCCCTTGAATCTCTAATTTATTAATTTGTTCTTTAACATCTTCTAAAGTATTCAATCCAACCGAGAGCGCAGGATGGCCAGGATCACTGCCATCATAAACATTAGGTGTACCATCTAGAAGTGGTCCAGCAATCATAACTCTTGGGGTACTGGTGGGATTTGCTAAAGATTTTTGCTTCCATGTATTCACAAAACCAATCTCTCCACCCGTATCCCGAACGCTCGTAATACCATAGGCCAGAAATAAATCAAACATTCTGGGCGCTAATTCTTCCATATAGGCAAAATGAACATGGGCATCCCATAATCCAGGAATTAAAAATTTCCCGGTTCCATCAATAATGGTATTCTCTTTGGACAATTGAAGCTCTTGTGAAGGCGTAATTTGGTGGATTTTCCCTTCCTTGATTATTAAAGTTTGATTTGGTTTTAATCCATTGTCAGCATCAATTGTAGTGATGTTTTCTATACAAAAGGCATCTTCAAATTTCACTTCAGAATTCTGACATCCAGAAAGAATGACAATAAGTATAAAAAAACAGGTTTTAAATATTTCATTTGATTGTCTTTTTCTTTTGCAATAACCTCTACCACTACAGTTAAATTAGCAACATTAGGAGTATTACCCATTGTAAGGCTTAAGATATCAATATATGTCAAAAAATTGACAGGTCAAGTGGTTAAAAATTAATGGGACAAACCTTCGTTTCCAATTTTATGATTGGAATATATTGACATTATACTATTCCATTTTTAGCATAAAATTCCCGCATTGCTTTAAACACTTCCTCGGGTTTTTCAATTACAGCAGAATGACCAGCATCAGGAATTGTAAAATAATCAGCGTTGGGAATGCTATCTGCAATCCTTTTATTGGATGCTGGCGGAGTGGCTACATCCTTTTCACCTACAATTACCGCAGTAGGGACTTTTATATCAACTAGCTTACCAAGCACGCTATCCCGCTCAAAAATCATCTTTCCAAAAGGAATTAGGGCCTTAATATTTTGACTCATTAAAATCTTCCTCCATTTTTTTACTTCTAATTGATTTGATTTGTCAAGGAGAAATGATTTATGGAATAGAATGGACATTGCTTTACCAATCACTGGATACCAACCAAAATGGTTTACTATCCATAAGAGCAAATAGTTTTTCTTTTTGGCATTTTTCTCCTCTTCTTCCGCGGATGTGTCCATTAATATTAACGATTTCAATAATTCCGGCCTTCGAATAGCCAGGCGCATCCCCACAAATCCACCTGTAGACATCCCTACGAAATGGACTGACCCTAACTTCAATTCTTCAATTAGGCAGATTACATCAGTCGTTAGATTATCTAAGCTATAACCATTTGTAGCTATTTCACTTTGGCCATGTCCACGGTGGTCAAAGGCTATACATCGAAAATTAGCTTTGAATTTATCCATTTGACCATTAAACATGGTATTGTTCATTAGATAGCCATGTGAAAAAAGAAGAACCTCCTTCCCTTTTCCTAATTCATCGTAATGGATTTCAACATTGTTTACTTTAACTTTTGCCATAAATAAGTTTTTTTAATGGAGACTAGTCTATAGGAACCTCTTTTTACCCAAGGCCTTTGATTGAACCTGCCTTTAGGGTAATGAGATGACCCATTAGATTATGCGTACATTGAATTTTTTATGGTTGCCAAAGTAAGATAAAGAATTTAGTCCCAATTGACTTAAATGATTAAAGGAAATGAATGAAGCGATCTGGATATTTGGGTAAATTATTCAAGAAACAGTTCCGGATAGCTGACTTCGACTCCGCTCAGTCACACATGATTAAATAATTTTAACATTTATATTCGAACCAGGAACGCAATAGCATTGGACTTTAGTCCATTCTTAATTAAAATGCTATAAAGTGTTTTTACATTATAGTAGCAATGCCTGGACGGATAAAAAAATACCCCGAAGTAATAAAACTTCAGGGTATTTACAATCAAACAATTTAACCTCTCTTCTAATCTAACAAATCTTCATTTCTATTGCCTGGATTGTCTTTGTACCAATCTTCATTGGATGTTCCTCCTGACTCTGCCCAAGTACTGAAAAAATTGTAGGCAGAAGTAATGTTCACTTTTTCTTTAGGTACTTTAAAATCGTGAATAATACTGATTGCCCATGGAAATCCATTGTCTGATATAAAGTTACCATCTGTGTCTTTATTGTCTCCTGTAAAAACATTGCTTTGATTACCGAGACTTGTGATGTTCATATAGGGTAGATGAACTTCTTTTTCTCTCTCTTTATTAATGATGATAAAAGGATTAAAAGGTGCTACACCCAATTCCGTTGTACTAATCGGCTCAACGAATTTAATAGAAATTGTAGTTTCATTTAACAAATTATCAACATCATCAGCTAAAATGATTACCGCATTTTCCTGACCTGCTTCAGTGCCATTATCATTGTTATTGATAAATCCTTGATTTAATACAGGACCTGAAACACTTTCTATTTTTGATGGATCCAGACCTACTATTTCAAATCCAATTCCATTGGTATACCCTGCCCCATTGGCTTTAATATTACAAATGAAATCCAATCGGACAGCTAAGTTCTTTGAGTTTAAGACGGCTATAGCTTGATAATTTAAAGCAGCGTCATTGAAATCATAATCACCGGAAGATGGCCACAAATCCTCAAAAGCAATTGTTCCTTTTCCGTATTTACTTGGAGTAAATGACTCAAATGCAGCCTCTGCATCATCTGGGAATGCATCATCCTGATCAAGAATACCATCGCCATCCGAATCCGTTTCATCAATCACATCAGAATATACTCTGAATGTTGCTAAATCATTCAGTTTCCTTCCAAAGGCGGAGTTGTTATTGGCACTTGAACCATATTTATACTCCCAGCCACCTGTTTGAGTATCCATAATTATCAAATCCGCACTTGCAGACGCTTCTGCTAGCCATAAATCCTGGTTAGAGTCAAAAGTCATAGATGTTGGTGTAAATGGCAAGTTATCCGAGCTTATTCTGGTGCTTTGATAATCACCGTCATCATTCAATTCAAGCTCATACAAGCCTGAGAAAGTGCAAAGAAAAAGAGTACCATCATCGGCAAAAGCCAAATCACCCCCTGTTTTATTGTGAAGACCTAAAATTTTCTTCTCGCTAACCGTCGCCCCTGTTGAAGGGTTAAAGGTATAGATCTTTGCACCATTGTTGGAAAAATACAACAAACCATCCTCTGAATTAAAACCTAACCGTGGACCTCCTATGCCAAGGTTTGCAACAGTTTCCCAGGAATTCTCAACAATAGAATACTTCATTAAAGGATAAGGACTACTCCTACCTATAGAATAAAGCACCTTATTTTCCTGATCAATTGCACAGGTAAAGCTACCCATTGGCATATTGGAAAGGTCCGTTAATTCACCGTTCAAAGGATCAACTTGAAACAACTGTCCATCTCCATTAACGCAGTATAGATAATCTTTAACACTTTGAGTCGCTAAAGTTCTTCCATTGGTAATCGTTTCTGAAAAAGTATAATTGACCTCCTGATCAATAATGTCCTCTATGGAAGAAGAATAACTTAAATTTTTATTTCTTCGAATGTAAACCTGGTTATAAAATCTAGGTAAATTAATGGTTTGCTTCAAAATCCCATCACTTGGAACACCGCTAAAAATCAATTTTTCCATTACCTCTGACTTATAAACTGTTTCCGTTACAATTTCACCTGATTCATCCTCAAATGTTTCTGTACCCGTATCATATAGCTCGTCAGTATAGGCAAATACATCATATTTTGCATACCCACCATCATCCTTAATATTAATAGTAACATCGTGATAAGTACTAAAATCAAACCCTGAAGGGATTGTTAATGAAATGGAATCCTGATCAGTATCTACCTTATCTTCTGGAGAAAAAAGGTTGCACCCATTAAGTAATAGTATACTAATGCAGATTGCATTAAAGTTACGTATGGTGTTTTTCATAGTCTTTGGCTGTTAAATATATTATAAAAAAAATGTAAAATATCAGAACGATATCGTATCATTAAATATAGGGGGAATTGCTTTGATTAAGTTTCTATTTGTTTAATGGTTACGTAATGATAATTGAAATAATTCAAGAATAAATAGAATAAAGAAACCTTGCATTCAAAG
>NZ_ATNM01000075.1 GCF_000427295.1 Cyclobacterium qasimii M12-11B | reverse complement strand
TTTCCAGGTTGAAAGTTATGGATGGGTTGTGTTCCTTGCAGGTGTTGACAATCTTCTTGAGGTCAATAAGGCCTTCACCTAATGGTACTTCTGAAAGTTGAAACCCCTCCGGGTAAGGCCTTACGGCCATGTCTTTTACATGCGTAGAAAACACATAGGGTGCCAAAAGTTGGAGGGTGTGCACAGGTTGCTCCATAAGTGCGATACTATTACCGAAATCAAGGGTTACACCAACCCATTCACTTGAGATTCCCTTCATCAATTGGGCCAATTCATGTGCGCGCCAATCTTTGTGGTTTTCTATGGCCAATTTGACTTTGTGTTTACTTAGAATCCCCTCTGTTTTCCCAAGCATGTGTATTGCTTGTTTTTGGAAGGTTAAAAACGCTTCCCGGCTATGTAGGGCTTCATACCTCCTTGGTCCCAGACTTACTGTTCTCAGGATCCTTATCCCAGCTTCTTTGGCCAGGACTACTTGTTTTTCAAAATCAACCAATTCAGTTTCTTTTTTAGGCATCCCAATTGACCCCTCCAAGTACATGTCTAATCTTTCCCGTTGGTCTCTGATTTTTTTAGTGAAATCTTCCGTCCAACCATCGACACCTACCTGAATGCCTCCAGCCCCAATAGCATGGCAATGCGCCAAAAGATCACTTGCATCGGAGAATCCCGGGTAATCACTACTTTGATGGGAGGCATGCCACCTTTTCCCATAAGAATGGACTACTATTCCCAATTTTGTATTATCAAAAATAGCTGGAAATTCAGGAATTGTCATCGCCATTAATCCCAAACTGGCATTTTTTATAAACTTTCGCCGGGTATTTAAAGGGTATGAATCAAAGGGATTCTTTTTATATTCCTCCATAATTGTCTTAAGGTTTGTTTGAAGGATTTACTGGAGTTTTGAAGAGTAGGAGTTCTTCAGGTTTCCAGGGAAAAACCCTTCCTTGGGTTGAAATTCTAATATCGGCCACTGTGCTACTCTTTACCGCTTTCGCCTTATTGTCCCATTCATTCCTGATGTAAGTAAGGATGTTTGCAATGGTACCGTTATCAAGGCTAGCCATGGATGGCATTACTGGTAATATATCAGGACTACTGTATTTTATTCCACTTACGGATATCGGACCTTCCAGTCCATGAAGCAAGATCATGGCAAGCTGTGTCTCATTTCCGGTTACCCATTCTGATTTATTCAAAGGAGGGCCCATTCTTTTTACACCCTCACCTTTTCCTCCATGGCAACCTGAACAAGTACTTAAAAAGTGTTGCCTACCCTTTGCAAACGAAGCTTTTTCTGCGGCTGTCAATTGGTTAACGTTTAACAGGGAGTCAATTTTCACCTCTTTACCAGGCCAGTTGAAAAGATTGTCCCATTCCGTACTTTTTAAATTACTTTCGATAAATGAGATTGTTTCGAGGAATTTTGGAGCTGATTTTAGATTTATAGGTGCTGTTTTGTTTTGGGCGCCTGCCATAGCCATTCCAGTGAAAATGGATAAAGCCTGCCAATCTTTTGATGGGTTTCTTTGCTCCAATAGGGTTACAAGCTCTTGCATTTCTTTGGGGTTGTTTTTCCTACTGATAGCCGTGGATAGCATTTCCAGAAAAATAGCTTTTGGAGAGGTGTGCGCTTGCCATGCGTTTTGTTTCATCAAGAACAATAAAAAATCAAACTCCAGGTTGGTCAGACTGCTGATTGCCGCATCCCTGAAAATAGGTTGGTCAATTGTGTTTTCGAGAACAGCTAAAATAGTGGCATTAGAAACACTTGGAGACAAACTTCCTGCAGTAAGAATCATTTGAAGTGCCAATTCTTCATTGGTTATTTCTCCCAAGTTTTGAAAAATAAGCTTTTCAAGTCGCATTCTAATTTGAACACTAGTTTTGGAGGATTGTTCTGCCAGTCTAAGGGCATTTACATATACCATTGATTGCTGTTGCTCGGGTTTTTCCAATAAGGAAAATAGCATGTTCTCATCCAATCTTTCAAGTCCTTCCAAGGTCCATAAGGCATGAATCTGTCCGATTGGATTGTCTCTATTTAAGGCGAGGCTTCTAAGTAAAGGTAGGGTCGAGCTATCATTTCTTTCTATTAATAGTCTTTGTGACATATCTCTGTACCAACCATTGGGATGGGTAAGGGTAGCTACAAGTTCTGGCCCAGTGTATCTGGATAATTTCGGATTGGGTTTTGCTTGCCAATCTTTATGAGAAACACGCCAAATTCTCCCATAATGAGTGGGTTGAACCAATTTTCGTTTGATGGTGATATCTTTCAAATAGGGGGATATATAAGCGCCATGTTGAATCAATCCTCTGTACATGTCTGTGATGTACAAGGCACCATCGGGTCCTGATGTTAAGCTTACAGGTCGAAACCGTTCATCATGAGAGGCAATCATTGAATGACCGACATCAGGGGAGTTTGCGGAAAGCTGGATTCCATTGGAAATAATCGCATTTCTTCTAATCAGATTACCAGAGGGTTCACAAACAAAAACATTTCCTTTATACTGTTTTGGGAGCCCATCTTCCCTAAAATAAAATGGGGAACATGCTGATGTAAACTCCTTCAATCGGTTTTTGTCATCCAGAATTCCCGGAATATACCCCCTGTTGATGCCTAAATTTTCTCTGATAGGGAAAATTCCTCTGTCTACGGTAAGTCCATGGTCAAGCCCAGATGTGGTGCTGTGGTGATCATTTCTTGTAAAATAATTGGGAGGAACGAGATCAACATGTAATGGGGACCAATTGTAATTGTAATAAAGTCTGCCATAATCATCCTGACTTATTCCCCATTGACCTCGGAACTCAGTAGTCTCTTTAATCCATTGATTGTCTTTAAATTTGTACCGAAACCGAGATTTTGCATTATAGTACCAATTGTCAAGCCCTTTTAGCAATCCATTTCCAGAATGCTCAGGTAAATCACTTCCAGCATAATTAGGATCGATCAAAACCTTTGTGTCGGCTTTCAGGTCTCCATCTAAGTCTTGGGTCCACCATAGCGACATATTTTCAACTACCAATGCGCCACCTTTCACTACTGCTAGTGCTCTAGGCATAATGATACTGTCCAAGTAGATGCTGCTTATGTCCATCAAGCCATCTCCATCGGTGTCTTCTAATATTGAAATTCTACCATTGGGTTCCAATTCGTTTGACCCGGTGATGTCATTCATGAATCCCCTCATCTCAACTACCCACAGCCTGCCATCTTCATCAAAACTTGAAAAAACGGGGTCTTCGACTAAGGGTTCAGCTGCTACAAGTTGGATGGACAAGTCATCGTTTATTTCAAATAACTGAATTGCTTCCACTGGGGACATAGGAGGGGAGGGTTCTTGACCCTTTGGGGAACTACAACTTGCGAAAAGTAAGAAATTGATCCAAAATCCAACCGAAATAGAGGTTTTTGTTAGATTTAGGAATGGATTAAACAAGTTTATTTGGGTTTGGTTTATAGCTCTTAAATCTAATATTTGTTTGGTAAAATTCAAATTAATTTCAATATAATGATGATTAAATTATTTTTAACCATTTATAATTTTTTATTCGATTTGAAATTGGATTTTAGGGTGGAAATCACGGTAATGACTCTTTAGGTGCAGTGGGGGTTTGTTTATTAGGGTTTGTCTATAGGGTTTATCAGATAACTAATGTTTTTTATTAGCTATGAATTATAGTTTTATATAGCGAAAACACATTACGGTAACCTTACCGAAAAATCGATTAGTGATTAACTAAATATGTTTTTTAGATAAAAGTTTTTAGAATTGGATTCAATGTAGATGTTAAGCCTTCAATTAAACAAAATTTATTCTATTTAGTTTGTTATTCGTGTATGGTTTGAAATGAATTTATCAACAGAAATAATTTATTATAGATTTTAATGTTTAGTTCTGAAAAGGTTCATTTAGAAGGAAAAAAACAAAATTTTCACCAAGCATGTTAAATGAAACATATATGAAATTTTGTATTTAAAATTGTGTAATTTTTAAAATAATTGATTTGAATTATAAGTATTATGTATTTTCGATTAAAACATTTTCAAATTAAACTTTTAATTTGAAAATGTTTTTGTTTGAGAAAAAAATGGCAAATTTGCAATTATTCCTCCTGTTTAAATGAATGAATAGGTTGTGAAATTGTCGGATAAGAATAAACAGCTAAAAACAACCAGGCATGAAATCCCTGATAGTAATTTTGTCTTCATCATTAGAATTATGCGCTATATTGTGAGCTGAATATAATTCTAATTCTTCAAATTTATATTTTATAAAAATAAACATATATTGGTTTATATGGTTATTTTTATTACGTTATATGACAAAGAGAATGATTACGCTTAAATTAATTGATTAATAACTTAAACCTAAAATTTGCTTATGTTAAAAATTTACAAATTATGCAGTTTGGTACTGTTTACCATATTTGTGAGTACAAGCTTTGCCTTGGCACAAATAGAGGTTACGGGGACCGTTACGGACGATTTGGGAGACCCTCTTCCAGGAGCAGCCGTATTAGTTAAAGGTACATCTAGTGGTACAGTCACTGACTTGGATGGTAATTTTACGATCTCAGTTGCCAACCAACAAGCCACATTGGTTTTTCCTTTTTAGGATTCAATAATGTGGAGGAAGTCGTTGGAAATAGGACCTCCGTCGATGTTGTCTTGGAGCAAGGCTTGAGTGGCTTGGATGAAGTGGTGGTTACCGGTTATGGCTCTCAATCACGTAGAGAAATCACCGGAGCAGTTACTTCTGTCGATTCTGACGAATTACTAGCTATTCCTGCCACTACATTTGCGCAGCAATTGCAAGGAAGAGCAGCAGGGGTCACCATTATTAATGATGCAACGCCAGGTGGTGGGGCTACTGTACGTATTAGGGGTTTTGGGACCATTAATAACAACGATCCATTGTATGTTATTGATGGAGTTCCAACTCAGGAACAAGGCAATTTAAACCCGAATGATATTGAATCCATTCAGATTTTGAAAGATGCATCAGCAGCTTCCATTTATGGGTCAAGGGCTGCGAATGGGGTAATAATCATTACCACGAAAAGAGGTAAAGTGGGGAAACCTAGTATATCTTTTAATGCTTATTATGGTACTCAAACCTCAGCCAGAAGTCCTGATCCATTGAATGCAGAGGAATTGGGAGAGTACCTTTACCTAGCCAATATTTATGGTAATCCGGGCACAACACCAACCCATGGTCAATACTCTTGGGGTCCAAATGGTGAGGTAAGTATTCCAGACTATGTTTTTCCAAGTGGAGCTATGGAAGGTGATCCTGGAGTTGACCCAAGTCTATATGCACTCGAACCAGGAAATATATACCCTATAACCAGATCTTCAGATACTGACTGGTGGAAAGAGTCCACTAGAACGGCTCCTATCCAAAGTTATCAATTGACGGCCAATGGTGGTACTGAAAATGGAAGGTATGCGCTTTCTTTAAATTACTTCAGCCAAGACGGTGTAATCAATAACATTGGCTATGACAGGTATTCTCTTCGAGCAAATACTGAATTTAAAGCATTAAATAATCGGCTTACGGTAGGAGAGAACCTTTCGGTAACCGTGGGTAATAGAAAAGGTGGATTTGGAAATGGATCAAGAGGAAACAACGAGGAGCAAAATGCGGTCTTCAGTTCTTCCCTTCAGCACCCCCTTTTACCAGTATATGACATCATGGGCAACTTTGCTGGTAGTAGAGGCGCAAATCTTGGTAACAACTATAATCCAGTAGCCTTTCTTGAAAGAGCAAAGGACAACAGGAACCTTGAATTAAGGGCATTTGGTAATGTTTACGCACAGATCGACCTTACGGACAACATAAACGTTAGATCTAGTTTTGGGATTGACGCCAATAACCGCAGAGCAAGGTATATCGGTAGACCTCAACCTGAATATGTAGAAGGCAATTTTGTAAACAGCTCTACTGCGGAAAATGCTTATTCCTACCAATGGGTATGGACCAACACAGTAAGTTATACCAAGACATTCAATGATGTTCATGCCTTCGATGCTTATTTGGGTTTAGAATCCATTAAAGAATTTGGGGAAATATTTGGTGCCTCCAGGCAACGATTTGCTTTTGAGACCAACCCAATTATTTCCTATCTAGATTTAGGGGATCCCAATACAGCAACAAACTTTGGGAGTGTAGAAAGTGACTATCGATTGTATTCTCAGTTTGGTAAATTAAACTACTCTTACGATGGCAAGTACATGGTTCAGTTCATTTTGAGAAATGATGGGTCCTCAAGATTCCTAGCGGCTTCAAGAAATGCAACCTTCCCTGCTTTTAGTCTGGGATGGAGGTTATCTGATGAAGCTGCAATAGCAGAAGCTTTACCATTCGTGTCTGACATGAAATTAAGATATGGTTGGGTAAAACGGGAACCAGTTGATAGGAGACTACAATGCCTATACTACTTACAGGTCCAATATCTTCAATGCAGGATACCCAATTGATGGGTCAAGCTCAACTCCGGCTCTTGGATTTGATACGCAGCGTTTTGGTAATCCAAATGCGAGATGGGAAACCACCGCCTCAAATAATATTGGGCTAGACGTTGAGTTGATGGAAGGGAAGTACTTTTTCGAATTGGACCTCTGGAATAGAGTGACTTCTGACATGTTGTTTCAGACACCAATTAATTATGGACACGGAGACGCTACAGCACCATTTTTTAATGTAGGACAAATGACCAATAAAGGAATTGACCTGAACCTTGGCATGGACGATACTGCATTGGGTGGCGAACTGACTTATGGGGTTTCGGCTAATTTCTCCATGTACAGGAACAACGTTGATAACCTGGCAGCTAATGATGATAATGTTTTGTTTGGAGCTTCTACCAGAGTTCCTTCAGTTACCATCACCCAGTCAGGTTATCCAATTTCGTCTTTCTTTGGCTACAACAATCTTGGGATTTTCCAAACACAAGCGGAAGTTGATGCACACCCCGCTTACGGTAATTACAATGCCGTGGGTAAATTCAAAGTTCAGGATGTAAATGAAGATGGTGTGATCACAGATGCTGATAGAACAGTAATAGGGAATCCTCATCCAGATTTTGTATATGGAATTAACCTTAATCTAGGATATAAAAACTGGGACCTTGCTGTGTTTGGTAATGGATCAGTTGGAAACGATATTTTCAATTACATTAATTATTGGACTGATTTCAACACGTTTCAAGGAAACAAGTCCAAGACCGCATTGTATGATGCCTGGCAGCCAAGCAATCCAGGAGGAACTTTCCCTATAATGGATGTTAATGATCAAGTTAGTAGCAGGCCTTCCAGTTACTTTGTTGAAGATGGCTCTTATTTTAGAATGAGAAATATTCAACTGACTTATAACGTAGCTGAGCCAGTTCTTAGGAACATAGGGATGAGCAGAGCTTCCATTTATATTCAGGGGCAGAACTTATTTACCGTAACGAAATATTCAGGAACGAACCCTGAAATTCAAACTGGAAGTAACAATACGGTTGGGTTTGATGGAGGCTACATGCCGATTTCCAGAAATTTGATTTTGGGGATAAATGTTACGTTTTAAGTATTCATAACATAAAGAAGCAAACTAATGAGACGAATATATTTAAAAATTGCAACTGCATTTGTATTGGGATTGTCCATGTCTTCCTGTCAGGAAGAGTTTCTGGAAACAGTACCTCAGGGTCAATTCAGTACAGTAGATTTGGCAAATGGCCAAGGCGTAGAAGGACTTTTATTAGGAGCCTACGCAATGATAGATGGGTATGGGCTTGACGGTCAGTCAGGATGGAATGGCACCATAGACAATTGGGTGTATGGTGGCGTAGTTTCGGATGATGCCTATAAAGGAACAGATGCAGGAGATCAACCTGAACAATCCTTTTTAGAAGCGTTTGATTTTCAGCCTACCAACCTTCACTTGAGGAATAAATGGCGAGCTGTATACAAAGGAGTCGCCAAAACCAATGATGTGTTAAATACACTGAAAGTGGCAGATGATGTTTCGGATGAAAGAAGAGCGCAAGTTATTGCTGAGGCAAGGTTTCTACGTGGGTTTTTCCATATGGAAGCCAGAAAAATGTGGAGAATGGTTCCTTATATAGATGACAATACTTTCGATCTTATAGATTTGGAGAGTAGTAAAGTCCCAAATGACAAGGAGATTTGGCCTGATATTGAGGCAGATTTTGAAGCGGCTATGAATTCACTTCCTGAATCACAGGTGGATGTGGGAAGACCTACTAAATGGGCAGCACAAGCATTCTTAGCTAAGGCAAAAATGTTTCAAGGATGGGATCAATCTACAGGGGAGGCGAATACTACTGTATTAGCAGCTGCAAAAACCCTCTTGGATGATATTTTAAACAATGGTCCATTCGCACTGACCAATACATTTGAAGAAAACTTCTTAGTAGGTAGAAGGAACAATGAAGAATCAATTTTTGAGATTCAATTTTCTATATCAAGTGCCACTACGGCAGCAGCCAATGAGGGTACTACTTTGAATTATCCTTATACAGACCCTTGGGGATGTTGTGGATTTTACCAACCTTCTCAAAATTTAGTTAATGCTTTCAAGACTTCAGCGGATGGTCTCCCACTTTTGGATACTTTCAATGAAAGTGATGTGAACAATGACCAAGGTTTGGCTTGGGACGATCCTTTCAATGCTTATGAAGCTCCATTGGATCCTAGATTAGACCATACTGTCGGTAGAAGAGGAATACTCTATAAAAGGTATAAAATTCACGGAAGTGATTTCATAAGGGATCAAAATTATGCTGGACCTTATTCCCCAATCAAACATGTGGCAGAACCTGAATTCTTTGGTATAGGTTCTAATCCACGTTTGTCTGCAAACAATTATAGAATCATGCGTTTGGACATGGTGATTCTTTGGCTTGCAGAAGCTGAAGTGGAGCTAGGTAACCTTGAAAGAGCAAGAACACTTGTTAATTTAATCAGAACTAGAGCAGCCAATCCTGAAGGATTTGTGCCTAAGGCCATCCAAGGGGCTGAAAGGAATGATTACACAATTATTGATGGTGAATATGCTGCCAATTATGTGATTTCAACCTATGACATGGCATGGACTGATCAAGATGTTGCGAGAAAAGCAGTTAGAATGGAAACGAGACTTGAGTTTGCCATGGAAGGACACAGGTTCTTTGATTTGCAACGTTGGGGTATTTCAGCTGAAACCATGAATGAATACCTGGACGAGGAAGGAACAAAGAGAACCTATCTCAGCAGTGCTAATTTTGACAAAGGAGTTCATGAATATTTCCCAGTGCCTTTGGAAGCTATCGAGCGTTCGTTTAAGGATGGTTCGCCAACATTGGTTCAAGATCCAGCATTTGATTAATTAATTTCAACATATTAAAATTAAAAAAGGGTGAGGTTTTTCTCACCCTTTTTTAATATTTAATAGATTATAAACCATGATCCGAGAACATTGAAATAATGCGTTAAGTCGCCAATTTGAATTTGGACTGTTTTGTGGTTTGAAATAAATCATAGCCGCTAAAAACTATAAAGGTTTACTGGATTTGATTTTAGGCAATCGATAAACCTTTTTTTCAAGGTATACACCATTTTTCACCTATAAAAAAACACTAGATTTGTAATTTAAATAATGCGTTGATAATTATAAACAATTTAAATTTTGGTTTTAACCACATTAGAAAACGATTATGAAACTCATT
>NZ_ATNM01000074.1 GCF_000427295.1 Cyclobacterium qasimii M12-11B | reverse complement strand
GGTAGATTTTGTCAGCATTGTTGCGGAAAAATCCACAGGCTATAATCATGTCACCCTTAAAGGGGATCTTTGTAATTAAAATTTAAAGTGAAGTTCGATAAACCTAAATATTATCGTGAAAACTGGTCTATAACTATCCCTGTGTTATCTCGCTTCTTAAGACTTATTTGACAAAAAAAACCGTGGATTTTCATCCACGGCTAGCTAAACCTATTATTATTTCCAACCCTCTAGGGATTGAACCATAACACTTTACTTAATTTTTCTAAACTTCTTGATTTTATGGAAGGTAAGGAAATTGGCATCGTGGTTATTGTGTGCTCCTCCTACTCCATCATCATAGGCTGTTCTGGACAAGAAGAGGATGTCCTTCCCGTTAAACACCCAATCGACGTATTGAAAAACCATGTTTAATTATATCTTCATGCTGTAATAAGACTTTCTTTTGCTCCCAATCGATTAGATCAGGAGAAGAGAATAGTGCTTGGGTATTTCTGATACCGGCAGGGTTCGTTCGGTCTGTGGACGCCTTAATTGCTTCTGGAATAACGTTGGCAATGGTCCAGTACAAATCACTTTTTTCATCATACCGAATGGTGAATTTTTTACTACCTCCGGGAAAAGCAATAAAACCTGTTGATGGATCAAAAGTGGCTTTTTTACCATCAGCGCTTATTTTAACTCTGGCAGCTTTTTCTTCTAATGTCGAGCGGTCATCCACTCGTAAAATATCCCACACTTGTCCCTCTTTGTCCACAACTGCATTGCCTTCTAACCAGCCACCAAAGTTGCCATCCAAATAAGTAGAATCATAGTACAAGATATTGCTACTTGTCCAACTATCCGCTTGCAATAAATCAGCGCCTACAGGTGCTGAAAGCATAAATGCCCCATATCTTTTTCCCCATTTCTTGATTGGCCCCATGGCACTTTCCATGGCTCTCCAAATTCTCCCATTGTGTTCTATTATGGGCATTGGCGCGCAATGGTACTCCCCTTCCAGGATTAAGCCATTGGTACCATTAGTAGGTTTTGTCCAGGTTTTTCCACCATCATCTGAGCGCCTGACAAGGGTATTTCCGTGATGTCTGTCTGGTCCTATCAACCATAGGGTCCCTTGGTGAACGAAAAGTTTGGACCAAAATGCCCCATCAATTTCAGCAATTTCCTTCCAGGATTTTCCCTTGTTGCTAGAGGAGAAAATTTTGGAGGTTGCTCGGACATGTTCATTTGACTCGGGCCCAAAAAAATCATGAGAGGCCACATAATCTCCATTGGGTAAAATGGCCAAGCTTGGAGATCCAATGTACTTGCCTGAGGAAGCCGGACTGTAGGTTACCACCACTCCAGGCACTTTTGAATCATCAAAATCCTGGGCAGACAAGCTGAAACCTGATAACATGACAGTAATTAAAATTGCTACTATTTTCATTTATTGTTAATTTGTTTGTGAGTTAATTCGTGGAAAACGTGCATTGGATGCATACAAACGGTCTAAAAGGGCTTCTTTCATCCTATAGGCCTCCCAGGGACGAGCCTTGCTCAGGTCAATCGATTCACCGGGATCTTGCTTAAGATCATAAAGCTCAACTTGATTACTATCAAAAAAGTAAATCAGTTTCATTTGTCCCTTACGGATAGCAGCTTGTGGGCGGGTCTGACTGGTTTTGCCATCTTCCACCCCAATATCCTCCAATGCTTCATCGTACTTTTCCCCTTCAGGATGATAGTACGGGAAATACCAAAACAAGGGCTTTTCTCTTACCATATTCTTTCCTGCTAACAAAGGAAGAATGGATTGCCCGTCCAGTTTTTCTAAATTCACCAACTTTGCTCCCCCAATTTCCATAAAAGTTGGCCAAAAGTCAGTTTGAATTACAGGACTGGCTGAAACACTGTTCGCAGTAACCCTACCAGGCCAGGAAACAACCATGGGTATTCGAATGCCTGCCTCATATAAATTCCATTTACTCCCTCTATAGGGTGCATGAGAGGCATACCTGGGATGGCCTCCATTGTCTGAAGTAAATATCACCAATGTGTTGTCCCTTTGCCCTGATTTATCAAGTGCTTCTAATACTTGACCTACATAATGATCCATCAATTCTATATTGGCGGCATATCGAAGCTCTTCCTCACTTAAATTTTGTTTGGCTTTGGCCCTGTATTTTTCCTCAATCCATTCTAAACCTTTCAGGTGTGGAGTGTGAACAAAATAATGACTAACCATTAAGAAAAAGGGGGATTCGTGCTTTTTTTCAATGAATTTTACCGCTTCAGTGGTTAATAAATCCTCAGGATATTCCCCTTCTTTTAATTGTGTTAATGACTTAGTTCCACTATATGGATGTGAACCAAAGGTTTCTTTTGCCGTATCAAAGCCCTGTTGTGCAGGCCCATGTGTAAAACTCCATCCTTTATATACTTTGTTATGGGAAGCCACATGCCACTTTCCCACTATCCCTGTGTCGTATCCAAGCCCTTTAAGTCCTTCTGCCACAGTCACCTCATCCAGGGGAAGGTTTAAAGTAATGGGGGGAGAAATAAGCTTTTTATTTTTAAAAAGGGCTATCCATCGTTCATCCTCCCAATCCAGACTATCTTCTTTGAATTTGGTCACGAACTCAAAATTAAGCCTTGCAGGAGATTTCCCTGTTAGCAAAGCAGCCCTGGCCGGTGAGCATAACGGTGCTGAGGAATAGGCATTAGTAAAACTCATGCCGGACTTGATAAGAAGGTCAATATTGGGGGTTTCTGCTATCGATTTTCCACTTGCTTCGGGATAACTAGCTATGTCTCCATAGCCCAAATCATCCACATAGATCAAAAGGATATTGGGTTGCTCAGGGGGATCCTGAATCACTTTACTTTTGCCTTTGGCACCCAAAAGGGTGCCAAAGCAAAAGATTGAAAGCAGCAGTTTTCTAAAACTGAAAATTGATTTAATATCCTTCATTTTGAGTAAGGAGGGGATTTGCATCCATTGTGGCAAATGGAATTGGATATAACCTATGGAAAGGTTTTGCATTGCTTGCTCCTCTTGCCTGAGCATATTCTATTAACTTGTCCATTCTGATCAAATCTAATCGTCTTTTTCCTTCGGAGTAGAACTCCCATCCTCTTTCGTCTAGCACCTGCATTCTAAGTGCTTCCTTTGAAGAAAAATCACTAATGTCCAATGCAGTGGAGATGCCTGCTCTTGATCGAACCCTATTGATCAGGTCAATTGATTCCTGGTTTGGACCATTTAGCTCATTGAGTGCCTCCGCCCTGTTCAATAAAATTTCAGCGAATCTGATTTCAGGTATATCGTTGCCAAAGGAGGCATTAACTCCTTCAGGATCCGGCCAATATTTAAATGAACGGGTATTGTCCACTTCATCCAATAGTGAAATTAAATTCCCGTCAGTATTGATGTATTCATGCAAAATCAAATCTCTTCTTTTATCGTTTTCATCAAATGAGAAATAAAACTTGTCTCTGATCCGTGATTCATTTGGCCAGTTCCTCCATGCATTGGAAAATTCCAAACCAGTTCTCGGATCTTTTGCAAAACCTACAGGGAAAGCGGTATTCATCCAACTATTTGAGGCTCTCCTATCAGCACTGGTCTTAGCAGGCCGAACCCAAATATACTCACTGTTTCTTTCATTTTCCACTTTAAACAAATCTTCGTAGACAGGAAACAAGGCATAATTCCATTGATCCATAATTTGCCCGGCAAAGTCTGCAGATTTTTCCCACTCTTTGTTATTTAAGTAGAAATTGGACAACCAACCCTGAGCTGCAGCTTTGTGAGCTCTGCCATAATTGGCTTCCTGACCCGGAGCAGGCAAATCTGCCAATGCAGCCAATAATTCTGTTTCAATAAAATTGGTTAGTTCTTCGGAGGAAGCTCTTGGTAATTGGACATCATCTTCAGTTGAGGTTCTTAAAGGAACAGGACCAAACTTCCAGAACAATTTTATATAACAGGTCGCTCTGATAAATCTGGCTTCGGCCCTATATACAGATTTTAGATTTTCAGAAACTTCCAATTCATCCAAATTCTCTAATACTAAATTTGCATTCCTAATGGCCCTGTAAGGGTAATCCCAACTTTCCCCTTGCAATAAGCCTATAGAAGCGTCCCAGGTAAAATTAATGTACTGCAAGGCAGTTGCGTTGACTCCATCGCCTGATTGATAGGCGAAATCTGTGATCCATTCATCGGCAGCAAAAACATAAATGGAATTATTAGAGACCATATTTGAAGCATTTGCATAGGCTGCTCCCATCAATGACTCTACCCCCTCTTTGGTTTTTAGGAAGTTTTCAGGAGCCAATTGAGAATAGGGTTGTTCTTCCAGATAATCTGAACAACTAACTGTCACAAAGGTCGTCATCGCAACAGCCAAATATTTATATATATGTTTGATTTTCATGGTTTCAATAAATTATAGAGTGAAACTGATTCCTGCCAAAAATGTCCTTGACACTGGAAATGCATTCCAATCAATTCTAAAATTAGCTCCCCCATTAGGGTTAATTGCGGGATCCATACCACTATAATTGGTGATAGTAAATAAATTTTGCCCGGTTACATTGATTGTCGCTGCACTAAAAATCCCCCTATTGGCAGGGAAGTGATAGCTTAGTTTTACTGTATTTAGTCTCAAATAAGAGGCATCTTCCACAGTGATACTGTTCACGCGTTTTTCGCCTTGACTACTTGTGTTGACAAATGAGGGGAATTCATTGGACGGATTTTCAGGTGTCCATCTATTTTGAAGAGGTTCTGCATACCTGTTTCTTCTTACACCAGCAGGAAAATAGGTGTCAATTAATCCATTGTTAAGCATTTTGGCACCTTCAACACCTTCTACAAAAACATAAAGATCAAAATTTTTGTAGCTAACCGTATTTCCAACTGACCAGATGAATTTCGGGAAAGAATTTCCGAGTACTGTTCTATCATCAGTGTTCACCGTACCATCTCCGTTGAGGTCTAAATATTTGATGTCACCGGGTTTTACATTGTCATTTGTGGCATTAAAATCATCGCCAGTCTGCCATATACCTAATACTTCATATCCATAAAATGATTCCAAGGGTATTCCCTCCTCGATGATCGCAATCTGACTGGTTGCCCCAGCACTTCCTGTTACAATTCTGTCAATGCCTCCCAAATCAGTAACCTCATTTTTTAAGGTTGTGAATATCAAATTTGTAACCCATTTTAGCTTACCTGAATTGATATTTCTTGAGGTCAAGGCAAACTCAAAACCCGAATTCTTAATTCCACCTATGTTCGTCAATTGTGAAGTGAAACCTGTAGATCGTGGTATTGGCAGGGACAATAACATGTCTGTTGTATTTTTAACATACCAGTCCATGCTTCCATAAAGTCTGTCAGCCCATAATCCGTAATCTATACCAAAGTCCAATTGTTCAGTGGTTTCCCATTTAAGGTCCTGATTCGCAATTCTGGCCGGTTGAGTGGAGGATCGTTGTTGATCATCATAGACTACTGTTGGTCCACCACTAAAAGTACTTATTGACTGATAATTTCCGATCTCTTGATTTCCGGTTCTTCCCCAGCTTGCTCTAAATTTTAAAGAACTAACCGTCTGCTCAATACTTGAGAAGAAATCTTCCTCATGAATTTTCCATCCAGCTGCAACGGAAGGGAAATATCCGAATTTGTTGTTTTCTCCAAATCGTGATGAACCATCTGCTCTAATGGAGCCAGTCAATAAATACTTGCTATTGAAAGTATAATTTAACCTAGCCAGATAAGAGAGTAAAGTATTATCTACTTTGGAACTGCCAATTACATTTAAGTTTGGATTACCCAGGTCGAGGTTAAAAGTCTCTGTTGCATCTGAGGGGAATCCTCTGCCTTCGGAAGAAAACCTACTGGTGATAAATTTCTGCGTCGTTACACCCGCAACAGCATTGAAAGAATGTTTGTCGAAAGCTTTTTTATAATTGAACAAACCCTCAACCAGATAATTTGAAGCTGTTCCATGCATAATAGTTGCTATACCACCTGCTGCCAAACCATCAATAGTCGTTCGATCGATATAATAATCCCGTTGCTGATTGCTCACATCACCACCAAGATTTAATCTGAATGAAAACTCAGGTGTGAAAAAATATTCACCATAGATAGAGCCAAAGGTTCTATAGGTATTTCCTATCCCTCTTTTCCCATTTGCAAGTGCTACGGGATTATCAACATTGATGTGCTGTGAAATCACATAGTCACCATTCGCATCCCTGACATCCAGCGTAGGATCCATTTGCATCCCTGCAAATACAACTCCGGCATGTTCGTTAAGTTGAAAACCTCCAGGAGTGAACTGGTCCTTAGAATAATTTGAACTAAGGTTGATTCCTGTGTGAAATTTTTCATCAACCTTATGATCAAGATTAAACCTCAAGCCATAACGTTCAAATGAGGAATTCATCACTAAACCATCCTGATTAAAATAATTCATGGAAATCAAATAACTAGTGGTTTCATTTCCACCTGAAAGCGACAGGTTATGGCTTTGAATGCCCGCATTCGGATTATATACTTCGCCCAACCAATCGGTTCCATCACCGGTAAAGTCATCTACTTTATCTGTATTGGATCCTCCGCCAGACTCAATAATACTATTTATGATTGTTTTGTATTCACCTGCATCCAGAAGATCAATTTTATTGGCTACATTCTGAACCCCTGCGTAGCCATCATAAGACACTTTCATTTTCCCTTTTTGGCCGTTTCGAGTAGTAATAAGGATCACACCATTTGCTCCTCTGGCGCCATAAATTGCTGTGGCGGAAGCATCCTTTAACACTTCTATAGATTCAATATCTGCTGGATTTATCGAACTCAATGGGGACCTTTCTGTTCTTGGAGCCGGAAACCTTTCCCCTGCTCCTGATACAGCTGTACTATTGCTAAATGGCAATCCATCAATTACATAAAGTGGTGAAGTACCTGAATTGATTGAACCAACTCCACGAATATTCACCGACATTCCGCCTCCTGGTTCGGCACTGTTCTGTACCACCTGCACCCCAGGCATCTTACCCGCTAGCAATTGCTCGGGAGTTGCTATTGCCCCTTGATTAAAGTCTTCTTTTTTAAGTGCGGCAACTGAGCCCGTCAGGTCACTTTTCTTTACTGTACCATAGCCTACTACAACCACTTCCTCAAGTGCGCTAATGTCCTCAGATAAAGTCATATTGATAATGGAACGGTTGCTTACATCAACTTCTTGTTTTTCGTAACCTATCATGGAAAAGATCAGTATTCCATTTCCGCCAGGAACATTGATTGAATAGGTGCCATCGATATCGGTAACAGTTCCTATGTTAGAGTTTTTGAGCAAAATATTTACTCCAGGAAGTCCCAATGGATCATCCTCCGTGGTCACCTTTCCTTTGATGGAGCGTTGCTGTGCATAGGAAACATTCGATAACACCATTGCTCCAATAAGCAGTAGAAGCAACAGTGAACATCTCCTGAAATAAGGCAGTTTTACATTCATTTTAATTAGATTTTGGGTTAGTAATATTAATTGCGTTGTATTTATAAAAGCTCGTTAAAATCCCTAAAAAAAGCATTTACTGTTTCCATTAACCTGAAGTATGCGATAGACAATCAATTGCATGATGATTGCCTCGGGACAAGCTTTTATCACGAATACAATAGTACATCGGGGTATAGATTTGTTGCCTAAATCAAGAATTTTTCAATGAAATTCTCAGGTATTCCCTCTATTTTTTCTTGGAATTTCCAGTTTACCTATTCGTATAAAATCTAAAATTACCACTTGAAACTAAAAAGATTTTTAGTCCGTTCGTACATCTGTTTGATCATAGATTGAATGAATTGTACAAATATGAAATAAATGCAGACGGCCTAATTATTATATTTTGTCAAAAAGTTATACGATCCTATCATTATTAACCTCTAAATCCCATTTATAAATAGAATCCGATTAAAATTTAATTTCTAATCTTACAAAACAGTAGCCCCAATTAAGTGGAATAATAATCAATCGACTAAACCAGCTATTAATCCATGAAACCACATTTCCATAAAATCCCCAGCACTTCACAGCACTCTTTTAGTATCCGGTACGATAAAAAGCCAAATTTTGGGACACTTTGGCATTTTCATCCTGAGTTAGAATTACATCATATAATCAAAGGGCAAGGAACCCAATTTATTGGTGATACGGTAAAAAGTTTTTCTGATGGTGATCTTATTTTGTTAGGCGAGAATTTACCTCATACCTGGCGCTGTACAGATGAGTATTTCCAAGGAAAAGCAGATGTCGAAGTGGAAGCTTATGTGTTGCAATTCTTACCTACCTGCTTTGGAAAAGATTTCCTTGAAATACCAGAAACGCAATCTATTTCTTCCCTTTTTGAAATAGCCAAGAAAGGGATGATAATCTATGGAAATACGAAAAAGAAACTTATAGAGATCCTTCATAAAACCATTAACGCTAGTCAATTGGATCGAGTAATTAATTTGCTCCGCATGATCCAAATTCTGGCCGCTACATCAGAATATGAGACCATTTCACCAGGATATGCCAACCGACAGCTTGCTAACATTACCGAGATGGAAAAACTTGAGAAAATATACGCCTATGTTTTGTCCCATTATCGGGATGAGATTAGTTTGGAGAAGATCGCTGCCATTGCGAACCTAAGTGTAAGTACCTTTTCGAGGTACTTTAAAAAAATGACCAACAAAACTTTTTTTGAGTTTTTGATAGAAATTCGGATCTCAAACGCCTGTCGTGCTTTAATTAAGGACAAACTTCCTATAGAGGTAATTTGCTATGATTGTGGATTCAATAACGTTAGTAATTTTTACAGGCATTTTAATAAAGTTATAGGAATGACTCCTTATGCTTATAAAAAACAATACTTATTCTAATAAATAAGTCCAAAAATAAATTAGATGAATTCGAGTTATCATCTTTCAAAAGAACAATTCATCATTACAAACTTTTTTTGGCCTTCTGCTAAAGTGAGAGAACGTATACAATTTTGCCTTGCCAGGCTTTCTTGATTCAAAAACCTTCTATTACATTGAATATTTTCATCAAGTAAAGTCGAACTCAGGTTAATGTATAAGACACTTGTTAGGAACGGGGATTTTGCCACCTCTTCAAGAATGTGTGCTTTTTAGGATAAATGTTTAATGGGAATAAATAATGGCTTATTTAATTTATGTTTTTTATCGTTATTTCTTATAAATCCCTACTTAATCTAGGTAGTATATTAATTTATGGATTAAAAATATAAAATACTTATACCAAAAAAACTTCTATCATTAAAACCAACTCACCATGAAAGCAGCAGTTTTTCACAAACCGGGTCAAATTCAAGTGGATAATGTAGACGATCCTAGCCTTATAGACCCAACAGATGTTATCTTAAAAGTTACTTCGACGGCCATATGTGGTTCTGATCTTCACATTTTAAGTGGAGCTGTTCCCCAAGAGGGTAATATGATCATGGGTCATGAATTTATGGGGATAGTGGAGGAAGTAGGAAAAGGAGTTAAAAAGCTTAAAAAAGGAGACCGAGTAGTAGTCCCTTTTCCTCTTTCATGCGGCCATTGTTTTTTCTGTAACCATGGAGCTTCGCCTCACTGTGAACAGTCTAATTATAAAAACTATGGTCCCAATGGCAATCTTACCGATCAGAAAGGGGGTGCATTGTTTGGCTATACCGATTTGTACGGGGGCTATTCTGGAGGTCAGGCGGAATATGTGAGGGTGCCTTATGCAGATATCAGTCCTCGCATCGTTCCCGACGAGTTAAGTGATGAACAGGCACTATTTCTAACCGATATATTCCCTACTGGCTGGTCCGCCATCGATTGGGCGCAACTTAAAGGAGGAGAAACGGTAGCTATTTTCGGCTCAGGCCCAGTTGGCTTAATGGCTCAAAAAGCGGCATGGATTAATGGAGCTGGACGAGTCATTGCTATTGATCCGCTAGAATACCGCCTTAAGAAAGCCAGAGAGGTAAATAAAGTAACGACACTAAACCCTCACAAAGTAGAAATAATTGAAGCCATCCGAGAAATGACAGAAGGCCGTGGTGCCGATGTTTGTGTGGATGCTGTAGGTTTTGAGCCGGAAAGGACCATGATGGATAAATTGAAAGCCACCGTTAACTTTGAAAAAGGAAGCATGAAAGTACTAGACATGGCTTTCAAAGCGGTAAGAAGAGGTGGGACGGTAAGCATAATGGGTGTTTATGGATCTACTTATGACAATTTTCCCCTTCACAGGGTTTTTGATAAAGCCATTACGATCAAACAAGGTCAGGCTCCTGTTCTCAATTATATAGATAAACTCATTGCTCTTGTTGAAGAAAACAAGGTAATATTAGATGATATCATTTCCCATACCCTCCCACTTTCCGAAGCATCAAAAGGCTATGAGATATTTGATAAAAAAGAAGACGACTGTGTGAAAGTTGTTTTGAAACCATAAAACAAAGGATAATTGCCATCCATCTTTGATTGTCAAAACCATTATGGGAGATGAATGGGAACCTTTGTAAGGAAGAACTTCAGGTTCACGGGGTTGAGGCTAGCCCTCAACCTTCCATTTCAAGGCATTTATCATTTACTAAAATCGCAATAAATCAAAAACTTGTCATTAGTATGGATATTAAACATTTTCTAATCACCCTGTTGTCAGGGATAGCCGGTACAATCGCAATGACTTTGGTTATGTATTTATACAGTTCACTGTCCAATCATTTCACTAAAGTCATCCATATATTGGGAAGCATGATCTCCGGAGAAAGCAATTTCACCAATCCAGAAAAAAGGGTTTTACTCCTAGGTACTTTGGCTCATTTCGGAGTGGGTATTATTTTCTCCTTTTCCTATTTCCTCTTATGGAACTGGGGAATATTTCGAATAAATTTTCAAGATGCTGTACTTATAGGAGCAGCAAGTGGCGTTTTGGCTGTAATTGTATGGAAATCGTACCTAAGCTTGCATAGTAAGCCTCCAAAAATTTCACAGCTCCATTATTTTATAGCTTTGTTTCTGGCCCATATTGTTTTCGGAATTGTGAGTGTAAATGTATTTCAACTCATTACAGATAATCCTGAACTTTGGTACCAATTGCAAGACAAGGCAAGCCTTAGGTCTGGATTAAACTGAAAGCAAATATTATTTCCTTCATCACCATTTGATGGGGTTTTACCACCATTGCTTTTAGGTTAAAAATGGACAAACAAATCATGGATTAATTTCCGGAGTTGTATACAATAGATAAAACCTTTAAATGACATAAACCATGAGTTATTTGTATATCGTTATAATCTCAATTTTAATAGTTTCAGCACTAATGGCAGTGTTACTGGCCAATTCAAATACCAGTAATGATTTCCATTTAGCCGACAATAAATTAACCATTTTGCACCCGTTCAAGAAAGAAGTTATCAATTTGGATGCGGAACTTTACAGCTGGAATTTCCAAAGAATCAATACCCTTTGGCGCGGGAAATTGTATTCTATTAACCTGAAACTAAAATCTGGAAAATGGACAAAAGTATATTCCAGATCTCCCTCAGGAAAAATTGCAGACCTTATTAATCACTTAAAGATCACAGCTGTAGATAAGAAAGGAAAATCAATTAATGACTTTGAAGAAGGTTAGAACTGCTTTGAATTTAATTTTGACGATACTATTTCGAGGGCACAGGACTTCATTTACTTTATTTCAAAACGACCTAAGAACAAAGTGAAAGTTAAATAAGTCCTGGCATAAAAAATAACATTCTTTAATAAACGCATAACAATGGTATAACTTATTCTCTCTGCCTTCTCCTTATCTTTTCAAAAGCTATGAAAAGAAAAAAAACTCGTGCAGAAGTCTATTTTAAGGCCTATACCATCCTAATCACCCTAGCTTGTCTTTTACTTCCCTTTTATGAAAAAGGAAAATTTGAATTAATTGTTAACAAAGCCCACACTCCTATTCTCGATCTTTTTTTGTTGGGATTACCCAATTGGGCGATGGGATTATTCTAGTCTTACCCATCATTGCTTTGCTTTTTGTCAAGTTTAGTTTTGCCATTTTCATGGCCTGGTCCACACTCATCCATATGTTATTTGTAACCCTGGGCAAAAGAGTATTATTTAGAGGTATGCCAAGACCATTAGAATACCTTTCGGGATTAGATGTATATACCGTTCCAGGACTCTCTAATAGTCACTGGAATACATTTCCTTCTGGACATACTACTACTATTTTTATGCTTACCTGCGCATTTTCAATGCTTAATCACAAAAAAAAATCCTACAATTGTTTCTTTTAGGCATCGCCATTCTTACTGGGTTTAGCAGGATATATTTAATGCAACATTTCCTCCTGGATGTACTGGCTGGATCTGGTTTAGGTGTTGCTTCTGCCTATGGAGGTCGGTGGCTAACCATAAAATTCTTTTCAAAAAAGAAATTCAGAAAAAGTCTTTTACCAAAAAGAAAAAAATACTTGGTCAACCAGTTCACTCCTAATAAACCTTAAATTAGGCCATGGGTTTTTTTGGACAATCTTATTTTTCTCCTGTAATCCGGTAACCACGATAAAACAGATTATATAGCGCCAGGATATAGGTCTCGCGGACCTTTAATTGCCTAAGGAGCAAAGATGATTTTTTAACAAGCTTTGCCATTCAATAATATGGGATTGTCCAATGCTGTTCTACATTTTTATAACTAAAAGCAATCTACAATATCCTATTACTCGACCCTCAGTATTACAGTTACCGTATTCTCAAAGAGGTCATCTCCCTCGAAAACCAATGAGGTTTTAAGTTTAAGTTCTTCATTGTTTACTAAACTTTTCTGATTGGTTAAAATTAGGTCCCCTCGTTTCAAATGAATGAAGTTGTTAGGTACGGAAGGAATGCGCTTATTGGTATTAAAAACAAATGCGGGATTAAAGCTTTCAAAATGAAAGATCCGAGGTTGATCTTTCCAAATACTCTTAGCCTTTAAAACCGGATTTTTATGATCTATGGCTGGAAAAACCTGAATGAGAAGGATTATGGAAAAAGCGACAAATCCCAAGTTTCCCACTGTCCATGCCAATTCCCATTTATTTCCATAAGCAATCCTCAATGCTGCTAATCCTAATAAAGCAGGAATCAAAAACCAAAATGATAGGCTTTCTATTTCTTTTATTTCAATGTTTCTGCTAACAATAAACAATCCCAAAGGAAGCAAAATAATAAAAAGAGAGGAATAGTAGGCAGGTTGTTTAAATCGCTGAACTTGGCCATTGGCAAAATACCAACCAACAATTATGGCCAGGAAAGGATAAACCGGAGCTGTATAATTGGGCAATTTGGTTCCGGAAACCATAAAGAAAAGCAGGGTGATAATCGAAAATATGGAACCTAATTTTATCAGAGTAGGCAAATTTCTATACAGTAGCGCTCTTTTTAAGGCAACATAGACCACAAGGGAAGCAGGGAAAAATCCAATTAGAACGAACAGGAAAGTTAGATAAAACCCACCACCATGCCCTTCCATAGCAGAGGAGAACCGATTAATATTGTGGTGAAAAACAAATTCTCTCAACCATAGACCTTCAGTTTTTAATCCAATAAGTACATACCATGGTAGAACAATCGTCATAAAGAGTGCTATGGCTTTAAAATCTAATATGGCCTTGAAATGAGACCAAAAAGGTTTTCTATCAATTGCCATGAAGACCAACACCGAAAAACCTACCAAAATAAGGGCAATTGGGCCTTTACTCAAAGTGGCCAATCCTAGAAATAATCCAGAAGTTCTTAAACAAACCTTTGATTTGAAACTAGAACTGACAAACCTCTCATAAAAGATAATAGATAGAAATATAAACAATATCAAAAATGGATCAGGTACAGCCAAATGAAATTGAACAACCCAATGAATGGAAGCAAGCAATGCTAAACCTGCAAAAAAGCCTGCTCTTTTTCCATACATACTTGAAGTGTACAAATACACCATGGTAAAACAAACCCAACCAGCAAGTGCGGGGAAGAATCTTGCCCCTAAAGCATTTACACCAAAAAGTTCATATCCCAGCATAAAAAAATAATAATGTAGCGGAGGCTTATCATAGCGAGGCATTCCATTGAATGTAGGTAAAATCCATTCCTTATTTTGCCTCATTTCCATTGCGGCGGCAGCATTTTTGGCTTCATCTAAAATGTAAATGCTATAATCCCCTATAGCCAATAGGTGTAAAAAAAGACCCATGCCTATAAAAACAAAAGGGAACCATTTTTTTTCGTATACATTCATACTTACAAATAAATGACGGGGGTTTGATTTGCGCGCAACCTTATCTTTATGATAATGTTATTTTATTCGCAAATAGCCTATCGGTCTTTCTGAAATATCGCCAATTAGCGCTATACCCATTATTGAGGAAACAATTTAAAGAACTTCTTATTCAACCTGTTTAAATGTTAATTGCTGTCTTAGGCCTTATCACGATCGAATTGTCTAGAAAAACAAACAGCTATGTCGTTTTTCTTATTTTAAAAAGTGATCTCTAGCGTAAGAAATAGCAATTCTTCCATTCTTAAAACCCATCCTTAATCTTCCTTTTAATAAAAAGGTGGGGAATTAGAAATATTTTAAAATAAAATAGTTTTATATTGTAGAAATTGATTACCTTTACAACATCCAAAAGATGTTTGGGTACAATAATTAAGTAAGTGCGCTGCTAAGACAGTGAGAAGTAACGGTTTAAGAAGTATTTTCCTCTAAGAAGTTCTCCCTACGTTTCCAATAGTCGATTTATATCGGGCTATTCCCTCAACATTTCCTTCCTTATTGAAATAAGTTTTATATTAATTCTATTTTTATTAAAAAGCTAACTTTTGCCAAATCAGTAGGTCCTGATTTTTCCTCTACACTAAAAAGTCGTGTATCGGAATACTTCAAGAACAACAAATTAAGCAAATATGGAAATGAGCATATGATTGTTAAAACAATCTTCATGTTACTCCTATTTTTTGCTCCATTAGTTGTGATCATTTTCGTCCCATTTTCAAGCGTCCTACTATTGTTTGGTTTATTCATCATAAGTGGATTTGGAATGGCGGGAATAGGAATGGGTATCATGCACGATGCCATTCACGGTTCATATTCAAAAAACAAGTATGTTAATAAGTTTATGGGTTACACCATTAATCTTATAGGTGCAAATAATGAAGTTTGGAGATTGCAACACAATGTGCTTCACCATAGCTTTACTAATATAGAGGAACATGATGATGACATAAACGCACCATTCTTCCTTCGTTTTTCACCAAATGCTAAAATAAATAGACTTCATAAATATCAATATCTTTACGCTTGGTTTTTTTATGGGTTGTCCACTATATCATGGATTACTTCTAAAGATTTCATTAGGCTTACCAGGTATTATAAAATGGGCTTGATCAAAGACAAAAAAACCTATCAATTAGGTTTGGTTAAGATCATCTTGTGGAAATTAACGTATTACTCTTATGCCCTGGTATTGCCATTGGTAATGTCAGGATTTGCACCGGGGATAGTGATATTAGCCTTTTTGGCGATGCATTTTGTGACTGGATTGTCGATCTCATTGGTTTTTCAATCAGCGCATGTGGTTTCTGAGGTTTCCTTTCCATTGCCCAATAAAGAAGGTAATATGGAAGATGAGCGTATGGCCCATCAATTGGCAACAACCTGCAATTTCTCAGCAAATAGCAAAGTGTTGTACTGGCTAGTAGGAGGATTAACAAATCAAATTGAACATCATTTGTTTCCTAATATCAGTCATGTACATTATAAAAAATTAGCTCCAATTGTGGAGCAGACATCCAAAGAATTTGGATTGCCGTACCATAACAATGGAAATTTTCCATCAGCAATAGCCAAGCATTTTAAAATGCTTTATCAGCTGGGGCGAGTGGAACTTCCATCAGTAAAAAAATAATTCAACAACAATATAATTATAATAATGCAAGAAGGAATAGTAAAGTTTTACAACACAGAAAAAGGGTATGGGTTCATTACCCCAAAGGATTCAGGTAAGGATATCTTCGTCCATAACAGTGGTCTTATTCATGAAATCATGGAAAACGACGAGGTTTCCTATGACACAGAACAAGGAAAAAAAGGGCTCAACGCCATTAACGTTGAACGCATAGATTAATAACACAATATTACAATTCAAACAATAATACAATGCAAGAAGGAACAGTAAAGTTTTTCAACACAGAGAAGGGGTACGGATTTATTACTCCAAGTGATTCAGGTAAAGATATTTTCGTCCACAGCAGTGGATTGATCGATGAGATCAGAGAAAATGACAAAGTATCTTACGAAGCTGAGCAAGGTCAAAAAGGACTAAACGCAGTTAACGTTGAGGTTATTAGCTAAGAAAGCTAAGCTTTAAAAATTAAGAAGTGGTCATTTTATGATCACTTTTTTTTGTTTATACCCATACTAATCTACCAATACCTCCATATAGTACCTGGTACGATATTCTGCTGGAGACATGCCCACTAACTTTTTAAATAGCTCTCTGAATGTTTTCGCATCATTATAGCCTACATCATACATTACCTCATTAATGCTTATACGATTGGCTTCCAACTTCTTTTTAGCTGCTTCTACCCTTACCCTTTGAATGTATTCGATTACCGTATTGGAAGTGGCCTTTTTAAACCTTCGTTCGAAAGTTCTCCTGCCTAAAGAAAATTGTGCGGATAGCCCATCTACAGTAAGCTTTTCATTAAAGTAAACCTCTATATATTCCTGGGCTTCTTTCACAGCTATATCACTATGGTATTTTTGCCCCTTGAAAATAATAAAAGGGGATTGGCTTTGACGATTGATATCGATCTCAAATATTTTAGAAGAAAGTACGGCCATGTCCCTACCTACAAATTTCTCTATAAGATATAGGTTTAAATTCAGAGAGGAATAAGCACCACCACTCGTGTATATGCCTCGTTCATCAGTAATGATTTTGTCATCCACAAGGTTCACCTCAGGGTACATCTCTCGGAACTCTTTGGTCATAAGCCAATGTGTAGCACAACTTTTTCCATCCAAAAGCCCCGTTTTGGCCAACAAAAAAGCGCCTATACATAGGCTAGCCACTTCAGCTCCTTTTGCGTACTGCTCATTTATCCAGGGAACAAAATCCAGGTTGAGTTTTAAAATCTTATGAATGTCTCCATGAATGGCCGGAATAATAATTAAATCGGTCTTTTCCACTTCCCTTATTGTACAGTCCGGTTTTACACTAAATATACCACTACTGACCTGGCTCTCTTTGGAACGACCAACCAAATGAACATCAAACAATAGTGGTTGACCGGTACGTTCCAAATGCCCATTGGCCATGGTGAACATTTTGTGGGTAGCCTCAAGATTGCTTAGACTAGTATCCCCTTCTGGAACGAGAATAGAGATGTGTTTCATACCAGCAAATTACAAATTAAGAATGTCGCAATCAACCCCTTACATTGTCGGATCTACATAGCATAATTAAGAATAAAATTATAGAAATTTGAATGTACCAAAAATAAACCCCACTATGACACAAGAATTATGGCTCAATCTGCCTGTAAAAGACCTAAAAAAAACCAAGGCCTTCTTCACAAGTCTGGGCTTCGAAACAATGAGAGATGCCCCTGAAATGGTGGGCTTCAAAATTGGTAATGTACCGGTAATGATGGTTTCCCATACTCAGTTTGAGAAATATGCACTACATAAAGTTACAGACACTTCCAATAGCAGTGAAGTACTTATATCAGTAGCTGCTCCAGACCGGAAATATGTGGATAGTATGGCTTTTACAGTTGAAAAGGCAGGTGGTAAAGTTTTCTCTCTCCCATCTGAAATTCAAGGCTGGTTGTATAGCTGTGCCTTTACAGATTTAGACGGACATCGTTGGAATTTATTATACATGGATCCTGGAAAAATGCCTGAACCGTTATGACGAAAATAACAATAAATACTGATTGTGGAAATGCGCCTAAAAAAAGCTTTCTAAAAGACTTCAATATAGCATTTGCTACTGGAAAGGCAGAATACATCATTGAACATGTTTCTGAGGACATTGTCTGGGAAATTTATGGGGATAAATCCATACAAGGAAAGAGTCAGTTTTCCCTTGAGATCAATGCCATGAAAAACTGGGCCGCTGACGAACTAATCCTACATGCTATCATTACCCATGGAAAGGAAGCCTCAGTCAACGGGGAGATTAAAATGGGAAGTAAAACGTATGTCTTTTGTGATGTTTACCGATTCACCACAGCTTCAAGTACCATTATCAAGGAAATGCATTCTTACGTAATAAAAATCAATGGCTGAACAGCCTATTGAAATTAAACAGCTACCATTATTCATTCCAACACATAAAATTATATCTCATGGCTTCAGTTAGCACTTACCTCAATTTTCCTCGCAATACGGAGGAAGCATTTAACTTTTACAAATCTGTTTTTGGTGGTGAATTCTTTGGGAATGGCCCCATGAGATTTGGCGACATTCCGCCTCAAGAGGACGTGCCCCCTTTACCTGAGGCAGACAAAAAGCTTATCATGCACATTGAATTGAGAATTCTAGGCGTCCATAGCTTAATGGGTACTGATGCGCCCGAATCAATGGGCTTCAATATTAATTTTGGCAACAATTCTTATATCAACCTTCAACCAGACACGCGTAAGGAAACCAAAAAACTATTTGGTGCCCTTTCCACAGAGGGACACGTTACCCAAGAACTTCAGGAAATGTTTTGGGGTGACTATTACGGCAGTTGTACCGACAAGTTTGGCGTTCATTGGATGTTCAATTGTGGAGAGAAGGCATGATACTTTTCAGTCTTAAATGAAATAAAGTAACCCTTAAATGTCAAACAAATGAAAATTGCAACCATAATTGTTCGTGTTCTTCTAGGTGCACTGTTCCTCTTTGCCTCAGTGATGTACTTTTTAAACTTAGTGCCCCAGCCCGAGTTGACAGGAGACATGAAAACCTTTAATGAAGGACTTGATGCCTCATTCTATTTAATGCCCATCGTTAAAGCCATTGAATTGGCATGTGGGATCTCGTTTATCACCGGACGCTTTGTTCCATTGGCAACGGTAATAATCTTTCCTATAGTAGTGAATATTGTTGGGGTACATGTATTCCTTGCACCTGAAGGGTTGCCTGTTGCCATTTCTGTCTTAGCTGCTACTTTATTTCTAGCCTATCGAAACAGGGCTCACTATAAAGGATTACTTTCTATTAGATGAAAAAGTAAGGCTACAATCCTTTTATCTTGCCCAGGTTTTCGAATTTGGGCTTAATTTTAACTTGACCAATGTTAGCTTGAAAACCTATACTTTATCCAATGGATGCTTTAGACTAAATCTTTAAAATATAAAAAATGCAGATTAATTATTTGCAAGAATAAAATTTATCTATTATATTGAACTAATCATTTAATAGACATAATCGTATGTGGTATAAGGGGTTAATAATAGTTATATCCTGTTCTTCACTAACAGGCTGCTTTGGAGATTTCAAAACTGGCGAACAGCTTTACAACAGCGGCGCATATGAAGAAGCAATAGAAGAATTTAGCAAAGTGCTTTTTGTAAGCATTACAGACCTCAAGACACTCCATCTTCGGGGTAGAGCCTATGAGGAGATGGGGAAATATGCTGAGGCTTTGGCAGATTACAAAAAGATCATTGTTTTAAATCCTGAATATGGTTATGCCTATGCCGGTATAGGGAAAATTGCCTGGGACAGGGGTGATTTTAAAGAAGCTGAAAAAAACTACCTCTTAGCAGCAATGCTTGAGCCTGAAGATTATGATATTCTAGTATCCCTGTCCAGGGCAATGATTAAAAACGAACGTTATAAAAGTTCCATCGAATTTTTAGATTTGGCCAGTAGTATTAAACCTGAGGAACCCAATCCCCATTATTATAAAGGAATCGCTATGGGCCTTCTTGGAGATGGTTTAGGAGCGGTTGTTACCTTTAATAGATACATTGAACTGGAACCAAACAATATCAGTGCCCATTTTAACCGGGGTTTGGCCCTTATGACATTGGGATATAAAAGCTGGGCGCTAGAAGATTTTGATACTGTACTGGAAATGAATCCCAAGCATTATGAAGCCCTGGCAAGAAGGGCTGTTTGCTTAATGGAAAAAAACCCCAGACAATCTTGCTTTGACTTGGAAACGGCTGCCCTTAATGGCAATGCTTATGCCAAAGAGCAACAACAATTGAGTTGCGTCGATAGCCGATAGATAATCGCATTCCCTATTCTATTTCACATTCTTTAACCTTTACCGCTTTTCAAATTTTTCAGTTCTCAGAAGTATATTCCGTATTAAATTATACTTTTGTATTCTTAAATATGAAAAGCAGTAAACTCGTCATCGTTCCTACATTTAATGAGATGGAGAATATCCAGGATCTCATCGTTGAAGTTATGGCCTTGCCAGAAGACTTTGACTTATTGGTGATAGATGACAATTCGCCTGACGGAACTTCCAATTTGGTAATGCAATTGCAGGAAACCTATTCAGAGCGTCTCTCCCTCATCGTAAGAAAAGGTAAACTCGGATTAGGAACTGCCTACCTTGAAGGCTTTGCTTATGCCTTAAAAGAAGGTTACGAGTACATCTTTGAAATGGATGCAGATTTTTCCCATAATCCTCAAGACTTAAGTGTTCTGTATACTGCTGCCGTAAAAGGCAATCATGACTTGGTAATCGGCTCAAGGTACGTCTCTGGCGTAAACGTAGTCAATTGGCCTATGGGAAGGGTCTTAATGTCCTTCTTTGCCAGCAAATATGTTCAGTTTATTACTGGTATCCCTATTAAAGACACCACTGCTGGTTTTGTCTGCTACCATAGAAAGGTTCTGGAGTCAATTCAATTGGACAAAGTAAAATTTATCGGCTATGCTTTTCAGATAGAAATGAAATTTACCGCCTGGAAAATGGGTTTTGATATACTAGAAGTACCCATCATTTTTACTGACCGTACCCGAGGGACTTCAAAGATGTCCAAGCACATTTTTAGAGAGGCGATCCTCGGTGTGATTTATATGAAAGTAAAAAGCATCTTTGTTAAACCTAAACGGGTTAATCAAATTTAATAGATTTGATTGGGTTTACGTTACTGATAATCACTGCAGGGATAAACAATACTACTGTAGTAATCACCAATATCAATACATTCAATCCTAGAATGATTGGCCAGTCCCAAACAATAGGCACATAACTCATGTAATAATTTTCGGCATCAAGTTTCAAAAGATGCGTGGTTTGTTGAATCAAGCCAAAGCCCAAACCAATCAAGTTACCCAACAACATACCCCTTCCGATAATGCGGATTCCATTCCAGATAAAAATATTTCGGATCTGTTGATTGGTGCTGCCCAGTGCTTTCAACAAGCCAATCATAGAGGTGCGCTCCATAATCAGGATAAAGAGAATGGACACCATATTAAAAGAAGCAACGAACAGAATCAATGCTAAAAACACATAGACATTGTTGTTCAACAATTCAAGCCAGTCAAAAATCTGAATGAACCTATCCGTTACTTTGGTAAGTCTCAGGTCGTAATCGATACTTTCGTACAACTCATCTTCATAAAGGTCAATTTTTTCAGGATCTTTTAAAAAGACTTCAAAGCCTCCCACCTTGTCCTCATCCCAGTTATTCAACACTTGGATAACCCGGATGTCGCCCAGAATGAATTTATCATCAAAATCTTCCAGAAAGGTTTCATACAATCCCACCACTTCCAATCTTCTAAACCGGGGAGGGTCTTGTACAAAATACATGGTGACCTTACTTCCAACGTCCAGAAGCATTTTTCTGGCAATTTTGGTACTGACCACAATCTCATTGGAAGAGGTGCCCGCTTCCCCAAATTGAATAAACCGCCCTTTTACCAGAGATGGTTTGAAAGCCAGACTGTCAAAATCACGCCCTACCCCTTTCATCATTACTCCTTCAACCTCTTCCTCCCCTTTGATGAGGCCTGGTTTATTGGCAAAAACCTGAACATGTCGGATATAATCCCTGTCTCGGTAATTGGTATAAAAATCACTATCGGTACTCGTTGGCGAATCCTCAAGGGATTGACTCATCACAAAGCGATTGACCTGATAATGTCCCGTAAAGGAGAATACCTTATTCGAAATAACCGATTGAAAACCTCCCAAAATCAAAAAGGAAATGATCATTATGGACAACCCTAGCGCAATACTGGCTACAGCAATCCGATGGATGGTTCCGGTGAAACCGCCAGTCTTTTTAAAACTGATTCTTTTTGCAATGAAGTAGGAAAGGTTCAATGAAGTCGTTTATTTTGTTAACCGAAACGCAAATTAACATGAAGCAGACTAAATTAATACTTATCCTGGCTTTTTTGTTTGGTAACATGACTTTTTGTAAAAGTAAACCGGACAATGACAGCCGCTCCATAGATGAACCAAGCCCTATAGAAGCACCTAAAGTGGTCCTTCCTGGCGCTGACCGGCCGGGAGTTTATTTACCTAAACTGATTGGAAAAAGAGTGGCTTTGGCAGTTAACCAAACAAGTATACTGACCTCCAAAGACAATTTACACTTGGTAGATTTTCTGCTAGAACAGGGCATTGAAGTCAAGAAAGTGTTTGTTCCCGAGCATGGTTTCAGAGGAGATGCAGATGCTGGCGAAAAGGTGGACAATACGGTGGATCCTAAAACCGGCCTTCCATTGGTTTCTCTTTATGGCAAATCAAAAAAACCTTCCATTGAGGCCCTTGCTGATGTGGACATAGTGATTTTCGACATTCAGGATGTGGGAATTCGCTTTTATACGTTTATCAGCACCTTGCATTACTTAATGGAAGCTTGTGCGGAACAAAACAAAACGCTGATGATATTTGACAGGCCCAATCCCAATGGAGACTATATAGATGGGCCAATCCTTCAAAAAGGATATGAAAGCTTTGTTGGAATGCACCCTATTCCTATTGTTCATGGCCTTACCGTTGCTGAGTTGGCACAGATGATCAATGGAGAGGGATGGCTCAAAAACGGGGTAAAGGCACCCATAGAAGTAGTGCCTGTAGCAAACTGGAAACACGAAATCCCTTATTCATTGCCAGTAAAACCTTCACCAAATTTGCCAAATGATGTTTCAATCCGTTTGTACCCTTCCCTTTGTTTTTTCGAAGGTACTGACGTTAGTTTAGGAAGAGGAACACTATTTCCTTTTCAGGTATATGGCTATCCAGATGCCAAGTTTGGAGATTTTACTTTTACCCCTGTGAGTATTGATGGCATGTCCAAATACCCCCCTCAGCAGGATAAACTTTGCTACGGCAAGGATTTAAGAGAAGAACCCCTTTCCCACCAGTTCACGTTATCTTACCTGTTAGAGACCTATAAAATAGCCAACAAAGGCCCCGCTTTTTTCAATGCCTTTTTTGACAAGCTTGCAGGTTCTGATGAGTTAAGGAAATTAATCATTGCTGGAGAATCAGAAGAAAACATCAGGTCCACCTGGAAGCAGGGACTAGACAGCTACAAAGTTAAAAGAAAGCAATACCTGATCTACGAATAGAACAATGGAAAAGAAAGACTTAAAGATCATATTTATGGGTACACCGGAATTTGCGGTAGCCCCTTTGGAAGCCTTAATTGAAAATGGCTGGAATATCATTGCCGTGATTACGGCTCAAGACAAATTGCAAGGCCGGGGAAGAAAACCAAAAAGCTCTCCCGTGAAAGATTGTGCTGTAAAGCATGCTATTCCCGTACTCCAACCTCCCAACCTGAAAAGCCCAGACTTTATCGAAACCCTAAAATCATACGAGGCAGACCTTCAAGTGGTGGTTGCCTTCAGGATGTTACCTGAAGTGGTTTGGTCCATGCCTCCTATGGGTACTTTCAACCTTCACGCTTCGCTATTACCAGATTATCGGGGAGCAGCACCTATTAACTGGGCCATTATCAATGGAGAAACCAAGACAGGCGTGACTACCTTCTTTTTAAAGCATGAAATTGATACGGGGAGTATTTTATTTCAAGAGGAAGTCCCCATTTTGCCAGAGGAAAATTTGGGAGATTTGTATGAGAAATTAATGCAAACAGGATCGACTTTGGTGGTGAAAACTTTAGAGGCTATCGCAAAGGATGAAATTCAACCCAAGGTGCAGGATGAGGGTAAAGCCCTGAATCATGCACCTAAAATATTCAAGGAGACAGGAGAAATCAATTGGAATCAGCCAGCAGTTGCTATTCATAACCTTATTAGAGGCCTTTCCCCCTACCCAGCTGCCTGGTGCAAAATCAATGATAAGACCTGTAAGGTTTTTAAATCAGAAATCATTGCAACAGACGGTACAAATAAAGAGCCAGGTTCTTTTAAAACGGACAACAAAACCTATGTGCATTTTCAGACAGGAGAAGGGGTTTTGTCTATCCTGAACTTGCAAATGGAAGGCAAGAAAAGAATGGATGTTGGTGATTTTTTAAGAGGGAATTCGCTCACTGCATAAATATTTCAACAAAAAATAAGGCTACAATTAAACCAATTGGTTAAATTATAGTCAAAGACATGAATGGAGCCTAAAACCGACGCTGAACTTCTGGAAATGATCAATTCCTCCAAAACCCGAGACAAGGGTTTTAGGATATTGGTAGAAACATATCAGAGGAATGTTTATGGTATCGTTAGAAAAATGGTGATCATTCATGATGATGCGAATGATGTGGTTCAGAATACATTTATTAAAGCTTTCAAGAACATTCATAAGTTCAATCAAAAATCCTCCCTTTTTACTTGGATTTATCGCATTGCAGTCAATGAAAGCTTGAATTTTATAGAAAAGAGAAAAAGAAAGTTATCCACTCCAATCGAAGATTATCACGAAAAGATGGAAAACTATGTAGATCAATCGCCGCTGGTGGATGGCAATGAGATAGAAAAAAAACTTCAAAAAGCCATTTTGAAACTGCCTACAAAGCAACGTTTGATTTTTAACCTTAGGTATTTCGATGAACTACCATACGAGGAAATGAGCAAAATCACTGAAACAAGTGTAGGGAGTCTTAAGGCAGGTTATCATCATGCTGTCAAAAAGATTGAAGATTTTCTGAGCAAGGATTAAACCTATTGTCAAAAAAACAGTCAAACACCCGTATGGAAAAATTCCCAAAGAAGAATATATTCAAAACTCCGGACAATTACTTTGAAAATTTGCCGGATCAAATTCTTGAAAAGCGGAAACCAAGAGCTTTGCAATATTACCTCAGTGGTATGGCAGCAGCTGCAGTAGTGGTAATTGGGTTCTTTTTATTTAATGGCAGTGATACGGTTACCTCTTCTATCAGTTACCAGGTAGAATTAAACGAGGAGGTAGAATATTACATCGAATCTGGCGTATGGAATGTAGAAGATGTTTTGTTATTGGCTGATAATCCTAACGAACTCCTGGATGACATCACGGAGGAAGAATGGAGCAATCAGACATGGGTGACTGAAGGTTTATTGGAGAATGAAATATTTTATTAATATGAAAAATTTAGCAATTGTTTTCTTACTAATGATACTATCCGTTTCTGGGTTTGCTCAGAAAAACGATGAGGTAGACAAAGAAAAGCTGGAAGCTGCAAGGGTGGCATTTATTACAAATCGCTTATCCCTTAGCCCAGAGCAAGCAGAGAAATTTTGGCCCCTATACAATGAATTTCAGGACAAACGGAATACAATGATGCGAGAAATGCGTAGCATCTCTAAAATAGGCGATGATCAAATTTCAAATGCTCAAGCAAAGGAAATGATGGAAAAAAGATTTAGCATTCAAGAAAATCTTATGAACGCTGAGAAGGTCTTTTTAAGAAAAATAGCAGATGCCCTTAGTCCAGTACAAGCTTTGAAATTAAATGAAATCAATAGGGATTTTACCCGTCATATTTACAAGTTACAACGCAAACAAAGAGAGCCAAGGTCGGAAGATAGAAATGAGTAAATCCAACTGAAACCGTAAGTTTTAAAGAGCGTATTTGAAAATTTAATAAAAAACAAAGTATTCAGGCCAAATAGAGCGTTTTCCGCCTTTATTTGGCCTTTTTTTATATCCTGTTTAATAATGGGAAAGCTGTTTATAAGAGTTGCATCATAACTATAATCTCTGGTAAATAATGAACTCCAAGACCCTTGATAGGCTTCGGTATTTATATTTTTCAGTAAAAATGATTGAAAATTAAAAAAAGCGCCTCTATTTTGGCAGAATTGTTATCTTTCTACAACAATGTCGACAAAACCTAAGCCGATTACCCCAATCCCCCACCGCTTAATCAATTGCCGAATCAGTATTATTCTAAGGTAAATGAACTGAAAAATCTCCGCCTTTTAAGCATATTTTTTGTTAATTTGTAAGATGCAGCAGCAAGCAATCTCCCTTCTTTCACTAAACGAGCTGATCAAAAGTACTTTAGACAGTCACCTCGCTCCTACCTATTGGGTAATTGCAGAAATAGGTGAGTTAAGGGCTGGTGTAAGAGGACATGCTTACCTGGACTTGATAGAAAAATCGGAGGGAAATATTTTAGCTAAAATCCGCGGAAATATCTGGTCCTACACCTATCAATCTATTTCAAGGAAATTTGAAAGTACAACTGGAACGGCGCTTAAGGGAGGCATGAATATCATGGCACTGGTAAGTGTTCAGTTTCATGAGTTGTATGGGATAAGTTTGGTAGTTAAAGACATTGACCCAAATTTCACTTTAGGAGAAAGGGCGCGAAAACGTCAAGAAATCATCAGTCGACTTACTAACGAAGGATTGATAGACCTAAACAGGCAATATGTATTGCCCAAGGTAAGTCAAAAAATAGCCATTATAAGCTCTGTAACTGCTGCAGGATATGGAGATTTTATCAACCAATTGGATCAGAATCCACAGCGGTATAAAATTCATTACCAACTTTTCCAAGCTGCCATGCAAGGAAAAGATGCGGTTCCTCAAATCATCCAGGCCATTCAGCAAATCGAAGATTTATTGATGGAGGAGAAATTTGATCTTTTGGTCATCGTCCGTGGAGGAGGTGCCCAGACAGACTTAGATTGTTTTGATGATTATGAGCTGGCCAAGACCATAGCCAATGCCAGCTTGCCTGTGGTGACAGGGATTGGACACGAAAGAGATGAATCCATTGCAGACCTTGTCGCGCATACCCAGCTCAAAACACCTACTGCCGTTGCCAGTTTCATTTTGTCCGGTTTCAGGGAGTTTGAAGACAGCCTGCATCGCAATCTGGTAGCAATCGAAAGGCGTACCCAAGCAAGGTTAAAGGCAGAAGAGTCAGGGCTAACAGACAAAACACATCTGATAACCAATCTTTTTCGGCAAAAATTAAACGAAAGCAACTTATCCCTGGAGCGCTATGCGCAACAGGCAAGACGGATTTCTTTGTACAGGACTGAAAAGGAATACCTCAAGTGTGAACACCTTGAGCAGAACCTAAAAAAATCATTGACAGAAGACTAAAGCAGTCAGAAGATAAGTTGCTGCAATACGATAAGACAATTGACCGGCTAAATCCCCAAACCCTACTTCAACGGGGCTATACAAAAACGGAAAAAGACGGCATGCCAATTAACAAGCAGAAGCTAAAAATTGGTGATGAATTGGTTACTTATAACCAACTGGATAAAATAACTTCTGTTATCAATAAATTAGAGACAAATGAAAAGCAAAAAGGATAACTTAAGCTACGATGAAGCCATTTCCAGGTTGGACCACTTGGTCAAGCAGCTTGAAGAAGGTGAGCAAGGAATGGATGATTTAACTAAAATGGTTAAAGAAGCCAGTGATTTAGTGAAAGTGTGCAAACAAAATTAAAGATGACTTCAGATGAAATCAAAAAAGCATTTGAAGAAGAGTAATAGTTTGCCCATTAAAAGTATTTGAACCGCATAAAAACAAGGTTTTATTTAAGGCCAATGTCACTATTTTATAATCAAAAACAGTACATTTGGAAGCAGAAATTGTGATCATTTTTTGAATGAAAAGAGGAAGTATACAGGAAGTAGAAAATCAAATCGATGAGTTGACAAAACAGATCAACCATTACAATCACCTTTATTACCAGGAGGACAGTTCCGAAATAAGTGATTTTGATTTTGATCAGCTATTGAACAAGCTTGCTCAATTGGAAAATGATTACCCCCATTTAAAGAAGCCAGACAGTCCTACGCTACGGGTCGGCGGAACAATCACCAAAAACTTTGAAACTGTAAGCCATTCTGTTCGAATGCTTTCACTTGGCAATACATACTCTAAAGAAGATCTAACTGCCTTTGATGAAAGAGTAGCCAAAGGTCTTGAACATAGAAATTACAATTATTTTTGTGAATTAAAATTTGATGGGGTAGCCATCAGTTTGGTTTATGAAAACGGCGTTTTGACAAGGGCTGTTACGCGAGGAGATGGTTACAAAGGGGATGATGTCACTGAAAATGTGAAAACAATCCGGACCATTCCTTTAGTCATTAAAGATCAGCCAGACCTTCCAAGCTATTTTGAGGCCAGAGGAGAAATCTTTCTTTCAAAGCATGGATTTGAAAAAATCAATGCTGAAAGGTTAGAAAATGGAGAAAGCCTATTGGCCAACCCTCGGAATACAGCATCTGGTACACTTAAAATGCAAGATTCCTCAGTAGTCGCTAAGCGGAGACTGAATTGTCACTTGTACCAGTTGATAGCAGATGATGTAGCGATAAAGCAACATGGGGAGTCGATTCATCTACTTGAAAAGTGGGGTTTTAATGTTTCTCCAACCTATAAAAACTGCCAGAACCTCGACGAGGTGTTGGGATATATAGAGGATTGGAGAGAAAAAAGACATCAACTAGACGTAGAGACCGATGGGGTAGTAATAAAAGTAAATGATTATCGCCAGCAGGAAGAGCTGGGTTATACCGCCAAAGTCCCAAAATGGGCCATTTCATTTAAGTACCAGGCAGAAAGCGCTAAAGCCACCCTTTTATCTATCCAATACCAGGTGGGCCGAACAGGGGCAATAACACCAGTAGCAAACCTATCCCCTGTTTCCTTGGCTGGAACTACAGTGAAAAGAGCTTCCTTACACAATGCCAATGAAATTGAGCGATTGGATCTTCACGAAGGAGACACCGTAAATGTAGAAAAGGGAGGAGAAATCATTCCTAAGATCACCGGTGTAGTAATCAACAGAAGAATTGAAGGAAGTAAGCCAATTGCCTATATAGAGCATTGTCCAGAGTGTGGTACGCTGTTGGAAAGAAATGAAGGAGAAGCAAAACATTTTTGCCCCAATGATGAAGCTTGTCCTCCCCAGGTTTTGGGAAGGATTGAGCATTTCGTATCCAAACGGGCCATGGATATCGATTCTCTAGGCACGGAAAGACTCCGGGCATTGATCCAGCAGGGCTATGTAAAAGACCTTGCAGATTTGTATTATTTGCCCGAATATAAAAACGAACTGCTTGGGCTGGAAATTTCAGACGAGCAATATTCCAAAAGCGCTGAAGGGTATTTATACGTAAGTTTGAAGAAAGCCCTGTACGCCTTAACCCAACAGGTAACGCTAAAGGAAATAGATGAATTTATTGCTTCACACGAGGCAGATAGCCTGCATCAGAAAGTTGAAGCATTTATAGATTTTATAAAAAATACAGGTAGAAAAAGTAAACCAAATATTGATGCATTAGAAAAGCTAGATGCTCTTCTAGGCAGTGATCGATTTGATTTGGTAGCCGATTTTGTACCAGTTACCTATGTATTATATATTTTGGGTGGCGGTAAAGGAAGCTTGGAAGAATTAACAGCGATTACTAAAAATAAGAGCAGTGTACATGAAATATTAATCAGTGACACCGTTGATTTAATTAGCATTGCTTCAGAGCAAATCAATAAGCTAAAAGGCAATACTTTCCAGGAAGGTGTCATAAAAAACATGCTGGAAGGCATCGCTAAATCGATCGTTCAACCTTTCCCAAAAGTTTTATTTGGGCTTGGCATCAGGAATATTGGCGAAAATACGGCTATATTGTTGGCCAAACACTTTCAAAATATTGAAAACCTTGAAAAAGCAAGTGAGGAAGAATTGCTTGAAATCAATGGCGTTGGTGAAACTTTAGTACAAAGTATTGGATTGTTTTTTTCGAAAGAGAAAAACAGGAAAATCATTGATAAATTAAAGGAGAAAGGCCTACAATTTCAACTTTCGGAAGATGAAACCAGGCTAGAAAGCACTATTTTAGAAGGTAAAAAAATACTTGCCTCAGGTCGGTTAAATCATTTTAAGAGGGATGAAATCATGGATTTTGTAGCAGCTCATGGAGGCACCTATTCCAAGTCTGTTTCTAAAAATCTTGATTTTATCATCGAAGGAGAAGAAATGGGGCCTAGCAAAAAAGAAAAAGCAGAAAAACTAAATATTCCATTGATATCAGAGGAAGATTTTTTAAAAATGTGTGCAAAATAATAAAGTTATAAAATAAGAACAGATGAAATGGATAAGGGAATATTACGTAAAAAGTACTTTGGAAAACCCAAAGAAGAAACTTACCCAAAAATCCATCGTATTAAAAACAACAAACATAAAGACCATATCTATAATAGCCAGTAATAAAAAGAAATTGAAGCAATTACTGAGATCGTTCATTCCGACCTAGGGATTGACATCACGGTAATGGGGAATTATTATGACGAGAAATCAGTAGATGAACAGGCTTTTTCTTATAAAGATTTTACTTTATTTGGTAAACCAAGAGAAAAACTAATACAGATGCTTTCCCTTACACCAGATTTGATTATTTTTACTCCCGAAAGGCTTAATTACTTTACCCTATTTTTACTACAGTTACAGTCGGCATCGTATAGTATGGGCTTTTATAATGAAGAAACAGAGCCCTACTTGGACTTGATGTTAAATAATGAAGAAAATGATATTCAATCAGGGACAGCACTGTTGATAAAATATTTAAAGCAGATCAATTAAAATGAAAAAGTTTACAGGTACCGGAGTGGCGTTAATAACTCCTTTTAGAGCAGATGGAGCAATTGATTACCCTGCTTTGGAAAGTGTTATTGAGCATGTAATTCTGGGTAATGTGGATTATCTGGTAGTACAAGGTACTACAGGTGAGTCAGCCACACTTTCTGAAGAAGAGAAATTAGAAGTATTGTCTTTCACCAAAAAGATAAATCGCTCAAGAGTTCCCATCGTTTATGGTCTTGGAGGCAACAATACAGCAGGGATTTTAGCTGCTTTGGATAACATTGATTTTTCGGAAATTGCTGGTGTGCTATCCGTTAGTCCCTATTATAATAAACCTAGTCAAGCTGGGATAATTGCGCATTATGAGGCTTTGGCGGACAAATGTCCGGTACCGGTAATCCTGTACAATGTCCCAGGAAGAACCATGTCCAATTTAAGTGCTGATACAACATTAAAATTGGCTCAGCACAAAAACATAATCGGGATTAAAGAAGCTAGTGGAGACCTGGAGCAATGTATGCGAATTGCCAATGGAAAACCTGATGACTTTCTTTTGATATCAGGTGATGACATGAACACTACTCCAATGAGAAGTATTGGAGCGGAAGGTGTGATTTCAGTAATTGCCAATGCCTACCCTGAAATAATGGGAGCTATCATTCATGGAAATGGAGAATATTCCAAAAAGGGGACTTTTAGCTTGCTAGATATCAATCCGCTGTTGTATGAAGAAAGCAATCCAGTAGGTGTGAAATGCCTAATGGAACATTTAGGTATTTGTGGAAGCAATGTTAGGCTTCCTCTTATTAAAGCCTCAAATGAACTTAAAAACAAAATTGTTTCCGCAGCAGGAAAAATCAATACAAATCTATTTTACTCTCCACATTTAGAGTAATTTAAACCTAAAATAGGAATGAGTTGGCTATTTGGGGTTGGAATTACTTTATAATAAGCAATTTCCTACCAGCTTCTTTTAACCGACCAAGGTTAGAAAGTCCTATTTTATCCTATCTTCAAACATAAAAAGGGTTTACATTCTTCTAAGAAATGTAAACCCTTTCTTTTTTCCCTAACTATGGTATTCCTTTTAAAATGATCCCATAGTATCTAAAGGTGAATATTACTGAATTAAGAAAATAAAAAGGGGGACTTAAATTAATAAGTCCCCCTTTTTTATTAAATCTTTAAATCAAGTATTCTTGATCTCCTGAACTTCTTTTCTAATTTCCTGAGATACGTTTTTCAAATCTTGCATGCCTTTTCTTACCCTTGTTCCAGCTGCTTGATTTTTCTTATCGTAGAATTTGTCAAAATCAGCTTCAAGGGACATTATAAGATCTTTGATTTCATTAAATCTGTTCATAATTAAAAGTTTATTTAGGTTGATGATGAAATTGTTTTTTTATTCAATATAGTAAAATACTTTATAAATTTACAGTATAAGCAGTGTTTTCTGATTTTATTCACCAAAAGAGGCTGCCAATTCTGTGGTTTTATAATACCCACTGCTCAATTTTTCTTTTATCGCTTCAAAAGCAGAAATTGTCTCTACTACATCTTCAAGACTATGAACCGCAGTAGGGATTAAACGCAATATAATCATTCCTTTTGGAACAACAGGGTAAATAACAACCGAACAAAAGATATTATAGTTTTCTCTTAAGTCCTTACTCAAAGTAGCTGCTTCACCGACTGTACCATTCAAAACAACTGGCGTGACAGGAGAATTGGTAGTACCAATACTGAATCCCTTTTCTTTCAATCCATTTTGTAAAGCATGTACAATCTTCCAAAGGTTTGCTTTAAATTCAGGCCTGTTCTTCAACAAGTCTAAACGTTTCAAAGCGCCTTCAACCATGATTAAAGGAAGTGCTTTGGCAAATATCTGAGAACGCATGTTGTATTTAAGGTAATGAATTACTTTTTCATCTCCTGCAATAAACGCGCCAATACTTGCCATTGACTTAGCAAAAGTTGAAAAATATAGATCTATTTGACCTTGAACTTCTTGTTCCTCCCCGCTTCCAGCACCGGTTTTACCCATTGTACCAAAGCCATGTGCGTCATCCACCAAAAGTCGGAATTGAAATTTATCCTTTAGCTTAACAATTTCTTTCAAATTGCCCATATCTCCGGTCATACCGAATACTCCTTCAGTAATACCCAAAATACCGCCACCAGTTTCTTTAGTTAATCTCTCTGCTCTAACAAGTTGTTTTTCACAGCTTTCCATGTCATTGTGAGGAAAGACAAACCTTTTCCCCATATGCATGCGCAAGGCATCTATTATACAAGCATGACACTCGCCATCATAAACGATTACGTCTTTTCGATCGATAAGTGAATCGATGACACTCATGATTCCCTGATAACCGTAGTTTAACAGGTACGTTTTTTCTTTGCCTACAAATTCGGCCAACTCACTTTCAAGTTGCTCATGAAGGTCAGTATTCCCAGACATCATTCTGGCACCCATTGGGTATGCTGCTCCCCATTTTGTAGCTGCATCTGCATCTGCCTTCCTTACTTCTGGCTGATTGGCTAATCCCAAATAGTTGTTTAAACTCCAATTCAGAACTTCCTTACCTCTAAATCTCATTCTAGGAGCTATCTCACCCTCCAATTTTGGAAACATGAAATATCCTTCTGATAACTCGGAATGTTTTCCCAAAGGACCGAGATTGGTGTTCAGTTTTTCAAATATATCCAATGTGTATTTACTTTGATGTTTAACAAATTACTATTTAAATAGCGTAATTAACGCTCAAAAATAAGGTTTTTAAGTTGATTCAACAAAATTACGTCAACTTTTGGTAATTTCCGTTTTCAAAATTTCTTATTTACTTAATCAGGATTCTTTACTTGAACCCTTAGCAAGGGCTACCTTTATAGGTAAACAAGAGTCCTGAATAGTACTGAGACAAGAAAAAGAAAAATGACATTCCTAATATTTGGTTTTGAACAAAAAAGGATTGGACATTTTATTAGATTCTAGGTCCAATCAAAATCAGAAAAACACTACCTAAAGCAATTTATCCAAGGCATTAGGTTTAAAAAAAGTAATAAATCGAATTCATTTATGTTAATCAGCGATAAAAGTATCATCCTTTCTTCCAATTCACCAAGAAGACAACAGTTACTAAAGGACTTGGGTTTGGAATTTGAGGTGAAAACAATGCAAACAGATGAGACTTACCCGGAAAATTTAGATCCAGTAGAAGTGGCCTCCTTTCTTGCAGAAAAAAAAGCAAATACTTTCCTTCCCCATCTGAAAGAGGACCAGGTGTTGATAACGGCTGACACCATAGTAATCGCTGGCAATAGCATCCTCAACAAACCCCAAGATGAAAAGGAAGCGATAGAAATGCTGGATTTGATCAACGGGAAAACCCATCTTGTAATTACAGGTGTCTGTATAGCTGATATTAATCAAAAACGTATATTTAAGGATCAAACCGAGGTTCGTTTTTCAAAGTTATCTGACGCAGAAATCTCCTATTATATCAGCCAATTCCAACCCTTCGACAAAGCCGGGGCTTATGGTATACAAGAGTGGATAGGATTGGTAGGCATTGAATACATTAAAGGGTCTTATTATAATGTAATGGGCTTGCCGGTAAACATGGTTTATCAGACCTTAAAAGCCAACTATAACCTAGTTTTGTAATTGGCAAACAGCTGTTTTAGAACGTCCTGAAACGACAATTATTTTTAAGCTCTCTGACTGGTACGGTTAAAAGATAGAGCGCTATAATATTGAAAGTAAGGCTAATGCTATTTAATATTCAATGGCTTTGAACCCTGATTCGAAGACAGTTAAAAAATAATGTGATGAAGCTAAATTGAGAGGTTTTGGCGGTATGGTTACGGGAAAAAGCAACAATACCGCCAAATCAATTAATGTGCATTCGCGTAATACGGCCTACACCAGTGATTGAGATGCTAGGACTGATTAAGTAGAGACAATGCTCCTACTCTATTATGGTGTATCTTAGCCTTTGAAAAGTTAGATGGAATTATGATACAACATTTTTCGCAAAGGCCTTCAGAATTTTCTCCACGGAGGTGAATAGGTTTTTCGTTTTTTGTTTTGGCTTCGTAATCTCTCCAACAGCACTAATTCTCATCACCACCTTGTCTTGCTTGGTATCAATAAAATCAATGACCAGTTCCCCCATATCGTATTTTTCAACACTGTAGGAGCTCCTCCCAGTTCCGTATGGCATCATATAAGGACTGTACATGCCAAATCTGGAATAGGGGCTCATCATTGGCATATTATTAACCTCTTTCTGTCGATCAGTTAGGTTGGTGTTGTACCTTACTATAAGGTCCGGATTGGTTTCATTCTGCTCAAATCCCATTTCTCTCATTCCTTCAGATAACCTATGCTTCAGGTTTTCTTCCAAAACAGGAGACTCAAATGCATCCTTGTCGTAGTATTGATTGATGACATAAAATGTTTGGTAGGCATCAATACTTGCTACTTCATTTTTTTCCAAAAAGACCCGTACAGGGCTACAGGCAGAAAAGAAAACACCAAGGGATATTAGCAATAAGCTGATTATATATTTCATAATTTTTACCTTAAAATCTCTATCTTCAAGACGAAAAGAAAACGGAAAATGTTGCGGCAAAGTATAAATTGTAATAGGACCCAAAGGATTCTGATTCGAAATAGTGTATTTTCTTACAAATACATTGTATTCTTGTAGCTATGACTTTAAATGTGGATCTAAACTGTGATTTGGGAGAAGGAATGCCCAACGACAATGCCATCATGCCTTACCTGGGAAGTTGCAATATTGCATCTGGTGGACATACAGGTAATGCCCAAACTGTCATAGAAACAATACAACTTGCTAAGAAACATCAGGTCAAAATAGGTGCACACCCCTCCTATCCTGATCGCCTAAACTTTGGAAGAAAACCGCTGGATATTTCCTTTCCATTGCTACAGGAAAGTTTGGTTCAGCAAATTACATTGATCAAAGAATTGGCCGCCACTGAAAACATGTCAATGCATCATATAAAATTTCATGGTGCTTTGTACCTGTCCAGCCTTACTTCTCAAAAATTGGCCAATCAACTGGCTCAACTTATAGCTACTCACTATAATGATGTCTTGCTCTATGCTCCATTTGGATCCTGCATGGCTGAGGAAGCTCTCCGACACAATATTCCCATAAAATACGAAGGCTTTGTAGACCGAGCATATTCGACAGGATCCGAATTGGTTAGCCGAAAGCAGCCCAACGCATTATTAACCAATTTGGAAACTATAAAAACACAAGTCTTGTCAATGGTTAATTCAGGTAGCATATTGGCTATCGACAATAAAGAGTATGCCATCAAAGTAGATACACTCTGCATTCATGGAGACCATCCAAAAGCCCTTGAAATCGCTCAATTACTTGCTCCTTTAATTCAACTTAGGTAATCAACGAAAGATGAAATATCCTGTACATATCTTCTCCCAAGGACCTAAAATCATTGAGCTAAACTGGCCAGAAATCATTTCAGAGGATATTTTAATAGAAATAATTGTCCTTAAAAATAGAATTGAAAACAAATGGCATTTATACATTGCCTCCATCTATCACAGTTACCAGGTTTTGAGTATTCAGCTTAAAGAGGGAGCCCCTACTGCCGAATTCATTGTTTGGGTGGAATCGGCGATTCAACAACCATTGCAAAGTCAGCATTTACCTCAAAGGTGGATTTGGACGGTCCCGGTTTGCTATGATCCGGAGCTAGTCCCCTCACAAAGCAAATACCTGGAAGAGAAAAACATGGATTTGGAGACCTTGGTTGCTCTCCATACATCTCAAAGCTTGCTCTTGTACTTCTATGGTTTTTTACCTGGCTTCATGTATTTGGGAGGGTTGCCAGAACCATTGCATATCGCAAGAAAAAAGATTCCCGACAGAAAAATTTCTCAAGGTAGTGTTGCCATTGGTGGGTCTCAAACAGGGATTTATCCTGTGGACAGTCCTGGAGGTTGGTATGTAGTGGGCAAAACACCAATAGCAATCTTTGAAAATGGCAAAATAAACCTACCTTTTAACCCTGGAGACAAGGTTCAGTTTGCAGCCATTTCTCCACAGCGCTATACGGAGATCCAAGAAGGTAGTATTCATGATTGGGAAAAAAAATCATACGGTGGGTAAACTAGTTTTTGTCAAAGCGGGATTATTTACCACCATCCAAGACAAGGGCAGATTGAACCTTGTGGACAAAGGAATTCCTTTGTCTGGCCCAATGGATGAAGAAGCTTTCCATCTTGCCAATTTACTGGTCCGAAAAGATCCTGGCGCTGCTTGTTTGGAAATATATATGGGGAATATCAACCTTTATTTCACCGAAAGTTGCCAAATAGTTTGCACCGGTGCCAATGCAAAAATAGAAGTTGATTCCAAAGTATATGCCACCAATGAAATCATCAATGTATCTGCTTATTCAAGACTAAACATCTTTCCCTTCAGTCAGGGGCAATGGCTCTACATGGCTATTAATGGTACTTTTACAAGTGAAAAAGTATTGGGCAGTCAAAGTTTTTATCCCAAAATCACTCCATTGGCAAAATTTTCTGACAGTGATATTTTAATTTATTCCAGTTCTCCAACTCCTATACCTTCGGACTTTGCTAAAATTAAAACCAAGAATTTGCCTCAAATGATTTTTGTTCCTGCCTATCGAGGGCCCTCTTTTTCCTCCCTGAACAAGAAGCAACAATTTACATTGACAAATACCTCATTTACGCTGTCTACCATCCAAAATAGAATGGGGATCCATCTGATTGAAAAACTTAAGCATGAACTTCCTGAGCTTATTTCAAGCCCGGTTTACCCTGGAACAGTTCAATTAACCCATGCAGGAAAAATCATCATCTTAATGAAAGATGCCCAGGTTACAGGAGGATATCATCGGATTTTGCAATTGTCTGCAAGGGGTATTTCAAGGCTTGCACAGCTTAGACCTCTTTCTAACTTCAAGTTTAAACTTATTGAATAGTGCGTCTTAGCAATTCTATCTCTTCATCCAAGCCAATTCGTTTTGTAAAGGTTATGGTTAATATTGTTCGTAGATCCATCCGCATAATATGGCCAACCCAAAGCTGACAAGGGTTCCAATTAAAATGTACTCGGTTAATTTCCTGTCTTTCGATTCCTTCAAATCACCAAACCTAAATACGGATTTGGCTGCTACCAGAAAGCCAATGGCTTCCCATTTTCCTGCAATAATAAACACCAATACAAACCAGCGCTCAAGTATACCTATGTATTGACCTGCTTTTTCCAATGAGCCAATTTCATCGTCGGCAGCAGGTGTCCATTTAGAAATTACGGTCTTGATAATTATAGATGCCGGCAAGGATAAAAACACCATCAAGGTGATCACCAACCAATGTTTCTCCGAAACAGGGTAAATCAAGTCTATAAGCGTCGGATCAAGGATTCCTGCAACCACAATCAAAGTAATGATATGGCCCAATTGGTCTATAAAAAACCAATACCTTTTGGTTTGCGCCTTTTGTGCATAAAGCTTGGTCACATCGATTATCCCGTGAACGAGCATGATGCCAACAGCATAGGGCCAAAAGGAAAGTTCTGCAATGAATAACATGGTTAATGCTCCATGTACCAATAGATGTACATACAGCTGGTATGCCTTTAGTTTTTTTGCCTCTTTCGCATGCACCCAACGGTTCGGTTGCAGTACAAAATCTCCCAATAAATGGGCTAAAATTAGTTTTATTAATACTATCATGACAAGAATTTTGCTACTCGATTTGGGAAGTAATCCACCAATGTTTTAATCACCTCAAAATTGGCTCTGGAAAGTCTGGCACTTACGGAATTCTGACTTATACCCTCCATATCCCCCAATTCCGTTTGATTTTTTGTAGGGAACTTGAATGCTAGACAAACCATTTTTGAAGAGTTTACTGACCAGTTGTCCATTATTGTTAATGCTAACTGAAGCATCAGGTTTATTTCCTGGTCCAACTCGTTAAAATCACTCTTGAGCATCATCCTCTGATGCCTCTTTTCTAGGTCTTCAAACACCTCTCCTGAGTAGACATAAGCACTGCCATTGTTTTCCAGTAAACGGTCAGCAGTGAAATTTTCCTCACCAATACCCAAGCCCATTCTAATGTCTAAAGGATCAATAGATTTGATAGTCGCCTTGAGCAATATTGCTGCATAGAGTAACTCTCCTGGGTTATTTATCCTCAATTGAAAGCTGTCCCCTCTGTATATTTCCCAATCTTTACCTTCGTTTCCCCATTCTTTCAATTCCTGCTTCAACTCCTGCATCCATTGACTTGCCGGAACCTTCCTTGAATTGATCAAATCGCCTGTTATTATCCCTATCATCAATAATTCAATTTATCTATATTTTAAATGATAATTCAATTTATCAATTTATTGATGGATAATCTAATTTATCGATCAATTAATAGATAAAAAGGTCAATTATTAAGCATGAATTGGTCTACAACACCCACAACACCGATAAGAACAAAACCTATCAAACCAGTCAATAGCAGATAGTAAAGTGTAGGAAGAATAGTCTTTCGAAGCACGCTCCCTTCTTTCCCTAATAGACCTACTGTGGCAGAAGCGGCTACTACATTGTGTATGGCTATCATATTACCAGCAGCAGCACCTACTGCCTGCAAGGCTAAAATCCAGGTAGGCGACATTCCAAGGTTATCTGCCACACCAAATTGAAACAAGCTAAACATCAAATTACTAATGGTATTGCTACCGGCAATAAAGGCACCTAAGGCTCCTATAATCGGCGCAAAGAAAGGATAAACCATCCCCACTTTAGCCGCGGTCCACTCTGCCATCAAAATAGGCATGGACAACAAACCAGAAGCATTTTCCCCGGAATTTATATAGACCCTTACCATTGCTACAGCAAATAAAAGAACAGCGCCAGCTTTAAAGATCATCTGGCTACTCTCAGTAAAAGCCGCCACGACTTCCTTTTTATTCATCCCATGTAGAAAATAAGTAAGCCCACATACGATAAGCAAAAGCGTTCCAGGCAAATACAAAGGAGTACTGGAAGCTGAAATACTGGTGTCAAAAATCTGACTAAGACCAAAAGAAAAACTAGTAAACCAGCCTTTAATAGGCAACTGTGGCAATCTACTTAGCACCAGCAAAACCGCCAACAGAAAGTAGGGCAGCCAGGCCAATTTCAATGATATTTTGGGTTTAGAGGAAGAGACATCAGACACTTCTTTAGTGCTTTTCAAATTTGCAGCACCTAACCAATCTTCAGGCCATTTGCTGGCCTCCTCCATTTCCCAAACAGATTTTGGCACCAGGAAGCCTCTTTTAGCAGCGAAAACAACAAGTGAAAGGCCTACCAAAGCACCTATTAGTGATGGAAACTCCGGACCTAATAGCAGTCCTGTAATCAAATAAGGAACAGTAAAGGAAAGTCCCGCAAAAAGGGCAAAAGGAAAAACTTGAAATCCTTCTTTCCATGACCTGTTTTTACCGAAAAACCGACAAAGCATCAATACCATTAAAAAAGGCATAAAACTTCCCACAATGGCATGGATAATTGCAGCATTCCCGGTCACTATATTCAAAAGATCGGACATATTCATCCCCATCTGATCCAATCTGGCCGTCAATTCAGGATTCTCCAAACCACCTTTGATCCCCACCAATATAGGTGTTCCAACAGCACCAAAGGTAACCGCTGTACTTTGGACCATCATACCCAAAACAACAGCTGCTAAGGCAGGAAAACCAAGTGCCACCAATAATGGGGCTACAATAGCAGCAGGTGTACCAAATCCAGCGGCCCCCTCAAGGAAAGACCCAAAAAGCCAGACAATAATAATTACCTGAATCCTCCTATCCCTACTGATTCCAGAGAAACCATCCCGAATACGGTCTACTGCCCCTGAAAATTTCAGGAAATTAAGCAAAAGAATGGCGCCAAAAACAATGTAAAGAATATCAAAAGTGATAAACAAACTTTGAATAGAGGAGGCTAAAATGGTAACAAAAGACATGTCCCAAAAAGCAAATGCCAAAATTGCCGTGAGCAGAAAGGTCACCGGCATCGTGATTTTTGCAGCTATACGAAACCCAACCAACATAATAGATGCCACCAGAATTGGAAAAGCAGCAAGAAAAAACAAAAGATTTTGTGACATTTTTAGAAGCTATTGTGAAAAATTAAACTAAGCGAATCATATGGTAAAATCGAGATTTTCAGTTACCCGCTCCCCTTTTTCATTCAAAAGTTTAATGTAAAGATCGATCCTTTTATCAGCCATTTTTAAATCCACATTATTGAGATTGATATTTAACAAATCTATAAACCAGGGAATCTTCTTTTCCTCTCCTACATATTTCTTGACAATGGATTTTGCTATGGGAAGTGTGGTAACCTTTGAGGCTTCATACACATCTTTATTATTGGCATTCAGTAGCTTGTCGTATTCTTCTTCAAGCAATTTATCAAACAACTCCTGAGTGAAAATAGCCCCTTCTTCTACTCCAGCGTCTACATCTGCTGAAGTAATCTCGGCATGTTTGTGCAGCCACTCCCAAAGAATGCTAAGGCGAATTTCGCCCGTTGCCATGTCCTCCATTAGATAGAGTACATTCTCATCCCCAAAAAAATCAGCGGGCTTTAAGGCCGCCGCCTGCATGCCTTGCCCAAAGGCATTGCCATATTGCAGGCCTACGCTTAAAAGATTTCTTGCGCCTCGGATGGTTCTGGGAGCAGGTTCCAGATAAATCAGACCATCGGCATCTTCCTGGGTATAGCTTAGCCTCTCAAAAGTTCTTCCCATCTGGTTGGCCTCATTCTTCTTTTCCCAAACCGGTCGCACGATATGAACCATTTTCCAATGGGCCACCCATTTCCCACTAGCTCCTTCACTGAGCTCTCTCTCTGCTCCTGCAAGGGCTTTCTCCATACTTGAATTAACACCCTCTGTAGATCCAACCGGAATATTTGGCTCCATACCTCCTTGCCACAGTGCAAAGTTACCATTCATATCAGGGGTATTCACAGCCCTTCTTACCCTGTCTTCATAATTCCTCATGTAACCATAGGTCATGCCTATTGATTCAATATTGGGATTAATGAAAGATTGATCCCAGGCCATGGCATCAGACACACTATTGATATAATCCCAGCGCCCTGTATTGTAACCAACAAAATGTCTCCCTAAGGCAGCCCTGATTTCCATTAGCTGATAAGTGGCTTCTAGTTGCTCCACCAATACATATACTTTTACAGTCCCCTCTTCCAGCTCCAAATGGCTTTCCAAAGCACTGATCATTCTGTTCCATAAAGCAGCTTCCTCCGCAGTCTGAATTTTGGGCAGGTAAAGCACAATGGATGAACCCGCAGAAATCAATGCACTTGCATTATTCACCACATAAAGTACCAGGTCAGCAATGGAAGCAGAAAAGGAAGCACCATCACTGAGGCGAATATGCCTGTCATCCAAATGAAGCCCCCTGGCTCTGAAAATCTTGGTTGTGAAATTTAACTGTGTCCTCCAGTCCTGAATTTTATCCTGACCAAAAAATATTCGGCTCCAATTGTTCATCTGCGTAGCCACCTCTTCGGCAACAGATAAAAACACAGGGGATTTATGTATTGCCAGTTTGAGATTGCGCTGATTGTCTAGTGACATGGTAGAAACTTGTCCCAAGGCATCTTCACCATCAAACATCCAACCATCTGCACCAGAGAGCAAAGCATAAGCGACATTTCGAATGCTACTTTCCAGGCTTGCATTTGGTTTTGCTCCAGGACCTGTACCCTGAATCCACTGTCTTTGAAGATCTGAGGGGATTTCAGCCCCCTCAAAATTACCCTCCCTGGCATCACTTACTTTAATATTCGTTCCAGGGATATTGGTTTCAGGATTTAAAAATGTTATTCTACTTTCATTTTGACTTCGTTCTTTTCTTCTACGAAGTCTTATATTCATCAACTTCTTAACTTCTTCATTAAATGGAGCCATGTACGCTAAGGCCTCTAGCACTCCTGAGGAATAAACATCCTCATAAACTTCTGTCAAATTATCCCTGATAATGATTGCGGAATTATTCATTGCTTAAATTTAATATTGTTTATAAATTATAAGAACCCGTTAATGTTTCATTTTTCTACCTAAGCCGAATTGATCTCCCTTGGCTATTATTTTACCATCTTGAAAGTGCAATTCGATCATCTTTTCACTTGCAACATAATTATTGTGTTCATCCTGAAGTAAATGTATTATTTTTCTGGATTTGACGTCAATCACCTCTCCACTTGAAGGGTATGCATAGTTCCCATCCAGGCTAAAGGTAATCCATCCAGGCATGTCCTGCAATGGAATTGTTGTGAGTTGTTGATAAGGCGCGGTTGCTTGAAATAGATGCATGCGCATGTTATGGCCGTCACTGATCCAGATTTCTTTTTCATCAGGAGTGAGTCCTATCCCGTGGCTGGGGTTTCCATGTCTTCTCACCGGACCTTTGTCCCAACCTTCAACTTGTATGCTGGCGAGCACTTTTCCGGTTTTTAAATCTCCAACTTCAAAACCCAGCAGTTCATTAACATTGACATATACCAGGCTTTCCTGACTATTTATGGTAAAGGGCCTAATACCATGAGAGAAAGGGCCGATTTTATTTACTATGGTATGCCCTTTTGTTTGTGCAACGTATAGATAAGGTGAACTTATATCAGCCATATAGGCAAAATCTCCAGAAGGGCCATAAATGGTATTGTGCGCCCGGTCGTAAACCTTTATTTTGGTAATGATTTCTCCGCTTTCACAATTGACTACATTCCAAAAATCCTTTTCAAGGGAAGGCAAATACATGGTCATCCCATCAGGAGAAATGGACATCCTGTCTGCCCCTCCATCAAAAGCCTTCTCCCAAATAATTTTCTCTGAGGTTAAATCCAATCGTTGCAGCCCTTCAAGGGTGCTGATATAAGCACTATTCAGTGGAATGCTCACTGCTATTCCTTTTATATTTGATGGCGTACCATCCTGCTTGAAACCTTGTAAAGGAATTCTTTTCACAAATTCATGGCCCTTGTCTATATCAAAAACCAATAAACCATGCCCCCCATAACCTAAGTAATTTCGGATACCCGGAACTGCTACATACAAATACCTGTGTATCGGCGGCTCCTCTATAACTGAATGACCTTCCTTGGCAAATAAATAGGAATGGTTGAAAACGGGGATACTAAAATAAAAGGCAAGAAAAATAAAACAATAGGATTTATACCATGTCATGTGCCTTTTGGTTTTTGGGTTAATTTAATAGAAACAAATAAGGCTTTAACTCGTAATTGGCAAATGGAATCTACTTCAGTATTCTACTTAACAGGCCCCTTACAAGCTATCCTTATGTGAATTCCAATTATCAGTATCCAAGATAAAAAAATTGTGCAAAGGATGTATAATAAAATTCAAATTCTAAGAAATTGTTTTGCTTTAACCAGAATAATAAAAAATCTATAAAGGATTTACGAAAGCCGAAATTTATACGAAATAGCATAAAAAAACCACGGGTAAATAACCCGTGGTTAATAAATAAAGGCTATATGTTTACAACATTGCTTTTTTAAAACCTTAATGTAAAGGTTAAGCCGGATTTCCCAAATTCAGATTTTTCATCCCTTCCTCATTAGAGAAAGGTTGATTTCTCAATCGCTGACCTGAAGCTTTGTAGATGGCATTGGCAACCGCTCCTCCCGTAGGCGGTAAAGCCGGTTCTCCCAATCCTGTAGGATCAATTCCATTGTCTATGAAATGGGTTTCGATCTCAGGTATTTCCTTCATCCTAATCAATCGATAGGTGTCAAAATTCTTCTGATCTGCTATTCCATCGGTAAAGGTTAAATTGGCAAACATGGCATGTCCCATGCCGTCTAACATCCCTCCTCTTACTTGCTGATCAGCTCCAGTAGGATTGATTACGATTCCACAATCTGTGATGGCATATATCTTATCCAAAATTGCTTTGCCATCTACTATTCTTGCCTCAGCTACTTGAGCAACGTAAGATCTATGGGAGAAGTAAACACTAAACCCCTGAGAAACGCCTTGTTTTTTGCCCCAACCTGATTTTTCAACCGCTGTGTTAATCACTCCCCTCATTCGGTCAATATCGTAGTGGATTTCTCCAACGGGATTGGCTTTGGCCTTGTCTAGAAGTTCCAACCTGAAGGCTACCGGATCCTTACCCATCGCTTCGGCAACTTCATCCAGAAAGGATTGCTCCGCAAAAGCCAGAAAATTAGTAATTGGCGCACGCCAGGCATTTGTGGTAATTGGAGAATCAAATGCCATTGACTTTATTTCCAGGTTTTCTATGGCCCCGGCAGGGAAATTATTCTCCCGGGTAGAATTACCAGAATTCATACCAACACCTGTCAGTTTATAGCCAACTAATTCATCCTTACTATTTAAAGCGGCTTCAAACCTATACTTAACAGCAGGCCTATAAGCTCCGCCTGTAATGTCATCTTCCCTGGTCCAGGTTAACTTGACAGGTGCTTTAAGCATTTTTGACAATTCTACCGCTTCTTCAACGAAATCTGCTCTTAGCCGCCTTCCAAAACCACCGCCAAGTCTGGTCAACTCCACACTTACCTTTTCAGGTGCAATCCCACAAATCTCAGCAGCAGCATTTCTTGCCCTGTCTGGTGTTTGCGTAGGACCAATCAACTCTACACTGTCCTCCTTCACATTAGCAAAGAAATTCATGGGTTCCATTGGGCTATGGGATAAAAAAGGACATTGGTATTCACTTTTGATTATTCTTGCTGCGTTTTTGAATGCTGCATTTACGTCTCCATCTTTTCTTTTAACTTCCGCAGCACCTGAATTAAGCATTTCATCAAATTTACTATTGTGAAATGCTGTAGATTCTAAGGCTTTGTCTATAGGCTCGTAAGCTATTTTTAGTAATTTTCTTGCTTTCATCAAAGGCCAGGTGCCTGTTCCTACCACAGCTACGTTATCTTTGAAAGTAACCACATCTTTGACCCCATTTACCTTTTTGGCTTCATCGGCATCTACACTTTTCAACTTCATTCCAAAAGGAGCCCTTTGGATCATGGCGTGAAGCATACCGTCGCGGTAAACATCCAGTCCATAAAGAGGCTGCCCTGTAAACATGGCATCATTCTCTACATTTTTTACTGCAGTACCAATGATTTTAAAATCTTTGACCTCTTTTAACTTGACCTCTTCAGGAACAGTCAAAGCAGCAGCTTCATTGGCAAGTTCTCCATAATTCAGTTTTTTCGAACCATGAATTACATTGCCTTTATCCGTTTTTAATTCGGTAATGGGAACATTTAGTCGCTTGGCCGCTGCTTCCATCAGCATTTGTCTAGCTGTTGCTCCTGCTTGTCTCAATCGCTGCCAGGAATGCGGCATTGCTCCAGAGCCTCCGGTAACCTGCCTATCGTATTTTTCAGTATCTAAAAAGGCTTGTTGAACCCTTACATTGGCCCAATCAACATCCAATTCCTCAGCTACAATCATTGGAAATGAGGTTTTGATGTTTTGCCCCAATTCAGGATTGGGTGAAAAAATCACCACGTGATTGGATGGGGAAATGGATAAAAAGCTATTAAAATTAACCGCTCTATCATAAATCTCCTGATCACTAATGACTTTCATTTTAGGTGAATCACAAGCTGACCAATTGAAGCCTATCAATAAACCACCTCCAGTAGTTGCTGCAATTTTCAAGAAATCCCTTCTATTCGATTTTAGTCCTTTGTTCATGGTTATTTGATTTTAGCTGAGGCCAACAAAACTGCTTCTTTGATCCGGTGGTAGGTACCACAACGACACAAATTGGCATTCATTCCATCAATTACTTCCTCCTCTGAAGGAGAAGGATTTTTCTTCAACATCGCTGCTGCTGTCATTATCTGACCGGCCTGACAATAGCCGCATTGCGCTACGTCTACTTCTTTCCAGGCTTCTTGCACAGGATGGTCACCATTGTCTGAAAGTCCTTCAATGGTAGTGATTTTAGCATCACCAATGGACGATACCGGCAGACCGCAGGATCTTACAGCTTCATCATTTAAGTGTACGGTGCATGCGCCACACTGAGAAATGCCACAGGAATACTTTGTTCCAATTAAGCCCAGGTTGTCACGGAGTACCCATAAAAGCGGGGTATCCGAATCCACATCCACTTCAAAATTCTTATTGTTGACTTTAAGTTTGTAGTTAGCCATTTTATAATTTCCTTTTTAAATCTTTTATAGAAAATAAACCGATACCACTGATTTCTTCTCGTTTCTCTACCATATCGAATGAAAAGTATGCTACACTTTTATTCCAATTGACTAATATACTCGAATTAATTAATAGGAATAAACTTTATCCTAATGCGATAAACCACAATCTTATCCTATTCAAAATTAATGTATATAGACAAACGATACAATACCAAAATAATTCTAGTGAATTCTTTTGTATACCCTATTACTATCATCAAAATATGATGTTTATTCTTTTGATATTGAAAAATAATTAATTAAATTTTGAGGTACAAAGAATCAACACAATATTTTATCCTCCATTATTAAAACACAAGCAAAATGAATAGAATACCAGGTTTACTGGTTTTGGCTGTAGTAATATTGGCTGCTCTGTTCCTCTATTCCAATCCTGAAGTATTGGAAAAAATTTGGCTATGGATGATAGGCTTTATAGGTTACTTAGCTATACTATTTGGAAAAGGGTATGAAAAAATAAAAGACTTGTTTACTACTAGTCAAACTACCAAGGAAGAAAAAAATACAGATCAAATTCTGAATCCAAGTATTGAGAAATTTAAAGAGGCCTTTAAGCCTGATATCAAAAAAGTAGAAACCTTATTAGAAAGTCAGGAAGTAAATTCACTTCCCGATTCATTGATTACTATACTTAGATATATAGATGATGGAAATACTACTTTGGGACTAATGTTCATTAACAAGGTTTTTTTCGCCTATACCCTTGAGGACACACACAAGGATGAAAAAGTCCCTGGAGGTACAAGGATTCCAGAAGGACATTACAAACTGGGCATCAATCCCAATTTAAGTCCCTTGACTCAAAGGTATAGAAATAGGTTTGACTGGTTTTCCAACCATATAGAGATAAAAGGAATACCTAATTATGACCTGGTTTACATTCATATCGGCAACAGTCACAAAGACACCAAGGGCTGTATTTTAATCGCTGATGGCGTAAATGCAAGCCAACCTGAAAAAATGATCCTTCAATCACAAAAAGCATTTGAAAGGTTTTATAGGTATATATTTCCAAAAATCGATCAAAATGAACCGATGGCTATTAATATCCTAAATGAGGAATGGTTTGAAAAGATTTCCAAGACTCCCCAATTAGAAAAAGCCTAATAATAGTTAAATCATATTAGAAAGACCACAGACCGAAACACTACATGGAAAATGCCACTTCAACCCCTGAAAATCAGGACAAAAAGTCATCCTTAATATCGGAACGCAATTATATTTTTATCCATATTGCGGCGATAGTAATCATAATGCTTGCCACACTTATATTCATAGTGCCAGGCATGGAAACAACCAACTATACTTTTGCCAATGGATTCGTTGTTATTGTTGCTTTGAGTTTCATTTATGGGCTAATAGCAAGGCATATAAGTCCTAAAGTAAAAGACCGAAACCCTAACTTTAATCCTTACCATACCTTTTTCTTCCGGGGAACTGTAATCCTATCCATTATCCTGGTCATTTTCGCTGTATTAGGAGCGCTGTTTGTATATGTAGAACACGACAATCTTTTCCAGGCTGTGGGCCTTGCCACAACAGTTATATGGATCGCCTTGTTCTTTATTTATTTCATGTGGTCGGTTTATCATTACAATATTAACTACGGACTTACAGATCAGGACTGGCAGCGTATATATGATTTCAGGGACATGCACAGCAAAGGTATACCGGTTAAACCTTCCGATTTGGAAATGCCGGAATACAACCCTTATAAAAGTCAAACTTTTGGCCTTCCTCCCGGGACAGTAAGAGGTATGATTGCTTTTACCCTTTTGATGGGAGGCATGTCACTTTTGATTGTCAGTTTTGGTACTCAGTATTCCGGTGTGGATGCTGCTCTATTGAGTCAGCAGTTTGAGTTTTTTGAAACAGCTTTTTTAATGATGATTGCTTTCTATTTTGGTGACAAGTCTTTGAAGTACTTGAGAGACAGGTGGACTCCAAAACAAATGAACAATCAAAATGGACCCAGCAATCAAAGTGAAAGTGGCACTTCTAACCCTTCGGGTCAAGCAAATTATTCGTCCATACCAATGGACAATATGGAAATTGACAATGCCTATTTTGAGGAAGAGGACAGGAATTTTTCCATTGAAAATGGCTTGCTAAAAGAAGAAACCCCAGCAGCTACACAACAAAGGTCTATTCTTTCAACCTCTTTTGAAACCCAACCAGAAATAAGTCTGCATAGGGAGGAATATGTTCAGATAAAAGACAATACCAATAGCAAATTGCTTAGTGATATGGATATCAGAATAGCATTGGATGAATTGGAAGAGAAGGACAATATCAAGATAAGCTTACCTGTCATCAAAGCGATTGTAAAGGTAGAGTCTGCTGGGCGTGGTCACCTTAGTGATGGAAGGGCTAAAATTCTATTTGAGGGGCATAAATTCTGGTACTGGCTAAAAAAATTCAACAAAGACCCGAAAGCTTTAAGTGTTGGCAACGAAGACATTATTTATGAAAAGTGGACGAGAACACATTATCGCGTAGGGATAAAAGAGTATGACCGCTTGGAAAAAGCTAGAAAAATAGACCCAAAAGCAGCAATCTATGCCACTTCCTGGGGATTGTTTCAAATCCTCGGAGAAAACCTAGAACATAATATAAAATCACGCAATTATCAAAGTGTAGAAGAGTTTGAAGCACGGCAACATGAATCAGAATATTTTCATTTTCTGGATTTTCTGGCCTTTATAAAAATCAAGAAGGTCAGAGGGAAAACCCTGATAAACTACATTTCAGAGGAAAATGAAGGGAATTATGATTGGGAGTCCTTCGCCTATGGATACAATGGAAGTGGCTATAAAGTCAATGAATACCATACTAAAATGAAACACTTTTATGAGCAATTCAAAAAGGAGCAAACATGGACAGCTTAAAAAAGCATTTGCTTTATATGGTAACCTTTGTCTTCATTGTCTTTGCATCCTCAAGTTGTAAAGAAGAACAAAGAGGATTGGTCATTGGGAAAATCCAACAAGCCAGTGATCTGGTTGTGACCGAATTTGTTGTCGACAAAGTGGTTTTCGGAAGAAAAGAAAAAAACATATTCTTTGTACCTATTAATGAAGCATCTTTTTTAGCCTATTCAAGGGCTAAAATTAAAACTGGTATTAACCTGGAACGAATACGAGAAGAAGATATAATAATCGACGGAAATAAGATAACCCTCCATTTACCTACAATCGAGGTAATTAATTTCTCCTATCCGCCGGAGGATTTCGTGGAAGACTCATTGGTTTCAAACCCTAAACGCTTTTTAAATTCAATCAACCTGGAGGATCAGGAGACCTTCTTCAGATTAGCTGAGATGGACATTCGCTCCCAACTCCCCTATATGGGTTTGGTAGAAACCAGTCAAAATCATGCTAGAAAATTGATGTTTACCTTATTGAAGAGCTTTGACTTTGAGGAGATTTTCATCCACTTTAAAAGTGATTCTTTGAAAGTAAGACAAATACAGATACCTGACAATACTACAAACCCATGATACGTCAAATCCTTGGTAGTGCTCGCCTGATACTACAGATACTGTTGGTAGTCGCCGCAGTGGTTTTGATTTACATGTGGAACCCGATGAATGTATTTGGGGGAAAGGCAATTTTAAAGCCTACTGCCAATATGGTTTCAGAAATTAGAGAAATAGGACAAATGATAACCGCCGAATATTATGGTGAAGTTTTGACCTCTATTGATGAAGTCCAAATTGACTTTCAAAAAGAACCCGAAATAGCGCAACTGGCAGAAGCAACCTATGATATAATAGCCGAAGAAATAATAAACCTTAGAAATTTCCACTTACTTACTGTAGAGCAGCGACTAGAAATTGGCGACCCAGAGAAACAGCTCAAAAGACGAGATCGAAATAAAATATTAGTAGACAAGGTTGGAAACAACAATGTCCTGGAAAAACTCAACTATCTAGGTGATTGGGAACAAACCAGCAGATTGATCTTCTTTGAAGAGATTATGACTTTTATTTACCTGAAACAAAATGGTAAATCAGATGAAATTACAGATCCACTTAGGGAAAATAGGCTTCGGAAAACATTAAAAGAATGGTACGGGTCTGAAGGAGACAACACATGGGATCCAGCAACCTTTACTACGGATTACTTTGCAAGTAAATTATCAGATCGACCCCGTAGTGAAGCTAAAAAAAGGCTGGCCATGATTGGTAGAGGCACTGTAAAAGCTGGTTTTGATTTCGAAGAATTGCAAAGCCATATGTATTACCTGAATGAAGAAGTGGGTGAATTACATATTTTTGGCCTTGCCCCTAAAATACTTAATGCAGATATCAACCCTTGGTTTATTCCTGAGAAAGGAATTCCTGGATTTGATTTATTGAGTTACAATGGAAAGGTGGATTTTAAGGACAGTAAAAAGGTCAAAATCTATGCCGTCCAAAAACTTAAGACAAATGCTCGGAAAGCTGGGATTATTGAACAAGCTGAATTGAATGGTGGTCAGACTATCGGTCGACTTATCAATTTACTTACTGATGTGGAGGTTAAAAAAGTCTTTTTCCATCATGATGAACTCATTGATTTGACCAAAGAAATTCAAGAAGATCGATTCATAAGTTATGAGGAGGCCACTTTATTCGAAAATCACTTAAAATCCGAATTAGAGAAAATCGATTCCCTAAGAGAAGCAACAGCGGACCGCTATAACAACAGAAAACTTGCGGATACAAAGTGGAATACCATGGTGCAAATGCTCAAACAGTTACAAACTTATGAGTTTGAATCCCAAGTTTCACCTTATAATTATTTTGCTACATTATGGTATCGCATTGCTAAGGATGGATTAATTGATCAGGAAGAATGGTTAGCAATTGAAGGGGAAAATAAACCTAAAACACCGCAAAAGGAGCAATATGAAAAACTTTGGATAGGAAGTGATTCTTTGCTTCTAAAGTCTCAGTTCAATGAAGGTCTTTACCAAATTATAAAAGATTCAATACCTATAGGTAAATACATTCCTGACACCTTATCCCTACAAAAATGGACAGCTTTAACCGCTGTGGATTCCAATTCCATATTCAAAGAGGTTACTTTTTTACCAGAAGAAAAAGTAGCTTATTATCATTTTGAACAGGATAAAGATACAAAAGAGAAGCTTACACAAATGATTGGGTTAGAAAAGTATCAACCTTTAGAATGGGAAAACTGGATTACCAACAAAGAAGTCATTCTAAGAATTCCCAAGCCGGACACAGTCAACACCTTAAAAGCAAACTCTTCAATGTTTTGGTTGGTGGATAAAAATGCAGTAGATCAGCTTATCCAAATCAATATACCCTTGGATCAATTGACCTATCCCCTATTATTAAGTATGGGTGGGCAAGATAAACCATATACCAACATGGTGATTGGCAATCATATTGTTTTTAAATCTTCAGATAACCTTAGTTTAGAACTCGAAAGCCCCAATTCAAATCCACCAAGTGGATTGTCCCAAAAACAACTGGAAGGCCTTGAAGCCCATTTAATTAAATTGTACACTGATCACGATTCCTATCATAATCGAGACTTCCTAACGAAGGCTAATCGATGGTTTACCAGCAAAATGGAAAGTAAAGCTGGCATTCTAGACAAATTCAAATAATAGCAAACGCTTAGATACCCTCTAATTGAAATTATCCGATAATGATTATTATCCCTTTTTGAGGAGTCTTATATAGAGCAGCCTTTGTATTTTCACTGCAAAATAGAATCTATGATATCTGTTAACGATTTTCGGTTTTACCAAGAATCTAAGGCAAAGTAAAGCGTAGAGATTTTGTCAGCATTGTTGCAGCAGAAAAGCAAAAATACCGCCAAAATCTCGATGTTTTTATCAATTAACAAGGGCTAACACCCTTGATATTGATATTCTCCCCCTTGGGGCTGGTGAATATATAGCAAACAAACGTTCTTCATTTCCCTATGATTGCCATATACTTCTAAAAGAGGTAGATGGACTTAGACAATTGGTTTTTCCAATTTCAATCTGGAAATGATTCTATCTTTTTATAGAAGGTCTATAACCTATTTCGGATTTAAGGTTTAAAGTAAGTTTCAAATACATTCCCAGCAAAAAACTTTCCAAATTCCCCTATCGCTTTCCTTCCTTCTTCGTTGTTTTTAGGATGTAGGGATTTAACTGTTCTTAATTGCTTGAGTAAGTCCGAAACTTTAATTACCAATTTGCCTTTGCCCACAATTTTACCCCCAGGCAAATTGCCTTCGTATAAGGTGATAAAAAGCGTGGTGGTGTCCTTCCATGCATCCACAACATTGTTATTGTAAATGTCCTTAAACCCTTCGAAAAAGTAATTTTCGCCTGAAGGACTAATTAGCTCCGCATTATAATTCATGCGTTTTCTTTCTTTATCTCCTTCGTCCTGGATAAACAAATTAAAAACCCCATTGTAAGCCGAAAGAGGCTCTTTACTAATCGCTGGAGCAATCATATTTCCAATCATCCTTCCAGCATGATTCTCATCTGCGACGAAGGCATCAATGTCTTCTGTTTGTATGGTTAAGGTAAATTCAAAAGTGTTGTTATCTATCTTTCCTTTAGCAAAGCCTTTTTCAAAATCTTCTGTTTCTCCTAAGCCTATAAAGCCTTTCATGGTTTCGGTAAACTGTACTCCTGTACCGGATGTTTGTTCCCCATCTAAATTAGAAGGAACAGCGAAGTCATAATTCAACGCATACCCCTTCTCTTCTGCTATTAGCTTGCAACTTCTTTCTGCCAAGGCACTAATAGTTAAAAGAGGGTTGGTTCCTACTGGCCTGGGAATAATTGCGCCATCCAGCACGTACAAACCCTCATGCAAATCAGTGCCATTCTCACCAGCAAAGACTTGTCCTTTGTGATTCACGACTCCTGTTTCTGCACTTTCTCCCATGCCGCATCCACCCAAAGGGTGAACGGTTACCAGGTCATAATTCATCAAATTGTTCCAGGTTGGATTAGGTATTTTTGTGCCGCCAAGCGCCTGGGTAGCACTGAACATTTCCCCATTTACCTTATTAAAAATCTCCTGCTTACCTACTCCCTCCCAGTTAAGGGTCAACTTGCCTTCATCATCCATTTTCATGGTACCATTACCATCATCATGGGTCATGACAAGGTAAATTTGTGTATGGGCTAAGGCGCCATGGAAGGCACCCAGGAATAGACTTCTAATTTCCCTGAACTTCTCTCTAAAATAGTCTTTAAAGCCTCTGTCAGTATCTTTTCCTGCTAACCTCGAAAAAGCAATCAATGCATTGGGCATTATGCTCCTAATCGGCCCAGGAATTGTCCCCTCTTCAAGGGTCATGCCATCCTCCAGGTTATCTCGCTCCCTAAGGTCTATCACACTGGTAATACATGGCCCCACGTTGGCAATCTGGTCTGTGCCTTTGTTACCTAAGCCTATTCCGTTGATTCTTTCGTCATTGTTATAGCCAAAGCCAAGAACATCCCCATTACCTGTAAACCTCATTCCCACCCTATTGGAAACTTTCAGCCCCATTTTCGCTGACCTAAATAATATTTCCGTTGATCCCAAAGAGCCAGCACTAAGTATTACATTCCTGGCTTTGATAAACAAAAGCGGTGCATCAAAATTGTCCCTACCAATGCCAATCGGATGATAATATACCTGCCAATGCCCTTGTACCTTTTTTACGTACCTGACATTTATAGAGGTGAAAATATCGGCTCCGTGATTGTAAGCGTCTGGCAAATAATTCATTGCCGTGGTATTTTTTGCTCCTACATTACAACCCGTAACACAGTCCCCACAATTCGTACACTTCGCTTGCTTTACACCAACATGGTTGGTTTTGGTTTCAAAGTTTACGTTAATATCCAATAGACGAAATGGAGAAGACATAAAATCAGCGGATTTACGCATGGCTTCTGTCTTCTTAAGTATTGGATAGCCATTCTTATTCTCCGGATAGGGATTAGGTTTCAGCATTTCTCTTGCTCTGCTTACTCCCTCTTCAAATGATGCCAGGTCCTTCCTTATTGCTTCAGGCCACATTGTATCCTGCATCACCCTATCCTCTGGCTTGATGGAGACGTTGGCATTTACCAAAGATGTTCCGCCGAGACCACATCCCTTAAACACATTAATGCCATTACCCATGGTGAATTCATACAGTCCATTCTTTTCAAGACTGGTGGATTTACCCTTTATAAAATTCATTTCTTTCGAAGCATTCAAAAGGGAATCTGGAAATTCACCGGGCAAAAATTCCTTGCCCTTCTCAAATAGACAAACGGATTGTCCTGATCGAGCCATCCTTGATGCTGAAATACTTCCTCCATATCCTGATCCGATGATTACATAATCGTATTCAGGCTGAATGCTGGCCAGGGGTTTAGCTAATTTTTTCATTTTTTATAAATATAGGGTCCTCTATCAATTCATAATTTATGGGGCCACCCTCAAAATGTGGTTTGTCCTCAGCCCCAACTTGCTTCCAATTGCTAACTACTTTCTTCACCCCAATAGGGTAAATGGTTAGCCCCTCCTTATCAATTGAAATTCTTAAAAAGTTCTTGTACCCCTCCCAACGGTAGGAGGAGGATGCTTCTGTAATGTGGTTTTTTAGTAGCACAACACTTATGGTCAAATAAAGACCGAAAAAGAAACAGCTGAATAGCCCACCAAAAAGAATCATTTCAGCACTAAATAGCAATATGGTTAATCCTTCATCAACCCCCATATTCCAAACATTAAGGTTAAGGTAGGAAAAGAGCCATAGGAGAAAATAAAAATTGACCAAATGTAAAAGGCCATGAATGACTCCAGCAATATAATTTAGGTTCTTTTTACCCGAACTGGTATCTGTAAACATTACAATACCCACAAATAACAAAAGGTTGAGAAATAGTGCCGTGGGAAAATGTAGTAAAGTGTTACTTATGGCATTAACTATCTCTGGAAGCTCATTGTTAAACAGATTGTAACTGGACAGGTTTTCCATCAAGGTGGTGTCATCTGTCATCCTCGTTTGAAGTATATAGGAAGTAAAAACATTGTAAATACCGAAAAACAACAGCATTGTTCGGCTAAAAAATGGAAACGCCAGGTTCAATAAGCTTAGCTTGACCGAACTGGATTTTGGCGGGAAGGTCTTTTCCAGTTTGGCCTTCCTGTTATGGATGCCATTTATTTCTTCTTTCAAGGTATGGGTTGGATGCATGAAGGCACCACCGCCTCCTGCTGTTATCAATTGACAGGGCTTGGCTTCATCCTTTACCGTTTCATACCTCGCATAATGGTGTAAATCTCCTGTTAAAATGACCTCAATATTTATATTCTTATTTTTCTCCTCGTAATCTTTATCTCCTTGACCTAAGAGAACCTTGTCAATAAAAAACTGAAGCCGATCAAAGGAGCCATTTTCCAGGTCAAATGATTTGTAAACCCAGGAAGGTTCTGAGGTACACAAAATCACCTTACTATTGGCGTTAAAATGCTCTTTTGCCATTTCTTTAAAATAGCAAATTTGAGGAAAATCAATATCAGCATTCAATTGGATATCAATCGCTATTATCCAATAATCATAGGGTAATTTGAGTGCAAAATAACTTCGTTTCTGTTGGGTTTTCCAATTGCCAAGGGAACGCTTTTGTGTAAATAGTCTTAGAAAATTTGTCAATCCATCATACCAATCATGGTTGCCAGGGATAGCAAAAACATCTGGCCTGACACTATTTATTTTATTCTTAGGAAAAGCAGCTGCATAAGGCCCTCTTAGCCTATTGTCATATTCAATATTTTCAGGAGTAGGGTAAACTTCATCACCACCCATTATCAAAATATCACCCCTTTTCACGGTTTTTCCCCGAAGCGTTAAAGTATCTCTGGCCAATAACTTGGCAAGCGTAAAAGTGGGGTTAAATCCATCACCTAAGTCAGAGATATAGTCAAACCATAATTCCTCTTTCTGGGAATAATCAAACGGCTTGGTTTCCTGATCGAGTGCAGCTTGTAGCTCTCTTCTATCTGCAAAATTACCGAAAACGGATGACAACACTGTTTTGACACTTGTGAACGCCAACTGCTTAGGGTCATACCAATTGACCATTGGTTTTCTCTCAAACTTCATTTTGTAATATTTTTTTTATCATTCCAAATTTAAATCCTATGCCCCCATTTGAACCGCTTTTCTTTTTGGCCAAACTCAGGCCTACCCCTTTAATTCTAGAGAAAAAGGATTGGTGGAGCTTTCCTTCCATGAAAACTATTTCCTCTTCTCCTATTAATGAATAAACCTTTACCTCTACAGATTTAAAAGCAAGCCCCATTAACCAGGACCAAGGGTTTGAGCAGCGCAAATCAGCCTTTAACAAATAGTCCTTTTCATTGTAGCTCATATTGGTTTCAATCTCTATCAATGTTTCACCGGAAGCTTTTCCGTTCACTGTAACCTTGGTAAGTCCACCAATGATTTCCTGTTCAATAGCTTTCAAATAGAGACTGGAAAAAGCTTCCATGGTTTCCACTCCATTCACTATGGTTTTGCGCAGAAAAATATAGAAATCAACTTGATGGTTTTTGTCCTTTAGTACAAGCTTTCCTGAGAATTTCATGGGCAGGCATATATAATCACCAGAATTAGTCGTCTGCGTAGCCCTGAAATCAAGAGAATCCCCATTTTCAGGTTTCTCTTGGAGGTACTTTTTTGTATCCTGATAACCCATATTAATAAGGGATCTTGCTGTTATTTTCTTTAGAAACAATTCAGGATCAAGTGGTAAGGGTAGTTTTGGTTTTATTATAAATACTTGAATAGGCCTGGTTTGGCCAAAGGGAGAATGCCCAAGTTCTATAAGTTTATTTATCCATTTAATTTGTTCAAATTCTTCAAACAAGGCACCATTAGCGCTCATTTCTATAGAGTGAACATATTGATTAAGAGAACCGGGTAAATAGGCAGGATAATTGCCAATTCCCCAAATAAGCCAAATGTCCTCTGCTCCTCTTTTGACGGCTTCCAACAAGTTGGCATCCTTTATCCAAACTGCATCAATAAACCAATCATTCTTGATTTTTAGGGCCGGCATTAGGATGGGTAAAGAAACGCCAGCCAACAAATGATTTTCTTCTAGCTGATCTGTCAAAATCGTATCTACCGTCTTCTTTGTGAAATTACAAACTGAAAAAGTAACTGGTAATTTCAATTCTTTGATCTTTGGTACACTTACCTCAAAATGTGGTAAGATCTTGTCCCTAATCCCATCAGCATCGCCCAAGGCTCTGAGTTTCCAAGGGGTAAAGTATTCTTTAAGGCTTATTAGTGAGGTAAAATGATTGAAGTTTAATGACTTCCACTTTTTAATAATTTTATCTACAGGATGACCTGAAGCCAGCATGGCTGCGTTGAAAATACCCCCGGAAGCACCATCTGCATGAGAAAAGACGAGCGCTTCTTCCTCCAACGCTTTCATAACACCAGCCTGATAAGCAACACGCATCCCCCCACCGGCTAATATTAATGTTCGTTTTGGGTGTTTGTCATTTTGTTGGTTATTAATTAACATCCTGATTGTTACGTTAAATTTTGACCCTTTTATTTCTGTTTTAAATTAACAGAATGCGTACATAGATAAAAGGCCTGTTAAGTAGTGGAAGCATTGAGCACTCTCAAATAGACAATGAAAACAACTCCTGAGAAAAGATCAAAAATGGCTACAGACATGGCCAGGATCGAAAACAAACCGTTAAACACGCCAATACTTACCGCTATAAATGCTCCAAACTTTTGAAGTGACGCCCATAACATAACCTGTTTATTGGTTATCGAACTGTAAACAGCATGCAGCACCATTCCACCAAAGAGCGCCATGAACATACCTACAATTGCAAAGAAATGAGCTGAGGAAGGTGTAGGGACTTCCTTGCCGATAAAATCAAGCATAAATGACGGTGCCAGCATTTGGGCTACACCAGAGACCAGTGTTATAAACGCTATTAATACCACTAGCAATTCTGTGTACCGGAAGGATAAACCTAATATTTTTTTCTCATCCATTGTTTTGGTTTTTGCTTTTAGCTTTGGCAATAAAGAAATACATCGTTATTAGCCACATTATAGTAAGGATGATCCAGCGAAGGTCATTTAGCCACATCCATTCAGAAAGCAATGCTTGCAAGGTGCCTTCATCCGTTAGGCCTGCTTTAAACTGGTTATTAACATCTTCAATATAGAGTTGCTGAATCAATACAGGGGCTAAAAGTCCCGGAATCCAAGCAATAGGAACCCACCTAAGTCCAGATTTCCATTCCGTAATCAGCATGATCACCAAAGCTATGGCCATTATGGGAATAGACACAAAGAAGAATTTTGTCGCCAGGTCCGTTTGAGGTATAATGGCATCATAATAATTGGTAAGGTTCAAGGTTTTTGGATAATTCGGAAACCAGAAATAATGCAATGACCAGAACATTCCTAAATAAATAGAGGAACAAAAGAAGATGTAGGCATTATTGATATCTAATAATGTTTTTTTAAGGGACTCATCTTAAATTAAATTTTTAAATACGAAATTTTTCATAATCAGAGATAGATGGGGCTGGTAGCCAATCCTCTGTATATCCAAGTGGGTAAACGGACTCTAAACCTTCGGTCATAACTTCCGGTGGTTCATCATATGTCATAAACCAGGAATCGAAATGATCATCCAATATCCCATTGGTTTTGGGCATAAAAGTGGTAAAAAAGGGATCTGGATTGATATCGATATGCTTTAAAGCGGCTACTTTAGGATGATCTCCAATAAAAAGACTTCCTTTCGCCTTTCCCAGTAGATTAATCCCTGCCTTTGATTCAAAATAAATATAGGATGCCATAAGCATATTCCTAAACCTGCAGTAATTGGTTGCCCCTACTTTTAGCTTGATCGAAGGAGATTTGGGTTTATTAATTTCTATTCTGAAAGCAAACTGCCCATCCTTTTCGTACTGACTTGTCACTTTGTCTTCGGTGACTATAAAATCAAGGTTGGCTTTGTGCTTGGGCATTCCCCATATCCCTTTTCCTCCCTTTACCGATATCTCACTGCTTACTGGAAGATCCAAAATGTATTGCCCAGTACCGTAATGCCCCAATAAAAGGGTATTTAAAATTCTAGGGGCTGGTTTTGATCCATGGGTACAAGCGATAGCAATGCTGTATTCTATGTATTTACCAATACTTGTATCAAGGTAATTGATAATGGTTATCATCAATGCTGCCCGGCCATTGGGCAATTTCATGGCATGAATTTCATTTCCAGGCAAAAGGGCGTTGGCTTTTTCCCAATCGCAGGAAAATCCTGCCATTAAGGCTGGGGATTCTGTTGAGCTTACAGGCATGGTATAGGGAATACCATCTACCAATGCATATCTACCGGTATATTTTTTAATTCTTTTTGGGGGCATAATGGCTTATCATCCAAGTTCAAGTTCATTTATCATTTTAGGGAATACATCCTTATGTGCGTTTTTTCCAAAAAACACATCCAAGTGACTGTAATCCTCTAATAAGTACAATTTATGTAACCCTGGTTGTAATTTATTCAGGTATTCAAAAGTGTTCTCCTGACTTTGGGGTAAAAAGCATTTATTCTTCTTACCTGCAAACAATACGAACCTTGCCTTCGTCATTGGAGCCTTTTCAGTATAACCTCCTGCACCCTCTTCATGTCGGATCAATGCGCCATTTGCAACACACTTTTGCATGTGTGAAAAAAAGCTTAGTGGAACATGTGCAAACTCATATTGTATCCAATCTTTGGTTTTGTCATCAATATTGTCAAGCTCCCATAATGCTGGAAAACCCGATCCATAGGTAAAGCTGACCATTTTACCGACCATAGAATCCTTTTCCCAATGCGTTGCTTTCACTACCCTTAAGATCATTTCAGATTTAAAATCAGGGGCTCTCAATCCCCATTGTGGATCCAGGTATTTAAAGAATTTGCTTACAAGGGGCACCAGCAATTTCAGTTTGATTTTAGAGTAAAAAGGCACTACGGGATGTAAGGAAACCGCATTGCTAATAATTAATTTCACCTCAGGGATGAGCCCAAGTATGGAGGATATCATAAAACTGGTGCTTCCCTGGCAGTGAATAATTGCCATTATTTCTTTTGATCCCGTGCGTTCGACAACCTTTCTTACTGCTGCGGGATGATCATTTAGCGCTACCTGATCTAAATTCCACTCATTTGGTTCAAAGTCAACACTGCCTCTCCAGTTTTCTAACCAAACATCATAACCCGCTTCTGCTAGCGCATGAATAATATTATTGCTGGAAGGAGGATTGAATATATTACTACTAACCCCTGCACCATGCACCAATAAAACAGGCCCTTTTGTTGCAGAGGGAGACAGTAGATGCTTCAAGTCACACTGGAAGCCATCTAAAGATTCAAAGGGTATGGTTTCAAAATAATGACTCATTTATCAAATTTTCCTTTTCTAAATTTAACAAAATAAAATTAACATCAAATGCCATTTCTTCAAAAATATAACTAATAATCCCTAGAAATATACTATTTAAGCAATTTTCATTTAAGATTAAGCAACCAATTGTGTTTGATCCTAAAATAAACAATAGCCATTTTATTACCTGATAAAATGGCTTCAAAACCCACCACTCGTTTCTATTTTCGTATCACCATGGAGCTACCAGGGTAGGCTGACTTAATGTTTTTCTTACCATATTTTAGCGCCAGAGTTAAATCAAAACATGAACCTCAACCTCATGTTCCAAACCATCCTCTTTTAAGGGCAGACTATTTCCTTTACCCTCGTCATTTTCCATTTTCCACCATGATTCTTTAATATGCTTCTCCTGAAATACAGTGATTCTATAAGTAGAATTTTTATACTGGTATTTGATCGTAATAGAAGGCCATTCCTCAGGATAGCAAGGAGTGAATTTAAGTTGGTCCACCAGGAGTTCCATGCCAAGAAGAGACCCAATAATAAATTGATTCATCCATCCAGAGGAACCTGTGTACCAAGTCCATCCACCACGTCCCCGATGGGTTTCATTGGCGTAAACATCCGCAGCCATCACATAAGGCTCCACTTTGTAAACCTGTACATCCATCGGATTTAAGGCGTGATTTACAGGTTGTACCAGGCTAAAGAGTTCATAGGTAGTCTTCCTGTCACCAAGGGCTGCAAATGCCATTAAGGTCCAGATAGCTGCATGAGAATACTGACCTCCATTCTCCCTTACCCCTGGTACATATCCTTTTATGTATCCCGGGTTCAAATCAGATTTATCAAAGGGTGGGTCAAGAAGCTGGATTATATTAATATCTCTATTCACCAAGTATTTATTTAAAGAATCCATGGCTTGATTTCTCCTTGCTTCAGGAGCAGCTCCGGTCAGTACAGACCAGCTTTGAGAAATCGCATCAATTCGGCATTCATTATTAATTTTTGATCCAAGAGGTGTACCATCGTCAAACCAGGCGCGTTTATACCATTCACCGTCCCAGGCAGATAACTCGATATTGGCTTGTAGGCGAATAGCCTCTTGTTTACAGATTGCTGCAAATTCTGTATCACCATATTTAATGGCGACTTTTTCAAAATTCAAAAGAATATCATAAAAGAAAAATGCCAGCCAAACGCTTTCTCCTATACCTTTATTTCCTACCTGATCCATTCCGTCATTCCAATCGCCAGAGCCCATTAAAGGCAAGCCATTTTTACCAAAATGAAGACTATGTTTTATAGCAAGTCGACAATGGTGGTAAAGGTCAGCAATTAAGCTTCCACTCATTGGTAATTCATAAAGGGAGTCTTCTCCATCAGGCAAGGATCTGGATTCTAAAAATCCTGTTTGCTCATTCAGGATTTTTAAATCTCCTGTAGCATTAATGTATCTATAGACAACAAATGGCAGCCATAAGAGATCGTCAGAACATTTTGTACGCACACCTCGTCCTTCTGGGGGATGCCACCAATGTTGAACATCTCCTTCTTTAAATTGTCGGGAAGCATTCAAAAGTATTTGTTCTCTTGCAAGTTCAGGTTTGTTGTGTAATAAGGACAGCACATCCTGTATCTGATCCCTGAAACCAAAGGCTCCACCAGATTGATAAAAACCGCTACGAGCAAATAACCTGGCAGCGATGGTTTGATAGGTAAGCCAGCCATTAGCAAGAAGATTAAGGGCCTCATCCGGGGTCTGCACCTGCACCTTATTTATTATCTCATTCCAATATTCTTTTATTTGGTCAAAAGATTGATTAATTGAATTCAGGTCTATAAATTTTTGATTGAGTTGAATGGCTGTCTCGGTGTCTTCACCACTACCAATCAAGAACGCAATCTCTCTTTCTTCACCTTCCAACAAGCTAAATTTTCCTTGCAAACCAGCGCAAGTGTCATGACCTGTACTTATTTTATCTTTAAGATCCAGTCGGTTCAATGCCTGGGGATTGGAAAGGTTCCTATTTCTTCCAATAAACTTCGACCGATCAGTAGCATAACTAATCTTACCTGCACCAATAAGTTTATAAAATGCCACACGGTTAGCAAATGCGTCATTGTACCTATTTCTAAAGAGCAAAGCTCCGGTCTGCACGTCATACTCTGAAAGAATATGCATATTGGTTTTGGAGCGCACATCGCCCAATACAATTTCCAGGTATCCTGTAGCAGAGAGTTTTCTAATCCGGTCTGTCCTGTTTTTAATCCTCAGCACTACAAATTTAATGGGCAACTCTTTGTCCACAAACACTTTCATTTCGGAAGAAATGCCATTTTCTATATGTTCATAACTGGTATATCCAAAGCCGTGTGTAGTGATATAATTTGATTCACTCTTTACGGGAAAAGGCGTAGGAGACCAAAATAAACCGGTTTCTTCATCACGAAGGTAAATTGCCTCACCGCCGGTATCCGTAACGGGATCATTGTGCCAGGGAGTAATGCGGTATTCATGTGCATTCACTGCCCAGGTATAAGCTGATCCACTTTCAGAAACCACTGTCCCAATATTGGGGTTGGCAATAATATTCACCCAGGGAGCTGGGGTGGTAGATTTTTCATCAATTTGTATCTTGTATTCCTTCCCATCTGCCGTAAAACCTCCTGTTCCATTAAAGTATTTAAGATTTGTTGGCAACATCACATTCTCAATACTTGTTTTTCCAGCAGTTTTAGGATTACCTTCTAATAATCGAGGTGAACCTATCCTTCTAAACTGCCCGGAAATTTGGTCAGCTAAGGTGCCTTTGTTATCGGTGATAATTATTTTGGCAACAGATTCAAAAAGGATACGGTCTTCTGATGAAATTTGATCGGTTGATTTTACATATATCTTCCCCGGTACGTGGCCGGTCAATGTGTTAACGGCTGAAATCATCCCCAAAATCTGGTCTTGAAGTTCATGGCGGTAGGAACCATGATCCTCATTCCAGATCACAAGGTCTACCATCAAACCTTTTAATTGCCAATAACCATGTGCCTTGATCATTTGTGATACTAAATCCAGGTTTTCCAGATCAAATATTTGTACCAATACTATGGGTAGGTCTCCCGAAACAGAATGGCTCCAGAGTCCGGACTGGCCTCTGAAATTGCTTTTGATAACTGCTTCACTGGCGCGCAGGGCCGGATTGGAGTAAATAACTGAGGAGGCTAATTTTGCGAATAATTGTGCTTCAGCTTCTGTAGCGTTTATTTGCCTTAATAATACCTGGCTATGCGTCCAGGAAAGGTCCAGGGCTCTTTTTTTAAGATTTTTATCCCTGTATTTATGCATGAGCGCTTCACTTTCATCGCGACTCGCACAAATACCATATATAAGGTCTATGGTAGCGGTCTTAAATGGTTTAATCGTTATGCGGAATTTGGTGGCCATAATTGGATCCAATACTGCACCCTGATTTCCTGCTAATGGTCCAACCTCTAAGCCCTGAGGATTAGACAGAGACCTTCCTCTACCTATAAATTGCATCCGGTCTGTTTCAAAGGATACTTGTCCTACTTGGGCCCCATACGCATCCATTAAATGAAAGAAATGTGGTGGAGCTTCATCCTTAGAGCGGGGTCTTCTTGTGCCAAATATGGCATTGTATTGCTGCTGAACCTCTGTTTGAACGAAAAGGTTACTAAATGCGGGATGTGCTTCATCAGAGGCCTGAGATGCCAGAACAATCTCAGTGTAACTTGTAACCTCCAGCACCTTGGAAACCTTTGACCTATTCGTTATTTTAATTTTTCTTATTTCGACATCATCTTCTGGAGAAACTACGATTTGGGTTTTGGTTTCAAAACCCAAATCTTGTCTGTGAAACTCAATGGTACCTTGCGAAAATATAGCCTCATAATTCTTGGATGGCTGAAGCGTGGGATGATAGGTGTTTGACCAGAAATTTCCGCTTTTGATGTCTTTAATATAGCAAAAAACACCATAATTATCCTGGATTGAATCTTCCCGCCACCTCGTTACCGATATGTCTTTCCACCGACTGTATCCCCCGCCTGAATTGGTCACCATCACTTGATAATTACCATTACTGAGTAATTGCAATTCTGGTATAGGCGTATTTGGGGTATTTATTATTCTTAGTTGTACATCTTCGACATTGGTGTGTACATCAGTAATATTAGCTGTATGTGCATAAAAAATGGATTTCTTTGGAATACGTTCCTGCAATAGCAACAGGCTTGCCTTAAAACGCAATTCCGAGGCAAATCGATTTTGCATTGGTTTGTTTAATAAAACATAAGCAAATGACAAAAACCCCATCCCTTGATGGTGGGCCATATAGGAATTGATAATAACATGGTTTTGGCCACGAGGCACACGCGATTTGGTATAATCAATGGCTTCATAAAAACCATATTCTCCTTCAAAACCTTCCTCTGATAATCGTTTTAAATTGGCTACCGCTTTTTTGGGTGCTACCATTAAAGCCAACATAGTAGCATATGGCGCTATCACCAAGTCTTCCTCTAATCCACGCTTTAGTCCTAATCCAGGTACGCCGAAAGCCTGGTATTGGTAATTCAAACTCATATCCACTCTGTTGTATCCAGATTCTGAAATCCCCCAGAGCACATCACGTTTTGTAGCATATTCTATCTGCCGTTTTACCATTGCAGTGTTGGTTGCATGCAATAGTGTATTTTCATAGGTCGGCATAACCAATTGTGGCATCAAATATTCAAACATCGATCCACTCCAAGACAGCAATACTGGTCCATTTTTCGAATCAGTGAGTAAACGACCCAAAGAGAACCAACTTTCTTGAGGCAGTAATCCTTGTGCAATACCTACAAAAATACCTAACCTTGCTTCTGAAGCGAGCATATCATAAAAGCTTTCATCTCTTCTCAGCTCATCCACATTATAGCCTATAGAAAGAAGACTGGTATCTTTGTCCAGTAGAAAATCATATTCTACAATGCTCAATTGCTCCAATTGCTCAGCCAATTCCTTGAAAAGGATAAGTTTTTCCTGACCTAGCGTTATTCCGGTTTTTAAAGCTGTTTCTGCTTTTACCAACCATTCGTTTTCATCCGTTTGATTGGTTTCTTTTTTGTATTGATCAATTTGTTGACTTAACTCCTCATCTATTCCCTGAAGGGAGAGAAGTGAATGATTAAAATCTATCTTTGATAAATTGATAAATGATTTTGGAAGTGGCAATAAACTTAGCCACGGAATTTGCCGGTATAAATCTTCCCGAACATTTTTAATTTGATTTTTTAATTTAAGAATCCATTTACCTATTTGCATGTTCTCATCAAATCCGGTTATTTGAACACTGAGATCGGACAAATCATCTAAATTTCTTTTTATTATTGATAAAGAATTATTCTTCTCAATAAAAGCATCTGCTAGTAATTTTTCTATTGCAGTTATATTTTCATCGCTTTCACTGCTTAGCAAATCTTGTATAATCCCTACTGTAGAATGAAGACCGTTATAGCTCTCTTGATTAAAAATAGGTTTGGATTTAAACCCCAAAATTCCTTGGCGTAATATAAGAAGATGTCCCACCAGATTTCCACTATCAACTGTTGAAACATATGCAGGTCTCAGAATAGATAAGGAACGAGTATCATACCAATTGTAAAAGTGTCCCTTAAAGCGCTCCAGTTTATGTAAGGTATTAAGGGTGTTACCACATTTCAAAAGGACTTCGTCCATAACAATAAATCCAAAATCATAGGCAGTAAGGTTTGCCAGCAAAGAAAGGCCGATATTGGTCGGAGAAGTACGGTGAGCAATAACCGGATCAGGATGTTGCTGAAAATTATCCGGGGGTAGCCAATTTTCTCCTTCATTTACAAAATTTTCAAAAAAGCCCCACGTTTTTCTGGCCATTTTGAGAAGATAATACTCTTGGGTCTGGTTTAGGTCAGGAACTTCCTCTTTTTCTGGCTGACTTATTCTCCAAGCAATAGATGGTGATATAAACCATAAAATCAGAATTGGTATGGAAACAAAAAAAGCAGGAGAATTCGAATATAAAAATAGAATAAGACAAAGAAATGCCAAAACGGGACCGATCCACATTTTTTGGTAAATGAACCAGATATTGTCTTTTGATTGGTAGGAAGCAGTGGCTGATGGCGTCCATTCCAATAATTTCTTTCCACTTACATGCATTCTCCAGTTGGTTCGGAGTATAGCGTCTGTGAATCGGTAGGATTCATAAGGCAATACAGCTATTCCAAACATAAAACGCAATAATACCTCTGAAACAGAATTTCCAACTTCGGAAATATGGGCTTTAAAGTCTAAATCTTCCGGGCGGCGCAATAGCTGTAGAAAAGCTGCTGCCATGACAGGTAATAAAACAATAATGGTAACAGCGAGTGTCCAAAACCAAGGCTTGGGCAACATGGACCAGCCAAGAACTAAAATTAATAAAAGAGAAATGGGCAACAAGCTTCTACGCAGATTGTCTGCTATTTTCCACCGAGATATAATAGAAAGGTCATTTTTAACAATCCTCCCCTCTTTATTTTTCACAAATGGGAAGACCCAGGCAGCTATTTGCCAATCACCCCTTATCCACCGATGGTGACGCTTTATATCCGCTTCATAATTGGAAGGATTATTTTCATATAACACCACATCACTTACTAATCCAGAACGAGTAAAGCAACCTTCCAAAAGGTCATGACTAAGGATACGGTTCTCGGGAAAACGTTTGCCTACAACTTTTTCAAAAATAGTAACATCATAGATGCCTTTTCCAATAAAAGAACCTTCTTCAAAGATATCCTGATAAACATCAGAAGATGCTCTTGTATATGGATCAATACCCTTCATGTCACCTTGCAAACGCAAATAAAGAGAAGTTTTATTTTTCGGGAAATCTGAGGCTATTCTTGGTTGCAGAATTCCAAATCCTTCTACTACGCGTTTCTTTTTTTCATCATATACAGCCTGGTTTAAGGGATGAGCCATAGTGGCAATTAATTTCCAGGCTGCATCTCTTGGCAATTGCGTATCTGAATCGAGTGAGATTACATACTTTATATTTTTTAGCACTGCATAATCCCCAACAATTCGGGTAAAATTATCCCTGTCACCCTCTATTAAAAGGGCATTTAAAGCAGAAAGTTTACCTCTTTTTCGTTCGTACCCCATCCACCTGGCTTCTTTCGGATTCCATTTTCTCCCACGGTGGAACAGAAAAAAGTATCCGACTGGCCAATTTCGTTGTATTTATCGTTCAACTGTTGAATCCTCTCACTCACAAAGTTGAGTAATAAACTGTCATTCGGCATTGTTTCGGAGTCCGCATCCGTAAAATCAGTTAATAGGCTGAAGTATAATTTACCCCCTTGGTTTGCTAAAAATCGAACCTCAAGCGCCTCTATACTTTCCTCAATTTCATTTTTGCTCGTAAGCATTGTTGGAACAGTTACAAGGGTACGGAATTTGAGAGGGATACCTTTTGAAAAATCTAGTCTAGGTAATATTTGGGGTTTTATCCATATAGTGGCCAGCCAATTGGTGAAGGTAATGGCCAAATGCGCTCCTCCTGCCAGACATAACAGCGCCAAAATTATCAGCACTAGGGACCTGAAATCTCCATAAATCCAAGCAACTGAGAGCATCCCTACTGCTACAGCCAAAGTAAGAATGGCTATTGAAAAAAGGTAGATAAAAGCTGGCCTTTTCTCCATGAAACTCGTCAGGCTTTGTTTTAAATTAAAGCGCATCTTCGCAGCTTCCTTTAATTGGCCAAAACCTTTACCAATTAAATAAAATCCTACGTGTTTTTCTCTTGCATATTGCTTCTCCGCTATCTCAGGTCTTTTAGTTAATTCAATCGTTTTCTCTGCAACTTCTGATTCAGATAGCGGACTACGTTTTGAAATATTTTCAATTACATGTCTGTACCTGTCTCGTGTAGCAAAATCCAATTGCGGATAAATACCTGTTATGTCTGTTCTTAATATTTGCTCTACTATACTTGAAGCTTCTACAAATTTTCTCCAGTCGGTTGAACCGATAAAGCGCAATGTGCCTATGCTATTTTTAACCGATACCTGATCAGCAGCTTGTTTTTGGTTGTCTTGAAATACCAAGTCTGTACCTGATACACCTTCCTTGTATAATTGTTGCTCCAACCATTTTAATGGTAAAGCAAAGGCTGGACCTTTTCCCTGTAGCTTGCGTGTAAAACCAGCGACAAAAGGACTATTTAAGACAGGTTTGGATCTCGACATGTCTGCGATGGTCAACACCAAATCCGCAGGCTCTTTCTTGACTGTTTCAATCATTTTCTCACCCCAATAATCGGCTAGATTATTGTCGATCATATCCAGAGCTGTTTTTTCGGCAATCCTTCTTAGATTTTCTATTACAGCAAGTTTCATCATGATGGGAATGGCCCATAACTCTCCCAGGGTAAGGATTTTTTCGGATTGATAAGCCGAGATAAAACCTTTTAAGCCATTTGAATCAACATCGCCATCTCTGTGAGCAATTATTTCTAGAGCGATATCATAAACCCGGGGCATATTCTTGGAGTTTCCATTTGCCAGATAAGGCAATCCCTCACTATATTTTTTAGGTAAATGCTTTTTAGCAGTTACAATTTGTTCTTCAATTAAATAAAAGTTGTCCAGAAGCCATTCTGCTGCTGGTGTTAATGATTGGCCAGATTGAATGCTTTCAACCAGTAGATTACGTACTTCCACCAGCGTCTTTTCATTGTCATCTAATCGCTTTAAAAGCTTATCATTCCGTTTGCCTTTTAATAACTTATGATACCGTGCCACTATACCAGCATGGACTTTTATTTGATTGGAATTGTATAATTCTGAACGTATAGGATCGACCTCCGTAGCATTTAAAAAGGCACCGCGTTTTAAAAAATATTCACGCATACGGGATAGCATTTCGAAAACTGTAGTGCTTTTAACCTTCATATTCAAGTTGTAGTGATTTATTGAGGCAGAAAACAAATGATAGTTATAAACTATTCATTCCTACTGTCATTCGAACAATTATTTAACCAGGAAGTCTTTTGCTTTTAAGCTGAATTAGGAGGCAATTCCAAATTTTGAAATAGTCCCTCAAGAAGAGTTTAATTTGAATTATTCTTGGCCTGCACTCTTCCGCACTTAATCTACAATATTCCATTGTATATTTCAAAGAAAGTTTTGACATCTATTAACCCAAAATAGGTAATAGGTTTTTATTACCTAATGAAATCACTTCAAAATTAGCCCAGATGTGGCTATTTTCGTTTAAGCATAGCGAAGCTATACTAAAACCTCCAAATAGCCTGATAATCTTATGATTACAGTAATTCCTGAAATTAGGGACAGGCAATTTGTAACCCTATAGTAAAATCAAGGTTCAATGCGATGGGAAAACCCGAAACAAAATTTCATTGCCAATCCAAAAAATCCTACCGTGACATTAGGTTTCCCTAAAGCAACTGCATTCCAGTACTTTCAATACAAAAAAAATATGAATTTAGCTTTCAAGATGCTTAATTGATAGGACCTTAAAATGCTTTTCTAATAGGGATCTACATCAATCAAAAACCTGACAGATCTAAACCGCTTGTCACCCTGCAATTCAGAAATAATCCGTACCATTTCCTGCTTAAAGCGTTCTTGTGTATTCGCATTTTTCTCAAGCTTGATCCAAATCTCAAAGAGAAATAGGTTTTTAATCTTTCCAATCAGGGCTTTCTCTGGCCCAAGGATTATCTTTCTACCTTCTATATCTGATAACAGGTTCTTTAATTGAATTGCTGCAGTCTCTGCTGTTTTAAAGTCTTTGTGCTTGGTAACTATTTTGATGTTTTTAACGAAGGGCGGGTAGTAAAACTGGCGCCGCTCTCCCATTTCCTGCTGATAAAAATCATTGTAATTACCACTTATTATTTGCTTGAAAATCAACTGGTCAGGACGCCTTGTTTGAATGACTACATTACCTGTAACGTTTCTCCTCCCAGCTCTTCCAGCCACCTGAGTGATTTGTTGAAAAGCCCTTTCTCCAGACCTGAAATCCGGGTAGAACAAAATTCGATCTGCATCAACAATTCCCACCAAAGAAACCCTATCAAAATCAAGTCCTTTGGTGATCATTTGGGTACCTACCAGTATGTCTACATTTCCCGATCCAAATTCCTCTAATATTTTTTGATACCCGTATTTACTTCTAGTGGTGTCCAGGTCCATTCTAAGGATTCGTGCCTCTGGAAAAAGTAAAGATAGATTCTCTTCTATTCTTTCTGTGCCAGATCCTACTGTAGTGATTTTACTACTCCCGCAAGCCTGGCATTTTATAGGCACTTTGTCCTTGAAGCCACAATAATGACACCTCAATTCTTCCTGGTATTGGTGGTAAGTTAAACTGACGTCACAATGTTCACATTCAGGAATCCAACCACATTCATCACAAGAAATATAAGGGGCGTACCCTCTCCTGTTTTGGAAAATAAGTACTTGCTCCTGGTGGTTAAGTGCCTCCTGAATTTTCTCTCTCATGAGCCTGGTAAAGTCTAACTTTAGCAGGTTTTTCTTTTTGTCCTTTAAAATATCTGCCAAATGGAAATGAGGCAGTTCTGCATCTCCATACCGCTTATCCATTCTCACATACCCATACTTGTCATTTTGGGCATTGTAAAAGGTTTCAAATGCAGGGGTGGCTGTACCGAGCACAGTCTTGGCTTGATGCAACCACGCCATCATGATGGCCGCATCTCTGGCATGAAACCTGGGAGCAGGATCATATTGCTTGTAGGATGGCTCATGCTCTTCATCTACGATAACTAGGCCCAAACTATCGAAAGGTAAAAACAAAGAAGACCTAACACCTATGATGAAATTGTATTTACCTGATAATACCCCTTGCCAAATCTCTACACGTTCATTATCAGAATACTTGGAATGGAAAACCCCCATTTTGTCGCCAAAGACTTTCTGTAATCGAGCTACCAAATGAGTGGTCAAGGCTATTTCAGGAAGCAGTAGCAATACTTGAGAACCACTCTCCAAAACTTCCATTATAAGCTTAATGTAAATCTCCGTTTTTCCAGAACCAGTAATCCCATGCAGAAGAACGGTAGCTTTACTAGTAAATTCCTTCTGTACAGCATCGTAAGCATCCTTCTGCACCTCGGATAGCTCAATTGGCTTATCGTCAACCTGAATAAGCGCAAAACGGCTTATTTTCACCTTAAAGCTTTGCAAAACCTTGTTCTTAACAAGGGTGTCAATGGAAGAAGGCGAACAACCTGAATCAGTTAAGATCTTTTTTGACAATCCCTCTTCATTTAGCTGAGCATTCTTAAAAATAGGTACTTGTTGCAGAAATTTGAGAAGGACATTTTCTTGCTTTTCCTTCCTTTAACCCCTTCGAATAATTCATTGAGTTTATTGGAATCAGAAAGATACTCTGGCGCTAAACGAACCCTGACCTCAACTTTAGGACTATATTTTTCTTTAACAGACTCATAAACCAAAATGGCTTTCTTGCCAAGAAGGCTTTTAATTATTTTGTGAAGGTCTTTTGCCGGCACCACTGACTCCAGCTGGTCAACATTGACTTCTTCCTTTTTCTCCAACGTCTCAAGAATTAGCAATTCTCTTTCATCCATAGGATAGCCAGGATTCTCCAATTCAAAATCGGGATGCATTTGAACTTTACTCTCAGTAGAAAGCTTCAAGCCACTAGGCAGGGCCGCATTCATCACTTCTCCTATATGACAGCAATAATAACTCGCCAACCAGCCCCAAAATTTGATCTGTAAGGCATTTACAATTGGGTAATCATCCAATAAATCTAGAATCGGTTTTGCCTTATACGCTTCTGGAGCTTTTTGATGCACTTTGGCCACAATACCGGTCAAAATCCTTTTCCTTCCAAATTGCACCATGACACGATAGCCAATACCAATTTCCTCTTGAATTTCAGGCCCTACGCTATAGGTAAAGGTAAGCGGAATAGGCACAGGGAGAATAATGTCCGCGTACAGATTTTTGCTTGATGAAGGATAGTTATTTCCAAAGAGGTCTTCCACTGTAAATATTATTGACTGGTTTAGGGCAAAAAAGGAAGTTGTTTTACGGCTTCTTCTATGGATTCCACAGGCCGCTTACACGATTTATTAAAGCATACGTACAAGGTGGCTATTTCACCTGACTTACCTTCTAATATTGGAAGCTCACTGCTGAAGCCATCTTCTGCAGCAATGACCATATTGGGATGATAGTTAGCCTGAAGTGATATTCCAACGCCTTTTGCATTCTTTCCTTTTATAGCTACTTCAGCTGTAGGAACTGATTTTTCCAAATAAAAGTTTGCCCAGTTGGCTAGAAAATCCGGTTCTTTCGATAACATTTCACTTACCAATTGCAACATGCTTTCTGCTTGCGCAAGGTAGGCATCATTGTATAGATATAAGCCCAACTGGTGAAGATTTCTAGCCATCACTGAATTAGAGGCGGGAATGACATTGTCAAAAACTTCTTTTTTATCGGCAATCAATTTTTCAGTTTTAGGATCATTGAAATAGAACAAACCGTCTGTTTCATCGAAAAAATTATCCATTACACTTTGTGTCAATAAATCCGCTCTGTTGAGCCAAAGGGGGTCAAATGAAACTTTATAAAGGGAAATGAAGGATTGAATTACGGCCCCATAATCTTCTAAAAAGGCTGGTGTGTAAGCCTCATTTTCTTTAAAATTCCGGTACAAGACATTGTCAACTACCATTTGGCTCCAAATAAAATCCCCCGTCTCCATGGCTGTCTTTAGAAATCCATCATCACCAACAGCCAAATAGGCCTGACAGAGCCCTACAATCACCCAACCATTCCATCCACTAATGATTTTATCATCCAATCCTGGGCGTACTCTTAAAGACCTCTTTTCCAGAAGCTTTTCCTTCACTTCCTTTAATTTTTTTTCAAAAACAGCAATAGTAAACCCATGGTTTTCGGCAACTTCTGTATAAGCGATGGTTTGAAATAGAATATTCAATCCCGATTCCCAATTCCCTTCTGGTTTAATGCCATATAGCTGGCTAAACCAGGCCAAATCTTCCCCTAACAATTCATCTAACTCCTTATAGCTCCAGGTATAAAATTTGCCTTCTACCCCTTCACTATCTGCATCTAGTGCTGAATAAAAGCCCAATTCTTTGCTGCGCATTTCACTTAGTAGCCAACCAACGGTTCCTCTTACTTTTTCTTCAAAGAAAGGATCCTGGCTGTACTGAAAGGCCTTGCTGTAAAGACTTAGCAATTGGCCATTGTCGTAAAGCATTTTTTCAAAATGAGGGGCAAACCATTCTCCATCTACACTGTAGCGACAAAACCCACCTTTAAGGTGATCATATATGCCACCCATTCCAATTTTCTTCAATGTATAACAAACCTGTTCCCCTAAGCCTTTTTGTCCATCCAAAATAGCCATGTCCAATAAGAAGCTCCAAATAACAGGCATTGGAAATTTAGGGACTCTTTTCATTCCACCCCATTCCCGATCTATGCCTTTCAATAAATGTTCGGCCATTCCTCTTACCTTTTCTGCAGTAAATTCAGTGGTTTCTCTCTTAAATCCATACTTCTCAATAATGGACCTGTCAATACTTCTTCCAAAACCTTCGGCACTTTTAACCAACTCCTCATATTGCTGGGAAAAAGCCTGAGCAACTCCAGACAATACTTTCATCCATTGATTTTTTGAGAAATAGGTGCCTCCATAAAAAGGCTTGTGATCAGGCATTAGAAAAACATTTAAAGGCCAACCTCCCTGGAGACCCATTACCTGCACAGCCTCCATGTAAATATTGTCCAGATCGGGTCTCTCCTCTCGGTCAATTTTAATACATACAAAATGGGCATTCATAAGATCTGCAACGGCCATGTCTTCAAAGCTCTCCTTCTCCATTACATGACACCAATGACAGGCAGAATAACCAATGCTTACCAATATGGGTTTGTGCTCAACTTTGGCTTTATGTAAAGCTTCTTCTGACCAGGGATACCACTGTACCGGATTGTGGGCATGCTGTTGCAAGTACAGACTTTTGCTTTTGATCAATTTGTTGGCTTTCATAATAGGTCAGGTCAATCTGTTTGAAACAATCTCAGTTGATCATTAATTGCATGATTTTCATTGGTGAAATCCAAGTTGGCCGGCATCAATGCTATCAACTCCTGAAGTTTGAGTAGAAACTGTTGATGGGCCTGTGATTGGGGATTAAAAGGCCTATGGCTCAGATTCCTTTGGATTTGATCTATGTGTTGAATTAATTCCTTGGTCTCCTCATTGAAAAATGCCTCTTGAAATTCATTCCAAATATAATCTTCTGCCATTGAACTAGGGTGAATCATATCCTCCTTATAGAAACGGTAATCCCTCAGGTCATCCATCATTATTTCATAGGCAGGAAAATAGTAGATTTCAGGATAAATTGAAACTAACCCGTGGCATAACACCTTTAACAAGCTTTTACTTAGTTGATTTTCAGGTATTCCATCTTTTATATGCCTCACAGGACTAACCGTCAAGACCACCTGGATATTGGGGTTAGCTGTTAATAAATTTTGATAAAATGCATTGAAACTTTCAATCATTTCATTGAGACCAAGAATACTTTTGGAGAAGTATTGCTGTGGCTGTTTGTGACAGTTTGTTACTACACTATCATTTTCTATCAACCGATGAACAAATGCAGTGCCTAGTGTAATAACTAAATGAGAGGCTGTTTCAAGTTTATTTTTTACCAAGTACTGGCTTTTTTCTATTCTATCTGCCAGTTCTTCTTTAGATGCAGCATTAAATGAAGAATGAAGTTGGTAATGAAAATAGTTATCATGTCTATTTAAATACAAATCCGGATTTACAGGCTTTGATAGGAGTGAATTTGACAGCAAGTTAAATATTGAATCTGGGTTGAAGGTCGTCCCGAATGGGTTTACTAACGCATCAAATTTGCTTAGGCTTAACCTCTCCCCTACCACTTCTGAAAAGCAAGACCCTATCGTTACCACACTGGAAGAATGGTTTATTCCTTTATCACATTCCTTAAAGCGGAAAGTAGTTCTAAAACTTTTCATTTTCGAAAACATTTTTTTTTGCAATGCCCTAAACTTAGCGCTTAAATAGAACAACAAATTAATGAAAATATGAAGGATTAGGAGCTTAAATAACGAGTAAATTCAAATTTACTGTATTCATAAATGATTAGGTTAATTAATGCGATATGTAAATATTTTATTACCAAAATTTCAATATTTAATAATTATTAATAATATTGTTACACAAATCACTTTAACCTTTAACCAATTCAAAAATGGAATCAGCTTTATTAGAAAAATCAGTAGAAAACACTATTGCGAAGTTAAGCAAATTAAAAATCAGTGAAGGTTTGACAGCCGAACTGGAATGGTGTTTGGGAAGTTATCGTTTTGACAACAATCCTGAAGGTTTGAAAATGAAATCTAAGCTTGCTTTGGACCTTTTGAAGGAAGCCAAAGAAAAGAGCAGCCGATCCGTCTCTAAAAAATTGATTACTGATCTGGAAAAGGCAATTGTAAACTAAAAAAGCCAGGATAAACCTGGCTTTTTTATTCAAATACAGTATTGATTACTATTCAGCGACAACAACGAACTTAACGCTAGTTTTCACTTCTCTATGCAAATCAATTTCTGCTTCATATTCTCCTGAAGTAGATACTGGCTGATTGATAGAGATCTTTTTACGATCAATTTCAATACTTTTCTCAGCCAATGCATCAGACAATTGCAAAGTAGTAACTTTTCCAAAAATCTTTCCGGAATCGCCAATCTTAGCTTTAATCTGTAAAGTAATGCTTTCCAATTTCAAAGCTACAGCTTCCGCTTCAGTTTTGATTTTTTCTGCTTTATGGGCTGCTTGCTTGATATTTTCTTGCAAAACCTTCCTGTTAGAAGAGGTAGCAAGTAAAGCGAAGCCCTGAGGGATCAGATAATTACGTCCATAACCAGGTTTCACAGCTACCAAGTCATTTTTATATCCAAGTCCTTTTATATCCGTTTTTAAGATAACTTCCATTATTGTAATAATTTTTTTAGGTGAAGGATTATAGATAGTCTATTTCAAGCCATCTGCTACGTAAGGCAATAATGCCAAATGTCTGGCTTTTTTAATAGCCTGAGCAACCTTTCTCTGAAATTTTGCAGAGTTACCTGTTAATCTTCTAGGAAGAATCTTTCCTTGTTCGTTTACAAACTTAAGCAAAAACACAGGATCTTTGTAATCAATATACTTGATGCCTAGCTTTTTGAATCTACAGTATTTTTTTCTGTTTTGCTCTCTGTTGATTGGTTCGTTTTTTAACGTCATTTTGCTGGCTCCTCCTTAGCTTCTGTTTTTTTATTGAATTCACCTTTTCTCCTTCTATCCGCGTAGATCAAGGAATGCTTGTCCATAACAGTGGTAAGAAATCTTAATACGGTTTCATCTCTTCTGAAATTGATCTCATACTTCTTAATCGCAGTTGGATCAACTTTGTATTCAACCATTACATAAAACCCAGTAGTTTTCTTTTGGATTGGATAAGCCAATTTTTTTAGGCCCCAATTCTCAACATTAACTACGTCTGCTCCCAATTCTTTTAACAAGCCTACATACTTGTCAACGGTATCCTTCATCTGAACTTCAGACAAAACGGGAGTAAGGATGAATACCGTTTCATAACTTTTTTGGAACATTCTTTTAATTTTTGTTTAATATTTTAAAACAGTCTGCAAAATTAAGAGAAATGGACCAATAATCAAAAAAATACAAGGTTATTTTATTTCAAATGTGCTTCTTCCTATTTCTGCACCATCAGAAAAAATCTTTACTGAATAAATTCCCTTTTCATAATCTGATCCTTTTTCATAAAAATAGGTCAGTTGTTGTTGGGTATTATTAAAAACGAAATCCTGTTTAGAGGTATAAAAATACTCTTTACCTTTTAATTCAAAAGTACCTGAACCCTTGGCTATATCGAAAATAACTTGTTCGTTGGGGGACAACACTTGCACAAAAACATCCCGCATCCCCGCTTCAGCAACCTTATTGTCTGCAATATTAAAAGAAACTTTCAACCTTGATAGCTGTCTGTTTCGAAACTCAGCCTCTCGCTCCCTCCCTCGAGAGTTCACAGCGGCTACAATTATATTTTCGGCTTTCAATCGGGAAGCCAGATTGACTTTCTTTTCTAGATCACCTGTTTTAATATTAAGTTTGACTACCTCCTCCTCTATTTCTGATTTGGTTGTTTTTAATTCTTTGTTTTCAGAGAATAGCTGAACGTTTTGGGCTTTTAAACGAACAATGTCAGCATCCTTCTCCTCCAACAATGACAAATAACTATCTATTTGAGCATTTAGCTTGACGATGTCCTTTGCAGACCTATTCTTGTCTAATTTTCTTTCCCTAATTAATTGGTCCTTTACTTTCACCAAGGCCTCTATATCACCACCAAGGCTTTCTATTTCCTTAATCCTGACTTCTAACTCTACGGTCATCGAGTCAAGCCTGGTATTTAAGTGGCTGTTTTCTTCAGATAAGAGAAAAATTTCTTCGCTTTTCCTGGATTTCTCACGGTGGTCATTTAAAAGTCTCCACCCGCTAAGAAACACTAAAATCACCAAAACGATAATTAGAATATTTTTACCCTTATCAACATTAATACTATTCTTATCAATCTTTTCCCCTGAACTCATACTAATAAAGACACTTTACAATTGTATATTTCGTTTTGTTTGGACATTTATTTAAGTGCCAACATTAACCTGATAACCATCACAATTATCAGACCAGATTTAATATCATTTATCAAATAAAATTTTCTGATAACAACAAATTTAATAAATACCAATGCATCTAACAATCTTGGGAGGCTATATCTATCCAAATAGCCCGTATTAAATCCTCCTAAAGAAGCTAGATTGCAAGAATATAATCATTTTTGACCCCCTGAGCATTAAAAAACAACACTCCACATTCAAAAAAAATCTATACTGCTACTAACCGATGGCAGGACTTTGATTTCATCCCAGGCCCCACGCATTTCCTTTGACCAATGGATGTCAGCGATTACCATAATACTATTATTGTGAAGTTTTGGGCCTATTTTCTTGAAATAGTCCATTGTGGGTTGATACCTGTGATTGGCATCTAACAATACAAAGTCTACACGCTCGATATCAGCCAGCATCCCTCCTAAAGTCTCATCAAGGTTTCCAGTGATAATCTTTACATTGTTAAACCGATTTAAATGATTCCTCGCCAAAAGCCCTAATGCAGGATCCCCTTCGAAAGAATACAATTGCCCAGATGTTACCGATGCGAGATAAGCTGTATTAATGCCTAGAGAAGTACCCAAATCCAATACTGTTTGTGCAGGCGTAGACCTACAAAGGAATTGGTACAATAATGAAAATTTGACTGGTGTCGTCGCTCTTTTAGCTATGGAGCCGACTTGCTGCATTTGGCCATTGTCCCAGCGGGAACCTGCCCCAAAATCAATCCTTTTAATTCGTTCTTGAGAAGCTAAAAAGGTATTTCTTTGTTCTTCAATTACCCGGTTGCCTTTTCTATTGTCTCTTAAAAATACCTTTAGATTTTGGTAAAGCTTGAAAAAAAATGGAGAATGGATACTGTGCTGGTCTTCTTTGAGTAAAAAGTAAAGAAAGTATTCCCAGGAATGGAAAAGCATTGCGGTTTTATCAGTTATTGAAAATATTGGCGATTAGTTGGAATTCTGGAATGATTACAGTTAACAATTTTCCATCATTAAGTTTTTCGACATAAAATTCCCCCTTCATTTTGCCCATACCTGACCTAATGGTACAACCTGACAAATAGGTATGAGCGCATCCTGGTTCCAATACAGGCTGTTGCCCGACTACGCCTTCACCTTCCACTAATTTCAGCGTTTCTGCGGCATCATAGATTTCCCACTTTCTCCTTAACAGTTGGATGGTAAAGGGATTCCGGTTTTCTATGGTAACTTTATAGGTAAAGACAAAATGATGCAAATTAGGATTTGAAAATTCCTTCTGGTAGATCGCCTCAACACTAATTTTTATACCTTCTGTAGTAGCAGTTGCCATTTTGTTTTTTAATACAAAACTTATCCGAAATTTGAATTATTATCTCAAATATACCAATAGAAAACTTATTAATGAACGTCAAATTAGAAAATAGTTGGAAACAATTGCTGGGTGATGAGTTTTCGAAGCCCTATTTTGATTCCTTAGCAAAATTTGTGAAATCTGAATATGAGTCAAAAACCATCTACCCCAAAGGAAATGCTATATTTAAGGCTTTTGATTTATGTCCAGTAGACAAAGTGAAAGTGGTTATTTTGGGTCAGGACCCCTACCACGGTCCCAACCAAGCGCATGGATTGGCCTTTTCCGTTAAAGAGGGCATTCCTTTCCCTCCTTCCTTACTGAATATATTTAAAGAATTAAAAAGTGACTTAGACCTACCTTTTCCTCCTCATGGTAATCTTGAAAGGTGGGCAGAACAAGGTGTTTTATTGCTAAATGCAACATTAACAGTAGAAGCAAATAAAGCAGGAAGTCATCAGAAAAAGGGCTGGGAGACATTCACCAGTGCAGTGATAAAAAAATTAGCTTCCCGTAAATCGAATATTGTTTTTCTGCTTTGGGGAGCGTATGCCCAAAAGAAGGCCGAAGATATAGATGCTGAAAAAAACCTAAAATTGCAAACCTCCCATCCTAGTCCTCTCTCTTCTTATAGAGGCTTTTTAGGCTGCAAGCATTTTAGCCAAACCAATGCCTATTTAGAAGCGCATGGAATGGTACCCATAAAATGGTAAAGATTGAATGTTATTGCGCTGGCAAAGGCTGGTGCGTAGATCCTTATTGGAGATTCCCAAAATTGGTTTCTCAGGTCTCTGAAGGAGTGTCCTGACATTCAACCAGCTCACCAAGCAATTTCTAAAACAATAAACCCAGTAAATTAACCTGGGTTATTGTTTCTTTCAGTCACAAGACCAATACATCATCATTAACTATTTACTTTATATAAGCAAATTACTACATGATTGTAGTGTTATGGT
>NZ_ATNM01000073.1 GCF_000427295.1 Cyclobacterium qasimii M12-11B | reverse complement strand
GGCCAGCAAGAAGCGCACGGTAGCGGCATCCTGCGTAGCCTGGTCAGCATCGTGCATGCCCGGGGCATAGTGCGTGGCGTAGAAGAGTACGGCGGGGATAATGCCGGCGGCGCCGTTGGTGGGGGCAGTCACTACTCGCCCACCCGAGGCATTCTCTTCATTCACGGCGAGGGCAACGAGGTTGACCCACTCCTGCCAAAACGCGGGATCGCGATCGGGGTCCTCCTGGCGAAGGCGGGCGTGCCAAGCTGGAGCGCGTCGGCGCACGTTGAGGGTACCGGGAAGGTTACCGGAGCGTTCCAAACTGTTGTTCTTGCACTCGTCCATGACGTCGCGGATGTGCAAGAGGCCGGCGGTGACCTCAGCCTGCGTGCGGCGAGCGAGTTCGTTGCGAAGCATCACGCCGCTGAAACTAAGGCCCTCCGTCCGGCAGTGGGCAAGCAACTGCGCGGCAGTGCGGAACGGTAGGGGATCGGCGACTGTGACGGCGTCGGTGGGCGAGCTGCCGTCACGGTTGTCACCCTCGCGGTAGATGAATCCGCCTCCGATTGAGAAGTACGTCGCCTCAAGTACGGCGCCAACCTTCCGCGTCGTATGCCGCGAAACGCATGCCATTCGGATGCCCGTCAAGCACCGTGAGCGGATGCAGCGCAATCGCACCCTCGGTGAAGGGAACTTCAACGGCTGCCGGCAAGCTGCAGCACTCCTGAATT
>NZ_ATNM01000072.1 GCF_000427295.1 Cyclobacterium qasimii M12-11B | reverse complement strand
TTTCAAGACTGATGAATGCGTACCTGAGTTTTAATTTCCTCAGCCTATTTCAATGATACCAGAAAGGGTTAAAATTGCATTTTGCAGCAAATCCCCCATCAGAATTTCTTATAAAAGATTTTTAATTGTGAATTTGAAAAATGAAGCATTGAAAAAGCGGGATGTGTTTTCCGCTTATTTCAGGCCCAATGGACCAAGACTAGCTTTACGAAATACATGAATACTGCAGGGATACCGTAAAATTTAAGCACTGTGAGCCTATTGAAGCGGTGCATAAACCAAAGTACTATTACTGGTCTAATTAGGCCTAGAATCGTCCCCAGGAGGGTGAATAAAAACAGGATGTCTATGCCGGTGGCTACTGTTTCCATAATTATAGATAAAAAAAAGGGACAACTTTACGCTGTCCCTTTAATGGTAATAAACTTGTTATTTATTTTTTACGCTTGATCTCTTCCATTTTGTACCCTTCGAAGGTGTCACCTTCCTGGATATCGTTGAATCCTTTAATGGATACACCACATTCGTAGCCGTATTTCACTTCGCTAACATCATCCTTGAATCGTTTCAAGGCACTGATTTCACCTTCATGAATTACGATACCATCTCTGATAATTCTGATTTTGTTTTTACGGTTGATATATCCATCCGTAACATAAGAACCAGCGACTGTTCCGATCTTAGAGATTTTGAACACTTCTCTTACTTCAATATTACCTGTGATCACCTCTTCAAATTCAGGTTCAAGCATACCTTCGATGGCATCTTTTATCTGGTTGATGGCATCATAAATAATGGAGTAATGTCTGATTTCAATTTCCTCTTGCTCGGCAAGACGTTTTGCATTGACAGAAGGTCTTACCTGGAAGCCTAAGATGATCGCATCAGAAGCGGAGGCAAGCAATACATCAGATTCGGAGATTTGACCTACGCCATGGTGAATGATATTTACATTTACTTCCTCTTTAGAAAGTTTCAGTAAGGAATCAGACAATGCTTCTACTGAACCATCCACATCACCTTTGATAATGATGTTAAGTTCTTTAAAGCTACCAATGGCCAATCGTCTACCGATTTCATCCAATGTGATATGTTTCTTGGTACGTAAGCTTTGCTCTCTTTGTATTTGTTCTCTGGAGTTGGCAATTTCTCTTGCTTCTCTTTCAGAGTCATACACTTTGAATACATCACCTGCTTGAGGAGCACCACCTAAACCAAGTACTTGTACTGGAGTGGAAGGTCCTGCCGCATCGAGTTTTTTACCCAAGTGATCAAACATTGCTTTAACCCTACCGTGATGTTGGCCAGCCAATATGATATCACCAACATGTAATGTTCCTGCCTGTACCATTACTGTAGATACATAACCCCTACCTTTATCAAGGGAGGCTTCTACTACTGTACCGACAGCGTTTTTATTTGGATTTGCTTTGAGCTCTAGTATTTCAGATTCAAGCAATACTTTTTCCAATAGATCGTCAATACCAGCACCTGTTTTAGCAGATATGTCTTGAGACTGATATTTACCACCCCAGTCTTCTACCAGAAGGTTCATATTGGCCAATTCTTCCTTAATCTTTTCTGGATTGGAGTTTGGCCTATCTATTTTATTAATAGCGAAGATCATTGGAACACCAGCTACCTGAGCATGGTTTATTGCTTCTTTTGTTTGAGGCATGACATTGTCATCCGCCGCAATTACAATGATGGCAACATCCGTGATTTTTGCACCCCTTGCACGCATGGCAGTAAATGCTTCGTGACCTGGTGTATCTAGGAATGCGATTTTGTGTCCACCTGATGTTTGTACATCATAGGCACCAATATGCTGGGTGATCCCACCTGCTTCACCATGGGTAACTTTCGCTCTACGGATATAATCCAGTAGGGAAGTCTTACCATGATCAACGTGTCCCATAATGGTGACAATCGGTGCTCTTTCTATTAGTGTATCTTCATTTTCCTCCTCGATGACTTCAGTCTCTTCTTCGTCGGTTTTCGTAAACTCAACATCATAATTGAATTCATCTGCAATTATAGTAATTGCTTCAGCATCCAATCTTTGGTTGATCGAAACGAACATTCCAAGTCCCATGCAAACAGAGATAACCTCATTTACTGTAACATCCATTAGGGATGCCAGGTCATTTGCGGAAATAAATTCCGTTACACGTAATATTTTGCTTTCTTCAGGAGTTTCGCTAACCTCTTTCGTTCTGTCCGAGCGCTTGTCTCTCCTGTTTTTGTTTTTTCCACCAGATCGTCCACCACCTTGCAGTCTTGCAAGTGTTTGTTTGATTTGATCCTGAATTTCTTTCTGAGTTGGTTCCTCTTTTTGGAAACGAGGATTTTGTCCTCTTCCTCCTGGTCTACCAACACCACCTCTATTGTTGCCTTTTCTGGCTCCAGCGCCTTGTCCTGGCCCACCTGGTCCTCTATTGGCAGGTGTTGTAGGTCTCGCTCCTTCTGCGGCTTTGATAGGTCGATTATCAATCCGTTTTCTCGGACGTTTTTTCTTCTCCTTATTGCGCTCATCAGAGGAGGCAACTGGTTTGGATTTTTTCTTTGGTTTGTCTTTAGGAAGTTCAATTTTCCCTAATACAGTCAAACCCCTAAGGGACTCTGCTTTAGCAGAAATCACCTTGTCTTCAGTCTTTTCGATAGGTTTCTCCGGTTCTTTAGTTGCTTTATCTTCAGTAATAGGCTTAGGTTGGGCAGGAGCCTCCTTTGGAGCAGCAGGTTTTGCTTCTGGTGCTTTTACTGGAGGAGTGCTTTTTTCTTCTGCTTTTGGAGCAGGAGTTTTTGCCACAGGTTTTTCGGGTATTACTGGAGCAGGAGTAGGTTTAGGAGCAGTCGTTTCCGGTTTTGCCTCGGCTTTTTGTGGCGCGGCTTTTTCTTCTTTGACTTCTGGTTCCTTCTTAGGTTCAGGTGTTGGCTTTGGCGCTGGCGCTGGCTGTTTTGGTTCTTCAGCTACAGGCTTTGGAGGAGCAGGTTTTTTCCACTTCCTTAACTGGCTCCGGTTTTGGCTTGGATTTATTGGCATCCAAATCAATTTTCCCAACTACTTTAATTCCTTGTAGTTTAGGTGCTTCAGTCGATATTTTGTCAGCAACTTTTTCCACAGGTTTTTTGGCCTCTACTGGAGGGGCTGGAGTAACCGGCTTCTTTGGCTCTGGTTTTTTGATTTCCTTTTCAAGCTCAGAATCCGACTCTGCCTTTATGGTAAAGTTTTCATTGTGCCTTTTGCCTATAGATAGATGGGAGGCCTCTTCCTTTTCTTGGGCAGAAGACTTGAACTCTTTGGCAAGCATACTATAATGCTCCGAACTAATTTTCGAGTTCGGATTGCTTTCTACCTCAAAGCCCTTTTTGGCCATAGACTCAACGATGGTGGAAACACCCACGTTAAGTTTTCTGGCTACTTGGCCTAATCGCATCATTTTTTCTTCTGACATACTAATACCTATTCCTGTATTTATAATAATGCAAATATAAAGGGGATAACGAATTATCTGTCGTTATTTGCTATTCAAATTCTTGTTTTAATATTTTAAATATATCGGCAATTGTTTCTTCTTCCAATTCGGTCCTTCTAAGAAGGTCCTCTTTGGTCAAAGCCAATACACTTTTTGCGGTATCTAAACCTGTTTTTTTCAACTCCCCTATTACCCAACTCTCAATTTCGTCAGAAAATTCAGACAGATCTACATCTTCTTCATCTTCATAACCAGATAGTTCTCGGAATACGTCAATTTCGTATCCCACCAGTCGGCTAGCAAGTCTAATGTTAAACCCACCTTTACCTATGGCTAAGGAAACCTGATCAGGCTTCAAATATACCGAAATCCTTTTGGCTTCTTCATTCAATTGAAGTGAAGTAACCTTTGCAGGACTTAACGCTCTGGAAACATACAGGTCAAGATTGTCTGTGTAATTGATAACATCTATGTTTTCATTTTGTAGTTCCCTCACTACAGCATGAATTCTGCTACCCTTCATACCCACACAAGCTCCAACTGGGTCAATACGGTCATCATAAGATTCTACCGCTACTTTGGCCCTGTCACCTGGTTCCCTTACTATTTTTTTAATGGTAATTAGACCATCATATACTTCAGGAACTTCATTTTCAAACAACCTTTCCAGGAATATTGGTGAAGTTCTCGAAAGAATAATACGTGGATTACCATTGATCATTTCCACTTTATGAACAATTGCCCGGACAGAATCTCCCTTTCTAAACCTGTCCTTTGGTATTTGCTCTGATTTTGGCATGATCAATTCATTGCCTTCAGCATCCATAAGTAGAATTTCTCTACCTAGTATCTGATAAACTTCTGCAGTTATAATTTCACTTACCAGCTCCTCATACTGTTGGAAAAGTAAATCCTTTTCCAAATCTTTGATTCTCTGGATTAGCGTCTGTCTGGCCATCATCACTGCTCTGCGACCAAAATCTTCTAACTCTATTTTTTCATAAGTCTCTTCACCGATTTCAAAATCTGGTTCAATTTTTTTGGCTTCAGCCAAACTAATCTTATCATGATCCCAGATGTCCTCAGAGTTGTCGTCAACAATCTGTCTAATCCTTACGATTTCTAAATCACCTTTGTCCGCATTGATGATAACATCAAAGTTTTCATCAGTTTCATACTTTTTACGAATCATCGCCCTAAATACATCTTCGAGAATGCGGATCATTGTTGGTCTATCCACATTTTTTGATCTTGCAAACTCTGCAAATGATTCAATCAGAATTTTAGCATCCATTGTTTTTATTTGAAAGAGACTAATACAATTGATTTCTTTATTTGGTCAAAAGATATGCTGACTGGTTCTTCAACAACCTTTTTACCTTTTCTTTTTTCTTCACCATTAACTGAATAGCTCTCTGGTCTACTTCAGTGAGTTTCCCCTCCGTTACCTGACCCTCTTCAAGGGTTACTTTCAAATTTCGGCCGATATTCTTTTCATACTGTCTTCTAGAACTTAACGGAAAATCTACTCCCGGAGATGAAACCTCCATTACATATGCAGTATCCATCAGCTCTTTAGCTTCTATTTCTTCACCTACAGCTCTACTAACCACAGCACAAGCATCAATATTTATGCCGTTATCAGCATCAATTAAAATGTGCAAAGATTTTTTATTGCCCTTTTCAACAATTTGTACATCAACGACAAAATGGCTGCTGTCAGGCAGGTGTTTTTCCACTATTTCTTCTATCGTTTGCTTCAAATTCATATCTTTTTGCTTACTTGCTTATGGTTTTTGTTCCACAAATGATCAATAAATGAAAGAGGGGACTGTGTGTCCCCTCTGTTGTCATGAATTAACTCAGGCACAAATGTAATAAAATTATTTTCCTAAAAAAAGTATTGAAAGTTTGATAAATTTGCCTCATGCAATCAAAAAAGTTAAAAATATACAATACCCTTTCCAGAACTAAGGAAATTTTTGAACCCATTAGCCCCCCAAATGTAGGCATGTATGTCTGTGGACCCACGGTTTACGGTGATGCACACCTTGGGCATGCCAGGGCTGCAGTGTCTTTTGATATTGTTTTTAGGTACCTAAGATTTCTGGATTATAAAGTTCGTTATGTCCGAAATATTACTGATGTGGGTCATTTGGAAGCAGATGCCGACGAAGGAGAGGATAAAATAGCGAAGAAAGCCAAGCTTGAACAACTCGAACCCATGGAGGTGGCACAGCAATATGCCTCTTCTTACCATAGAGATATGGAATTGCTCAATACCATCAGGCCAAGTATAGAGCCACGTGCTACAGGGCATATCCCTGAGCAGATCAAACTTATTGATGAAATAATTGCCAACGGCTTGGCTTATGTGGTCAATGGCAGTGTGTATTTTGATGTTTTGAAATACAATAAAGAAGAAAAGCAATATGGCATATTGTCTGGAAGGGTTGTCGATGAATTAATGAGCGGTAGCCGCGAACTTGACGGTCAATCTGAGAAAAAGAATCCAGTGGATTTTGCCCTTTGGAAAAAAGCTTCTCCTGAACACCTGATGCGTTGGGAGTCTAAATGGAGTGTTGGTTTTCCTGGATGGCACCTGGAGTGTACTGCCATGAGTTCTAAATACCTGGGAGACAAATTTGATATTCACGGTGGTGGAATGGACCTGATGTTTCCGCATCATGAATGTGAAATTGCCCAAAGCAATGCCAGTCATCATACCGATCCAGCCAAGTACTGGATGCACAACAATATGATTACCATTAATGGGCAGAAGATGGGTAAATCCCTCGGGAACTTCATCACCCTGCAGCAATTGTTCCATGGAGATCATGAAAAACTAGAGCAAGCCTACAGTCCCATGACCGTTAGGTACTTTATATTGACGGCACATTACCGTTCTACGCTAGATTTTTCTAACCAAGCCTTGCAAGCTGCCCAAAAAGGGTACAAGAAATTAATCAATGGGCTTAGAATAACTTCGCAACTAAAGTATGAAGCAGATCCTGAAGTGCTTGTTGACGAAAACAATGTGGCCCAAATTGAGAAAAGTATTGCCGCTGCCTTTGATGCCATGAATGATGATTTCAATACAGCTCAAGCCATCGGCCATCTCTTTAACTTGTTGAAAAAATTAACAGTCTTTATACGGGTCAATTGCATTCAGCTCAGTTGGGTAGAGATGTTTATGATAAATTGATTCAAACTTTTAATGTCTTTATTAAAGAGATTTTGGGTTTGATAGAAGAAAAAGGGGATAACCAGGATGAGTTATTAAAAGTAATCATTGACCTGTATAGCAATGCTAAATCAGCGCGTGATTATCAAAAAGTAGATGAAATTAGAGCGGCCTTAAAAGGAGTTGGCGTGATAATTAAGGACATGAAGAATAGTGTAGATTGGGCATATGAAGAATAATAAAAGGTTAGGGTTTTATTTCTAGGGCTGCTGCTATATGTAGGGGCTTGTAGTGAAAAGACCAGCAACGAAAATAAATCCTCAGAAGTAAAAACGTACCAGAAGGCACCTGAATTTAGTGCAGATTCTGCGTATGCTTATATTCAGCAGCAAGTAGATTTTGGCCCTCGGGTGCCAAACACTGAGCCACATAGGCTCACAGGCGACTGGATAATTGAAAAGCTGGAAGGTTTTGGGCTAACAGTGACCGAGCAGGCTTTTGAGGACCAAGCGTATGATGGCAAAGTATTCCAATTGAGAAATATCATTGCGAGTTACAAACCTGAGGCATCCAAGAGAATATTACTTGGTGCACATTGGGATACGAGAAGAATAGCCGATAAAGATACGCAGGACCTTGACGTTCCTATAGATGGAGCCAATGATGGAGGGAGTGGTGTTGCTGTTCTGTTAGAAATTGCGCGTGTGTTGCATGCAGACACCCTTCAGCCCAATGTAGGCATAGATTTTATCTTCTTCGATGGGGAAGATGATGGGGAGCCAGATCACAGGAATTTCCGGGATAACAGCCAAATTTGGTGGTGTCTGGGTTCTCAGTATTGGTCCAAAACGCCTCATGTCAAAGGTTATTCCGCTTATTATGGAATTCTTGTAGACATGGTCGGGGGAAAAAATGCCAGGTTTTATAAAGAGGGCTATTCCGTGCAATATGCCAAAAACATAGTAGACAAGGTTTGGAGTCAGGCCCACCATTTGGGTTTTGGAGACTTCTTCCAGATGCGAAATGCTGAGGCCATCACCGATGACCACCTTTTTGTCAATCAGAATGCCAATATTCCAATGATAAACATAATAGAGTATAGCCCTGATTTTGGCTTTGGTCTTTATCACCATACCCATAAGGACAATATGGATATCATCGATAAAAAGACGCTTTCTGTAGTTGGGCAAACTGTTTTGTTTACGCTTTTTCAAGAATAGAAATTTTAATATTACTTCCTATTTTCCATGACCATTCCAGCACTCATTGCAAAAACCTTTGAGGAAAAATACCAACAGAAACCCTTGATTGTTCGCTCTCCGGGAAGGATCAACCTAATAGGTGAGCATACCGATTACAATGAGGGTTTTGTGTTGCCTGCAGCGATCGACAAGGCCATATACCTTGGCTTTGCCAAAAATAATAGCAGGAATTGTCGTGTTTATTCTATCGACTTTCAGGAAGAGGAGACTTTTTCTCTGGACGATTTGAAACCTGCCAAAGGCTGGGTGAATTTTGTGATGGGTGTGGCCAATGCCATTCAAAAGGCTGGTAAAAGCCTGGAAGGGTTTGACTGTGTCTTTGGTGGGGATATCCCTATAGGCGCAGGACTTTCCTCTTCCGCTGCTTTGGAAAACGCCGTGGGCTTTGGATTGAATGAGTTGTTTGATCTAAAACTGCAAAGGCTCGAATTATTAAAATTTTCCCAACAGGCAGAACATGAATTTGTAGGCGTTAAATGTGGGATCATGGACATGTTTGCTTCCATGATGGGCAAGCAAGACCAGGTCATCCGTTTGGATTGCCGTTCCTTGGAGCATTCCTATTTCCCATTGGAATTGGGAGAATACCAATTGATCCTTTGCAATACCAAAGTAGCCCATTCCCTGGCTGAATCTGCCTATAACCAAAGGAGGGAGGAATGCCAGGAAGGCGTAAATCAGATCAAGAAACATTTTCCGGAGGTGAATAGCCTTCGGGACATAAGCCTACAAATGCTGGACAAGGCAAAAGGAGAAATGTCTGCTGTGGTTTACAAACGTTGTGCCTATGTGATTCAGGAGAATGAACGCCTGATAAATACCTGTGAGGCCCTGGCCAAGCAGGACCTGGTAGCGGTAGGCAAGTTCCTTTACGGCTCTCACGATGGGCTTTCCCTTGATTATGAAGTGAGTTGTCCCGAACTTGATTTTTTAGTGGACTATACCAGGGAATTACCCTATGTTTTGGGAGCGAGAATGATGGGTGGCGGATTTGGAGGATGTACCCTAAACCTGATCAAGAAAACCAATAAAGATGAATTTATAGCCTCCATTTCAGCCGACTATGCCGACAAGTTCAATAGGCAAATGGAAAGCTATGAGGTGAACGTTGCGGATGGTACGGGAATTATAGATTTATAGGCATTTTGTAAGCCTATGGGGTACTTCCGAACTGGGCTAGGGTACTTCAGAACTTACCCATTGGGGTTTATAACTTCAATTACTCACCATAAAACAGGGGTAGGGTACCCAAAACTGACAAGCTTGAATATTTTTTATTGAATTTTCCACTTCCGAACTAATCTTTTTCAACTCAGACCTAATAGTTTTGACCAAAAACTGACAGAAAATAGGGTGTAAATCGGAAAATAGGACAAAATTTCAGGAAAAGTCTTTGGATACGCTCAAATTTTCAAGGTTCAGAAGTGGGGAGGGGTACTTCATTGCTCGGAACTATCAGCTTTTTTATTTTCTATTTCAGTTTTTTGGTGGAAAACATTAGGTTTTAGCTAATAAGTATTAGCTTTTAGCAGGGAATTTCCGCCTTTTTGGCAGCATTTTTTAGGTTTTAACCAAAGCATTTGACCAAAAACTGACAAAAGAGAATTTTTAAACTGAAGTATTTCGGTAAAATGATGGTTTGAATTGGAATTTTGGTGGTTATTTTAATTTAACCCCGAATGTAATAGCATTTTCTGAGTTTTCGCATGGAGGGTTGAAATCACTAGTGAGGAGATCTCAACAGGCAATAGAAGGGCAATTGGCTATTTGGGGGTAAATCTTGAGTATACCTAAACACATCCGTTTTCCGGCACTATCCGTTTGTTAATCGTTGGTAAAGGTTTAACAAACGGATAGAGCAAAATGCGTATTAACCTATCAATTTTCTAAAAAAAGGCCTGTTGAACGGCTGTAAAGGGTTTTTTATATAGAAGTATTTAGTTAGTTTAGTGGGGATATAATAGATATATAAGTAACTCCCCAGCAAAACATAGCTTTATACAAATGTTGCCAGTAATTTGAGAAACACCCTGCAAACAAATAGCTATTAATTGTAGGATTTAAATAAGTCATATGAGATATTTTATTACGTTGACTTTAAACATACTTTTGAGTTCAATACTGCAAGGGCAGACTCTTTCAGAAAAGATTGCTATAAATGCATGTGAGTATCTGGATTCGATTGATAATTACAGTATTCTACAAGACAGTATTCAACCAAGTATTACTGCTGCAATGGCAAAAGTGATGATGGAGGGAACTATGGAAGAAAGAAAGCAAATTGGGACCATTGAAGGAATTAGAGGGACTTTAAAAGAGGCGTTTGATATGCTTCCAAGTTCCTGCTACAATGTAAGGCGATTGAAAATCGAAGACAAAAAAAGCCAATTCTATAAAAGATCGGACAATCAATTAGCAAATGAGCATTTTGATAAGGGCAATGATTTTATGGAAAGAGATGATTATAAGAATGCTATAAAACAATTTAAATCAGCGATTAAAATAGAAAACGGATTTGTATATGCGATTGACCATTTAGCGATTTCATATCGGAGACTGGAAAATTATAAATCTGCAATAAAATATTACAAGAAATCGCTTGAAATATTCCCAGAAGGAGACGTTGCCCTTTTAAACATTGCGGTTTCCTATTCTTTTGTAGAAGATGATAATAATTCAATCAAAAGTTATAAGCAACTTAAATTTCTATATCCTGATAATCCAGAAGGTTATTTTGGATTAGCGAAAATGTTATTTGTAACAGAGGATTATGAGAATGCTTTGGACAATTTATTTATTGCACATCGGATATATGTTGACACGAACTCTGATTATGCAATGGATAGTGAAAAATTAATGGGAATTATGATTTCAAAACTTACAGAATTGAATAAAACAGATTTGATTGAAAAAAAAGCAAAAGAGCATAATATTACGATAGAGAATTAAAAACTACTGGCAACAATTTATAAAAATAATGCGAGCAATTTGGGTCTTGCAACGCTTTCTCAATTTGTTATCTTTGGTAACGTAATCAAGGGTAGCAGCGGTTAAATCCGCACTATTCTTATAATAACGTTAGGCAACATTAGGAAAAACCACAAACATCGATGGCGAAAATATATATTTTACATTCAAAAGAAAACAACAGCTTCGTGCGTTCGTTAATGAGAAATTTAGTGAATAACGGACACGAAATTATTTTGAGTGATTTTGAGGTTGGACACGATATAAATATGTCCATCAAAAAAGCTATGCAAAGTGCGGATATTCATATTGCTCTAATTTCTAATAAGTCATTAAATTCTAACTATTTCATTAATGAGCTTTCTCAAATACGAAATTATTCAGTCCATTCGAACCTTCGTAAATTGTTTATTCCCGTTTTTTTCCAGATATTTCATTCGAAACATTACCCAACTCAATCCAAAATATCCGAGGGATATCTATAGACGGAACAACTGAAAGTAATTCTAAAACGCTTGCGAAAGAAATTGAATTAGCAATTAATTCATTTTACGGAAAACAATTCGCTATTGAGGAAGAAGAGAAAGAAGTTAAGGAAAAAATTGAGTCTTCTGCACCAGAGTATATTTCTCAAACGTTGATAGATTTACAGTCAAAAGAAACTAATATGAAACGATATGCCATTATTTGGTACGGTTTAGGATTTTTAGCACTTATCGCAGGCGTTGCTGGAACTATTTGGCTTTCAAATCCAGGTTTAGCTGATTTTGGAGAAAAGGAAAATTGGAGTAAAACAATTTTTTTTGCAATTAAAAGTGCGCTTATTATTATTCTTCTAATTGCATCATCGAAATATTCGTTTAATCTTGGAAAATCTTATATGAACGAAACAATGAAAATAGCAGATAGAATTCACGCAATATCATTTGGTAAATTTTATCTTCAAGTTTTCAATAAACGAATTGAAACCGAGGAATTAAAAGATATATTCAGGGACTGGAATATAAGTAATCAATCCTCGTTTATGGGTCAAAAAAGCGAAGATTTTGACCCTAAATTATTGGATAAAATTTCGGAAGTAATTGATAAAATTAAAGGAAACGATAAATAACGTTGCCTAACAATTAAGCTACAATGATGCGAAGTAAGACTTCGGTTCATTGTAGCGTATGTTGGACTCAGCCTCTGGTAGCCTTCTGTTATGGGGATTGGATAGGTTTTTTTGGTTGGTTAAGGGAGTTAGGAGGCATTAAAATTGTCAAAAAGTAGACGAATTGATTGTTTAGTAGTGCTCGTAAACCAGCCAGATTGTTTTTTGAGTTATTTTTAGTGGAACATCATATGGAGTAACAGGAATGTGAAGTGCAATGGTCTTCAGGAGTCATAATGGGTGACGTAGTTACAGATGAATTTTACAAATTCTGGGTAGAATCCTATGAAAAGTAAATAAAGAAGGCTATCGATAAGCCTTATGAGCGAAAAGTTCATAGCCTGCCCTGTAATTAACAGGGTACGGTTTGATGAAGGGTTACTGATTCTCTGCTCCTTATTATTATCTTTATAGCTAATTAAATAAGGTAGGCTATGAGGCTCTACTCTACCCAACAAGGTTAAAAACACAGAATAAATGAACAGTGTATATGATTTTTTAGAAGAATTCGAAGTCTACTTAAATCGCAAAATCAATGAAGATATTTGGGTTTATTCAGGACATACATATTTCGGGTCCTTATTAATAAAAAACCTTGTTGACAAAAGAAAAATAATTTTAAAACCTTCGGATTCTACATTACCAGTTGGAGGGAAGCGAATTCAGGATTTCATGTCAAAAACTCCAACATTCAAAAGACATACAATTGACAACTACGTTTTTGTAACACGGACTTTTAAGCACATTTCAAAAAGACTTGCAAAAGCAAATAAACAACTTACTTTAATATCAGTCGATTTTGAAACCAAGAGTATTGTCGTTTTTGGTTCAATGAATATTGACTTAAATATCCTAAATCATATAATTGAATTTGCTAATAACATTAAATATTCTATTTCATATGACTTTGAAGGTTTACTTAAACATCAAGGATTTGACAAAGAAAAGAATCAAGTAATAACGCAAATTGAGGAAAGACAAGATAATCCAAAAGTTTTCTTTTCATATTCCTGGGACGATGATGAACATAGATTTTGGGTTTTAAAATTGGCCTCTGATTTAATAAAAAAGGAATTGATGTATTAATTGACGAATGGGATTTGGACAGATTTAATAATGATTTACATCAATTTATGGAAACGGGTATTAGAGAATCTGATAAAGTAATAATGGTTTGCACTCCAAATTATGCTAAAAAATCAAATGATAGATTAGGAGGTGTTGGTGTTGAAAATACAATTATAACTGGAGAATTTTACGACAAGAAAAAATCAAATAAATTCATATCAATAATAAGGAAGTATGATAAAAACTTGACTGACTCTTTACCCAGTTACTTAAAGACAAAATTTTCATTGGATTTTTCTGATGAAGATATATACAAATTGAAACAAGAAGAATTGATTAGAAAAATATTGAATGTTCCTAGATATAAAAAACCGAAATTGGGGAACTTACCAGAATTGAAATCAAATGAAATATAAAACCCAGTTGGTAACAAAATGTAAATGTAATGCGGGTTTCAGCGGGTAATTCAACAACAGTTCTTCGTTGCAACACGTCCAATTCCTCATTGACGATTGACCGAAAATTTGAAATTATGAATAAACGAATTGGCTCCGTGCGAAATTGAAAGTTCATCACTTTTAACCCATACTCCACTTACATAAACCGTTGCCGGGAATTTTTCTAATAAAATTTCCCCCTCCGACATATGGCAGAAAAAAAGACAATTAAAATATTTAACACCGAGATACATGAAGTAGCATATTTGAAACCTGCTGACTTCTTGGAGAAAGTGGAAAATGTGAGAATGATAAGAACGGGGAATAGCTCATTATTCACTTTTTATCCAACGGACAAAAAAGAATTAGAGCGTAATCGACAGACATGGGAGTATGTTAATGGAAACCTAAACGCAATGAATTATGAATTCAGATACTACTTCTGTATTGAGTTCCCTGAGTGGCTCTACCTTTTTCTAAAATACTCGACTTGGGAGAATGTTGAAAAATCAATCATTGTTGCACTAACAGGACTATATACCGCAGCCCCAAGAGGGCGTGATTTTATTAACGAGAAAGTGGAGAAAGACACACTTGTAAAAGTAAAGAAACTCTTCATGACAAACTTTAAGGAGTTTGAAAGCTTTGTTTATATTCAAACAGAGGACATGGAATTAATGGACGAGATTAATTCTGATTATTGGGAAAAAGAGAAGTCATTTGTTAGCAAATTCGATTACTTCTTTCGTGACAATTCTGGAAATCCCGTGATACTTCCTTTCATTTATCCTGTGCCTGACTTTAGATTTAAAGAACACTCATTGTTTATCCGACAAAAATTTGATGTTGATTGCGCCAATTCATACTTTACCGACTCTGACTGGGACAATATTATTAACAAGAACTCAACCGACAAGCTGGACAGGTCCGAAAGTCAAGAGGAGCCATGGAAAAGATGGAAAAGCAGATTCGTTGACAAAAATATAATTGGAGAATGAAAAACAGCAGCTAATAACTAAGCATTCTGACGGCTGTAATAGCCTAGTCTGAATGCAATGTTGAACCCTGAGAAAGTTCAGGGTAGACTTCAATGAAACATTGAAGTGTTAGGAATTGTGGTTCAGTTTCTATCCAAGAAAACTGATGGGCTTCAACTGCAATATGTACAGGTGGCAAGCCATGGACCGCTAAGAATCCATTAAATACCCAAACTCAAAGTGAGTTGAACAATTGCCTTTATAATTTGGAAAGCCACTTTTTATCCTTAATCAGGACCTAAGGGTATTATTCATTATCTGTCAGTCGCTGGTAGTTTACTCCTTTTAGTTAATAATTGGGTATGCTGTCACGGGCTGGTCTACTATTTCATTTCCAAACAAAAATGAATTCGCAATTCGAGAATTGCGTAACTGCAGTTTGATGACCCATTAATATTTCCGAAAAATGGATACTTAATCCTTATAGTTTCCGTTTTTGGTAAACAAATTCGTATATTGATCGTATGAATGTAATAGAAACCTCTTCAGGGAACAGTCATATCGTTGAGATAAATCCCGTAGAAGATGGTGACTATAAAACGCTTAGCAAGAGTCGTTTTTTCTTTGACTGGAAAAAAGAAAAAGCTTATGAAGTATATAAGTTACAACTATCAAGAACAAGTGAAATTATAGGGATTATATCATTAGAAAAAATCCCAGAAGAGTGGCGAGTGCACATTAGACTTTTAACCGTTTCAAAAGATAACAGAGGAAAAGAAAAACAGTATGACGGAATTGCGGGGAATTTAATAGCGTACGCAGCTAGAATCGCGGTTAAGGAATATGCTGAATATGCCTGTGTATCCTTAAGGCCAAAAAGTCAAATTGCCCAACATTACATTGACAAATACAATATGAAATTAACGGGTATGACTTTGAGCATAGAGCTGCCTGAAATTTTGGATTTAATTAATCAGTATGACCATGAAAAGTAAAACTAATAAGGATTTTATTGCAGATGCTGAATATGGATTAGATTCAAGGTACAATTCAAAGAAAGAACGAGAATCAGAAGCTGCATCATTAATGGAAGCACGATTAATGAGAATGAAGAATTTGTCTAAAGAGCATATTATTCGAGCAAAACTCATGCAGCTAAAGTTAAAAATGGAAGCGTATATCGAGCAACCAATGTATGATGATCAAAATCACTTTGCTGATTTCCTAAAAATATATGTAGACACCATTTATTCAACAAGAAATCACTTTGCTCAGGATATTAATATTACACCAATCAGGCTTAGTCAAGTAATTAACAATCACCGAGATCCCAAAGATGAATTTATTATGAAGTTAATGATTCATTCTGAGAAGGTATTTGAAAAGATTTGTAGTTTTAAAAAGGAAATTTGGTACCAAGTATATTTTCATGAGAAATTATGTGACACCATGTCAAGCCAAGAAGAATGGAGAACAAAGCTTGAAAAGGATGTTAAGCTTAGTGAAGCAATAGATTAAGAACTGTAATCAAGAATCTGAATGAACATTGTAGGGCTTGAAAGTTTAAAAGGACATTTAAAAGAATTCATCTAAGGCTTTAATCCCGATAGCAGATGAAATGGACAGAGATTTTCGCGTTAACTTTTTTATTCATTATTGGCCTATGCTCGTTGTATCTGTATTTTTATTTTCATAATTCCCAGGAGGTTAAGGATTACTTAAATGAAGTAAACAACAGCAACACTACAGTAGGTCTTAGATTATTTGTGATTTATGGAATAGCTAAATTGGTATCAATTATTCTAGGACTTGGAATACCAATTTCAGTTATTTACAAAGTGATTCAAAGAACTAAAAAAGCATCACAATAACTAAGCATCCTAGCTGCTAAACCAGCCTAGTCCCCTTCGACACCCTTCGACCCTTCGACTCCGCTCAGGGACCACAGGCTCAGGGTTCGGATCATCGTATAGGGAATTGTTTCCTTCTTACTTTTTACGACCTAACCGGATTAACTGTCGATATTAACTAAAAAGGTGCAAAGGCTAGGATGCATTAATGTTTGATCAAGTAAAGATTTGGAGGGGTAAAGTGCTGATAATAAACTTACTGGTATTACATTTAAAGTGATAAATTTGCATGTAACTTCAAGGCTTTTGCCTATCGCTTCATTTAAAATTTAATTGTACATAATGTATAATTATTGTATCTTTGACTCTCAAAAGTGTTTTAAATGGATGTAAAGATCCTCGATGTAGAAACAAAATCCCAGATTAAATCCCAGATTTATTCAGTGACGAAAGGGAAATCTAAATTGCCTTCAATAATTGATGGGTGGAGATTTAATTTTAGTAAACATTCCAAAAAGAAAGACTACCAGACTTACGTTTTAACAACTGACAAAACACCTGAAATAATAGAGGGGTGTTTAATCATAAATACTAAAAGTCCCTATCAGGTATATATGGCATTTGTTGAAGTTGCACCCCATAACAGAGGCAATGAAAAAAAATATGAGAAAGTCGCTGGTTGTTTAATCGCATATGCTTGTAGACAAAGTTTTATTAATGGTCAAGAAGGATATCTTGCTTTTGATGTACTCGAAGAAAGAGAAGAAGATGAAATAAAACTAATGAATATGTATAGTCAAAAGTACAACGCAGTTAGATTAGACAATTCAACAACCATGATTATTCTACCTGAGGGTAGTGAAAACCTCATCAGCGAATATTTAAAATAAAAGCTATGAAAAATATTGAAATCTTACCTAAAGACATATGGAACGAGGATAAACTCAGCAAAGTAGATGAGTTTATTAAAAAGCATTCTGACAATCAGTCTAAAGAAAGAAAATAAAGAATAAACTTTTATCTATTCAGTATAAGCTGGAAGATTATATTGATAAGGATGAAATTAAAGAAGATGAGGTTCTTGAAATTTTGGATTTTGTGAAAATGTACCTAAAAGCACTTGACATTACCAAAAAGGATTTAGCTAAATATTTTGGAATGAAAGACAGTAACCTTCATAAATATTTAACCGGCAAAAGAAAGCTAAATTCTGAAGTCGTACTTAAAATTAGTTCATTCTCCCGAACAAAGCCTGAGTATTGGTATAGAGTACAGGTTAAAAATGAAATAGCAAAATTAAGTAAGGAAAATACTAAAGAATATGACAAATACGATTATGAAAGGTTGTTGTCTTTATAAAACGATATATCAATAACTAAGCATCCTAGCTGCTAGAACAGCCTAGTCTCCTTCGACACCCTTCGACTCCGCTCAGGGACCACAGGCTCAGGGGCCGGATCATCGTATAGGGAAATGTTTCCTTCTTAATTTTTACGACCTGACCGGATTAACTTTCGATTTTAACTAAATAGGTGCAATGGCTAGGATGCCTTGATGCCTGATCAAGTAAAGATTTGGAGGGGTAAAGTGTTGATAATAAACTTATTGTTGTTACTTTTAAGGTGATAGTTGGGTGAGTCGCCAACAGATGCTACGCTATAAGGCATAATTGTCTAAAAAATTTACTACCAAACTAAGTTCTAGAAAGGTTAAGCCTTGGTTATGAAAATTATATGCCTTATTGGATTGTTGATTTTTGCCTCTCTAAGAACTGTTGCTCAGCAGGAGTATATTAATTCATACCCTGATTCAATTGACAAAAAGCGCTTAAATACTGCAATTGGGATTGAAGTGGGCAGTTACCTGGCAGGGCTTTCTTTCTTGAACTATATCTGGTACAAAGATCATGAACGTGTTCCCTTTCATTTTTACGATGACTCAAAAGGGTATTTGCAAATGGATAAGTTTGGACATGCTTTTGGTGCATATAGAGAAAGTGCTTCAGCTTATTACGCCCTGAGAAATGCAGGTGTAGGTAAAAGAAAAGCACTGATATATGGAGGTCCAATAGGCTTGATTTTTCAAACACCAATAGAAGTTTTTGATGGGATGTATGAAGGGTGGGGCTTCTCCTGGTCCGACATGATTGCAAACACTTTCGGATCCGCCCTATTTGTGATCCAGGAAGCAGCTTTTGACGAACAGGTTTTTCTTATGAAATTCTCCTATTCTCCCAGCATATACCCCAACTACCATACGCATCTTGGCGAATCCCATTTAGAACGATTTTTTTTAGATTACAATGCCCATACTTATTGGTTTTCTGGTAACCTAAAGAAGCTTACTGGATCGGAAAAAATACCTTCATGGATCAATATTGCATTTGGATACAGTGCAAATGGTATGATATATGAGTTTGAAAACCCTAAGTATTATCAGGGTGAGCCCTTTCCTGATTTAGAAAGATACCGGCAATACATTTTATCATTAGACATTGACTTCACAAAGATTCATACTAATAAGAAATGGGTGAAAATGGTGTTCAAGTCGATCAACCTTATTAAAATACCTTTTCCTGCTATTGAAATTAATAGGGTTGATGGAATAACGTTTAGACCTATTTACTTCTAAAACTTATGCCTAATAAATAAGCAAGATTGCCTGAACCCTTCGGCACCCTTCGACCCTTCGACTCCGCTCAGGGACCACAGGCTCAGGGGCCAGTTCGTGGCCTTATGGTTTACTATGGGGGATGGTTTGCAATTTGTAAAATAGAATATGTTGACCCCCTAGATTAAATAGTTTACCGCTTCCTTCCCTCTGGCAATGTTCATTTCAATATTAACCCTTTTGATACCTAAATTTTGGCTAAAGCCGGATGCTGTATTACCGACTTTTAAAAATGGGCTAAAGCCCATCCCTATTGAGAAGATATTTTTTGGAATATGGCTTATTTGATATTCAAGAAGCCTGAGGGGCTTCAATAATAATAACCACGGGTAGCACCCGTGGATAGGAAATATTCCCTGAATTGTCCAACCCCAGAGTGGGTTGAACAATTGCCTTTATAACCTGGAAAGACACTTTTTATCCTTAATCAGGGCCTAATGGACTTATTTCTTATCTGTCAGGGGCTGGTCTACAATCTCATTTCCAAACAAGAATGAATTCGCAATTTGCGTAACTGCAGTTTGACGACCCATTAATATTTCCAAAAAATGGATACTTATTCCTTATTGTTTCCGGTTTTGGTAAACAATTTCGTATATTGATCGTATGAATGTAATAGAAACCTCTTCAGGGAACAGTCATTTCGTTGAGATAAATCCCGTAGAAGATGGAGACTATAAAACGCTTAGCAAGAGTCGTTTTTTCTTTGACTGGAAAAAAGAAAAAGCTTATGAAGTATATAAGTTACAACTATCAAGAACAAGGGAAATTATAGGGCTTATATCCTTAGAAAAAATCCCAGAAGAGTGGCGAGTGCACATTAGACTTTTAACCCTTTCAAAAGGTAATATAGGAAGAGAAAAACAGTTTGACAGAATAGCTGGAAACTTAATCGCGTATGCAGCTAGAATCGCCGTTAAGGAATATGCTGAATATGCCTGTGTATCCTTAAGACCAAAAAGTCAAATTGCCCAACATTACATTGACAAATACAATATGAAATTAACGGGTATGACTTTGAGCATAGAGGTGCCTGAAATTTTGGATTTAATTAATCAGTATGACCATGAAAAGTAAAACTAATAAGGATCTTATTGCAGATGCTGAATATGGATTAGATTCAAGGTACAATTCAAAGAAAGAACGAGATTCAGAAGCGGCATCATTAATGGAAGCGCGATTAATAAGAATGAAGAATTTGTCTAAAGAGCATATTATTCGAGCAAAACTCATGCAGCTTAAATTAAAAATGAAAGCGTATATCGAGCAACCAATTTATGATGATCAAAATCACTTTGCTCAGGATATTAATATTACACCAATTAGGCTTAGTCAAGTAATTAACAATCACCGAGATCCCAAAGATGAATTTATTATGAAGTTGATGATTCATTCGGAGAAGGTATATGAAAATATTTGTGAGTTTCAAAAGGAAATTTGGTACCAAGTATATTTTCATGAGAAATTATGTGACACCATGTCAAGCCAAGAAGAATGGAGAACAAAGCTTGAAAAGGATGTTAAGCTTAGTGAAGCAATAGATTAAGAACTGTAATCAAGAATCTGAATGATATTGTAGGGCTTGAAAGTTTAAAAGGACATTTAAAAGAATTCATCTAAGGCTTAAATCCCGATAGCAGATGAAATGGACAGAGATTTTCGCGTTAACTTTTTTATTCATTATTGGCCTATGCTCGTTGTATCTGTATTCTTATCTTCATAATTACCAGGAGGTTAAGGATTACATAAATGAAGTAAACAACAGCAACACTACAGTAGGTCTTAGATTATTTGTGATTTATGGAATAGCCAAATTGGTATCAATTATTCTAGGACTTGGAATACCAATTTCAGTTATTTACAAAGTGATTCAAAGAACTAAAAACGACACACAATAACCAAATATTCTAGCTGCTAGATCAGCCTAGTCCCCTACGACACCCTTCTCGATGGAGTCCGAAAATCCTATTTCATAATCCGTAATAATCGCCTTTAGCTTTTCAATACCTGGCCACAATACCTACATTGTAATTCCCCATAGGCCCGTAGCCTCCTTCAAAAAATAAGCCTAAATTTTTGATGGGGTAAAAACCAATTCCGCTCAATAATCCTGCAGAATAATTGAGATCCTCATCTGTTCGATAAAACATGTAGTTAATTTGATCTTCAGGCAAATGACCACTCCTGTCAAACTTATCCGTTACGGAGTTTAAGGTTACACTTGCATAATACCTCACATAAACATCCCATTTCTCTGGCTTAAGATTAAGTTGTAATTGATCACTCAAGAATGAGGAAAGATGTACTGTAGCTCTTAATCCTAAAGGAATAAAATTTTGATCATAGTTTAAACTTTTATTGTTTGAATCAAATACTGATAAAAAAGAATATTGCCTCTTTTGATAACCAACAAATACCCCGGTACTTATAAATTTACCAAGACCATAATCAAAAAATATTTCCGTATAAAGGCTATTGTTGCCTTGTAAATACTTTGTATTATTTAGGGCCGTCCCCAGACCAATTGATTTTCTTCCCTTTATGGAATAGCTATTATTATTGTTTTGGGCAAAGACAGTTATTCCGGTAACTATTAAAATGGCTGCTGCTAATGCTACTTTTTTCATAACCAATAGTAAATTTGAGCTTCTTTTATTGAGAAAAATCTAAATTATGTAGCGCAATAATCGCCCTGAACTAAGTTTAAATTTATTTAAAAACAAACTTAGTTCAAAATAATGTGAAGGTTTTTAAAATTGAGCTTTAGCCTTTTAATAAATAAGTTTCAATAAGATTAAAGCAGAATTCAATTTCTTCTATGAGGCAAAAGGGGCAGGGAGAAGCCATCGATTTTTAGCAATGTTTTTTTTATTGGCGCCTTATTTATCACCTTGAATTGTACTTTAATAAAAAACCCTGCTTGCCTAATGGGCTTTGATGAATGATTTTTTAGGGCAAAAATCGTATATTATCAAATCTTTTTTAAAAATAACCAAATCCAAATACGATGAAAAGAATAGTATTATTTGCTGCATTGTTCCTGATCCTCTTTCAGGTAAAGGCAGCGTTAGAATTGCCTAAGGTTTTTGCTGACCATATGGTATTACAGCGAGGCCAGGAAATACCTGTATGGGGTAAAGCAGACCCAAAACAGTGGGTCAATGTGACCTTTCAAGGTAAAAAATACCGTGTAAAAGCAGATAAAGAAGGACAGTGGATGCTGAAAATGGATGCTTTCCCTAAAGGAGGTCCTTATATTCTTTCCATCAATACCAAAAAAGATTCCAAAGTTTTGGAAAATGTTATGATGGGTGATGTTTGGTTGCTTGGTGGCCAATCCAATATGGAGTGGCCATTGATAAAGACAATTAGTGGTGAAGACAGTGTCAAAGCCGCAAACCATCCCAATATCCGACTTTTTGAAGTTGGCAGAAACCTAAGTTTAGAAGAGATAGAAGAAGTTCCTGAAGCGAAGTGGTCTATTTGTTCTCCTGAGACGGTGGCCAATTTTTCAGCCATTGGTTATTATTTTGCCAGAAGAATTGAGTCAGACATGGATGTAGCCATAGGACTCCTGGACATCAACTGGGGAGGTACACTTTCAGAAGCATGGACAAGTGCAGATGCTTTGTTGACGCATGCTGATTTCAAAGAAAGAGTCACCACAAACCAGACTGAAGGGCCTAAGGATTTTTCTGATCCAGACCTAAAACAAAAGAGTCCAAACAGCTGGCCAACCAGCTTGTTTTATGGAATGCTTGAACCTATAATCCCATTTGGGATCAAAGGTGCACTTTGGTATCAGGGTGAATCTAATGCCTCTAGGGCTTACCAATACAGGGAGATTTTCCCTTTAATGATTGAAGACTGGAGAGCCCAATGGGGTCAGGGAGATTTCCCATTTCTTTGGGTACAATTGGCCAATTTCAAACAACCAAAAGCTGATCCTGAGGACAGTGACTGGGCAGAGTTAAGAGAGGCACAAACCATGACCTTGTCTCTTCCCAATACTGCACAGGCGGTGATCATCGATAAAGGTGAAGCGGGAGATATTCACCCTAGAGACAAATGGACAGTAGGAGAACGTCTTGCAAAAGGAGCCAAGAAAATCGCTTACGATATGGATGTGGTTTACAGTGGACCTACCTATAAGTCTATGGAGATCCAGGGAAACCAAATCCGTATAAGCTTTGATCATATCGGCTCAGGTTTAGTGGTGAATGATAAATATGGTTATGTCAAAGGATTTGCAGTGGCAGGTTCAGACAAGAAATTCCATTGGGTATCAGGACAGCAAGACGGCGATCAAGTCGTTTTAGAGACTGGAGACATCAAAAATCCGGTAGCAGTAAGATACGGTTGGGCGGACAATCCTGATGATGTGAATGTATACAATAAAGAAGGGCTCCCTGCTAATCCATTCAGAACGGATGATTGGAATGGCATTACTTATGGTAAAAAATAAGCTAGCTTAATAAAACAAAACCTCTGGACTGCTGCATTTAATAATGCAGCAGTCCAGAGGTTTTTTTATGGTTAAACAGGATTCGAGGAATGGAAGAATGTAATTTAATCAAGCGAACTATAGAGATTTTGTCAGCATTGTTGCAAAAAAAGGCAACAATACCGCCAAAATCATTTAGTATACATTCATTGAACCACGGGCTGCACCCGTGGCTGAGATATTACGCCCATTCTGGGCTGATGAAATTGAAACATTGAATCTTATTTTAATAGGATTAATTTTTTAACAGTAGAGGCTAAAGTGTTAGATAGAATTACGCAATAGGGGTCCTCGTGATTTGATCACGTAATAGAAGGTCTATTCCATATTTCGGGGGTAATTACCAAAATTTAATTTTTTTGAAAGCAATGATTAGCCTCTGTATGTCCTCAGGAAAGACATGCCCAATATGCCCAATTCTAAAAGTTGCTGCTTTAGACACTTTGCCTGGGTAAATTACAAAGCCTTCTTCTTTAAGCAAATGATACAATTTGTTGAAAGAAAAGTCAGGGCTTGAAGGCTCATGGAAGGCGGTGATAATAGGAGACTGATTTTCTTCTGCAAGAAAGGCTTCTATTCCCAACTGCTTCATTCCCTTTACCAAGGTCTGGTGATTACTGACATACCTTTTGTACCTAGCGGAAATACCACCTTCTTCTTTCAACTCTTCCAGTGCCTGTAAGAATGCCCTTACCGTATGGGTAGGGGAGGTAAAACGCCATTTTCCAGGGTCATTTTCCATGGCTTCCCATTGGTCGTAAAGATCCAGGGAATGGCTTTTTGAATTGCCTTTGCATGCTTGAAGCACTTCTTTTCGGGCAATAATGAAACCGAAACCAGGCACGCCTTGAATGCATTTATTGGCACTGCTGATCAGAAAATCAATTTTAGGAGACTTGATGTCAAGCGGTATTCCTCCAAAACTGCTCATGGCATCCAGAATAAAACACTTGTTGTATTGCTCCGCCAGCAAGGCAATTGACGCATAATCATTTAGCATCCCTGTGGTGGTCTCACTGTGAACCATCCCAATATGGCTAATGTCCGGATTTTGCTTTAGCAATTCCTTAACTTTTTCAGGATCAGGTTGTAAGTGCTCTTCCATTTCCAAAACCTCCAAACCAATGCCCATCAAGGAAACAATCTTAGCCATTCTCTTGCCATAAGCACCATTTGAAATCACCAAAATTTTGTCTTTTGGCTTCAAACAAGTCCACAGGACAGCTTCAACTGAAAAAGTGCCACTTCCCTGCATCAAAACGGTAGTGTAAGGATCTCCACCATTACTTAAGTCGAGTAAAGAGCTTCGGATATTTTGTACGATTGTTTTGTAGTCTTCATCCCAGGTACACCAGTCACGGTTCATGGCTTCCCTAACCGTTTTACTAGTGCTCAAGGGGCCTGGGGTAAGCAGCAAATAAGGATTTTCAGGTATCATTTAAAAGTAAATTTCGGTGGTTTCTTCAATCAAATATAATTGATCTTGAGATTGGTTCCTGTTAAAGAGGCATATTATTAATGAAAAAATCCCAGAAAGTGGGCCATGCGCACCGTCTGGGATTATCTCTCTTTTTCACCTTATTTCAGTCAAAAGGAACCAATGGACTGCCTATTTAATAGGCAAAAAGACTTATGCTAAAATACCTTTGGCTATCGGTGAAATGATGATCAGTTTTAAACCCTGCATTTTCCCTCAATTGAACCAAGTCAGTGATATTGTATTTTTGGGAGATCTCCATGTGCACAGGTTCGTCTCTTTCAAAGGCAATGGTTTGCCCAGCCACTTGGGCATTTTGTTTTACCTTACTAATAAGGAAGCTTTTGGTGGTACCACTTAGAGGATCGTAACTTGCAAAGTGATCAAAATTTTCTAAAACAAAACTTCCCTTTAATTCTTTGTTGATGCGGTGAAGGAGGTTCAAGTTGAACCTTTTTGTTATTCCTTCAGGGTCGTCATAAGCCATTAAAATGGTATGCGGATGTTTTTTTAAATCTGCACCTAGCAAAAATAAATCGCCTTCACCTAAATATTGACGAACAAATTGTAGAAATGCTACGGCCTTTTCACCTTCAAAATTACCAATATTGCTACCCAGGAAAAGCACAATTTTAGGGTTTTTCCGAGGCTTGATTTTTTCCAGTGTTTCAAAGTAATCACCTGCAATAGGCAATACGTTTAAGTCTGGAAATTTTTCTATTAAAAACTTTTTGTTAACCTCAAGAATTTCTGGTGAAATATCCAGAGGCAAATAATTTATTTTTTTCTCTGATTTTAATAATGCGTCCAGAAATATGGCCGTTTTAGTACCGTCTCCTGCCCCAAGTTCTACTACATCATAAGTAGTGTTCGGAAGTAGAGCGATTATCTCTTGGCTCTTTTTGGTTAAAATTTCGGTTTCACAGCCTGGCAGATAATAACTATCCATCTGCATGATTTCCTGAAATATTTCAGACCCCTTTTCATCGTAAAAATACTTGGAGGAAAGTTGTTTGGGTTCTGATTTAAGACCTTTAAGAATGTCTTTCTCGAAGTTTGTGTTTGTCATATTTATTTAGCAAGTCTGATTCCTGAAAAAATCCATTGGGAGGGAGGGGCAAAGAAATTACGGTAAGTTTTCCTACTATGGTTACAAGCTGTGGCTACAGATGCACCTCTGAGCACCTGTTGGTTGACCATGAATTTACCATTGTACTCTCCCAATGCACCGGGGGCTTTTTGAAAACCTGGGTAAGGTAAGTAGGCACTTGAAGTCCACTCCCACAATTGACCCCAGCTAAACTGATCGGCTGCTACCTCCCATTCAAATTCGGTAGGTAATCTCATTCCTTTCCATTCCGCAAAAGCAAAAGCCTCGTAATAACTGACATGTTGAACTGGTAAATTTTCATTCACCGCTTGCAAGCCATTGAAGGTGTAATGATGCCATTTACCTTCAATTTTGTACCAATACAGCGGTGCCTTTATGTCGTTATTATTGATAAATTCCCAGCCATCAGAATGCCACAAGTTAAAATTGGTATAGCCTCCGGATTCAATGAACTGAATGTACTCAGCATTGGTCACAAGGTTTTTTTGAAATACTATAGGGTTCTAGAAAAACACGGTGTTTCCCTAGTTCATTGTCATAGGAGAAACCATCGCCAGCAAAGCCAATTTGTTTTATCCCTTCGGAAACTTCAAGCCATTCCTCTATCGTTTTTTCAGCTTTGGTGCCAAAGGAATCTCCATACTTTGGAAATGTAGGTTGGTTTCCAAGAATGTATTTTATGTCATACACCAGGAGTTCCTGATGTTGTTGTTCGTGGTTGATGCCTAGTTCAACAATTTCCGAAATTTGACTGTTGCGTTCTTCTTTTTCCAGAAGTTCCAATACGGCATTGGTAACGTAATTTCGGTAAGCCATCACTTCAATCACAGGCGGTCTGCTCATTAACCCTCTATTGGGGCGCAAGACCCTGTCGCCCGCATTGTTATAATAGCTATTGAACAAGTAGGCAAAATCTTGATCATATACCTTATAGTCGCTGTTGAAAGGAACAAGTAAAAACTGTTCGAAAAACCAGGTACTATGGGCAAGGTGCCACTTTGGGGGCGAAACCTCCGGTATTGGTTGTGGAACATAATCTTCCACTTCGAGTGGAGCACATATTTTTTCTGTTTGCAGGCGACAGGATTTGAATCTGTCTAAAAGTACTGTATTAGTGGATGCTGCTTGCGTGAATCTCCCTGTCATGAAAACTATTTTTTGTTGGGTTTATGTTCTAACAAATAAAAATGGGGATGGTTTTCACCATCCCCATTTTCTTAAGCAATTATCGGGCTAAAATCCATTTAACCACTTTTATATTAGTCATAAAGTTCTACAATCATCTCTATTTCAACAGAGATATTGGAAGGCAAGGAACCCATTCCAATTGCAGCTCGGGCATGCTTCCCTTTTTCTCCAAAGACTTCAACCATCAAATCAGAAAAGCCATTGATGACTTGTGAATGTTGGGTAAAAGTAGGATCTGCATTGACCATGCCTTTGGCACGAACGATGTTTTTCACTCTGTTCAGGTCACCTATTTCAGCTTTCAAAGAGGACAGTAGCGATATGCCTGCAAAGCGGGCAGCAGCTATTCCTTCTTCCAGGCTTATTTCACTTCCTAATTTACCTGTTACCTGAGAACCGTCAGGTCTGTCAGGTCCAGTACCTGCCAAGTAGACTACATTGCCTAAGGTTTTGGCTTTAAGGTAATTGGCTGTAGGTGGTTTAGGCGTAATAAGTTCGATGCCCAAATCTTTGATCCTCTGTTCGGCATCTACACCATCGGTGCTCTGCTCCGCAGCACTCGCTTTTTTATCTGAAGGCTTGGAGGATGGCGGTCCACCACATCCTGCTAAACATAAGAAAGGAATCAACAGTAATAATGCAATTTTTCTCATTGTATGATTTATTTTTTAATTTAATCTTTTGGTAATGTGTTACTATTCAAAGTAACGGATCAAGTTGCCAATGGAGGTCCACCTGGTACGGAGATTTTTTGTTTCCGCTGTTTGCTTTCCCATTTTTTGGCAGTAAACTGGGCAGTTAAATATTCACCCATAAATACCTCGCCTGATATTTGGCCATTTTTTAACTTACCGGTAAACATGTAAACAACAGAATCACCAGGTTTTTTGAAATGACTTCTGATTTTTATTGTGTCTCCTTCGATTGTACCATATAAATCCTGCTCTGCAAAATCACTTTGATGCGTTCCGTTTAGCCAGTTGCCATCTTGCTCAAGCATCATATGATGTGTGCTTTTGCTGCTAAAGAAAGTCATTTCTACGTTCCACCTTCCAGAAATGTCTGAAGCGGCTGCAGCCATAGATGTGTCAGGAGTAGATCTCTTTTTAGATAAAGTATCATGTAGTCGTTTAGCCACTACTTTTGCTTCTCCATCCTGCATTTGGCTAGGCGTAACATTGATTGAAGTTAATCCATCTTTGCCACCGCTTCCAATTGCAATTCTTGGTTCAGAACGGCCGAATAGCTCAGCAACTTCTTCGCCTGTAATATTCAATTGTGTTGGATCCCAACTTACGATCAAGCCCGGAGCCCTATTGTTAAGTCCATCAGGAAGGGTTATTTCGTGAGTTACCCCTTTTATTTTAGTGGCTTTCTCTGCGATAAGGTTTAGCCATTCCATCCATCGGTCCCATTCTTTCTCATGGTCTCTGGTAGTCCAGGCTTCTACTGCTGCGAGCATTCCCAGCATTTCCTCTTTCCCTACTTTATTGTCTCTTCCTGGTCCGTGATGTGGAGAGCTTGCCTGCCATGCAGAAAGCATCAGGTCTTTTCTACCTAATAAAAGGCCAGCACATTGAGGGCCGCACATTGCTTTTCCACCACTGTAAGCTACCATATCTGCTCCACGCTCAAAATGAACTACAGGAATACTAAGGTTTTCAGCTGCAGCATCTACCATAATAGGTATGCTTTGTTTTTTTGCTACTTTAGCAATGGCCTCTACCGACATAGGTTGTCCGGTTGAAGAACTTCTATTTGCTAGCAAATAGATCATGGCAGTTTTAGGATTGATGGCTTTTTCCAACTCTTCCATACTGTCAACTTCTACCACCGTAATCCCGATATTTCTAACCGCATGGTCATAAACATTCCTGGAATGCCTTGGGATGATTACTTCCGTTTTATCCAGTCCGGATAAGTCAGGAATTCTGAGTAATTTTTCAGGATTACCTCCTGTAACACAGGCAGCAGTACCATGCTTCATAGCTGCAGCACAACCAGCTGTGACAATACCAAATTCAGCTTTGGTGATTTCAGAAAGCCTTTCTCCAATGGCAAATGCCAATTCATCGTATTGTACGAAGTTTTTAGAAGCGGCAGCCATTGCTGCATGTACCTCAGGTCTTTCAATGGACCCACCTATAATGGTGAATGTACCCCTACAGTTGATAATTGGAACGACTCCAATTGATTTATAAATATCTTCATCAAGGGCAAGTGGTCCCTTGGCAACATTTTTATCCGGCGAAGCCATAAGTGGCGACATGCTCATAAGGCTTCCTCCAACAGGAAGGATGGCCAGGTTTTTTAACATTTCTCTTCTATCCATAATTTTTAGTGGTATTTGTCTGCTGCCAAGCCATTAAGGTCATATACGACCTTTCCGTCTTTCATGGTCAGCTCTGTTTCTAATTTATATTTACCTTCAATTTTCTTTTTTCCTGCATCTATAAAACCAAAATTACCATTGTGTAACTGTAGTAATGTAAGATCAGCTACAGCGCCTACACTCAGGTGACCCAAGTCTGTTCGATGTATGGCCTGAGCAGTTTTCCAGGAAGCTTTTTCTATTACCTCTTCCGTGCTCATCCCAATATTGATGAATTTTGACATGACATTTAACATGTTCTTCATTCCGCTATTCATACTGAAACGGTGGAGGTCTGTACCAAATGAATTTGGAACCAAACCCTGTTGGTAAGCTGGAATGGCTTGGCTAAACCAAAAGCCAGCGCCGCCATGGCCAACATCGAAATTAATTCCCCTTTCGTAAGCCGGTTTTACAAAGGGGTGTAGTCTTCCTTCTTCATCTATGATAGGCAACCTTTCGTCTATTTCTTCAAAACTGTGGGTGATAATGTCTCCCGGTCTCATTTTGTTCAATTGATCCGCAAGAGAATACTCCGGTAAGTGGCATTCTACAAGTAGCGGTTTGCCAGCTTTTCCAGAAGCTTGCAAAGCATTGTCAAAAGGAAGCCATTCGGAACCAGTATAATGCCCAATTTTAATCCCGACCAGGATATCGGGATATTGCTTTAAGGTTTGATATGCCTTTTCTGCATCCATGTCTGATAGGTCTTCTTGAGTGGAGTCACCACTCATTCCCACCCCTGAGATATTTAGAAACGCCAAAACCCTCGTTTTTGAGGCGTCGATAACATTTGTTTTGAACGTCTCAAAATTTCTCCAACCTGAGGTGCCTGCATCTACCACAGTAGTGATGCCGGAACGAAAGCTGAAGTCGTCAGGTGATACACTGTTAAATCCATCAGCAAAAGTTTTGCTTTTGCTACCTACAAATACATGTGTGTGGGGATCGATCAAACCAGGACTAAGAATCAGTCCGGAAGCATCGATTACCTTCTTCGCCTGATTAACAGGGATGTTTTTAGAAACAGCCGCTATTTTCCCATCTGATACAGCAACATCCATGGTGTCACGGATTTCATTTTTAGCATCAATTAGGTAAGCCCCTCTTATGAGAATGTCATATTCCTGGCCAATTGCCTGCAAATTGCAAGCGATACAAAAGCATATAATAAGAAAAAACCTCATGGTTGTCTTTTACGCTATTTCTATTATTTAAACTCTGATTCCCAATAAGGGACACTTAAACCATTTAGGTCCCATACTACCCGACCGGCTCTGATGGTCATTTCTGTTTCCAATCGTTTGTCTCCATCTATTTTGGTTCTTCGGATGTCCAAAAATCCAAAGTCTCCTTTTCTAAGTGTAAAAACAGCGATGTCTGCTTCAGTTCCAACATCCAGGTTACCCAGGTCTTTTCGGTTTATTATTTGTGCAGGATTCCATGTGGCTCTAAGTACTACTTCCTCCATGGTCAATCCCATGTTCATGAATTTTGACAATAAGTTGGCCATGTCTTTAAAACCACTGTTCATGCTTTGGCTATGAAGATCAGAGCTTATAACATCAGGTAAAAAACCTTGTTGTATGGATGGTATCGCCTGACGGAAAGAAAAAGCACCACCACCATGTCCAACATCGAAATTTATACCCCTTTTTTGTGCTTCAAATACAAAGGGTTTGACTTTAAGGTCTTCGTCTACTACCGTTTCTCTATTATCAGGTCCATAGGAAAAGGTATGCGTGAAAATATCACCTGGTCTAAGGTGCTTCATAAACAATGCTTCAATGGAATTTGTTGGCTGGTGCTCACCGAAATCTACCATAACCGGCACTTCGGCCAATTTCCCTGCTTCTACGGCCAGGTCTACCTGGGTGAAGTCTCCCCAGTAATGAGCTGATTTTATGCCTACCAAAATATCAGGAAACATTTTTGTAATCATATTGGCGGTCATGGTTGGATTCATGTCCGATACATCTTGTTCTTCTAATCTTCCATACATCCCAGTGCCTACTATATTTAATAGTGCCAATACCCTGGTTTTTGATTGGTCGATGGTTTGTTTCTTGAATTGACGAAAATTTCTCCATCCGGAAGAACCAGCATCCACTACAGTGGTTACTCCAGACCTGAAAGTAAAACCATCAGGAGGTAAACTTGTCAAGGCATTGGCGATGTACGATTCTGTATCGGCACCATTAAAAACATGAACATGCATGTCTATTAGCCCTGGAGTCACATAATAACCTTTCAGATCAATGGTTTTTTTTGCTGTGTTTTCTGGAATGTTTTTGGCTATATTTACGATCTTCTTTCCAGTAATACCAATGTCCATGGTTTCACTGATCCCATTTTTGGGGTCTATAACATGGCCGCCTTTAAGTAATAGGTCAATTTCTTGTGCATTAGCGCTAAAAGAAAGTAGTAGGCTAGCGAAAAGAAAGATGGCAATTGATTTATTCAGGAGATTAGTAAATGACATGGGAGTGAAAGCGAAGTTAGGAACTATATCACGAAGGAAAATGGGTTTATCCTTAAAAGAAGATCGGAAATATTGTAAAAAAAATTGTTTAAACAAAGGCATATTTTATTAAAATTTCATCTATCTAATGTAATCTCTTTTTATTCAAAATAAAAATTTCCAAATTAACGGGTCAATTTAATTTCCCAAAACCAATAACTATGGAACAAGACAGTAAAGCCAGTAACAATAATTTTTTTCAGACCATTTGGTTGTGGATGTTAGGAATAGGGCCAGGTATTTTCTGTATAGGTTATACCATAGGTACTGGTAGTGTAACCTCTATGGCCAAGGCCGGAAGTGAGTTTGGCATGCAACTGTTATGGGTTTTGGTGTTGAGTTGTATTTTTGCCTGGGTGCTGATGGAGGCTTATGGAAGGTATGCTGTTGTCACTGGTCAGACCTCGATTTATAGCTTTAAAACAAAGCTTAAAGGAGGTAAATTGATTTCGTTTCTGATCGTTGGAGGTATTATTCTTGCCCAATGGAATTCCTTGTCGGGAATACTAGGCCTAAGTGCCAATGCTATTTATGAGATGATCCTTTTGTTTTTTCCAAACATGGAAGGAGGGAGCTCCTATTGGATAATACTTGGAATTGCCATTGTTTTGATTTTGGTGATGTATGCCTTTCTTTGGGTAGGGCAATATTCATTTTTCGAGAAAGTGCTGGTCGTCTTTGTGACTATAATGGGTTTGTCTTTTATCATTTCCATGTTTATGGTATTGCCTGATCCTGGCCAAATGGCAAGGGGATTAATCCCAAGTGTGCCTCAGGTGGCTGGAGGGAAATTACTAGTAGCTGCCTTCGTTGGAACTACTATGGCAGCTCCCACTTTTGTGGTGAGGCCACTTTTGATGAAAGGTAAAGGATGGGGACCAGGAAATACCAAGGATCAATCAAGAGATGCATTGACAGGAGCAATTTTGATGTTGATCATTAACCTCTCCATTATGGCTGCCGCTACGGGGGCGCTTCATGCAGAAGGCAAGACAATCGAAAAAGTAATGGACATGGTTTATTTGTTGGAACCAGTTGCTGGTAAATTTGCCGTAGCCTTGTTTATGACAGGAGCTTTAAGTGCCGGCTTATCCTCCATTTTTCCAATATTAATGGTAGCACCATTACTAGTAGCAGATTATAAAGAAGGAGAGCTGGACACAGGGTCGGTTCGTTTCAAAGTGCTAACAGGAGTAGCATGTGTAGTAGGCTTGACCGTGCCAATCTTAGGTGCCAATCCTATATTTGCTCAGATATTGACCCAGGTTGCTGCGGTATTTGTATTGCCGCTTGTCATTGGCTGTATCATGTATCTGGTCAATCAAAAAAGCTTGATGGGTGATCAGAAAGCCGGACTATGGCTTAATTTTGGATTGATTTCAGCTTTTGTTTTTGCCTGTATCATTTCTTACACAGGAGCCGTGGCATTGCTGGAGTTGTTGTGATTTTTTTGAATGAATGTGATACCAACACTTGGCAAATTGAATGTCAAAGTATTAAAAAATGTTGGTCTTGATGCCATCAAGCATTCTTTTATTCATGTATATTCAACTCCCAAATAAGTTATCGTTAATCTAGGTAATATTATTTGTTACTCAGCATAATAATTAGGCTTTTAAGCTATCATAAACTAAATTTGGCAAAGCATGCCAGGACAAAGTTGCCCAAACATGCTTTGCCAAATTTCGGTATTAAATAAGCATCCAAAATAAATTCTAAATAATCGTGAAGAGCTCTTATTCTGAAATTAAAGGTCTTTTAAATTTTAAAAAAGATAAGAAATTCACAAACGAACATGCTTATATAACACATTATTTACAAAATGATGTGAACGGAGCATCGAAATCCTTTAAGAGCCCAGCAATTAAATATTTAATTGAGAGGATACCTGAATTAAATAATAAGGTTAATCAACCTGATTTCCAATATTTGGTACCCTTCAAATGGGATGTTCCCTTCCCTTCCCCACCCGATAAAAAGTTTCGATTTATAGATCTTTTTGCTGGGATAGGTGGATTTCGTATTGCATTACAAAATTTGGGAGGTAAATGTGTATTTAGTTCTGAAATTGATAATTCTGCAAAACAGACTTACGAACAAAATTTTGGGGAATATCCATTTGGTGATTTAAGAGAGTTTACGAGCAAAAATGTTTCTGATATTGAGCTTAATCAACTTATCCCAGATCATGAAATTTTAACTGCAGGATTTCCTTGTCAACCGTTTAGTTTAGCAGGTGTATCAGCTCGTAATCATCTTGGGTTAGCTCATGGCTTTGATGATAAAAGTCAAGGAAATTTATTTTTTGATATCGCAAGAATTATTTCAGTTAAGAAACCAAAGGTTGTTTTTCTTGAAAATGTTAAAAATTTCAAATCCCATGATGAAGGCAAAACTTTTGAAACTGTTAAATCTATTTTAGAAAACGATTTGGATTATGATTTCCATTTTGAGGTTATCAATGCAGACAGATGGGTTCCGCAAAAAAGAGAGAGGTTTTTTATGGTGTGTTTTAGAAAACAAAATAAAAACTTTATTTTTCCTAAACTCGAAAAAGAACCAAGAAAACTAAAAGAAATACTTGAGTCAGATGTATTAGAAAAATATACAATTTCAAATAAGCTTTGGGAAGGTCATAAAAGGCGTACTAAAAATAATCTAGAGAGAGGTACAGGTTTTACTGCTTTTGAAGCTAATCTTGAAAAACCTTCGAATACAATAGTGGCAAGATATGGTAAGGATGGAAAGGAATGCTTGATCCCTCAGAAAGATAAAAATCCTAGAAAATTAACACCTCGTGAATGCGCTAGATTGCAAGGTTATCCTGAAAATTTCATATTACCGTCTAGTGATGCCGCAGCTTATAGACAATTTGGGAATTCTGTAGCAGTGCCGGTAATTCAAGCAATTACTGAAAACATATTAAAATCGATGAAATTGGTAAATAAAATATGAGATTTAGGTCTTTTCACAAGGATTTTTTCCAAGCGGTCGAAGGAGCTTATTCCATTGTAACCGAAAGAGAATTTTTTGATTCTCAAATCACCTTAACTGATGCAGAAGCTGAAATGGTTATGGATCATTTTGGTTTGGAAAATATTCAAGTAGGTAATGTTGCAGCTAATCGTGAAAAGGCATCTCAAACTTTTACCCTTTATCCTGACAATATAGAAATACAGTTGAATCTGGTTTTTCCTAAACCGGAAAAGCCAGAATTAAGGTTATATATTTCATCAAGAGCTGGGTTTAAACCCTTTGCAGGAAATATTTGGTTCCTATTCAAAAAAAATAATGTTTTGAATATTGGCAGTTTACCTATTGCAGAATGGAATAGCCTAAATCAAAATGATGATCAAGATGATTATTATCAACGTTCAATTGAATCCTCAATTGGCGAAGACAATAACTACGTCATAGATCCTAAAGGAAGAATTTCCACCCAAATTGTGGGTGGACGAATCATTACAGTTAGAGACCCTAGGTTGGCAAGAATGAGATTCGATATAGTTGGTAATCGTTGTGAAGTTGACCCATCGCATCAAACATTTGTTGCTCAGCGTACCCAATTACCCTATGTTGAAGCACATCACTTTATACCAATTAAATTTCAACATTTGTTTGGTGATCCTTTGGATAACCTTGTAAATATTGTTGCTTTGTGCCCCAACTGTCATAGAGGAATTCATCATGCCGTTGTGGAACATAAATACGAACTTATAGAAAATATTTATGCCAAAAGGACTCAAATTCATCATCACTTTTCCATTGATGATATCGCCCAATTTTACAACGCCATAACAATTTCTGATTAGATTTTATTTTGAAAAAAATCAAAAGTTGTAGGCAAGTTTCCTTTAGGCCAAAAATAATAAGTGAAGGTAAAGGAAGGGGAATCCGATAGTTTTTATCTTGAAGTACAAGGTGGTAAAGATATTATATTTTAAAATAATTAAGCCCCATACTAAACTGCCAAAATTTACTCAAAAGTCAATTCCATTTTATATAGCGTAACAAAGTATTCCTCGACATCAAATAAATCGGGGTTCTTCAATGCGATTATTTCATTGTTTTTGCTGGCAACATTTGGGTAATAGACGCCTTTTGGGAATTTGACATTGCTGTCAAGAACATTGAAGTCTTTGTCCAGGATGACCGCATAAAAGGCATCTTTCTTTTCCATCTCCATTTTGGCTTGGTTTGGGAAATTTGCCTTGATATCCTTTTGTTCTTCTTCGGAAAGGCCTTTTTTATAGACAACAACCGTATAATCGTCCATAAATAGGATATCATTGATGTTTCCTGGACGTTTACCCTCATTAATTTCAAAAAATTGCTCACTATTTTTCATTTCTACGCCCTGATAATTGTTCATTCCAGGGATTTGCAAATCAATGGCCTTCTCGAATAATATGCCCTCGGCATTTTCCTTGTATAGAAAAACAGAGGGATCGAACCATGTTGAAACCAACCAGTCATTCCCTTTATTTTTAATCACCGGAACATATATTCCGTGATTCATGCCGTCCTTAAAAATGCTTTGTGCCGGAATCTCTAAATATTGTTTGGTCTCACCAGTTTTCGCATTGTGCATTTCAAGTAGCGACTTACTGTAATAATTTTTATAAAACTGTTCTCCCATACCATCTACGAAGTCTTCATCAACAAGTGGTTTGATATAATAAAATGCCTCTTCACTTTGCTTAACCAAAGGCAGATGGGGAGGGAAAAACAAATAGCTATGGGGATAGGAGATTTTTGCCTCAGGGCTGATGCTTGAGTCAGGATTAAGTTTCACAAAACCTTTTTCCATGTCATAAATAACGATTGCTCCATCAAGGAATCCTACGCTTCCAGGATTTGAAAGGCCATTTGGACCTTCCTCAGGAATGGTATAACTGGAAACAATGGCTCCCTTTTCATTTACCCGGAAAACCTGGCGAACTCCAATACCAGCATTTGATAATAGGTAATTGTCTGATTGCGGATCATAGCCTTTCAGTTGCAAGGGGTCTAAATTATCAATATTGATTGAGTCCCTTACAGTGATGGAAAATTTTCTTTGGGCTGTATTTTCTTTTGGACCATTGCAACTCAGAACAAGTCCAAGAATAATAAAGAATACTGCACTATTCAAAAAGGCATAGATACTTCTCATTTTGGCTTTCCCATTATAATTATTGATTAACAATAGATTACGATTTTAGCGAAGGTTTTCAACTAAGGATGTAATATATTTATTAATCTATGGATTCCAAAAAAGGCGGGGTAAAAGCAAATTGGATGAATTTTAATCTTGCATTTATTGAGCAGATGCATGGTTTATTTGTTGAGGTCCCTGAGCTCGAGCATGGCCCCTGAGCATGGTGAGCCTGTCGAAGGGTGTCGAAGGTGCCGCTTAAAACTCACACTAAGCCTCACAATGACGATTCTTTTATGTATATCGTCATTGCGAACCTTTTATTTGGCAGTCTCATCACGTTGGAGATTATTTTATCTTCCTATACTTAAAAGCCCCGTAAAGCCTGGGAATGACGGTTTTGCTTGGGCCGATTATTTTGAGATTTTAGCCCTGACATTTGCTACCTCTTCTTTTGAAACGGCTGAAGCATTGTTTTCAAAGTTCTGCCGGATAAAGGTCAAGACTTCTGAAATCTGCTCATTGGTTAAAAACTGATGGGCTGGCATAATATTATCGTAAGGTTCTCCATTTACCTCGATTTCACCCTCAAGTCCCTGAAGTACAATATTGATAAGTTTGTCCTTGTTTCCAGTTACCCAATCCGTTTGCCTAAGCCCAGGTATCCTTCCCGTAGCGCCATTCCCATCCCTTTGGTGACATGGGGAACAATAAGTATTGTATACTTTTTTGCCTTCTGGAAGCTGACCTTTGTCTTGGTTGTCTTCTTCAGGCTGAGGGTTGCGAATATTGGCCACCAGCTTTTGTTCATCCATTTTTGCCAGTTCAGCTTCACCAAATGTGGTTTTATCTCCTTTATATAGAATCCTCCAGATCTTGCCATCTCTTGAGTCTGACACATACAATGACCCGTCCGGCCCCTGAGCCAGACCCATAGGCCTGAATTCCGCATCGTTGGTATTTACGATTAGTTCTTTACCAGCAAAGCCATTGGCAAAAACCTCCCAGTCCCCACTTGGTTGTCCATTTTGAAAGGGGACAAATGCAACAAAATAACCAGACTGTTGGTAAGGAGACCTGTTTGATGAGCCATGGAAAGCGATGAAAGCACCATTTTTATACCGATCAGGAAATTGGTCTCCCGTGTAAAACAGCAGGTCATTGGGCGCCCAGTGTCCGGGAAATCCCATAATAGGATCGTCCATGTCTGCGCAGCGACCAACAATTTCACCATCCCCTCCATATTCAGGAGCGAGTACCTTTTTACCATTTATCTGATCATAGTAACAATAAGGCCAACCATAATCTCCACCCTGCTCTACTCTTATAAACTCTTCTGAAGGAAGGACGGCGCTTTCCCAAGGTGTAAAAGTCTCTGGATACAATAAGTGGAGGTTGTCTCTTCCGTGCATGACGAGGTAGAGGTTTTTTGTCCTCCTTATTATAATCCATGGCTACTACACTTCTAATACCAGTAGCGTACAATTCCCCATCTTTTTGGGTCATGTTTAATTTATCCAATTTGAATCGCCATACTCCTCCATGTTCGATTAATTCAGGACAAGGGTCTAAGCCAGTTGAGCCTGGGATTCCCCCGGGTTTGTTTGCCATATCCTGACAAGCATTAGAAGGACTTCCGAAGGGTACATACATGTATCCTTCTTCATCAAAAGATACAGGTTTGGTAATATGCCAGTGGATTCCATGCTCATGGTCATCAGAAAGGATAACCTCCATCGGGCTATCGGGCACCAGTTTGCCTGGGACCAGTTTATTTCTATACACTACTCTGGCAGCGCTGTAATATAAATAGCCATCGTGAATGCGCATGCCGTTTGCAAGACTACCTTCGTCTTCATAATCTCCGAAGTGTGTGATAATGTCAGCTTTACCATCTCCGGTAGTATCCCTAAGTGCGACATTACTTCCGGTACCTTTGGCATATCTTAGTTTTACATAGATATCGCCATTTGTATTTACTGCAAGGTGACGCGCTTTACCGATACTATCTACAACTACCAGTGCGCCAAATCCATCGGGCAGAATCAATCCATCATTATCAGAATCAGTTTCCGGTAATCCTGAGGGTTTGGTACAAGAAAAGAGCAGGAAACAAAAAAGATTAAGAAATAGTATTTTTTTTATAGATGGTAAATGTGAGTTTTTCATGGCTTTTCGGCAAAATTTCATGATAATTAATAAAATTCTAAGAATTTAACAATAAAATTTCGAGATAGATATGACTATATAGAAATTATTGCAATATTCATAAAATAATACAAATAGGAATTAAAAATTGAGACTCGGAATAAAAGAGTGGTAAAAAGAACTCAAAAAGTGTTTAATTTCGAAAATGTCGCATTTTAATAGT